>JBEKRV010000019.1:0-57709 GCA_049517675.1 Acidimicrobiales bacterium
ATGTCTCTTCGGCCGGCATTGGTGGATCCTCAGGGTGGTCCCATAACTGGCAACGGGGGTGGTCCCATGTCACTGGCAAAACCAGCGGCTAGCTGGTCCCATGTGACTGGCAAACGACAAACCTCCGCTCGTCCTCCACTACGAGGACGACTTCTTCATCCAGGCCCTCATCTGGATGGAGGGCACCACGGCGATCCACGACCACTCCTTCTGCGGAGCGTTCATGGTGTTGGAGGGTGCGAGCCTGCAGGCCACTTATGACTTCGAGCCTGCCGACCGGCTGGCGGAGGACCGCCTGGTGGTCGGGGACCTGGTGTCCCGTCAGCCCGAGGTACTGCGACCTCTCGACATCCGGCTGATCGAGCCCGGGGGAGGCTTCGTCCACGCCCTCTTCCATCTGGAGCGGCCGACCGTCACCATCGTGGTGCGCAACGGCGCCTGCGCCCTCCCCTACCCGCAGTACGAGTACCTGCGTCCGGGCCTCGGGTGGCACTCCCTGTGGGAGGACCGCATCTGGTCCAAGCGCCTCCAGAGCATCCGCGCACTCGAGGTCCTGGACCCGGCGAGCGCCCACCGGACCGTGCGCGAGCTGGTGACGGGCGGGGCATCTCTGTGGGAGGCATTCCTGCTCATCGAGAACTGGAGCTCGACGCACCGGTGGAACCAGTCGACCGCCGACCTGGTCGAGTGCCTCGGTGCCCGGAACGGGGCGCTCGCCGACGTCCTCGGCAACGCTCTCGAGCAGCAGCTCTTCGTCCGCAAGATCCTGATGCGGCGCGGGATGCTCCACGGTCTGGAACACCGGGCCCTCCTCGCCCTTCTGGCCAACCTCCCCGATGCGTCGTCAGTGACCTCGGTGGTGCACCAGTTGTTCCCCGGAGAGGACCCGGGCGCACTGCTGCTCGAATGGGCCGAGGAGCTCTCGGGGCCTGACCTCCGGAGCGTCTCCGGCCTGTCGTTCGCTGACGGAAGGCTCGCGGAGCTGCGGGCTTCCCCGATGGAGGGGCGCGAGGAGGAACTCCTGGCCGAGATCCGGTCGAAGTGGGGCGGACCGCGTGGCCTCACGGGCTGGACCGCCTGATCCGGTCGCCGGACCCGCACGGGAGGCACCCCCATCCCAAGCGGCCTGTGCCCCAATTGACCGGAACAACTGTCGCTGCCATGTGGCGACACCACATCGTCGACCGACCGAATCAGCGAAGGGTTCGCCAACTGACCACGGATGGCGTTATGCCGTCACCCTGCTGTGCCGCCGTCTGAACCCAGCCCGGCGCCACCGGACCAACCCGAGACTCGTCAAACGCAAGTACGTCAAGTGGCGGGTGAAGCGGGCGCATCATCGGGACTGGCCGCAGCCGACTGGTCCACCTACCGCCACCATCCTTCGGACCTAACTGAACGGTATTGGAGTTAGCCGAGGTCATTGGCGCACGTACCCCCGTCGCTGTCGCTGTTCGTCCCGTCCGGGCAGGTGGTGTCCGACCACGTGGTCCCCTTGAGGCGAGCGCCGGTCAGTGTGGCGTCGTTCAGGTCGGCGCCCGCGAGATCCGCACGGTCGAGGTTCGCCCCGCTCAGGTCCGTGACCGCGACGACCGTGCCGAAGACAGGATCATCCAGGGGCGAGAGGTTGGCACCGGTGAGATCCGCGCCCAACAGGTCGGCGCCATCGAGCTGCGCTCCGTCGAGCTGCAGGCCTGCGAGGTCCACGTCCCTGAGTCTGGCACCGGCGAGGTCGGCCGAACTGCAGACGACGATGTCCGGGTTCGAGGGCGCACAGCCTCCGAATTGGGCTCCGGCGAACGTCGCCCCGTCCAGTGTGTCGTCGGCCATGACGGTCCAGGACAGGTTGTCGCCGGTCAGGTTGGCGTCCGTGAGTTTGGCGCCGGTCATGGAGACACCACCGCAGTAGGACAGATCCCCGATGTCGCCGCCCTCGTCCAGCGTGAGGCAGGAGGAGGTGCCGGCGCCGCTCAGGTTTGCGTCCGCCAGGTCGGCGTCCGACAGGTTGGCGGTAACGCACTCCGGGGAGTAGACGGCCGGAGGCAGGCATGTCAGCAGGGTCGCTCCCGCGAGCGTCGCACCCTTCAGATCGTCGGAGGCCAGATCGACGCCGATCAGCGACGCGCCGGTCAGATCGGCCTGCGACAGGTCGGTACCCGTGACGTCGGCGATCCGGCAGGTGAAGTCCCCCAGGGGAGGCATCAGGAACGAGCATGTCGCCAAGGATGCATCCGACAGATCGGCGTGGTTCAACTTGGCCGAGGAGAGGTCGGCGCCCGAGAGGTCGGCGCCGGCGAAGTCGGCATAGGAGAGGTCGGCGCCCGACAGGTCGGCGCCCGACATGTCGGCACCCGGGCAGTCGGTGAATCTGGTGGCATTGGGGTGGGCGACGACAGCGCAGCCATCGATGGTTGTGCCGGCGAACGCAGGTGCCGGCGTGGCGCCGATCGTCGTCACCATCGACGCGAACAGGGTAACGACGGCACCACCGACGATCAGGCGTCGACGTCCTGCACCGCGTGGTGGGCTCCCCACCCTCGCCCCGTGATCGTCAACGGCAACGGTCCTCCGGTCACGATGCAGATCCACGGCGACCCCCTTCGCGGCAGTCCGGTCGAGCCGGGCGTCGAACTTCTCGGCTGCTCGGACCGACCCGGCAGAATCGATTAGACCACATCGTCGACCCCCGTGACCATGGTGCCGATCATGGATTCCCGGCCCCGACCCCGAGGGTTCCATCGTCTGCCGTTCTGAACCAGTGGGAGGATGACCCGCATGCACGTGGTCGAGCTCGTCTTCGGCATCGGATGGGCGGCCTTCTGGATCTACTGGCTCGTGGCGGCCTTCTCCATGAAGCGGGGTCGCGTCCCATGGTCCCGCGAGCTGCGAGTCAGGGCGGCGATGATCGTCCTGGTGGTCCTCCTGCTCCGCCTGGGCGCTTTCCGGGACGGCAGCATCAACTCGGACCCCTGGCGCGCCGGCGGTGGGCTCGTCCTCTTCGCTTTCGGACTGGGGTTCGCGATCTGGGCCCGCCTGCACATCGGGCGCAACTGGGGCACTCCGATGTCGCTGAAGGACGAGCCGGAACTGGTGACCAGCGGCCCCTACCGCCTCGTCCGCCACCCGATCTACTCCGGCATCCTGATGGCGGGTGTCGGCACCGCGGTGGCGCTGAACTGGCTATGGGTCATCGCCGTGATGCTGGCCGGGGTCTACTTCGTCTACAGCGCGACCGTCGAGGAGCACAACCTGACGGTGCAGTTCCCCGACGCCTACCCGGCGTACAAGCGGGCAACCAAGATGCTCGTTCCCTTCGTCGTCTGAGCGGACCAGGTCGCCTTTCGTCGTCAACGGCGAGTTCGCTCCACGGCGCTCCAGATGCGAGGTCGACGGCTCTTCGGGGCGGGGATGCCGAGGCGACTGACACCGACCCGAGAGGTGGCCTCACCGTCGGGCTCTCTGCTGCTCGACTTCCGTGTCGGGAACTGAGCCGGACGGGGCGGAGCGGCACGTGGCGGCGGCATCGACGGCGCGTCCCGTCGCAACGGTCCCCCTGTCGTGGGTGGTGCGTACGGCACGGGGCTCCCACGGGCCCGGGGGACCGGAGTCCCCGGTCGAACATCGGGACTGCCGCGTGCTCGGATCGCTCGACGTCAGTGGAATCGTCGAGCCAAACGGAGCAGTTCGGTGCGCAGCGTCTCGTCGTCGAGGTTGGTCACGAGCGGGTGCATCACCGCCCCGCTGAGCGCGGCCATGAACATGACCGTCTGCAGGTGCCGGTGCCGCCCAGTTCCGTGACCCATCAGGAGGTTCGTGAGTCGATCGAGGATCTGCCCGTACCGGTCGTGTCCGTCGAACACCCTCAGGATGACCGGATCGCTCAGGATCACACTGACGGTACGACGCCGATCGACCGAGAGGTCGACGATTCCTTTGAGGAGCGCCTGGCGTTGCCGGGTCGCGGGCGCCACCGCCTCTGCGCGTTCCACGACCGCTTCGAGCCGCGAGAGCTCGTCCTCGGCTGCGGCGAGCACGATCTCGTCCTTGGTCCGGAATTGGTAGAAGAGGGCGGCTTTCGTGACTCCGATGGCGTCCGCGATCATCTGGAGCGACGTCCCGCCCACACCGCGAGCAGCGAACAGCTCGAGCGAGGCCGCCACGATGCGGGCCTGGGGTGGGGTCAGTCCCGGCCGGGACGAATCGGACTCACGCAGCACTTCGGGGCGGCTCACGGACCGAGCCTATGGGTTGCCCGGTCACTGGACGATCGGTTATCTTCTGTACGTTCGACTAGAGGAACGTGGAGCCGCTCGCCCCCGGGTGTCGACCGTCCTCCGCAGACACGACGAGGTGGACGCCATGGCCGACATCGAGATCGACGAGAATCTCCAGGAGTTCCTCGAGGTGCGCAAGCCGGGTGCCGACCTGTCGGCACACCAGCACGACGAGTTCGCCCTCCAGATCGGGGTGACCCTCGACAACTACACGAAGTTCCCGCGGGTCGACGACAACGTGACCTACAAGAAGCAGGGACGTGACCACCGCGACGACATACGGCCGGACGAGAGCCTCGAGCTCCCCGACTACAGCGGACCGTTCCGGGCCGATCTGCGATTCACGGACTTCTCCGACGATGCCTTGATCAGCATGTACTCGCTCAGCTACGAGTACTACGTGCTGCTCGTCGAATCCTGGGCCGCGGAGATCTCGGCCCGCTACGGGGAGGATGCGAAGAACGAGCTCCAGCTGTCGGCCTGGACCAACGGGGTCGTGCCCCACATCGATCGCATCACCGGGGAGTGGGGTGCCCTCGACGGCGTGGACCTGCTGCCGGGCCTGGACGGTGGCGTCGTGACCTTCAACCCCTTCAGGCCCGACCCCAGGCTGGCGGAGTGCGACAAGGAGCGACTGGTCGACCTGTGTCTGGGTAGCCACGAGTTCCTGCTCCTCGTCATCGAAGCGTGGGCCGCGGAGGTGGTCGTCCGCTACGGCCTCGACGAGATGTTCGGGATCCAGTGGACGTTGTGGAGCGAGAAGGTCCTCCCGACGGTGCGCGAGATGAAGGGGCGCTGGATGAACATCACGACCAACGACGTGGCGGCCTTCATGAAGGACATCCAGATCGATGCCACGTCGTTCCCCGGCAAGGCGTTCGAGCTGACATTCGAGATGCCCGAGGAGGACGTCGGCATCATGACGTTCAACCGGTGCTGTGCACCCGACCAATGGGAGGCCCTCGGGCGTCCCGACATCCTCGAGAAGAACTGCCATTCGACCTGCCCGGCGTCGTTGATCGAGACCGCCAAGATGTACAACCCCAACATGAAGGTGGACATCCTGGCGATCCCCCCACGGGTCAGCAGTGAGAACGTCTGCTGCAAGTGGAAGCTCAGCATGCGATCCGAAGACGACCCCGAGTACGTCCCGGTGCAGTTCACGTCACGTCCTTCGGTGATGCCACCCGGCGACGAGTGACCCGGAACCCGGGGACGGCGCACGCCGCCGACTGAGTACGACGACTCCGCACCTTCGTCACCTGGGCCGCAAGGACGTCGGTGGGAGCCGGCGGACCTTCACGCAGCCACGTTGGCGAACTCCACGGAGACGCTCGTCGACCGGGAGGTGGGCGGGCTCTCGGGGAACGGCACGAAGGTGACCTGTCCGGTACCGCCGCAAGGAACCGTCAACGACGTGGAGATCGGCTTGGCGAGGCCGTATTTCGTGAACTTCACCTGTCCGGAGCTGGCACCGGACGGTGGCGGCGGGCCGAAGAACGCGGCGATGTAGGTGGCATCGTCGCCCGTGTAGCCGGAGGTGGAGAGGATCGCCTTGGGTAGCTCCACTTCCACTGTCTGCCCCGCGAGCGGATGTCCGGTCTGGCCGGCGGGGCCGGGACACACCACCTTGATGACGGCCGGGCTGCCGATGCCGAGCGACCCGTTGACCAACCCGTCGAAGTACTGGTGCGGGCCGACCTTGGCATGGGTGGCCGCCGCGCCCGCGCTCGCCGGTAGAACGGCCGAGCCGGCGATGATCAGGCAGGAGCACAGAAGCAGCAACGGCTTTCGGTTCATTTCGGCTTTCTCCTCTTCTCACCGGGTCAGGCATCATCGGAGCCGGACGCCGGCCCGTGTCCACGTCTCGCACCCGCTCGCCGGATGCACGACCGGGGCGGAGACGCTGCGACCCGATGGTCCCTACTGGCGAGAACGGTCCGGGGGTGCCGCCTGTTACGCCACTCCGTCCCACCCGCAGCCGGTCCGACCCCCGTCGTCTCGGCACGGCCGGCGCCGCCGCTCCTAGACTCCTGCCCGTGGCACTGGCCCTCCCACCGGCAGGTCCCGTCGAGCGGGAACGGGCACTCGAGGTGCTGCTGTCGTCCGCACTCGAGCCGATCGTCGACCTGACGGCCTGGTCCGAGGCGTCGGACGTCTACGACGTGGCGAGCGCCCACGGGCACCTGCGGTTCCGGCGGGTGGCTGGGGACGGGGGCCGCAGCGACCCCGCTGGCCCCCGTTACGAGACCATCAGCGTCAGCGGCGAGAACCCCCTCGCCCTGCAGGACCCGGCCCACCTCGGAACCCTGACCGCGGAGATGGCCGAGCCGCATCCGGTCCGCCGGTCCAACTCGTACCCGCACGCCTTCGACCACATCGCCCAGCTCTTCGACCACCCCTCGGCCCCCGACCTCGTCGTGCTGCACAGCGGCGCGCACTACTGGGGTGATCAGGGCGGTCATCTCGGCGAACACGGCTCCCTCGGCGTCGTGCAGGCACGCGCCCCCTTCGTCGTGGCCGGCGCCGGAGTGGCCGCCCGGGGGATGGTCGACGCCTCCTGCCGTCTGGTCGACGTCGCACCGACCATCCTCGAACTGCTCGGCTGTCCGGCTCCTCCGGGAACGTCACCGTCCACGAGGCTGGTCCGCCAGGACGGGGGGATCGTCGCAGAGGTCGTGGCCGCGCCGGGCGCGGCCCGCCACGTCGTCGCCTTCCTGCTCGACGGTACCAACCCGAACGTCCTGTACGACATGGCCGGTCGTGGTGACGCGCCCAACGTAGCCCGCCTGATGGATCTGGGGACCACCTACCGCCACGGGGCCATCGCCTCGCTCCCGACGGTGACGCTGGCCAACCACACCGCCATCCTGACCGGCTGCCATCCCGGTCACCACGGGGTGCTGCACAACGCCTGGATCGACCGGGCGACCGCCGAACAGGTCGTCACCAACTCGCCGTCGACATGGACGACGGCCATGACGTGGCTGAGCAGCGGGGTCGAGACGGTGCACGACGCGGTGCACCGGGGTCGCCCGGGATCGACGACGATCTCCATCAACGAACCCTGTGACGTCGGGGCCGACTACTCGGTGTTCGACCTGATGCGCAGGGGCGAGCCGATCGACCGCCCGCCACCGGCCGAGGACCTTCCGGACGCCACCGAACGCTTCGTCCGACCGAGCAAGGACTACCGCTGGTCGTCGCTCATCGACCACACCGCGGTCGACCAGTTCTGCGGCATCTGGAGCGGCCGCTACCGCGATCGGGACTGGTCCGTCCCGGCTTTCAGCTGGGTCAATTTCACCCTCACCGATGCCGCCTTCCACGAGGGAGGTCCCTACTCGGAGATCGCCGCATCCTCGGTCCGGGACACCGACGCCCGCATCGGGCGGGTGCTCGACGCGGTGGAGCGCGCCGGGGTCCTGGACCGGACCGCCTTCCTGCTGGTCGCAGACCACGGGATGCAACTGGCCGATCCGGAGGTGACCGGGGACTGGGGCGTCGCCCTGGCCGAGGCCGGCGTCGGCGTGCGTGACGAGGGTTACGGCTTCCTCTACCTCCCGGGGGCGGGGACGTAGCCGACGGTCAACCCTTCAGCGCTCGTCGCCCCCACCGTCACGCAGGGCCTCGACGATTCGGGAGCACCTCGCGCACCATGCGAGCGGACTGTCGGCATCGGACACATGGACCAGCGCACCACAACCGGAGCACCGCCAGATCACCGGCGAATTCGTCGTATCCGGGCGACCACCACCAAGACCCCTCGGCATCCTCACACCAAACCCCATCGTTGATCGATGCCGACCAGGCTTCCCGGCGCTCCGTGGGGCACATCGTATCCGCTCTCCGATGGCCCTCCGGCCACACGCCGTCGACGGGATGCCGCCGGCGGGCGCCGGCCGCGTCCGCCGTCGGGAAGGGAGCAGTCACCCCCGATCGCGGCGGGAACGTGTCCGCTCGCGTCCCCCCGGGGTGTAATTTGTAGGGACGGCGATCGGGCCGCGATGCACGGAGATCTGATGTTGACGAGGAATCGATGTCGACAGGACTGCAGACCCGTGGTGTCGCCCGCCTGAACGCATCCGGCGCGCCCGGCCGCACGCTTCCCTGATGCCGTGCGCGGCGCTGTCACCTAGCAGGTAGCTACCCGCAAGGCCCCATCCGGCCCCTCCGCGGTGGCCACCGGTCCGGATGCGGCGCCTCCGTGGGCGACCGTGCGGGCGAATCCCCACGGGGCGAACCGTCCCTGACGGACGCCGCGAACCGTGGCCGTCCCGATCCCCCTCGGCGTGCCCGATGCAGCGCGTCCGGTACCGACGTTGACGTCGCTCCCGTGCTCGCCCCGTCCGGGTCCCGGGCCCGCCACCGGTCGAGTCACTACCCACCGGTCGAGTCACTACCCACCGGTCGAGTCCTACGGATCAGTACCTACAGAAAGGAGGAACCCATGCAGAAGGGCAAGTCCCAGGCGAAGAAGCCGGCGGCTGCCAAGGCGAAGGTGGCCAACGTCAAGTCGGCCAAGCCCGCCAAGATGGCTCACCGCCCGAAGCCGTGACCGGCGGTGGTGACGGGCCGGCGGTGGCAGTCGTCCACCCCGGCCCGGAGCCACCCCGCCCCCGACCCGAAGCGTCCGGACCGGTACCGAGGCGGTCCCGCGGTGCTCGACTCGGCTCCCGGCCACCCGGGTGCGTTCGCCCTGCGGTGCTACGTTCCGTATCGCATATGACGTCCACCCCGGCAGTCGACGGGCGGCGTTCGGCGTCGTGCCCGACGCGGCCATGAGGGAGGTGCGCATCGAGGATCTGCGCGATCCGAGGCGCAGTCCCGAGGAACAGGCGATCTACGACTTCGCCCTCACCATGTCGGTCGACCTCGACGTCGACCGTCTCGTCGCCGACGCACGCGCCGCCACCGGTCTGCACGACTTCGGCGATCCGTCATTGATCGAGCGCCTCGACGCGCAGGTCGCCGCCACCGAGGCCGACGTCGGGCTGTCCGGCCTCGGTCGGTTCATCGTCCGGAACCGTCTGGTCGGGCTGCTCGCGGCCCGGCTGCGATTCGAGGACTACGTCGACCGACACCCGGAGTCCCTGGACGTCGCGCTCGAGCCCCCGGTCATCGTTGTCGGGCTCCCACGGTCGGGCACCACACACCTGGTGAACCTGCTGGCCGCCGACCGGCGCTTCCGCTCGATGCCGTGGTGGGAGGTCGTCGAGCCCATCCCGGTCACCGGCGACGGCCCCGGGCGCGACGGTGTCGACCCCAGGTACCTCCGGTGCCTCGCGGCCTACGAGGCCACCCGCAGGGCGGCGCCGTTGACGGCGCTCATGCACGACCGGCCGCCCTCGAGCATCGAGGAGGACTGCGAGCTGATCGATCTCGATCTGTGCTCCTACACGCTCGAATGGCACGCCCGGGTCCCGGGTTGGCGGGACCACTACCTCGGCCTCGACCACCGGGCCCACTACGCGTTCCTCCGCAAGGAACTCCAGGTGCTGAGCCACCTGCGCGGGCCGCACCGCTGGGTCCTCAAGACCCCGCAGCACCTCGAGCAGCTCGGCCCGCTGCTGGCCACGTTTCCCGGGGCGACGATCGCCTTCACGCTGCGCGACCCGGTCGCCGTCCTCCAGTCGGCCGTCACCATGCTCGCCTACGGGGACCGCACGCGCCGGGTGAAGGTCGAGGCCGACGGCCTCGCCGAGTACTGGGTCGACCGCATCGAGCGGCTGCTGCGCGCGGCCGTGCGGGACGCCCCCATGATCCCTCCGGCACAGCGGGTCGACGTCGAGTTCGGCGCGTTCATGGCCGACGACCTGGCGACAGCCACCGCCATCCTCGACGTCGCCGGTCTCGAGGTCACCGACCGCGCCCGTTCCGAGCTGACCGCCTACCTGTCGCGCAACCCGAGAGGGAAGGACGGCCGGGTGGTCTACGACCTCCGGGGCGACTTCGGGCTCGACCCGGCCGAGCTCCGCGAGCGCTTCGCGTTCTACTATGACGCCTTCCCCCAGGTCCGCACGGAGGTGCACTGACGATGTCCGGCATCCACCGCCAACGACCGGGGGCCGATGCCATCTCGGCCGCCTCCGGCGAGCCCGCCGTCGCCCTGGGCGACGGCATCTGGATGTCTCCCGGGCTGTCGAACTCCTACCTCCTCGAGACCGACGAGGGGAGGGTCGTCGTCAACGCCGGCATGGGATTCGAAGGGCCGCTGCACCGGCTCGCGTACGACGCCGTGGTCCGGGGTCCCATCCGGACGCTGCTCCTGACCCAGGGCCACTACGACCACGTCGGAGGGGTCGACTGCCTCCGCGAGGAGGGCACCGACGTGGTCGCACAGGCCCAGTTCGCCACGTGGCGCGACGACAACGAGCGTCTCGAGTCGTTCCGGGTCCGCAATTCCGCCTTCGCCTGGATGGACACCGTCATGGCCGCGCTGGCCCACGTGGAGTCCCTCGGCATCCGTGGCACCGTCCAGTCCCGGCCCGAGCCCACGGTCACCTTCGACGACCGGCTCGAGCTCACCGTCGGGGGGCGCGACCTCGTCCTGTTGTCGGTCCCGGGTGGCGAGACCACCGACTCGATGGTGATCTGGCTCCCGGACTCGGGGACCGCCCTCACCGGGAACCTGTTCGGTCCGCTGTTCGGCCACGTCCCGAACCTGGTCACGATGCGCGGGGACCGGTACCGCGACGCCCTCGCCTACGTGGCGTCCCTCGACCGCGTGCTCGAGCTCGGCATGGAGCGGCTGGTCACCGGCCACTTCGACCCGATCGACGGCGCCGACCGGATCGCCTCCGAGATCACCTCGATGCGGGACGCCACCCGGTGGGTCCACGATCGCACCGTCGACGGGATGAACGACGGGACCGACGTGCACACACTGATGGGGAGGATCCGCCTGCCCGACGCATTCGACCTCGGTGAGGGCTACGGCAAGACGGCGTGGAACGTCCGGGCCATCTGGGAGACCTACGCGGGCTGGTTCCACCACCGCTCCACCACCGAGCTCTACGGGGTCCCGGCGTCGGCGGTCGCCACCGATCTCGTCGCGGCGGCCGGTGCGGGCCCGCTGGCCGCCGCGGCCCGGGCGCGGCTCGACGCCGGGGAGCCGGTGGCCGCACTCCACCTCACCGACGTCGTCCTGGCCGCCGAGCCGGACGACGACGACGCCCGCTCCGTCGCGCTGGCCGCCACCCGTGCCCTCTTCGACGCCTCGTCCAACTTCTGGGAACGGGCCTGGCTCGACCGGTCGGCCACCCGGTTGGAGGGTGGGCGATGAACGCGGTCACCTTCGACTTCACCGGCGCCGCCGTCCTGGTCACCGGGGGCACGAGCGGCATCGGCCATGCCGTGGCGACCGCCTTCGCCGATGCCGGCGCCGCGGTGACCGTCACCGGGACCCGGTCCTCACCCGACGACTACGACGCCGAGTTGAGCCGGTTTTCGTACCGGCAGCTGCAGCTGACCAGCACGGACTCGGTGGACGCACTCGCGGGCTCCCTCGGCACGCTGGACGTCCTGGTGAACAACGCCGGCGCCAACTTTCCGGGTGGTCGTGACGAATGGGAGCCCGACACCTTCGCGGCGGCGCTGACCCTCAATCTCGTCGGCCCGATGCGACTGACCACGGGCTGTCGGGCGCTGCTGGCCGCCAGTGCCCTCGCCGGCGGGGGGTGCGTGGTCAACATGGCGTCGCTCAGCGCGTTCCGGTCGATCCCCATCGTGCCCGGCTACGGCTCCGCCAAGGCGGGGCTCGTCGCGCTCACCGGCAATCTGGCCCGGCAGTGGGTCGCCGACGGCATCCGGGTCAACGCCGTGGCCCCCGGCGTGATCGACACCCCGATGACTGCGCCGATGGCGGCCTTTCCGGAGCTGCTCGGCGTCGAGCTCGCGCACACCCCGATGGGTCGCCTCGGGACCACCGCGGAGGTGGTCGGAGCGGCGCAGTTCCTGGCCAGCTCGGCCGCCGGCTTCATCACCGGCCACACCCTCGTCGTCGACGGCGGGTACCTTCTGGTATGACCGTGCCGCCGTCCCCGCTCTCCCCCCACTACCACGTCGGGATCGTCGTCCCCGACCTCGCTGCCGCGCAGGGCCGGTTGCGCGAGCAGCTCGGTGTCGTCTGGGGGCCGGTGCTCGATCTGGCGGCCCAGGACCTCCGCGACGGAGGGGGACGGGACCTCGTGCTGCCCACCAAGCTCTGCTACTCCACCGACGGCCCGCTGCTCGAGCTCATCGAGGAGGTGCCCGGGTCGGTGTGGGAGTGCAACGACCACTCCAACCTGCACCACATCGGGTTCTGGAGCGAGGACCTGCCTGCCGACAGCGCGCGGCTCGGTGGGTCGGGGTGCCCGATGCAGCTGTGCGGCCGGTCCGGGGGCGACGCGCCGGTGTCCTTCGCATACCACCGCAGCGACCTGGGAGTCCGGATCGAGATCGTCGACGCGGCGATGCGTCCCACCATGGAGTCCATGCTGTTCCACCCGGCGACGGACTGACCGGGGTCTCGCCGGTGCTCCAGGTACGGGTGCACGGGCCGGGCGACGTCCGGGTCGACGACGTCGAACCGCCGGACCCAGGCCCACGCGACGCCGTCGTGCGGGTGGCGGCCTGTGGTATCTGCGGGAGCGACCGCACCTACATCGCCATGGGCGGCGTCGCCGGGCCCACCGGCACGCCGATGTGCCTGGGACACGAGATGGCCGGAACCGTGGACTGGGTCGGTGCCGACGTCGCCTCGGTGACGGTGGGCGACCGGGTCGTGGTCCATCCCGGCAACGACGAGTTGGGCCGCATCGGCAACGGTGCCGGACAGGGTGGCCTCGCCCCGCTCCTCCTCGTACGGGAGGCTGGACAGGGCCGGCTCTTCCGGGTTCCCGACGACCTGGCGCTCGACGTGGCCGCACTGGCCGAACCGCTGGCCGTGGGCATGCACGCCGTCGACCAGGCCGACGTCCGACCCGGGGACGGGGTCGCCGTCTTCGGATGTGGGCCCATCGGGCTCGCCGCCGTCGCCACCCTGGTCGACCGGGGCCACGACCGGGTCGTCGCGGTCGACATCAGTCCCACCCGGCTGGAGCTCGCCAGCGGGCTCGGCGCCCAGGCCGTGCTCGACCCCACGACCACCGATGTGTGGGACGACCTGGCCCGCCTGCACGGCACCACACCCTTCCTGTTCGGACCGACCCCGGCCACCGCCGCCTTCATCGAGGCCTCCGGGACGGGACAGGTGATCACCGACGTCCTCGAGCACGGGCCGGTCGGCGGGCGTCTCTCCGTCGTCGCCCTCCACTACGAGGCCATCCCGACCAACTACCTGATGCTGCTCATGAAGCAGTTCACCATCCGGGGATCGATGGAGTACCCGTCCCGGTTCGAGGACGCCGTCGACCTGCTCGGTCGCCGCGACCTGTCGGCGATCATCACCCACCGCTTCCCCCTCGAACAGTTCGGGGAGGCGCTCGCCACCCTGGACGGCCCGAAGGGGTGCGGCAAGGTGATGGTCACCGTCGACCCCGGATCATGATGCGCCCCGCCCCTCGCGGCGTCACCGCAGGTCCGGCCACGGCGCCCGCGGCGAGCGCATAAGTTCACCGGGAGCGGACCGTCGCGGCCCGGCACGGAGGTGGACGGTGGACGAGCGCACGTTCGGCAGGCGGTTCGACGGCAAGGTGGCCATCGTCACCGGCGCGTCCACGGACCCCGGGATCGGCACGGCCTCGGCGCGGCGCCTCGCCATCGAGGGTGCGTCGGTCGTCATCAACGCCCGCTCCGAGGGTCGGCTGCGGGAGACCGAGCGCGAGCTCCGGGGTGAGGGGCTGGACGTCGTCGCCTGTCCCGGCTCGGCCGCGGCCCCCGACATTCCCGCCCTCCTCGTGGACACGGCGATCGATGCCTTCGGCCGGATCGACCTCCTCGTCAACGCGGTGGGAGGGGTGCCGTTCGTGGGCTCGGCCCTCGACCTGACCGAGGAGGACCTGCTCGGCACCGTCGGGCTCAACACCTGGCCGGCGCTGGCGCTGCTCCAGGCGGCCATGGCCCGCGGCCTGGCCGACGGCGGAGGAGCGGTGGTGAACATCTCCAGCGGGTCGCCGAAGAAGACCACCCCCTCGATGGCCGCCTACGCCGCGGCCAAGTCGGCACTCAACGCGCTCACCCGGACGCTGGCCAACGACCTCGGCCGCCGCGGCGTCCGGGTCAATGCGGTGTGCCCCGGTCTCACCCGGACCGAGGCCACCCGGGACATCTGGGGAGGCGACGGAGGCGAGGCCGCAGGCCGCAACCTCCTCCTCGGTCGGCTCACCGAAGCGGAGGACGTCGCCGCCGCGGTCGCGTTCCTCCTGTCCGAGGAGGCCGGGTCCATCACCGGGGTCCTCCTCGACGTGGACGCCGGGAACCACGTCGACTCCGGCTCCTGGTCGCCGTTCCGGGCCGACGCCGTCGGACGGCCGGGCGGCGCCCCGGCGTCCCGCGGGTCCCGGACCACATGAGCCGGCCCTTCGCCCGTGGCTCGATCTCGCTGCGGCTCTACCCGCACAACGACCTGGACGCGAAGGGCATCGTCCGTGAGCTGTGCGAGCAGGCGGTCCTCGGGCTCGCCGGCGGCTTCGACGGCGTGATGACCAGCGAGCACCACGGTGGGTTCGCCGGCTACCTGCCCAATCCCCTGCAGATGGCTTCGTTCGTCCTCGAGGAGCACCCGACCGGCTGGGCGGCGGCCGGTCCGCTGCTGCTGCCGCTGCGCCCGGTCGCCCAAATGGCCGAGGAGGTGGCCTGGCTGGCGGCGCGCCATCCCGGTCGGGTCGGACTGGGGGTCGCCGCCGGAGCACTGCCCCTGGACTTCGAGGTGATGGAGGTCGCACAGGCCGATGCCGTGCCCCGCTTCGTGGCCGGGCTTCCGAGGATCGTGGCCCTGCTGGAGGGGCGCGACCTGGGTCTGCTCGGGGGCGATCGGGCCCTCCAGGCCTGCGTCGACGATCCGGTCCCCGTGCTGAGCGCCGCGGCCTCCACGGGGGCGGCACGCCGGGCCGCCGCCTGCGGGGCCGGGATCCTCTGCGAGGGGATGTCGGACGTCGGTCGGTTGCGACGGATCTGCGACGCCTACGACACCGCCGGAGGTGGGCAGGCCAAGGTGATGATCCGGCGGGTGTGGCTCGGCGAACCCCGGGGCGAGCTCATCGAACGCCAACGGGGCGTCTACGACAGCTATTCGGCGAGGCACGGCGGGTTCCCCGCCGACCAGACGATCGCCGATGCCGACCCGGAGCGGCTCGCCGGTCGGATCGTCGAGGCATGGCGCGGGTCCGGCGCCGACGCCGTCGATCTGCGGGTGCACCTGCCCGGGGTCACTCCCGCGGAGGCCCGTGCGCAGATCACCGCGCTGGCCGACGCCGTCCTCCCGCCGCTCCGGGCGTCGTGGGAACAGGGGGCCGGCGCCTGATGGAGCGGAGGAGCGACCCGCCCGGGTCCGGGGTGTCACCACGGGGCGGACGCGCCGGAGCCGGCTCCTCCCGGGGGAAAGGGGAGCCGGCTCCGGGGTGGGGGGATGAGCGTGTCTACTGGCGGGGCCTCCGTCAGTGGCTGTCCCAGCCCGCTCCCAGGACGGAGCCCCACGGGAGGAAGTAGGCCCGGTACGAGTTGATCCCCACCGGGAACTGGGCGTTGTAGACCAGCTGACCGGACCGGTCGAACACCGAGTAGTAGGGGAGTGAGCCCCAGCCGACCACCAGGTTCCGGCCCGGGATCGTCTGCGCGTTCCCCTGTGAGGCGGCCGAGAGCCCCTCGGGCTGGTCGTCGGACGCGACGAGCGTGGCCACGTGGTCCCCGAGGTCGAGCTCCACGGTCACCGCCCGGCTGTGGGGGAGCAGGGGCGTGCCGGACGACTCGTTGTCGAAGAACGTGTACTCGTCGTTTCCGATGGCCTCGGGGTCGTGCTGCCAGGCGAAGATCTCATCGGCGCTGTCGAGGGTCTGGCCGGGTGCGGCCCGGAGGGTGAAGCTGCTCTGCTTGCCGCCCAGCTGCCAGATGACCGCTCCGCTCGCACGGTCGACCTTGAACGCCGTCCAGGTGGCGCGGGAGTCGATGAGCAGGTTCCCGTCGGTGTCCAGGTGCACGGCATTGATGTGGAACCAGTCCCACGGCGTGCTGGGCGACGCGGGCAGGGGTTGCTCGCTGTCGCTGTAGGGCACGTGGTCGGCGCTGTCCCATTGGAACAGGACCTTCCCGGTGGCGATGTCGATCTCCTGGACGACGCCGTCGATCACGGTCTGGGCGGCCGGGCCACCGATCGAGGTCAGATCGGCCGTGGCGGTGTCGTACGACGTGATGAGCGCGGTGTTCTGGGGGGTGATGAGGAACTCGTGCCCGTCGGTCGTCTCCCCGTTCCCGGCGTTCACCGTGGCGATCTGCTTGAAGTGGGTGTCGTAGATGTAGTCGGTGCCGTTGGACAGGCCGCCGAAGCCGGTCCCCTGCCACCAGGTGAGCACGGTGTGGCCCTCGTAGGTCTGGGCTCGGAAGTCCGACGCCGTCTGTCCGGCGGGGATGGCGTGGAACCAGAGCACCCGACCGTCGCTGTCGACGATCTCGGGTCCGTTGGCGTAGGTGCCGGTGTCACCGGTGGGTGTGATGAAGAAGTCACCACCACCGAGGCTGGTGTGGTCGGTCAGGACGGTGACCGGGGGCGGAGCGACCGGCGTGTCCGCTCCGGCTGTCGACGGCGCGGCCAGAGCGAGTGGCCCGAGGCCGACGCTGAGTGCGGCGGCGGCGATGGCCAGCCGTAGCCGGTACGCGGACCGCCGTCCGGGCGCGTTCGTCGAGGGTGTCGTAGGCATGGAGGATCCACCTTTCGGTTGTCTAGCGGCGGTGCCGGGGGGTCGAGCACCGGGGGACGTGCACCGGGGGACGGGCACAGGAAGCAGTGTAGGAGAAGTATCCTATAAAGTCAATGGGATTAATCAGGAATAGCCGCGACCGGGCGCCCGTTTCTCGGAGCGGGGCCGCCCGGGCCCCGGACGGCCCGCTCGGACCTAGAGTCGGGAGGGCCGGGCCGGTCGTCCGTTCCGGGGTGGGACCGAGAGGAGCAGTCATGGATGCAGAGGGCTGGTACGTCGATCCGTTCGGGGTCCACGAGGCGCGGTGGATCTCCCAGGGCAGCCCGACGGCCCTCGTTCGCGACGAGGGCGTCGAGTCGAGCGACCCGCCGCCGGACGTCCCGTTCACCGGCGAGCTCGAACCGTGTCCCGAGCCGCAGACGCCCGACGGCGACGATCTACGCCGCGCCGATGACGCCGACAGCCGCCAGTTCGATCCGGACGCCGAGGAGGACTCGGCCTGGGACGCCTTCGGCGCGAGCGCCGGGGCCGACTGACGACGGGCCGTGGTCGGGCCGTGGTCGGCCCGAGCGGCGACCGCAGCGGGCGATCCGTGCCGATCGGCCGCCTATTCGTAGGCGCCTGGACACTCTCCGTGGCATAGGAGGGGGCGCGACTGGAGGTGGTCGCTTCTCCGTGGTACGACTGTTCGGTCGGTTCCGACGCGAGAGGTTCATGTGCCCTTGACCCTCCGGTAACCACGGTGTGCTGTGGTGAGGGGGTGAGGGTTGTCCCTGAGCCTCCAAAGGGACCGGTGGGGCGACTGTTCGGTCGTCGGAGAAGGAACAGTCACGGCTTGCGAGGAGTTGTCCGGACCGTGAAGATGCAGACGTTGGGTGAACGGGTCAGGCCACAGACGTTGGGCGACAAACTCGACGAGACCATGCGGCTGCGCGCCCATACACCCGAAACCGCCGCCCGGGTGCTCGGTGTGGCACCGACGGAGGTGGTCCTGTGGGCGTCGGACCGGGAGCTGCCCGGTGGCTCCCATCACACGGCCTTGGGCTCGTACCTCGAGATCGATGAACGCGCGCTGCGCGGCCTCCTCCTGCGGAGCCAGATGCGTCTGGCCCAGTGGAGGATCCGGGACTAGCCGGCCCGGCCGGCCGAGGACGCGCTCACCAGCCGGAGGCGGCGATGATCGGCGCGTTGAGGTGGGTGCCCGACATACCACCGTCGTCGGGTGCATCGCCGTAGTTGTAGACGGCGCCGTCCGCCGACGCCACCCAGTAGCCGTCGCCGTCGGCGGTGGCGAAGATGGCGTTGGCCGGGTCGTCCCCGTCCACCGATCCGACCGGTGAGCCGAAGTCGACGGGATCTGCGCCGAAGGCGGTGACGGTTCCGTTGGCGAAGAGGATCCAGTAGCCGTCACCGTCCGGGTAGCGCACGGCCGACGTGACCACCGAGCCCTGGGTGCCCGGGGACCCGTAGGCGATCGCGTTGCCGAAGGTGTAGACGTTCCCGGTGGCGGTCACCAGCCAGTAGCCCTGTCCGGAGGCATCGGGAACCACGGCGACCGCGGCGCCGCTGCACCCGCCGATGCCCGGGCAGGATCCCTCGAACCGGGCGTCGCCGAAGGCGAAGACCCCGCCGTCCGACGCCACCATGAAGTACCCGCCGCCGTCGGTGGAGGGCACCATACCGACGATCGGCGCATCGAGCTGGGGGACACCTCCCCCCGTACCCGCCGGTGCCAGCCCGATCCCGGGGATGGAGCCGTGGTAGCCGGCGTCGCCGAAGGCGAAGATCCCGCCGTCCGATGCCACCAGCCAGTAGCCGCTGCGGTCCGCGGTCGGGGTGATCCCGACCACAGGCCGCTGCAGCACCAGGTTGCCCGTCGATCCGTAGAAGCCGGCCGATCCGAAGGTGAAGATCCCCCCGTCCGCGCCGACCAGCCAGTAGCCGTGCGGTGAGGAGACGTCGATGGTTCCCGACGTCCCCGAGATCGACGGGGTCACGGTGTCGGCGGCGGTCACGGTCCGGCCGCCCCCGGAGGTGAAGGTCACCGGGATCGATACCCTGCCCCCGTCGGCGGCCAGGAAGGTGACGTCGGGGAGCGGGCCGTTCGTGCCGGACGAGGCGGCGAAGCGGACCGTGCCCCGGTAGCCCGAGGCGGTGTTGCCGAACGCGTCCTTGGCCGTCACCGTCAGCGTGACCGGGGAGTCGACCGGCGCGGAGGCCGGAGCGGTCACGTCGAGCGAGGCGGCCGGTGCCGCGGCCACGCTCTCCACCTGGGTGCCGGAGATGAAGCCGGCGGCCGAGACGGTCAGCTTCGGGAGGCCGGCCGTCCGGTCCCCGTAGTACACCGTCGCCGTCTGGGCCCCCGAGGGGACCACCACGCTCGACACCGACGGGCCGCCCGGGGCGGAGGCGAACGTTCCCTGGGCCGATGACGAGACCAGGTGCACCGTGGTTGCCGCCGACGCATCCACCGGCGATCCGAAGTGGTCCTCGAGGGTCACGGTGACGGGCCCGTCCGCCGAGGACGATGCCACGGCGGCGAGCGGCGACGAGGTGACCGCCACCTGGTCGGACGGGCCCTGGACCGAGCCGGCGTAGCACGGCGCTCCGGCGGTGCTGGTCGTGCCCCGCTGGTCGGTGGTCGGGCACAGCGGGAAGGGTGACCCGTCGACGGTCACCGAGGTCGGATCGGGGATGAACGCGATGCCGGGGTTGCCGGTCAGGGGGAGCATGGTCTGGGTCGGGCCGCCGTTGTCGGTGAGTGGTCCGATGGTCGCGGCCAACGAGGCATCGGCCACGTCACCGGTGCCCGCGTCGAGGCAGGTGGCGTTCCCGACGTCGTAGCCCGCGTCGTTCCACGTCCCCGTGCCCTGGGCGCACCCGTCGGCCAGCTGGTCCGCGGCGATGGTGGTCGTGCCCACCCCGTCGGCATCGCTGGCCACGTCGGCGATGTCGGGACCGTCGGCGGTGGCGGTGTCGCCGGCGAAGGTCGACGACGCCACGGTCAGGTCCCCGGAGCCCTCCTGGACGACCGTCGGGGGATCGGGCACCGGCGCGTCGTCGGCATTGTCGATGGCACCGCCGTCGGCGGCCGCCGAGTCGGCCGAGAAGCTCGACTCGGACACGGTGAGGGTGCTGGTGCCCGCGTAGTCGGCGTTGTCGATGGCCCCGCCGTCACCGCCGGTCGAGGCGTCGAGGGCGAACGTCGAGTCGGACACCGTTCCCCCGGTGCTGGTACCGGCGCCGTCGGCATCGTCGATGGCTCCACCGTCGTTGTAGGCGGTGTCCGACCGGAAGGTCGAGCCGGTCACGGTGAATCCCCCGGCCATCCCCTCGTAGTCGGCGTTGTCGATGGCCCCGCCGTCGGTCTGGGCCGTGTCGGAGGTGAAGGTCGACCCGGACACGGACAGGGTTCCGCGTCCGTTGTCGTCGGCGTTGTCGATGGCCCCGCCGTCGTCGGCCGCGCTGTCGGTGGTGAAGGTCGACGTCGTGACGGTCAGGGTCGGCGTGCCGCTCGTGCCCCCGTCGTCGGCGCTGTCGATGGCGCCCCCGTCGGATTGGGAGGTGTCGGAGGTGAATGTCGACCCGGACACGGTGAGCATGCCGGTTCCGCTGTTGTCCGCGTTGGCGACGGCCCCACCGTCGGTCGCGGCCGAGTCTGAGGTGAAGGTCGACCCGGACACGGTCATGGTGCCGGTCGCGCTGGTGCCGGGACTGGCGTTGTCGGCGTTGTCGAGCGCCCCCCCGTCGGACCCGGCCGAGTCGGAGGAGAACGTCGACGCCGTCACGGTGAGGGCCGCCGTGCCGCTGGTGCCACTGTCGTCGGCGTTGTCGACGGCACCACCGTCCTCGTCGGCCGAATCGGTGCCGAACGTCGACGAGGACACCGTGAGACTGCCGGTGCCGGCGTTGTCGGCGCTGTCCACCGCCCCGCCGTCCCCTCCGGTCGACTGGTCGTCGTCGAAGGTCGAAGTACCGATGGTGGCCCCGTTGCCGACCCCGGCGTTGTCGGCACTGTCGACCGCCCCGCCGTCGGCCGAGGCCGAGTCCGAGCTGAGGGTCGACCCGGTCACGGTCAGCGAGCCCCGGCCCCCGTCGTCGGCACTGTCGACCGCCCCCCCGTCGGCCGAGGCCGAGTCCGAGCTGAGGGTCGACCCGGTCACGGTCAGCGAGCCCTGGCCGGCGTTGTCGGCACTGTCGACCGCACCGCCGTCGGACTCGGCACTGTCGGAGGTGAACGTCGAACCGGTGATGCTCACGGTTCCGGAGCCACCGTCGTCGCCGTTGTCGATGGCGCCGCCGTCGGTGTCCGAGGTGTCGGAGCTGAAGATCGACCCGGACACGGTGAGGGTGCCGGTCCCCGAGGTGTTGTCGCCGTTGTCGATGGCCCCGCCGTCGGCGTCCGAGGTGTCGTCGGTGAACGTCATGGACGTCACCGACATGGTCGCTCCGGCCCCGCCGTCGCCGTTGTCGATGGCCCCGCCGTCACCGGACTCGGTGTTGTTCGCGTCGGCCATGGTGAAACCGACGAGTTGGAGGAATCCGGCCGACGTCACGGTCAGGATGGGACCCGTGCAGTCGGGGCCGGCCGACGGGGCCTGGCAGGCGGGTCCCGTGGTGCCGTCGTCGCCGTCGAGCACCGGCTGGGTGGACAGTCCGGCGGCCGGCTGGATGACGACAGGGGAGCTCGACGTGGTGTGGCTGAGGCCGACCGTCCAATTCCCCGTGTAGTGGCTGGGATCCCCCGCGACGGTCGGATTGACCCCGGCCGTGGCCAGGTCGATGGTCCTGGTGGCGGCGCCCGACCTGGTGGCCTGGGAGAGGGCATGCTCCAGCGAGCACTCGGACGACGGGGAGCCGGAGGTGGTCTGGGGGCAGCCGGACGGGTTCCCGGTGCCGGCCGCGTAGGCGTAGAGCGGGGTGGTGGCGGCACCCGCCGGTCCAGCTGCGGCCACCGAGATGCCGATCGAACCGAGGCACGCCACCAGTGCGGCCCCGGTTCGTGCCCAACGTGTCGCCGACATGCGTTGTTCCTCCGTACGTTGCGCGCGCCCGATGGTTGGCGGGATCGACCGGGGATGCCACCGGCACGCGGGCGGCGTACAAGCTTCCCCGCGGGGGACGGCCCGGTCAATGGCGGCACGGTTGCAAACGCGTTGCCGTCCCGTGGGGTCGCCGCGACGGCTGAAACCCGATACGTTGAGTCGGGAATCACACCGGCAGCCGGTCACCCGACCGGCGCCACAGATAGGGAGGCCCGGCATGCGGATCGCGGACGACATCACCCAGCTGATCGGCGGCACACCGCTGGTGCGCCTGCGCCGCGTCGGCGACGGTGCCGGGGCGCAGATCGTCGCCAAGCTCGAATTCTTCAACCCGGCGGGGAGCGTGAAGGACCGGATCGCCGTGTCCATGATCGACGCAGCCGAGGAGGCCGGCCTCCTCCGTCCCGGTACCACGGTCGTCGAGCCGACCAGTGGCAACACGGGTATCGCCCTGGCCATGGTGTGCGCCGCCCGGGGCTACCACTGCATCTTCACCATGCCCGAGACGATGAGCAAGGAGCGACGCATGCTGCTGCGCGGCTACGGCGCCCAACTCGTCCTCACCCCGGGTCCCGACGGCATGGCCGGAGCCATCGCCAAGGCGGAGGAGATCGTCAAGGGCGAGGGCGACTTCTACATGCCCCAGCAGTTCGAGAACCCGGCGAACCCTGCCGTCCACGTGCGCACGACCGCCGAGGAGATCTGGTCGGACACCGACGGAGAGGTCGACATCATCGTGGCCGGCGTGGGCACCGGCGGCACCATCACCGGCGTCGGCCATGCGCTCAAGGAGCGCAAGCCCGGGTTGGAGGTCGTCGCCGTCGAGCCCGCAGCGTCCCCGGTCCTCTCCGGTGGGGCGAAGGGCCCCCACCCGATCCAGGGCATCGGGGCGGGCTTCGTGCCGGCCATCCTCGACACCGATGTCTACGACGAGGTCATCACGGTGGAGAACCAGGACGCCTTCGACACCGCCCACCGGATGGCCCACGAGGAGGGCCTGCTCGTGGGGATCTCGTCCGGCGCCGCCACCTGGGCGGCCGTCCAGGTCGCCCGCCGGCCGGAGAACGCCGGGAGGCTGGTCGTGGTGATCATCCCCTCGTTCGGCGAGCGCTACCTGAGCACGGCCCTGTTCGAGGGCCTCGGCGACTGACCGTGCTCGCCGCTCTCCGGCGCGACGTGGCTGCCGTGCGCGACCGGGACCCGGCGGCCCGGACCGACGTGGAGGCCGTGCTCTGCTACCCGGGGCTCCACGCTGTCTGGGGCCACCGGTTGGCCCACCGGCTCTGGCGGGCCGATCACCGGCTCGCCGCCCGGATGCTCGCCGGCGCGGTCCGGGCGTGGACGGACGTCGACATCCACCCGGCCGCCGTGATCGGACCGGGCCTGTTCATCGACCACGCCCTCGGCGTGGTCATCGGCGAGACGGCCGAGATCGGCACCGATGTGACGATCTACCAGGGGGTGACCCTGGGCGGGACGTCACTCGAGCCGGGCAAGCGCCACCCGACGGTGGGGGACCGGGTCACCATCGGGGCGGGGGCGAAGGTGCTCGGTCCGGTGACCGTGGGCAGTGGGAGCCGCATCGGTGCCAACGCGGTGGTGGTCCGGGACGTGCCGGCCGACTCGGTCGTCGTGGGCGTTCCCGGCCAGGTGATCGCCCGCAGCCGTCCGCGACGCGGGTCGGACGCCCTCGACGTCGAGGACGCGCTCCTCCCGGACCTGGTGGGGGTGACCCTGGGCGCCCTGCAGCGCCAGGTCGACGAGCTCGAGCGGCAGGTGAACGGACGGGTGCGGACCCCCGAGATCCGGCCATCGGTGTCGGGCGTCTGGAACGGCGAGGACTTCTCGATCTGAGCACGATCGCGACCCCGTCGGGGACGCCGGACGGCGGCCCGGACGTGGGGCGGTGACCCCCCGACACGTCGTGGGTGGCGTCCTCCCTGGTCACGGGGTCGGGGCCCTGGTCGCCCTCGTCATTCCCGGCCCGTGCGGGTATAGTGACCGGGTCAACGGTCCGCGGTTCGGGGGTGGCGCAACGGGTGGTTCCCGGGTGCCGAGTCCCGGGGGGCGGGCGGGGCGTCGGTGCCACCGTCCGGTGCACGCGTCCAGGTTCGAAGGGGCTCCGCGATGAACACCTGGTTGCAGTCCATGAAGCAGTGGACCCAGTGGCTCATGGGTGAGGCCCCCCTGCCCGACGGTCGGTCCAAGGCAATCCTCGCCGGCACCGTCGCCACCGCCGCCGTGATCGCCGTCGGCGTGCCGGCGGCGATCCCGTCGACCACCGCGGCCAACGCGGCGTCCCAGCAGAACCCGCAGGCCGGACAGGACGCCGACTCCTCCTCCTTCACCGTCCCCCCGACGTCGTCCACGACCACCCCGTCGCCGGTGATCGCGGAGGTCGTCCCCACCTCGACGACCGGGGCCGCCGAGCCCAGCTTCGTCCTCCCCGCCACCCTCGGGAAGGGGCACCACGGGCGAAAGCACCGCGACATGCTCGGAGCCGGGACGCAGCAGGCCGGCGCCGTGGCCACGACCACGACCACGTCGACGACCACGACCACCACGACCGTCCCGGCAGAGGCCGGCCCGGCCACCCCCGCTCCGGTCGTCTCGACGCCGCTGGTCCCGAACGACCCGGTCGCCGGACTGGTCCAGCCGGCCACGCCGCCTCCGGCTCCGCTGGCCACCGGTGCTTCCGCGTTCGTCGCCTCCGCGTTGGTGACGTGGAAGCCCCCGGCAGACTCGACCGCCACCGGATACGACGTCTTCATCGGGACGGCCCCCGGCATGGAGTACCCGGTCCCGGTGAACGGCTCCACCCCGGTGGTCGGCAACTCGTACCTGGTGACCGGCCTCACCGCCGGGCGCACCTACTACTTCACGGTGCGGGGCCGCACCGGCGCCACGTCGTCGGTGCCCTCCAACGAGGTCTCGGCGGTCCCCTTCG
The DNA here is from genome assembly GCA_049517675.1 of Acidimicrobiales bacterium. Classification (GTDB taxonomy): domain Bacteria; phylum Actinomycetota; class Acidimicrobiia; order Acidimicrobiales; family RAAP-2; genus Bog-756. The sequence goes on from JBEKRV010000019.1 coordinate 25,103, forward strand.
ACGCCTACACGCCGATCGGCACCCTGGTCGGCCCGGTGATCAGCATGGCCTCGACCGCCGACGGCACCGGCTACTGGCTGGCCACCGCGACCGGTGCCGTGTCGGCCCACGGCACGGCCACCGACCTCGGGTCGACCGCCGGGCTGACCCTGACCGCACCGATCGTCAAGATCGTGGCCGACCCCAAGGGCGACGGCTACTGGGAGGTCGGCGCCGACGGCGGCGTCTTCGCCTTCGGCGGTGCTCCCTTCGAGGGCGCCGCCTCGAGCCTCGGCCTCAATTCGCAGATCGTTGACCTGGTCCCGACGGCCGACGGCAGCGGCTACTGGGAGGTCGGCGCCGACGGCGGCGTCTTCGCCTACGGCGACGCGGTGTTCGCCGGATCACTCGGCGGTACGGCCCAGACCGAGCCGACGGTCGGGATGGCTGCCGACGCGGCCACCGGTGGCTACTGGCTGGTGTCGGCCGACGGAACGGCGACCGGGTTCGACGCCCCGGCGATCGGACCGCAGTCCGACGACCTCCCGGTCTCGCCGGTGGTGGCCGTCGCCTCGACCGACGACGGGAAGGGCTTCTGGGAGGTCACCCGGACCGGAGCCGTCTACGCCTACGGCGACGCCGCCTTCCTGGGCCCGAACGCACCGCTCGACCCGGCCGCCCCGGTCGCCTCGGTGACCGCCGACCCGGCGACCGACGGGTACTGGCTCAACTCGGTCGACGGCGGCGTGTACGCCTACGGCAGCCCCTTCTACGGAGCCGGCTGAACCGACGCCACGGACGTCCGAGCGGCGCCCACCTCCACAGCGCCCGTCGGCGGGGCCGAGATTGGAGCCGGCAGTACGGGCACGGTCACCGTCGCCGCCCCGGCGCGTTGGTAGCGTCGAGGGCGATGCGACGATGAGCGAGCTGCCCACCTCCGGTCACGACTTCAACGACCCCGAGGCCCCGGGGCACTCGGACGCCACGCCACTGCTGGCGACGGCGGAGCAGCGGCTGCTCCTCATGATCCGCAACTTCGACGACCCGGCCCAGGAGTGGCGTCGCCTGTGCGCCGAGTTGTTCGGCACCTTCTTCCTCGTGCTCGTGGCCGCCGGCGGGCCGATGGTGGACCATGCGATCCCCGGGTCGGTGGGACGGGCCGCCGCCGTGGTGGCCCCCGGCCTGATGGTGATGTCGATCATCCTCTTCATGGGGCGGATATCCGGCGCCCACCTCAACCCGGCCGTGAGTATCGCCTTCTGGCTCCGCAAGGACTTCCCGGCTCGGCGGGTGCCGGCCTATGTGGTGGTCCAGCTGGTGGGGGCGCTCCTGGCCGCCTGGCTCCTGCAGGTGGTGATCCACGTCTCCGCCTCCTACGGCTCCAACTATCCGGGCCTCGGCCGCACCCCGGTCGACGCGTTCCTGATGGAGACGGTGCTCACCCTCGGACTGGTCAGCGTCATCCTGGGCACGGCGTCGGGAGCACAGCAGGTGGGGCTGTTCGGCGCCCTCGGCGTGGGCGGGTACATCGCCCTCGCCGGCCTCTGGGCCAGTCCGATCTCGGGCGCCTCGATGAACCCGGTGCGCACGTTCGGTCCCGACATCGTGTCGGCCGACTTCGCCAGCTGGTGGGTCTACCTGGCCGGCCCCCTGCTCGGGGCGGTCCTGGCGGTCGGGATGGCTTACCTGCTGCGGGGGCCGGGCGGGGGCCGCTCCGGCTCACTTGCGGCCCAGGGGGTCATCAACCCCCTGATCGTCCGCCCGGGGAAGGACTGATCCGGGCCCGGGTCAGCCACCGACCAGCCGGCCGAGGGCCCGGGTGTGCCAGGTGGACCGGCCGACCCGGTCCTCGGCCCGGTCGGCCGTACCGGCCAGGCGAAGCCCGGCGTTGATGCCCAGGTAGCGGAAGGGCTCGGGCTCCCACCGCCGCGAGCGGTGGCCGACCCACGGGAGCGAGGTCAGCTCGGTCGTGGCCCCGAGGACGAGGTCGCGCAAGGTGCGGCCGGCCAGGTTGGTGGTCGACAGGCCGTCGCCCACGTAGCCGCCGGCCCACGCCACCCGTGTGGTCCGGTCGAAGCCGACCGACGGGAACCAGTCTCGGGCGATGCCGAGCGGGCCGCCCCAGCGGTGGGTCACCGCGGCTCCGCCCAGCGCCGGGAAGAGATCGACGAGCGTACGACGGAGGTTCTCGTGGACGCTGTGGTCGCGGTCGAATCCGGGACGGATGGTCGAGCCGAAGTGATAGGGGGCCCCGCGGCCACCGAAGGCCATGCGCCCGTCCTCGGTCCGCTGCCCGTAGATGACCAGATGACGGTTGTCGGCGAACGTCTCGCGGTCGGCCGGTCCGGTCTCGTCCCAGAACGAGTCGGGGAGCGGCTCGGTGGCGATCATGAGCGAGTAGACGGGCACGATGTCCCGTCGGTGGCCGGCCAGTGTGCGGGTGTAACCCTCGGTGGCCCGGATCACGGTGTCGGCCCGGACCACCCCCCGGTCGGTGGTGACCCGGCCGGGCGCGATCGAGACGACCCCGGTCTGCTCGTGGAGGACGACGCCGCGGCGCTCGACCACCTCGGCCAGGCCATGGACGAGCCGGGCCGGATCGACGGCGGCGCAGTGGGGCGTGAACGTGCCGCCCAGAACGCCGGTGGCCCCGACCCGTGAGCGCGCCTCGGCGGGGGAGAGGAGGGAGAGGTCGGCCTCGCCGATGCCCCGGGCCCGCGCGTCGGCGACCTCCTCGCGGGTGCGCTGCAGTTGGGCGGGCGTCCGCGCCAGCACGACGGTGCCGCCGCGGTGGAAGCCGCACCCGATGTCCTCGGCCGCGACGACACGTCCGACCTCGCGAACGGTCTCCTCCATCGCCCGGTACTGGGACCTGCCCGCGCCGGGGCCGCACCGGGCGTCGAGCGTCGCCTCCGAGACCGAGAAGAGTGCCGAGCACCATCCCCCGTTGCGTCCCGAGGCGCCGAACCCCACGATGTCCCGCTCGAGCACGGCGATCCGCAGGTCGGGGTCGGCCTCAACGAGGTAGTAGGCGGCCCACAGCCCGGTCAGGCCACCGCCGACGATGGCGACGTCGACCTCGGTGTCTCCGGACAGTGGCGGGCGGAGACCGATCCGTCCCGGCAGCCCGTCCCACCACAGGGAGAGGTCCCGATAGCGCTCGCCCGACGGCGGGTTCAGATCTGCTTCCACGCCTCGGTCAGGACCGAACGCAGTCGCGTGGTGATGTAGTCGAACTCCTCGGGGCCGCTGGTGAGCGGCGGGGCCAATTGGATGACCGGATCGCCCCGGTCGTCGGCTCGGCAGATCAGGCCCGACTCGTAGAGTGCGCCCGACAGGAAACCGCGCAGGAGGCGCTCGGCCTCGTCATCGCTGAAGGTCTCCTTGGTGTCCCTGTCCTTGACCATCTCGATTCCGTAGAAGTAGCCGTCGCCCCGGACGTCCCCCACGATGGGCAGGTCCTTCAGGGTCTCGAGCGAGGCCCGGAACTCGCCCTCGTGCTCCCGCACGTTGTCGAGGATCCCCTCCTTCTCGAAGACGTCGATGTTGGCCAGCGCCACTGCCGCGCTCACCGGATGCCCGGCGAAGGTGATGCCGTGGAGGAAGCTCGAACCGGCGAGGAACGGCTCGATGACCCGGTCGCTGACCGCCAGGGCGCCGAGCGGCGAGTAGCCGCTGGTGAGCCCCTTGGCCATGGTGATCATGTCGGGCACGTAGTCGTAGCGCTCGGCCCCGAAGAAGTATCCGAGACGGCCCCAGGCACAGATGACCTCGTCGGACACCAGCAGTACGCGGTACTTGTCGCAGATCTCGCGCACCCGGCGGAAGTAGCCCGGGGGCGGGGGGAAGCAGCCGCCGGCGTTCTGGACCGGCTCGAGGAACACGGCGGCCACGGTGTCGGGGTCTTCGTTGATCAGCGCCTGCTCGATGGAGTCGGCGGCCCACTGTCCGAATGCGTCGAGGTCGTCCGCGAAGTAGGGGGCCCGGTAGAAGTTGGTGTTGGGGACCTTGAAGGCGCCGGGCACCAGTGGTTCGAACGGCGTGCGGATCTCGGTCACGCCGGTGATCGACAGGGCGCCCATGGTGGCGCCGTGGTAGGCGATATTGCGGCTGATGACCTTGGTGCGCTGTGGTTGACCGATCAGTTTGAAGTACTGGCGGGCGAGCTTCCACGCCGACTCGACCGCCTCGGAGCCGCCCGTCGTGAAGAAGATCCGGTTGAGGTCGCCCGGGGTGAGGCCGGCGATCTTCTCGGCCAGCTCGACGGCCTTCGGGTGCGCGTAGCTCCACACCGGGAAGTAGGCGAGTTTGGCCGCCTGTTCGGCCCCGGCCTCCACCAGTTCCATCCGACCGTGGCCCAACTGGCTGGTGAAGAGGCCGGACAGCCCGTCGAGATAGCGGTTGCCGTGCTGGTCGAAGACCCAGACCCCTTCGCCGCGGACGATGACCGGGATCTCGTGGTCGTTGACGCCGGACATGCGGGTGAAGTGCATCCAGAGGTGCCGGTGCGCACTCTCCTGCAGCGCTGCGTTCGAGTACTCGGTCATCGGGTCCCCCAGGTATAGGTCTGCTTCTTCAGCTTCAGGTACATGAACATCTCGGTGCTGCGGACGCCGGGGATCTGCCGGATGACTCCGTTGAGGAGGTCCAGCATCTGGTCCTCGTCCTCGCACACCAGCTCCACCAGGATGTCGAAGGTGCCGGTCACCATGACGACGTAGTCGATGTCGTCGACCTCGGCCAGGCGGTCGGCGACCTTCCGGGCGTCGCCGTCGGCCCGGATCCCCACCATGGCCTGGCTGCGGAAGCCGACCTGCAGCGGGTCGGTCACGGCCACGATCTGCATGATCCCGGCCTCGCGCATCTTCTGGACGCGTTGGCGGACCGCGGCCTCCGACAGGCCGACGGCTTCGGCGATGGACCCGTAGGTGCGGCGACCGTCCTGTTGGAGCTGCTCGACGATCGCCTTGTTGACGTCGTCGAGGAGGCCCGCGGCCGCCGGTTGCGGAGCCGGACCGGTCACGACCGCCCCCCGGGACCGACCGTGGCGGCGGGCGTCACGGCTCCGGTGAGGTGGTCGTCGTCGCGATTCGGCATGTGCACACCCGGACAGTTCTAGCAGTTAACCCACAGTTAACGTGGAATCCCCGGCAATAACAAGCGGATTCCGTGGATGTTCACGAAGAATTTTCCGAAAACACTTGTCACACCGGTTGTCATGGGCCACGATGACACCCAATCGGCAGGCGACGCCTGCCTGCCCATGGTCGGCGGCGACCCCGTCGGCACCGCGCCGCACCCCGGGGAGGACCTGTGAGCACCAAGCGCCTGGCGAACTTCGTAGGGGGCGCCTACGTCGACAGCGGCTCGGGAGTCACGTCGCAGTTGATCGATCCCAGTACCGGCGAGCCGAATTTCGAGGCCCCGGTCTCGGGACCCGAGGAGGTGGACGATGCCGTGGCGGCGGCGGCCGCCGCCTTCCCCGGATGGCGCGATGCGACCCCGTCCGAGCGCAGCCTGGCCCTGTTCCGTATCGCCGACGCCATCGAAGCACGGGCCGATGACCTCGTCGCCGTCGAGGGCGCCAACACGGGTAAGCCGCTGGCCGTCACCCTGTCGGAGGAGATCCCGCCGATCGTGGACCAGATCAGGTTCTTCGCCGGCGCCGCCCGCCACCTCGAAGGAAAGTCCGCCGGTGAGTACCTGGCCGACCACACCTCGGTGATCCGCCGCGAGCCGATCGGCGTGTGCGCCGCGGTCACTCCCTGGAACTACCCGATGATGATGGCGGTGTGGAAGTGGGCACCGGCCATCGCCGCCGGCAATGCCATGGTGCTGAAGCCCTCCGACACCACCCCGGCCTCGACCCTGCTGATGGCGGAGATCATGTCCGAGTACCTGCCCGACGGGGTGTTCAACGTCGTCTGCGGCGACCGGGACACCGGCCGGGCCCTCGTGGAGCATCCGGTCCCGGCCATGGTGGCCATCACCGGCAGCGTGCGTGCCGGCATGGATGTGGCGGCGTCGGCCTCGAGCGACGTGAAGCGGGTCCACCTCGAGCTGGGCGGGAAGGCCCCGGTGGTCGTCTTCGACGATGCAGACATCGCGGCGGCGGCCGAGGGCATCGCGGTCGCCGGGTACTTCAATGCCGGCCAGGACTGCACGGCCGCCACCCGGGTGCTGGCCGCCCCCGGGGTCTACGAGGAGTTCGTCGCCGCTCTCGTCGAGCAGGCCGAGTCCCAGACGGTGGGCGGGACCGACGTGGCCGGCGCCGACTACGGACCGCTCAACAGTGCCGCCCAGCTGGCCCGGCTCGGCGGCTTCATCGACCGGCTCCCGGGCCATGCCGAGGTGGTGACGGGCGGGGCCGCGGTCGGCGAGCGCGGCTACTGCTTCGCTCCCACGGTCATCGCCGGTCTCCGCCAGGACGACGAGGTGATCCAGGAGGAGCTGTTCGGCCCGGCGATCACCGTGCAGCGGTTCTCCGACGAGGACGAGGCCGTCGCCTGGGCGAACGGCGTCCGCTACGGCCTGGCGTCGAGCGTGTGGACGCAGAACCACGGCCGGGCCATGCGCATGGCCAAGGCGCTCGACTTCGGATGCGTGTGGATCAACACCCACATCCCGATCGTGGCGGAGATGCCGCACGGCGGCTTCAAGCACTCCGGCTACGGCAAGGACCTCTCGTCGTACGGATTCGAGGACTACACCCGGATCAAGCACGTGATGAGCTTCATCGGCGCCTGATCCGGGCGACGTCGGCCGGGGGCGGCCGACACACGCTGTACCTGTAGGGCCACCGGGGGGACTGGTGGAGCAGCATCCAGTAGGGGATCAGAACAGCCAACCGCCAGAGGCAAAAGGGGAGAGCTCATGAGCACCGACGTCGTCGACAGCACAGGTAAGCCGCCCGAGGTACCCGGGCCGTTCGGGGCCCCGGTCCCGACCGAGGAGGCCGGGGTCACACTCCGGGCCGACACCCTCAACCTCTTCGACTCGACGGTGGTGGCGGTGTCGTCGGTGGCGCCGGCGTACACCCTGGCCGCCACCATGGCGGTCCTGTTCGCGGTGGTGGGGGTCGGCTACGCCGGTCCGGCCGTCATCTGGATCAGCTTCGTGCCCGTCCTGTTCATCGCCATCGCGTACTTCCAACTCAACCGGAAGGACCCCGACTGCGGGGCCTCCTACGCCTGGCTGTCCAAACTGGTCTCCCCCTACCTCGGGTGGTTCAACGGCTGGGTCCAGGTGGCCACCAGCGTCATCTTCTGCATCTCCGCGCCCCTGGTCGCCGGCTCCTACACCCTGCAGTTCGCCCAGGAGCGGAACTGGATCTCGGCCACGACGGCGAACGACCTCGGCTACCAGGCCATCTGCGCCGCCTGCTGGCTGACGCTCATCACCTTCATCTGCATCTGGGGTATCCGCTGGACGACCAACTTCCAGTGGGTGCTCCTCATCATCGAGTACGTCGCCGTTATCGGGTTCTCCATCTGGGGGATCGTCAAGGTGGCCGTGAAGCACCCCGCCGGGTCGCAGGGATTCCACTTCGGCTGGCTCAATCCGTTCTCCATCGGCAGCTTCGCCGCGCTGTCGGCCGGCCTGGTCCTCGGCGTCTTCTTCTACTGGGGCTGGGACACCGCGTCCAACCTCAACGAGGAGTCCAAGAATCGAACCAAGACCCCGGGACACGCCGGCATCATCGCCATGTTCCTCCTGCTCCTGGTATTCGGCATCAACATCATCGCCGCCCAGATGCTCCTGCCCGAGAAGGCCTGGTCGGCCCATTCGGCCACCATCCTCCTCTACTTCGCCCAGCAGGCGGCCGGCAGCTGGGCCGGCTACGTGATGCTCATCGCCGTGCTCTCCTCCACGGTGGCGACCACCCAGACCACCTTGTTGCCCGCGGCCCGGATCACCCTGTCCATGGCCCGGGACCAGGTGTTCCCGAGCCTGTTCGCCAGCATCCAGGGCAAGCTCAAGACCCCCGCCGTCGGCACCCTCATCCTCGCCTTCATCTCCCTGTTCGGGATCCTGCTGGCCAGCCAGGTCGCCTCGATCGACAACCTGCTCAACAACCTGATCCTGTCCATCGGCGTGCTCATCGCCTTCTACTACGGTGCCACCGGGGTGACCTGTGCCTGGGCCTACCGCAAGGTGGCCTTCCAGTCGTCCCGGTTCTTCTTCACCGGTGTCCTGCTGCCCCTGGTGGGTGGCATCGTGCTCCTACTGGTCATGGCCGACGTGATCAAGCAGGGTGGGTGGAGCGGCTCCTACGCCGACATCATCGCCCTCCTGCTCGGGATCCCGCTGGTGATCCTCGCTCGGTTCACCTCCAAAGGCGACTTCTTCCAGGTGAAGCCCGTCGCCTACACCGAGATCGGCGAGTAGTCCCGTCCCATGATCGTCGGAGTGCCAAAGGAATTGAAGGACGACGAGTACCGGGTGGCCATCACCCCGGCCGGCGTGCGCGAGCTCTCCGCGGCAGGCCACAGCGTCCTCGTCGAGCGGGCGGCCGGGGTCGGATCGTCGATACCGGATGCCGACTTCGTCGCCACCGGGGCGAAGATCGTGGACGACCCGGACGACGTCTGGGCCACGGCGGACATGATCCTCGGGGTGAAGGAGCCGGTGCCCGCCGAGTACCCGAGGCTCGGCCTGCGCAAGGACCAGGTCCTCTTCACGTATCTCCACCTGGCCGCGTCCCGGGCGTGCACCGACGCGCTGGTCGCCGGGGGCAACACCGCCATCGCCTACGAGACGGTGCGCCTGCCCGACAACTCGCTCCCCCTCCTCACCCCGATGAGCGAGGTGGCGGGCCGCATGGCGCCTCTGATGGGGGCCCACCATCTGATGAGCCCGGGAGGCGGCCGCGGCACCCTGGTCTGCGGCGTGCCCGGGGTCCGCTGCGCCAAGATCGTCATCCTCGGTGCCGGAGTCGCCGGGATGGCCGCGGCCACGCTGGCCGTGGGCATGCACGCCGAGGTCTACGTCCTCGACCGCAACCTGGAGCGCCTCCGCCAGGTCGACCACCACTTCCGCGGCGCGCTCGAGACGGTCGCCTCGAGCACCCACGCCATCGAGGAGGTCTGCATCGACGCCGACATCGTCATCGGAGCGGTGCTGGTGGTCGGGGCCAAGGCCCCCAAGCTGGTCAGCGACGAGCTCGTCGGGAGGATGCGCACAGGATCGGTGCTGGTCGACATCTCGGTCGACCAGGGGGGCTGCTTCGAGTCGACCCGGCCCACCACCCACTCGAACCCGACCTTCGGGGTCAACGGCTCGCTCTTCTACTGCGTGGCCAACATGCCCGGCGCCGTGCCGCACTCGTCGACCCACGCGCTGGTCAACGCCACGCTCCCCTACGTCGTGGACATCGCCAACCACGGATGGCGCGAGGCCGTCCGGACCGACCCCTCGCTGGCCGAGGGGGTCAACGTGGTCGAGGGATCCGTGGTGTACGAGCCGGTGGCCGAGGCCCACGGGATGGACTGGACCCCGCTGGCGACACTGGTCGCCTGAGCGGTCCCGTCCCCCGAGGCCACCCGACCGATGGAGTCCCTGCGATCAGCCGGGCCGGCGCGCCGGTTGCGAGCCCGGCGCGAGCGGCCCCGACGCGAGGTGCCCGGGCAGACCGATGGCCGGGTCGAGGTCGGGTGCGGCCACCGGATCGAGGCGGACCGTTCGGAGCGGCACCTCGCCGGCCCACAGGTCCAGCCCGAGGTCGGCGGGGTCGTCGTCCGGCGGTCCCTCGCTGATCTTCACCGACGCCTCGGCGAGGGACAGGCGCAGGACGGTCGTGGCCGCCAGCTCCTTGTCCGAGGGCGGTCGGGCGTAGGACCACTGCCCGGGTGCGACGTGCTCGGAGATGGCCTCCAGCCCGGCCAGCTTCCCTTCGGTGTCGTCGACCAGCTCGGGCAGGCCGTAGACCATGGCGCACCGGTAGTTGACCGAATGGTTGAAGACCGAGCGGGCCAGCACCAGGCCGTCGACGAGGGTCACGGTGACGCACACCGGCACCGGGGTCCTGGCGGTCCGCAGGCTCCTGCTGGCCGCCGACCCGTGCACCACGAGGTGGTCGCCCGCCCTCGCATAGGTGGTGGGGACGACCATCGGCCAGCCGTCGACCACGACGCCCAGGTGGCAGACGAAGCCGGCGTCGAGGACGCGGTGCAGGTCCTCGGTCCGGTAGGAGCCCTGGTCGGGCAGTCGCCGCAGTCGCACCCGGTCGGACGTCGGGCCGGCGCCGTCCCCGCGTCCGCCTTCCACGTCAGCCATGCGACGATTGTTGCACGCCGCCCCCGGCGTCCGACCCGCCGGCCGACCGTCGCCCCGCGATCCGTCCGCCACCACCAGGGGGAGTCCGTCTTCCCGAGGAGCGTCGCCCAGTGAAGCAGATCGGAACATCCACAGAGGGGGCCGGTGCCCGCACGGCTCCCGTGTTCGACCCGGCCACCGGCGAGCAGACCGCCGAGGTGGTGCTCGCCACCGCGAAGGACGTCGACCACGCCGTCACGGAGGCGGCGACGGCATTCGAGGGGTGGCGCGACACGTCGCTGACGGCCCGCAGCCGCATCCTGTTCGCGTTCCGTGAGCTGGCCGATCGCCACCGCGAGGACCTGGCCGCCCTGATCACGGCCGAGCACGGGAAAGTGCTCGAGGACGCCCGCGGCGAGGTGGCGCGCGGCATCGAGGTCGTCGAATTCGCCTGCGGCATCCCCCACCTGCTGAAGGGCGAGTTCTCCGAAGACGTGTCGACCGGCGTGGACGCGTCGTCGATCCGCCAGCCGCTCGGGGTGGTGGCCGGCATCACCCCGTTCAACTTCCCCGTCATGGTGCCGATGTGGATGTACCCGGTGGCCATCGCCTGCGGGAACGCCTTCATCCTCAAGCCGTCCGAGCGCGACCCGTCCCCGTCGACGCTGATCGCCGACCTGTGGCGGCGGGCGGGACTGCCCGACGGCGTGTTCTCCGTGGTCCACGGTGATGCCGAAGCCGTGCACGGGCTGCTCGACCATCCCCAGGTGGCCGCCGTCTCCTTCGTCGGGTCGACCCCGATCGCCCGCCAGGTGTTCGAGCGGGGCCACGCGTCCGGAAAGCGGGTCCAGGCGCTCGGGGGCGCCAAGAACCATGCGGTGGTGCTGCCCGACGCCGACCTCGACTCCGCGGCGGACGCACTGGTCGCCGCCGGTTACGGATCGGCCGGCGAGCGGTGCATGGCCATCTCGGCGGTGGTGGTGGTCGGTGACGCCGCCCCACTGGTCGCCGCCGTCGCCTCGCGTGCCGAGGCACTGGTCACCGGACCGGGGACCGACCCGTCCTCGGACATGGGGCCACTGATCACCCGGGCCCACCGCGACCGGGTGGCCGGCTACGTCGACTCGGCCCTGGCCGACGGTGCCGAGATCGTGGTCGACGGCCGCGGGCTCGCCGTCGGCGACGGCTTCTTCTTCGGGCCCACCCTGGTCGACCGGGTCACCCCGGACATGCAGGTGTACCGGGACGAGATCTTCGGTCCGGTCCTGTCGGTCCTGCGGGTCGACACGCTGGACGAGGCGATCGCGCTGGTCAATGCCAACCCGTTCGGAAACGGCACCGCCATCTTCACGGCCGACGGCCACGCCGCCCGTCGGTTCCGTCGGGAGGTGTCGGTGGGGATGGTGGGCATCAACGTGGCCATTCCCGTCCCGATGGCGTACTACTCCTTCGGCGGGTGGAAGCAGTCGCTGTTCGGCGACGCGCACGTCCACGGCATGGAGGGCGTCCGGTTCAACACCCGGCTCAAGTCGGTCACCACGCGATGGCCCGACCCGGGGCGGTCGGACGATGCCGGACGGACCGCCCTGCACTTCCCGTCCGGCGACGGCGGCTGAGACTGCGGCGGCCGCGGCGGCCGGTAGCCTCGTCGGGGTGACGACGGTGTCGGGTCTCGAGTTCACGTCCCGGGTGGTCGACGTCGACGGCCCCGTCCACTACGTCGACTACGGGGGCCCGGGCGACGGTCCGCTGCTGGTGGCGGTCCACGGGCTCGGCGGGTCCCATCTCAACTGGGCGGCCGTCGCCCCCCATCTGGTCGGGAGGTGCCGGCTGCTCGCGGTCGACCTGCTCGGCCACGGCCGGACGCCCGCGGCCGGCCGCCGGCCCGATGTCGACGGCCACGTGGCCCTGCTCGACGGCTTCCTCCGCCAGGTCGCCGACCGACCGGTCGTCGTGTGCGGGAACTCGCTCGGCGGCCTGGTCGCCGCCTTGTGCGCCGCCGGTTCGCCCGACCGTGTGGCGGGCCTGGTCCTGATCGACCCGGCCCTCCCGACGTCCCGACCGGGGATGGTCCATCCCCGGGTGGCCACGAACTTCGTCCTCTGCGCGGTGCCGGGGCTGGGCGAGCGCTATCTGGCGGTCCGACGGGCCCGCACCACCGCCGAGCAGTCCGTGCGCCGGGTGCTCGGCGTGATCTGCGTCGACCCGCGCCGGGTGCCGGCCGACGTCGTGGACGACCACGTCGCACTCACCGACGACGTGGACCGCGCCCTCGCCGACCAGGCCTACCTGACCTCGGCACGATCGCTCTCGTGGACCCTGGCCCGACCGGGTGCCACCGTCGCCCGGCTGGAGGGCATCGACCGCCCGGTGCTGCACCTGCACGGCGACCGGGACGTGCTGGTGACCGTGGGGTCGGCCCGCAGGATGGCCGCGGGTCGCACCCGCTGGGACCTGCAGGTGGCCCGGGACATCGGCCACGCGCCCATGCTGGAGGCCCCGGTGTGGACGGCCCTCCGGATCGGGGAGTGGCTGGACGGGCGCGGCACCGAGGCCCGTGACCGGTCGAGCCGGCCGACGGAGCCGACGCCGACCGTCAGTTGACCTGCCGGTCGAGTCCCTCCCAGTACGGTGCCCGGAGCCGGAACTTCTGGAGCTTCCCGGTGGCCGTGCGGGGCAGCTGGTCCCGGATCTCGACCTCCTTCGGGCACTTGTAGCCGGCCAGCGCCGTCCGGCAGTGGGCGATCACCACCTCCTCGGTGACCCCGCTCCCGTCGGCCGTCACCACCAGGGCGAGCACCATCTCGCCCCACTTGTCGTGGGGCACCCCGATGACCGCGACCTCGAGGACCCCCTCCAGCGAGAAGATGGCGTCCTCCACCTCGATCGAGGAGACGTTCTCGCCGCCGGTGATGATCACGTCCTTCTTCCGGTCGAGGATGCTCAGGTGGCCCTCGTCGTCGAGGTGGCCGCCGTCACCGGTGTGGAACCATCCGCCGGCCAGGGCCGCGGCGGTCTCCTCGGGCTGGCGCCAGTACCCGGCCATCACCGTGTTCGACCGTGCCAGCACCTCGCCGCCCCCGTCGATCCTGAGCTCGGTCCCGACCGCGGGGGCACCGGCCCGCATGAGCTTGCGGGCCCGCTGGTCCGGGGGGAGGTCGTCCCACTCCGGCCGGACCCGGTTGACGGTCAGCAGCGGGGACGTCTCGGTCAGTCCGTAGATCTGGAGGAACTCCCAGCCCAACTCCGACTCGATCCGCTCGATGGTCCGGCTGGGCGGCGGGGCCCCGGCGACCACGATGCGGGTGGTTCCCCGCCCGGGGACGTCGCCGTCCCCGTCGGCTGCGGCCTCGAGCACGGCGTTGACCACGGCCGGCGCGGCGCACAGCAGGGTGACACCGTGACGGGCGACCCGCCGGAGGATCTCGGCGCCGTCGACCTTGCGCAGCGCCACCTGGGTGACGCCCATGGCGGCAGTCGTCCACGGCATGCCCCAGCCGTTGGCATGGAACATCGGCAGGGTGTGGAGGTAGACGTCGCGGTCGGACACGCCCACGTGCCAGCCGAACACCGTGGCGTTGACCCAGCAATTGCGATGGGTCAGCTGGACGCCCTTGGGTCGGGCCGTCGTGCCCGACGTGTAGTTGATGGTGGCGGTCGCGTCCTCGTCGGGCGCCCAGGGGGCCGGTTCGGTGTCACGGACGTAGAGCTCGGCGTCGCTCTCGGGACCGAGCACGTACCGGCGGTCGGGGCCGATCCCGGCGAGGGCCCCGTCGAGTTCGGGGTCCACCAGGACCACCGACGCGCCCGAGTGCTCGAGGATGAACTCGACCTCGGCCCTGGCCAGCCGGAAGTTGACCGGCACCAGGATCCGCCCCCACCCGCACACCCCGAAGAACGACGTCAGCAGCCGTGCGGAGTTGTGGGACACCACGGCCACCCGCTCGCCGGGGGCGATCCCGAGCCGGTCGAGCCCGGCGGCCTGCGCCCGGGCCCGTGACGCCAGGCCGGCGAAGGTGAGTGGCTCCCACGGGTCGGCCGGCTGGTCGGGCTCGTCGACCAGGGCGATCCGCCCCGGGTACGTCGCAGCTGCCCGTTCGAGGAAGTCTCGGACATTGAACTCCACGCGCATGGCATCCCCCTGGCACCGGTAGGGACCCCATCTAAGCAAACGCGGGGCCCGCCCCCGGCGGAACGGCGACATCGGGGGCGGGCGCTCCGGGCCGGGACGGCCGCACCGTCGGGGACGCCCCTCGCTAAGGTGCGGGGGATGACCGCCCCACGCGTCGCCGTCGGCCCGTTCCCGTCAGATTTCGCCACCGACGCGGTGCGCGAAGGAGGGGGCGCGGTCGTCGACCTGGACGACGGGCCGGACAGCCTCGTCTGGCTCGACCCGTCCGACGTGGACGGGCTGACCGGATGGCTCCGACAGGTGCCGGACGCCCGGTGGGTGCAGCTCCCCTTCGCCGGAGTGGAGCGGGTGGCCGAGGCCGGGCTCCTCGACGACGCCAGGATCTGGACCTGCGCGAAGGGTGCCTACGCCGAGCCGGTGGCCGAGCACGCGCTCACCCTGGCGCTCGCCGGGCTCCGTCACCTCCCGGCCCGGATCGAGGCGAGGTCGTGGGGGATCCCGGCCGGCACGAGCCTCTACGACCAGAAGGTCACCATCGTCGGCGGCGGGGGAATCGCCACCTCCCTGCTCGAACAGCTGGCGCCCTTCCGGGTGGATGCCACCGTGGTCCGTCGCCGTCCCGATCCGGTACCGGGGGCCGCACGCGTGGTGCCGATGGACGCACTCCACGACGTGCTGCCGGATGCGCTGGTGGTGGTCCTCGCCCTGGCGCTGACCCCCGAGACCACCGGCGTCGTCGGGGCCCCCGAGCTCGAGGCGATGGGGGAGGGGTCGTGGCTGGTGAACGTGGCACGCGGTCGGCACGTCGACACCGGCGCGCTGGTCGACGCCCTGGCCGCCGGGTCCATCGGGGGGGCGGCGCTCGACGTCACCGACCCCGAGCCGCTGCCGGACGGTCATCCGCTGTGGGACCTTCCCAATTGCATCGTGACCCCGCACACGGCCGACACGATCGAGATGGTGATACCGCTCCTGGCCACCCGGATCCGCACCAACGTGGAGCGCCTCGGCGCAGGGGAGCCCCTGGTCGGTCTGGTCGACGCGAACGCCGGCTACTGATCCGGCGCGGTGTCGCCGACGGGCGTGTAGCGGTAGCCGTAGCCGCGGATCGCCTCGAGGACGCCCTTGCGCTCCCCCTGCCAGTTCAGCTTGCGACGCAGACGGAGCACGGTGAACTTGACCCGCTCGGGGCCGATGCCGAAGGGGTCGTTCCACACCTGCTCGAGGAGCTGCCGGGTGGCGAGGGCGTGGCCGGGATGGCTGACGAAGGTGCGGAGGAGCTGGAATTCGAGCTTGGTGAGGCCGACGACCTCGCCGTCGACGCGCACCTCGCGGGCGGGCCAGTTGACCTCGAGGTCGCCGTCCCGGTAGATCGCGGGCTCCTCGGCGGCGGGCGCGGCGGGCCGGGCCCGGCGGAGCAGCGCCTGGATGCGGGCGCCGAGCTCCTGGATCCCGAACGGCTTGGCCAGGAAGTCGTCGGCTCCTCCGGTGAGGCCACGGACCTTGTCCTGCTCGAGATCGTGGGCCGTCAGGACGAGCACCGGCACCTCGGAGAGGTCGCGGATCCGCTCGAGCACCTCCCAGCCGTCCATCCCGGGGAGACCGATGTCCAGCACCACCAGGTCGGGACGCTCCTCGAAGAAGTTCCTCAGGCCGTTGCGCCCGTCGCCGGCGATGATCCCGGTGCCGTGCTGCCTGACCACGACACGACGGACCGCATCGGCGATGGAGGGGTCGTCCTCGATGATGAGGACCCGATAGGTCGCTGCGACCTGGTCGGGGCTCAGTGTGGTGGTCATGAACGATGCTCCTTGGTATGTGCGTCAGACTCCGCTGCGTGTCCCCCGGTGCGGGCCGGGTCCACCGGACCACGGGTGTGCGCCCGTGGGCCTCGGATCCGTGTGCCCATCGACACCAGGTCCTCTGGTTCTGTATCGGCGGTTGGCGCCACTCCTTGAGCACGGTGGCGCGGCCGACCGGACGGACGGGTGTCACACCCGGGGTGCACGCTCGGGGGTGGACGTAGCGACCGGATCCCCGATTCCAGGAGGCAGCACCGTGGACAGTGGCACCGACATGACCAGCCGGGACGACAGCGGGTCCGGCCGGGCGACGCCTGCGGACCGGTCGGAGGGCGTGGTGGTCCGGCTGCACCCGCGGCGGCTCCCCGATCCGCGCCCGCCCATGCAGGGGGGTGCGTTCACGGTCGACTGTGCGGACTGCGCCCACCGCACAACCGACGTGTGCGCCGACTGCGTCGTCTCGTTCATCGTCGGACGCGAGCCGCACGACGCCGTCGTCGTCGACGCCGCCGAGGCCCGCGCCGTCCGCCTGCTCGAACGGGCCGGACTGGTACCCGGCGTCCGCCACGAGGCGAGGGCCAGCGGCCAGTAGGGCCACCGTCGACCGGCCGCGGACCGACAGGACAGGTTCCGGCGACACCCGCGGTCGTGCGACGATGGGACGTGCCCAGATCCATGGTGTGCCGACCGTCGGCAGCGACCGCCGACGACCTGCGTCGACTGGGCGCCGACGTGCGTCGGATCGGTGCGGAGGCCGGACTCGCCGCCGTGGGCATCGCCGATGCCGGCGTGTTCGAGGACACCCGTGCCGACCTGCGGTCCCGTCGGGACCGCGGACTCCACGCCGGCATGCAGTTCACCTACCGGAATCCGGAGCGCTCGACCGATCCGGACCGGGTCCTCGAAGGTGCGCGCTCCCTGGTCGTCGGGGCGTGGGGCTACCGCCGGGCCGATCCCCCGGCCCCGACCGCACGGTCCGCTCCCGAGGGCTCGGTGGCCCGCTTCGCCCGCTGCGACCACTACGGGTCCCTCCGGCGGGCCCTCGACCGGGTGGCCGGGCGGATCCGGGCGGACGGGTGGCGGGCCATGGTCGTCGTGGACGACAACGCCCTGGTCGACCGGGCGGCCGCCCATCGGGCCGGCCTCGGGTGGTACGGCCGCAACACCTTGCTCCTGCTGCCGGGGCTCGGATCGTGGTTCGTGCTCGGCTCGGTGGTCACCGACGCCCGGCTCGAGCCGACCGACCCGGAGGGTCCGTCCGGGCCGGCCGAGGGCTGCGGGACGTGCCGTCGTTGCATGGCGGCGTGCCCCACCGGTGCACTCGTGGAGGACGGCGTGCTCGACGCCCGGCGCTGTCTGGCCTGGCTCGTCCAGGCCCCCGGGACGTTTCCCGTCGAGTTCCGCAGCGCCCTGGGCGACCGCATCTACGGGTGTGACGAGTGCCAGGTGGTGTGTCCCGTGAACCGGACGTGCGACCGACGCCACCCCCCGACAGAGCCCGAGCCGGGGACGGTGGCCGCGGTCGACCTGATCGAACTGCTCGGGGCCTCCGACGAGGCCCTGCTCGCCGCCCACGGTCGCTGGTACATCGCCGACCGCGACCCCCGGTGGCTGCGTCGCAACGCCCTGGTGGCCCTGGGCAACGTCGGCGACGGCGGCGACGCGGCGACCGCCGCCGCGGTCTCGCGGTGGGCGTTCGGCGACGACGAGCTGCTGGCCGAGCACGCCCGATGGGCTGCGGTGCGCCTCGGGCGGTCCGACCTGCTCGGGGGTCCGACCGGAGCGGACCGGTGACCCATCTGCTCGTCACCAACGACTTCCCTCCCAAGGTCGGGGGGATCCAGGTCTATCTGTGGGAGCTGTGGCGGAGGCTCGACCCCACGACGTTCGCGGTGCTCACCGCCTCCTCCCACCCCGGTGCCGCCGCCTTCGACGCGCTCCAGGCCGAACGGGGGATCCATATCGAGCGCCTGCCGTCGGCCGTGCTCCTCCCCACGCCGGCGGTGATCCGACGCATCCGCGACACCGCGGAGCGGGTCGGTGCCGACCTGGTGGTACTCGACCCCGCATTCCCCCTCGGCCTGGTGGGGCCCCGACTCGGCCTCCCCTACGCGGTCGTCCTGCACGGGGCCGAGGTGGCGATCCCGGGGCGCCTGCCGGTCACCCGCCACCTCCTGGCCGGCGTCGTCCGCGGCGCCGCCCTGGCCGTGTCGGCCGGGGGCTACCCGGCGGCCGAGGCCAGTCGGGCCGTCCGTGGCCGGGACATGCCGCCCGTGGTGGAGATCCCGCCGGGCGTCGACCTGCGGCGGTTCAGCCCCCTCTGCGCCGAGGAGCGGGCATCGGCCCGTGCCGATCTCGGGTTGCCGGTCGACGGACCCCTGGTGGTGAGCGTGAGCCGGCTGGTCCCCCGCAAGGGGATGGACGTGCTCATCGACGCCGCCGCCTCGCTGTCCGGGCGGTTCCCGGACCTGACCGTGGCCATCGCCGGTCGGGGGAGGGACGCCGAGCGCCTCGCCGGTCGGGTGGCGGAGATCGGCGCACCGGTGCGCCTCCTCGGCGGGGTGTCCGACGAGGACCTCCCCCGCCTGGTCGGCGCGGCGGACGTCTTCGCCATGCTCTGCCGCAACCGGTGGCTGGGCCTGGAGCAAGAGGGATTCGGCATCGTCTTCGTCGAGGCGGCCGCAGCCGGGGTCCCGCAGGTGGCCGGGGCGTCGGGCGGCGCGGCCGAGGCGGTGGAGGACGGCGTCACCGGGGTCCTCGTGCGGCGCCCGACCGAGGCCGGCGACGTGGCCCGCGCCATCGCCGGTCTGCTGGCGGACCCGATCCGGGCCGCGAGGATGGGGGAGGAGGCGCGCCGGCGGGCCGAGGCATCCTTCGACTACGACCTGCTCGCACCTAGGCTGGCGGCGTCGCTCGGCGACACGGAGGGCTGAGTCCTGTGCGGGCTCCGAGGAACGATTCGAGGAGGAGGGCCGATCGTGGCCGAACAAGCCACTGAGCGGATGGTGGTGTCGGCCAGTCCGGCGCGCTGTTTCGAGGTCAGTGCCGACATCGCCAGCTATCCGTCGTGGGCCGCCGACATCAAGGCGGTGACCATCGACGAGCGCGACGGCGAAGGCAGACCGAGCGTGGTCACCTTCCGGGCCGCCGCCTTCGGCCGCAGCACCAGCTACACCCTCGCGTACGACTATTCCGAGGCACCGCGGGTGCTCGCCTGGGTCCAGACCCAGGGCGACATCACCAACAAGCTCGACGGCCGGTACGTGTTCGCCCCGACGCCCGACGGGGGGACGGAGGTCACCTACCACCTCGAAGCCGAGATGAAGGTGCCCCTCCCCGGCTTCATCAAGATGCGCGCCCAGAGTCGCATCATGTCCATCGCCCTCCGGGACCTGAAGGCGCGCGTCGAGTCGGTGGCATGACCCCCGTCGGTCGCGCCCCGGGTCGGCGCCCGTCCGGCGGCTGAACCGGCGGTGAAGGTCGGCATCACCCTCCCGCAGTTCCGGGACGAGGCCGACACCGCCCTGGAGGCGGCGCGCCGGGCCGAGGAGCTGGGGATCGACGGCGTCTTCTGCTTCGACCACCTGTGGCCCATGGGCCAGCCGGGACGGCCGGCGCTGTCACCGGGACCGCTACTCGGCGCGCTGGCCGCATCGACGACGGACATCGCCCTCGGAACGCTGGTGGCCCGGATCGGCCTGCTGCCCGACGGGGTCCTCGTCGACATGCTGTGCGGGGTCCACGCCATCAGCGGGGGGCGGTGCATCGCCGGGATCGGCACCGGGGACAGGCTCAGCCGGGAAGAGAACGATGCCTACGGGATCCCCTTCGAACCGGCCGAGATCCGGAGGGAGCGGCTCGGTTCGGTGGCCGCCGCGGTGGTGGCCGCCGGGGTGCCGGTGTGGGTGGGCGGTGGTCGGTCCGAGATGGTCGCCCTGGCCCGGGCCACCGGGGCCGCGGTCAACGTGTGGCAGGTCGACGTCGACCAGGTGGCGTCCCTGGCGGGCCAGGGGGTGGAGGTGACCTGGGGAGGCCCGGTGGGGGGGACGGCAGCCGACGCCGCCGCCGCGCTCGGTGCGGTGGCCGCGGCAGGGGCGACCTGGGCGGTGTGCGCCTGGCCGGAGTCGATCGAGGTCGTCGCCGAGGCCGCGGCGGCGCTCCGGTAGGGGGTGGACGTCGCCGGCCCACGGGGGGTCGTCGGCGGGAGGTCCGCCCGTGCCGGGGTCCGGCGGTAACGTGGGGCATGGATTTCCGCCGCATCAACGGGCTGCCGCCGTACGTGTTCGCCACCATCAACGACCTGAAGGCCGCCGCCCGCCACGACGGGAGGGACGTCATCGACATGGGATTCGGGAATCCCGACCTCCCTTCGCCCGACGTGGCCGTGGAGAAACTGGCCGAGGCCGCACGCAACCCGCGGAACCACCGCTACTCGGCAAGTCGGGGAATCCCCAAGATCCGCCGGGCCATCTGCGACCTCTACCTCCGCAAGTTCGACGTCGAGCTCGACCCCGAGACCGAGGTGGTCACCACCATCGGTGCCAAGGAGGGCCTGTCCCACCTCATGTGGGTGCTGGTGGGACCGGGAGACACCGCACTGGTGCCGTCGCCGTCGTACCCCATCCACATCTACGCGCCGCTGTTCGCCGGGGCGGACATCCGCCACGTCCGGCTCGACACGGCCGACGGCGGGGGCGTCGACAGCGAGGAGGGCGGCGCCGCCTTCTTCGACAACCTGATGGAGGCCTGGGAGTCGGCGTGGCCCAAGCCCCGGGTGGTGGTCCTCTCCTTCCCCCACAACCCGACCACCGTGTGCGTCGACCTGGCGTGGATGACCCGGCTCGTGGAGTTCGCCAAGGAGCGCGACATCGTGCTCGTGCACGACTTCGCCTACGCCGACATCGCCTTCGACGGCTACACGCCGCCCTCGATCCTGCAGGTCCCGGGGGCGAAGGACGTCGCCGTCGAGCTCTACACGATGACCAAGTCGTTCTCGATGGCCGGCTGGCGGGTCGGGTTCCTGGTGGGCAACGCCGAGATCGTCCAGGCGCTGACCAAGCTCAAGAGCTACCTCGACTACGGGACCTTCCAGCCCATCCAGATCGCCGCGATCGTGGCCATGAACGAGGCGCCGGACTATCCCAAGGTGATCAACGACATCTACCAGTCCCGTCGGGACACCCTGTGCGACGGGCTGCGACGGATCGGCTGGGACGTCACCCCGCCCCGCGGGACGATGTTCGTCTGGGCCCCGATCCCCGAACCGTACCGGGAGATGGGCTCGCTCGACTTCGCCAAGTTCCTGGTGGAGGAGGCCGACATCGCCACCTCGCCCGGCGTGGGCTTCGGCCCGGGGGGTGACGGGCACGTGCGGTTCGCCCTCATCGAGAACGAGCAGCGGATCAGCCAGGGCGTGCGCAGCCTGCGCAAGGCGCTGACCCGGCTGCACTAGGAGCGGGCCCGGACCACCTCGGCCGCGCCGAACGACGCCCGCATCTGGGCGGCCGAGGACGTGAAGAGCGCACGCCGGGGCATCCCGAGGGTGCGCAGTTCGTCGGCCACGGGATGGTCGCCCAGAACCAGCGTGGCCCCGCCGAACCGGCCGGTGACCCCTTCGGCGGCCGTCGTCCACTCGGTGCGTCGCAGGATGCCGTCCCGGAACGAGTAGCTGGGCGGCGACTGGGCCGGCAACCTGATCGGCCCGCCCGCCACCATGGTCAAGGTGAGGACGTGGATCCCGGCGTCCACCAGGCGGACGGTGGTGCCGGAGCCCGCTCGGGACCGGCCGGCGGAGCGGCCGGGCTCGTCGATGTCGATGGTGGTGACCCACTTCGGGAAGCCCCAGACGTCCCGTCCGGCGGCACAGGTGAACTCCTGGTCGACCGGGAGCCGGTGGATGTAGGCCCCGATGTCCCCGGAGGCGAACTCCCGGATCCGTTGGACGGTGCCGGCTCCCGGCGTGGCGTCGTGGCGCCGCACGACGAAGCTGACGGCGACCTCGTGGTAGGGGTCGAGGTCGGTGTCGTCGTATCGGCACACGGCCAGTGCCATGAGGGCCCGTCCCGGAAGCGGGCCGGTCACCTCGAGGCCCGTCGGGTCGACCACCCGTTGGGCAGCCGTCGCCGGTACCAGGTACTGCACGCCCCACTGTGCGGCGCGACGCACCTCGACCGGCAGGCTCACGGTCCTCCCGAGCACCTGGTAGGGACCGGCCGACGGCGGGGCGTCGGGGGTCGGACCGGCCACCGCCGGCGTCGATGTGGGGCCCCCCGAGGTCATCTGTGCAGTACAGCACAGCCACGGTTACCGTTTGGCCGTGGCCTACTGGATCATGAAGGCGATCATCAGCCCGTTCCTCTACGTGCTGTGGAGGGTCCGGGCCGAGGGGCGCGAGCACATCCCGGCCCACGGACCGGTGATCCTGGCCGCGAACCACCAGTCGTTCTGCGACTCGTTCTTCCTCCCCCTCGTGATCCGGCGGCGGGTGACCTATGTGGCCAAGGCCGAGTACTTCGACCGCTGGAGGACGGCCTGGTTCTTCCGGGCCGCCGGTCAGATCCCGATGAACCGGAGCGGCGGCGACGCCTCGCAGCGGGCACTCGACACCGCCACCCAGGTACTCGGTGGGGGCGGGGTGCTGGCCATCTACCCCGAGGGGACGAGGGCTCCGGACGTGCGACTCCACAAGGGGAAGACCGGCGTCGCCCGCCTCAGCATCGGGTGCGACGTACCGGTGATCCCCGTCGGCATCGTCGGCACCCGCCGGGTGCAGCCCCCCGGGAGCTTGCTCATGCGCCCGTTCCGGAGGGTCACCATCCGGTTCGGGGCGCCGCTGGCCTACGAGTGGGACGGACTCCGGGTCACGACCGGGGAGCGGACCCCGCCAGCGGAGGCGGCGGACGAGGTCGACCAGGGTGAACTGCGGGCGCTCACCGACGCCCTGATGCAGGGGATCGCCGCCCTGTCGGGCCAGGTGTACGTGGACGAGTACGCCAGCCGGACGAAGCCGTCGGGCGGCGGGGCGGGGGCGGTCGGGGCCCCGGTCACGAGGCCGAGGTCGTAACCGACCCGAAACCGAGCCGACACATTTTCCCTCTACCCTGAACCGGTGCCGAACTACCTGATCCGCGTCCAGCTGCCCGACCGACCCGGGGCCCTCGGCGCCGTGGCCAGCCGGATCGGCTCGGTGGGTGGCGACGTCGTCTCGATCGACATCCTCCAGCGGGACAACGGAGCCGTAGTCGACGAGCTCGGGGTGGGGCTGGCCGGGGACCACCTCCTCGACCTCCTGCGCGACGAGATCCTCGAGGTCGACGGCGTGACCATCGAGACACTGCGGGCCGTCGACGGACCGCTCCCCGACCGGCACGCGGAGCTGCTCGACATCGCCACCGAGCTGTTCGTCCAGGTGTCCCCCGACGCACTGCTCGACCGGCTCGCCGACCGGGTCCGGCGGAGCCTCGTCGCCGACTTCGCCGCCGTCATCGACGCGGACACCACCCGGGTGGCCGTGGCCCACGGAGTGGCACCCGACGACGACGAGCTACGCGCCATGGCCCTGTGGGCGGTGACCCCGCTGTCGTCGCCCGTCGGTGCCCACGAGTCGGGCAACGGGCCGTCCGACCCGACCCCGAGCGTCGCCGCCGCCGAGATGGTCCGTGCCGGGGTGGTGCTGGTGGTCGGGCGCAACGCCCCGGTCTTCCGGTCACGGGAGCGGCAGTGGATCGCCATCATGTGCGAGCTGGCCGACCATGGCTGGCGCGAGCTGGCCTGACGTGGGGCGCCGGGGCCCGACCGACCGCCCGTGGTCCCGGGTCAGCCCCGGCCGTCGCTGACCCACCCCCGCGAGCGGTCGACCGACCGCAGCCAGGCCTGGTGGGCGACCGCGGCCAGGTCGGCGTCGGCCTCCGGAGCGAACGAGGCCTCCGGCGCCCACAGCCGGGCGAGGTCGTCGAGCGATCCCCACACCCCTTCGGCCAGACCGGCCATGGTGGCGGCGCCCAGGGCCGTCGTCTCGACCGAGCGCGGTCGGACGACGTCCAGCCGTGCCTGGTCGGCCAGGTGCTGGAGCAGGAGCCCCATGACCGCGGCACCGCCGTCGACCCGAACCACCGACGGGACCGTTCCGGTGGCGCCCATGGCCTCGAGCACGTCGCGCACCTGGAACCCCATGGCCTCGACCATGGCCCGGGCCAGGTGGGCCCGGCCGGTTCCCCGGCTGAGGCCGGTGATGGTGCCCCGGGCACCCGGGTCCCAGTGGGGGCTGCCGAGCCCGGTGAAGGCCGGGACGATGACCACGCCCTCGGAGGAGTCGACCGACCGGGCCAGCGGCTCGAGGTCCGCCGGCTCCTCGATGATGCCCATGCCGTCGCGCAGCCACTGCACGCCGGCCCCGGCCACGAACACCGATCCCTCGACGGCGTAGGCCAGCGAGTTGCGGCCGGCCCGCGGGCCGCCGTCGGCGCCGATGGCGACGTCGCCGTCGGTCCCGAGGTCCCACGCCAGGGTGGTGAGCAGGCCGTCGACGGGCTCGGGGCAGGTGTCCCCGACGTTCATCAGGATGAAGCTGCCGGTGCCGAAGGTGGCCTTGGTCATTCCCCGGTCGAAGCAGGCCTGACCGAACAGGGCGGCGTGCTGGTCGCCGACCATGGCGCTCACCGGGACTCCGGCCAGCGGGGACGAGCCACCGAGGGCGGAGGGGGCGACCGTGGCGAACCGGCCGCACGACGGGCGGACCGCGGGAAGGGCGGAGGCGGGGACGCGGAACAGGTCGCAGAGCTCCTCCGACCAGCGACGGACCACGATGTCGAAGAGCATCGTGCGCGACGCGTTGGTGACGTCGGTGGCGAACGTCCCGCCGTCCGCCGCCCCGGTGAGGTTCCACAGCAGCCAGGTGTCGACCGTGGCCAGCGCCAGGTCGGGCCCGTCCCGCACACCGCCCTGCTCGAGGAGCCACTGCATCTTGGAGGCCGAGAAGTAGGGGTCGAGCACCAGGCCGGTACGCTCTCGGACCAGTGGCAGGTGGCCCGCGTCCCGCAGCTCCGCACAACGGTCCGCCGTCCTGCGGTCCTGCCAGGCCAGGGCACGGTGCAGCGTGGCGCCGGTCGACCGGTCCCAGGCGACCACCGTCTCGCGTTGGTTGGTGATCCCGATGGAGCGGGCCACCCGGTCGGCGTCGGCCAGCCGCCCCGCCACCTCGGCCAGGGTCTCCCGCACCGACCGCCAGATCTCGTCGGCGTCGTGCTCCACCCATCCGGGTCGCGGGAAGAACTGGCTCAGCTCGCGGTAGGCGATGTCCACCACCCTCGCCCGGTCGTCGACGACCAGGGCACGGACGCCGGTGGTCCCGGCGTCGACGGCGATGCTGACTGGGTTGCGCGAGGCCACAGGGGGACTGTAGTGAGGGCATGGGGCACGGGGAGGGGTCGGTCCCTGCCGGCTCGGAGTGCTCGCGGCCAGCAATGAATTGCGAACCTTCGCGAACGGCCCCCCAACAGGGATTTCGTCGGCCGGTCGGCATCGGAAATCCCCGACGTTCGTTGACAGGGACGTAACTACACTGCTGTAATAGACCCACTATCTCGTACCTCGGGGGAGGGCAAACCACAACATATTGTGTTTCCATCGCATTTTCGGCCGTCGTGGCCGAGTACGATGGGGACGGGCCCGGGCGGTCGGGGCAGGACGGAGCTGGCGGGCAACCCGGCAGTGACGGCCTCCGGATGGGGCAGACGAACCGCTCGACGGCCCGCCGGGAACGGCGCACCGTGGTCTTCCTCGGGGTCGGGAGCACCCTGACAGCACCTGCACACTCACCGCATCGACGACCGGAATCTCCGACAGCACGGCAGTTCCCGCAGTACGCCCCGCACCACAGACGAAGAGAGAAAGAGGTCCACCCCATGGCCATCGCACCCCAGCGAGTCGGCATCGGCATCCGCCGCCACTTCACCAGTGCCGACACCCACCCCTATGACCGGGTCGTCTGGGAGCGACGGGATGCCAGGATCACCAATTACCGGGACGGCTCGGTCGCCTTCGAGCAGCTCGCCGTCGAGGTTCCCGAGAGCTGGAGCCTCAACGCCACCAACATCCTGGCCCAGAAGTACTTCCGCGGGACGCCCGGCACCTCGGAGCGCGAGTGGTCGCTGCGCCAGGTGGCCGACCGGGTGGTCGACACCGTCACCGACTGGGGCGTCAAGGACGGCTACTTCGTCGACGACGAGGAGGCCGACGCCTTCCGGGCCGAGCTCAAGCACCTGATCATCCACCAGATGGCGGCGTTCAACTCGCCGGTGTGGTTCAACATCGGCGTCGCCGGCGTGCCCCAGCAGGGCTCGGCCTGCTTCATCCTGTCCGTCGAGGACACGATGGACTCGATCCTCAACTGGTACACGGAGGAGGGCGTCATCTTCAAGGGTGGTTCGGGTGCGGGCGTCAACCTGTCGCGGATCCGCTCCTCACACGAGTTCCTGAAGGGCGGGGGCACGGCGTCCGGCCCGGTGAGCTTCATGCGCGGCGCCGACTCGTCCGCCGGCACGATCAAGTCCGGTGGCAAGACCCGCCGCGCCGCCAAGATGGTCATCCTCGACGCGGACCACCCGGACATCGAGGACTTCATCTGGTGCAAGGCCATCGAGGAGCGCAAGGCGCGGGTCCTGCGCGATGCCGGATTCGACATGGACCTCGACGGCAAGGACTCGATCAGCCTGCAGTACCAGAACGCCAACAACTCGGTGCGTGTGACCGACGAATTCATGCAGGCGGTCGTCGACGGGGGCGACTGGAGCCTGACCTCCCGCGGCGACGGATCGACGATCCGGACCGTGCCCGCCCGCGAGCTGTTCCGCCAGTTCGCCCAGGCGGCCTGGGAGTGCGCCGACCCGGGGATGCAGTTCGACACGACGATCAACAGGTGGCACACCGCCTCCAACACCGGCCGCATCAACGGCTCCAACCCGTGTTCGGAGTACATGCACCTCGACAATTCGGCGTGCAACCTGGCCAGCCTCAACCTCATGACGTTCCTGCGCGACGACCTGTCGTTCGACGTCGAGGGCTTCCGGTCGGCGGTCGAGGTCATCTTCACGGCCCAGGAGATCATCGTGGGCAACGCCGACTACCCGACCGAGAAGATCGCCGAGAACTCGCGGCGCTTCCGCGAGCTCGGGATCGGCTACGCCAACATCGGAGCCCTCCTCATGGCCCAGGGCCTGCCCTACGACTCGGACCAGGGTCGGGCGTGGGCCGGCGCCATCACCGCCCTCATGACCGGGCACGCCTATGCCACGTCGGCCCGCACGGCCGCCCGCATGGGCCCGTTCGCCGGATACCACGACAACGTCGAGCCGATGACCAACGTCCTCCGGATGCACCGCGACGCCGTTGCCGGCATCGACGAGGAGCAGGTCCCGACCGAGCTCCTGTCGGCCGCGCAGGAGGCGTGGGACCTCGCCGTCGAACTGGGTGAGCAGTACGGGGTGCGCAACTCGCAGGCGTCGGTCCTGGCCCCGACCGGGACCATCGGCCTGCTGATGGACTGCGACACCACCGGCGTCGAGCCCGACCTCGGACTGGTCAAGACCAAGAAGCTGGTGGGCGGCGGGACCATGTCGATCGTCAACCAGACGGTGCCCCGCGCACTGACCCGCCTGGGCTACTCGCCCGATCAGGTGGACGAGATCGTCGCCTACATCGACCAGCACAAGTCGATCGTCGGCGCCCCGTACCTGGCGTCCGAGCACCTGCCCGTCTTCGCCTGCTCGATGGGGGACAACACCATCCACTACCTCGGCCACGTCCGGATGATGGGCGCGGTCCAGCCGTTCATCTCGGGCGCCATCTCGAAGACGGTGAACCTCCCCGAGGACGTGACGGTGGAGGACGTCGAACAGCTGCACATCGACGCCTGGAGGCTGGGGATCAAGGCGGTCGCCGTCTACCGCGACAACTGCAAGGTGGCCCAGCCGCTGTCCACGACCAAGAAGGACGGGGAGGCCGAGGAGGTCGCCGGATCCGAGGCCGAGGCCCACGCCCGTGAGCTCAGCGCCAAGATCGCCGAGCTCGAGGCGGCCCTGGTCAGCGAGCAGGCCCGGACCCCGGACACGCTGCTGGTCGGCGCGGTGCGCGAGCGCCTGCCCCGACGGCGCAAGTCGGCGACGTTCGCCTTCCGGGTGGCCGACTGCGAGGGGTACGTCACGGTCGGCGAGTACGAGGACGGCAGGCCCGGCGAGGTGTTCATGAAGGTGTCGAAGCAGGGCTCCACCCTGGCCGGCATCATGGACGCCTTCTCCATCTCGGTGAGCCTCGGTCTCCAGCACGGGGTACCGCTGTCGACCTACGTCCGCAAGTACACGAACATGCGGTTCGAGCCGGCCGGCATCACCGACGACCCGGATCTCCGGATCGCCACCAGCCTGGTCGACTACATCTTCCGCCGGCTGGCCGTGGACTACCTGCCCTACGAACAGCGTGCCGAGCTCGGCATCCTCTCCACGTCCGAGCGGATGCAGCCGACCCTGCCCGGCGTCGAGGAGACGGCGACCCCGTCGTCCGGCGTCGTCGAGGTGGAGTCGGTCGACCCGGTGACCTCGACCGTGGTCGACGGCAGTGCGCCGGCGGTCGCGGAACGGGTGGCTCCGGCGGGCCGGACCGGGTCGGCCCCGACCGGCGGCCTCCTGCCCCGGGCCGAACAGCGTGACGCCCCCTACTGCTACCAGTGCGGCAACGTCATGCAACGGGCAGGTTCCTGCTACGTCTGCGCGAGCTGCGGGACGACCAGCGGCTGCAGCTGAGACGCACAGCCGTCCGGTATCCAGCGGCGCCCCGGGCGATCCTCCGCGACACCTGAGTGTCCTGCATCCGGTGTGAACGCGTGCCCAGGACCGTCACCACCGGCGTGAGCGCCGGAGGTGACGGCCCGGCACGTCGCCCGGGCGAGGATCGCAGACCAGCGGAGTCACGGTCGACGACGGGACCTTCGACCACGTTGGGAACCTCCTGGCACTATACAGCTGTATAGTCGGCTATCCAGTTGCACAGTCAGCGGTCCAGCTGCGCAGTGTGCCGAGGAGGTCCCGTGCCGGAGAGTGCGATCCGAACCGAAGGTCTGACCAAGCGCTACGGCGACGTGGCCGCCCTCGACCACCTCGACCTCGACGTCGCCCCGGGGGAGGTCGTGGGCTATCTCGGTCCGAACGGCGCCGGCAAGACGACCACCATCCGCCTCCTGCTGGGTCTCGCCCAACCGACCGGGGGACGGGCCGAGATCTTCGGACTCGACTGCCGGCAACGACCCGCCGACGTGCACCGCCGGCTGGCCTTCGTGGCCGGCGAGGCCGATCTGTGGCCGTCGCTCACCGGGGAGGAGACCCTGGCCCTGCTCGGGCGGGTCTCGGGGCGGGTCGACGTGGCCTACCGGGACGAACTGGTGACCCGGTTCGACCTCGACGCCACGAAGAAGGTGCGGGCCTACTCGAAGGGCAACCGGCAGAAGATCGTCCTGATCGCCGCGCTCATGGTCCGTCCCGACCTGCTCGTGCTCGACGAGCCGACCACCGGGCTCGATCCCCTAATGGAGCAGGCCTTCCGGACCTGCATCGGTGAGGCCCGCGAGCGGGGCCAGACCGTCTTCCTGTCGTCGCACATCATGAGCGAGGTCGAGGCACTCTGCGACCGTGTGGGCATCCTGCGTGACGGGGTGCTGGTCGAGATGGGCACCCTGGCCGAGATGCGCCACCTCAGCGCGTCCACCGTCGAGGCCACCTTCGACGGGGCTGCGCCCGATCTGTCGGGCGTCCCCGGGGTGAGCGCCGCCCGGGTC
This sequence comes from Acidimicrobiales bacterium, assembly GCA_049517675.1. Taxonomy (GTDB): domain Bacteria; phylum Actinomycetota; class Acidimicrobiia; order Acidimicrobiales; family RAAP-2; genus Bog-756. The sequence goes on from JBEKRV010000019.1 coordinate 55,092, forward strand.
GACGGCCGGACCCTCCGCTGCCAGGTCCGCGGACCGGTCGGACCGCTGCTGCAGGCCCTGGCCACGGCCGGTGTCACCGAGCTCCTCAGCCGGGAGCCGTCGCTCGAGGAGCTCTTCCTCGCCCAGTACGGGGAGGGGGAGCATGCCCCCTGATCTCGCGGTGCCCGCACCGGCCACCGGCGCGACCCCGACCCGTCGATCGCCGACAACGGTGGTTGCCGCGTTGAGTGCCCGAAAGGCAGCACGGTCAGGTCTTCTCTGGGGGGTGATCTTCGGCGTCTCCATCGCCTCGTCGGCGGTCAGCTACACCAAGATCTACAAGACCCCGGCGAGCCGCGATGCCCTTGCCGCCACCTACGGCACCAGCAAGGCGATCAGCGCCCTGTTCGGCCCGGCGCCGAAGCTCCAGACGGCGACCGGTTTCACCGACTTCAAGATCTCGATGACCCTCATGATCCTCGGCGCCGCGTGGGGACTCCTCACCGGCACGAGACTGCTACGCGGCGAGGAGGACCACGGGCGGTGGGACATCCTGGTCGCCGGACAGACCACCCGACGCCGGGCGACGGCCCAGGCGGTCGTGGGACTCGGGGTGGGGGCCGTGGTGCTCTGGGCCTGCACCGCGTTACTCACGATCGCCGCCTGGCACGGTGCCAAGGTGCACGTCGGATTGGCCCCGTCCCTCTACTTCGCGCTGGCCAAGGTGGCCGCGGCCGTGATGTTCCTCGCCGTCGGTGCCGTGACGAGCCAGCTGGCCGCGACCCGCCGCCAGGCCGCCTCGTTCGCCGCGGTCCTCCTCGGCGTCTCCTACGCTCTGCGGCTGATCGCCGACGCCGGTGTCGGCCTCCACGGACTCGTCTGGGCCACCCCGCTCGGCTGGGTCGAGGAACTCCAGCCGCTCACCACGCCCCGGCCGATCGCCCTCCTCCCGATCGGCGCGTGCACGATCGCCCTGGTGGCGGTGGCCGTGTACCTGTCCGGGAAGCGCGATGTCGGCGCCAGCATCATCGCCGACCGGAGCCACGCAGAGGCCCACCTCGGGCTGCTCGTCGGTCCGACCGGGCTCGCCTTCCGACTGATGCGGGCGACGATCGTCGGTTGGTGGACGGCTATCGCCCTCGCCGCACTCCTCTACGGTCTCATCGCCAAGTCGGCCGGCACCACCATCACCGGTTCCGTCCACGAGGTGTTCGCGAAGCTCGGGGCGAGCGGTTCCGGGACCGACGCCGTCCTCGGCCTGTGCTTCCTGATACTCGCCGTCCTCGTCGGATTCGTCGCCGCCGGACAGGTCACGGCGGCCCGGACCGAGGAGTCCGGCGGGACGCTCGACCACCTCCTCGTCCGACCGGTGTCCCGGTGGTCGTGGTTGGGGAGGCGGGCCCTCCTCGCACTCGCCGTCCTGGTCGTGGCCGGCGTCGTGGCCGGCGTGTTCGCCTGGCTGGGGGCGGCCACCCAGCACGCCGGGCTCAGCCTCCCGGCACTCCTCGGGGCGGGGATCAACCTCGTGCCACCATCCGTGGTGATCCTGGGCGCCGGCATCCTGACCTTCGGGGTCCGTCCCCGGTTCACGGCCTGGGTCGTCTACGGTCTCCTCGCCTGGTCGCTGCTCCTGGTGATCATCGGGGGGATCGGCGCGGTGAGCCACTGGGTCCTCGACACCTCGGTCTTCCACCAGATGGCGTCGGCCCCGGCCGTGGCGCCCCACTGGGAGGCGAACGCGATCATGGCCGGCATCGGGATCGGGGCCGCCCTCGTGGGTGCGTGGGCGTTCCGCCGTCGGGACCTGCAGGGCGAATGACCGACGACGGGACCGGCACGGAGCCGGGCACCGGCCGGACCCCCGACACCGGGGACTTCGCGCTCGACGACCTCTCCGCCCGGGCCCGGATCCGCGAGGCGGCGCTCGAGCACTTCGCCGAGGAGGGCTACGAACGGTCCACCGTCCGGGCCATCGCCCGGACCGCAGGTGTGTCGCCCGGTCTGCTCCGGCACCACTTCGGGTCCAAGGAGGACCTTCGCTCGGCCTGCGACAGCTACGTGTTCGAGATGCTGCACCGGGTGGATGCGCAACTCCTCGAGGACCCGGCCGCGGCGGCGGCCACCGGGCGGGCGGACCGGCGGTTCGGTCGCTACGTCGCCCGGTCCCTGGCCGACGGTTCCCCGACGGCCGGCCCGATCTTCGACGAGATGGCGACGATCACCGAGCGATGGCTGGCCCGGTCCGACGCAGCGCGTGCGGACGAACCCGTCGTCGACCGTGGGATCCGGGCGGCCCTGCTCACGGCCATGGCGCTCGGCATCCCGCTGCTCCGCGAGCACGTGTCGCGAGCGCTCGGTGTCGACATGTTCACTCCGCAGGGTGATCGCCTGGTCGCACTGGGCATGCTCGACATCTACTCCCACAGGGTCATCGACGATGAGACGGCCGGCTCGGCCGGTGCGGGATCCGACCAGGACGCCGGGTAGCGGTCGGGGGGACCCCGGCTCCCCGCACCCGCTTCGCCTGATGTGGAACGAAATGTCAACCCCACTCACGGAACTTGTTCCGGTCTGATTTGTGGACGCGTCGAACCAGAGGTTCGGCGCTTGGACTGCCCCACTGGCAGGCGGCGGGGCCC
>JBEKRV010000020.1:0-55576 GCA_049517675.1 Acidimicrobiales bacterium
GCCTGACGCTCAACAAGCCGGTCGTGGGCATGGCCGCCACCCCCGACGGCCAGGGCTACTGGCTGGTCGCCTCCGACGGCGGCGTCTTCAGCTACGGGGACGCCCGGTACTACGGCTCCTTGGGAGGGACGGCGGTCACGTCCCCCATCGTGGGCATGGCCAACTGACGCCGGCCCGTCGGTCGGGTGACTCCGCGCCCTCGACCGGCGTCGACGTCGACGTCGACGTCGACGCCGACAGAGCGAACATCGGTATGACCGGGGCGTCCTCCCTGTTGGAGGACGCCCCGGTCGCGTGGTTTGTCCCGGACGGGACGGTCGACTGTGCAGCCGGCCGTGGTGACCTCTATGCATGCCTTGCGATCGTGGATTCACTGGAGCAAAGCGGCGAGAGCACATGCTCCGAAGTGCGCCTACGCTCTGCTCGCAGGTCGCATTGGGGCGCTCAAGTGCACGCGCGAATCCATCCCGGCAATCCCAGACTGACTCCGACCCGAGCTCAGCACCGCTCGCATCGGAGCAAGCCTTGCGAGATCCTTCAGGTGCAGCTCAAGAAGCCCTCGGCGAACGACTCCTTGTCCGATCCGAGCGGCCCCGACGTGACGTAGGGCAACGACGTGTCCTGGGTGTGGGAGTAGTCGCCGAGGGGGGACCAGCCGCTGGAATCGTCGGCCTCTGCGTCCGCAAACGCATACTCCTGGAACGGCGCGTAGCCCGTCGGGAACTCCATCTCGAAGTCCGCGGTGCTGCCGTCGTAGTAGCTCGCCGGATTCCCCGTCAGGCTGTTTGTCGTGAATGTCTGCGACGTCGCTTGGCCGGTGGTCTCGTCCTCGACGAAGAAGTAGGCCTCGTCACTCGATGCCGTGTACGTCGTCTTCGCGTACATGGTGTCGTCGGGTGTGATCGAGATGGCGCCGTTCGTCCCTTTCAGCTGGATGGGCGGCCAGGCGTAGCTGGAGTTCAGAATCTCCCAGAACGGCTGCCACACCGTCGGACCCGAGAAGACGGCAGCCGCGATGCCATCCTGCATGAGCTGCTTGCTGTTGACCCCGCCCAGTCCAACCCAGATCCCCGGATTCGTCGTTCCACTGCACGCAGCGCCCACATTCGGGGCGATGAAGTCAGCTTCTGCACCGGTGTACTTCTGGCTGCTCGCGTAGTCGTGCCAACCCGACCAGTTCCCGTTCCCGAAGAAGTCGGCAAGCGGATCACTCGTCGCATCGCTTGACGTCGGCGTCGAGTTCAGTCCCGTGAAGGTCATCTTCGGCGTGGGCGTGGACCTCCACGCGGCCATCGCCTTGGTCCAAGCCACGAGCGCATCGCCGGCGGGCGGGCGAAGCGGAAAACCGTACTGCTCGAGCTGGGCGGCCGTGGCACGCAGTGGCGAGAAGCCCGGCGGCGGCGTAACCGATGTGATGGTCGGCCCCGATGGGATCTTGTACACGTCAGTCTGCGATCCGTCACGGTTCACCGTGTGTGAGTACGCCATCAGGCCAGAACTGACGGCCTCAGCTTGACTGATCGCGTCAATGGCCCCACTGCCAGTCGCAGGTTTGGCCGTGCCCGCATCGGCTGGTCCGACCGCAATCTCGACGCTCGTGGCCGCAACCACGGCCGAGATCGTCGCACCCGTAATGAGGAGCTTCCGCGCCATTGCTACCTCCTGATATGAGTCAGCACAATGAGGTCTGGACCCGCCAGAGTTCCTCATCCCAATGTGCAATCCGCCGCTTCGATCGTTGTAACACGGGCCACCCGAGGATGCAATGAGAAGTTTCGCGGGTCGGCACGCGGTGCCGACCGGTCGGGTTTGAAGGGGGGTCACAATCGACGAGGGCGCGTCGACCGCAGCCCCGTCAGCGACGGATCCGCCCGAGGCCACGTTCGTCCAGAATCGGCGCATGCTTCGCCCCCCCTTCGGGCTACCGGAGCCGGTTGCCATGACCACACCCGCGTCGCTAGGTTCTCCAGCATCTCGGACGAATGCGGTCTGGCATCGTCTCGGTGCATCACAATATCTACTGAGACAACAGCGATTGCCGCACAATGACTACTTCGGAGCACTCGCGATCGAATGGATCCACCGGACGCAAGTCCGCACTTAACGGACTCGGCGTCGCGTTCGACCGTTTCCGACATCACCGATCATCAGAGAAAGAGGTGAGGGTGTGAAGCCCATGAACTCGGATGAATCCCCGACTGTTCCCCAACTGGCTGGGACCAGAGTGAGGCTCCGTCCGATAGAGCAGTCTGACCTCGAATTCCTCTATCAAGTGTCGATGATTCCACAGAATGCGTTTCGTTGGCGCACTCGTGGGACGATCCTCGACCGGCAGGACTTCCTGGCTTCCCTCAAAACTGGTGTTCTCGTTCAGTTCGTCGTGGAGAAGAAGGTTTCCGCGCTACCCGTAGGATTGATCACTGCCTACAACGCCAATCAGCGGGACGGCTTCGTCTACATCTCCGGCATCTCTGAGCCGTCGCTGATCGGGACCGGCCTCGTCATCGAGGGATTGCTGCTTCTCGTAACGTACCTCTTCGATGTGTGGCCATTCAGAAAGATCTACATCGAGTCCATCGAATTCAACGCAACACAATTTCGGAATGTGCTCGGGCAGTACCTTACTGAGGAAGCGAGACTCAAGGAACATACCTACCACGGCGACAGGTATTGGGACACCCTCACCTTTGCAATCTACCGGCAGGATTGGCATGCATTCATGCTCGCCCATGAGTCTCGTGGGGAGTCGTCATCCAGTGAAATCGATCCGGAATCGGACGGGAGTACATCAACCGCCGAGAGTGATGATCTCCTTACGCTGGACGAGTTCTGTGTGCTGATTGCCACTGAGATTCCTCCCCCTGTCGGAAAGTCTTCACCGGTCGCCGAACACCGCCTGCAGGAGGATTTGGGGTACGACTCGTTCTCGCTTCTCGAACTCACCGCGATCATCGAGTCGCTGGCGGGATCCCCGGATCTCGAGTGGCCTGATCGGTTCGAAACCATGCGCGATCTCTACCTCTGGTATACGACCGCCGCCAGCGCGCCCCGTGCATCCTGATGCCCCGGTGACGCGGGTGATTGACTCCAGAGTCCGCGTTGGCGGCACCCGCCGTCCCAGTCCGAAATTGAGCCACTCTGCCGGCGACGCTTCGACATGTGACTCCATCGCCGGAGCGGTGCCGGAGACAGTCACTGCGACACGCTCGACCTCGGGGATGCAATCGAGCATAGTGGTGTCGTGGTCGGCATGAAATCGTTCGGGACGGCGATTGCGGTGGTCATCTGCAGCCTCTCTTCTGGCTGCTCCACCTCTACCCCCGAAAGCCATTTGCCTCGGATCAACGAGGTCAGCAACGAGTCTGTCTGTCGCTCCGTGAGTGACTTCTTCAACCCAGTGGAGAAATCCAGGGCCGAGCAGAAGCAGGAACTCGTTCAGGTCTTGCATGAATCCGAAAACGCCCGGAATGCCACCTTCAAAACTGAAGCTCGCGCCCTTGCGGTCGAAGTGACGACGTATGTTGGCGATACACCTCCTTCCGTGAATCAGATGAGGCAGACATGCGTCGCCCTGGGTCTGATTCCCGCGGAAGTCCCCCAGTAGCGTTTCCTCCACGACGCCATTTCCGAATGGGCCGTTCCGGGGCCCCGGCCGTTCGTGACCGTTGTCCGTCCATCTCGGTCCAGACCGTCCGCAAGGATGGCTCGACGGCAGACTCAACCAACCCGGTCCGCGCTGAGGCCCCGCCGGATAGCGCTCTCGATGGTCGCCACCGCCCAAGCGGAGTTCGCTTCACCAGCTCTCGCATCCGGATCCCAGGCGACTACCTGTCGTCCGTTGGCCTGGAGGCCACCCGACGAACTCACCGGCTGATCGCTCCAATCGTGAGACGGATCGAGAGCCGACCCCACGGCTGGGTGTCCGTCAACCTGCTAGCGCTGCCCCGACGGGCTCGGCGGCGAGAGCCCGCGGCGCCGGACGACGCTACCGGCGCTTGGGCCGCAACAGCCGTTGGTACCACGGACGACCGTCGCCCGAGGTGCGCAGCAGCGTGTAGGTGACCATGTAGACCACCGCCAGCACGACGCCGAACGCACACAACCAGAACAGCATCCCGGACTCCCCATTGCGAGCACGCTCCGTCCGAGCGAGCCACCCACGCGGCCGGACCTGCACCGGCGGCGACCGGGAGCCTACCGAGTCCGAGGCAGTGCGATCCGTCGTCGTCGAACGGACCCCGACCGCCTCGGCGCTCCTCACTGCTCCACCGGTGTCGCACAGGCGGCCCGGCATCTCCGTCCGAGGCGCCACCGCCGCCGGGCACACCGCCGATGTCCGGGCGACCGACCTCGTCCAGCGACGACAGGACAACCGGCACGAGGGACTCCGCGTGGCTAGCGTCGGGAGATGGCTGACCCGGGCAACGGACCACTCGACGTCACCCTGACCGATGGGTTCTGGGCCCCCCGGCTCGATCAGCTGCGCGACCACACCCTGCCGGTGCTGCTCGAGCGGCTCGAGGCCCACGGGGTGGTGGACAACCTCCGCCGCCTGTCGGGACCCTCCACTGCCGGCCACCGGGGGCTCTGGTTCACCGACTCGGACCTGTACAAGTGGATGGAGGCGGCGGCGTGGGCTCGGCGGGCCGACCTGCTCGACCCGATCATCGAGGTGGTGGCCGGGGCCGCCCACGCCGACGGGTACCTCCACAGCTTCTACGACAGCGGGCCCGGATCCCAGCCCCGCTACCTGGACCTGGGCAGCAGCCACGAGTGGTACTGCGGGGGTCACCTGATCGAGGCCGCGCTCGCCCACCATGAGACCACCGGGTCCGACGCCCTGCTCGACCCGGCCAGACGGTGGGCCGACCACCTGTGTGCCACGTTCGGGCCGGGCCTCGACGAACGCGTCGACGCCCATCCGGAGGTGGAGCTCGCCCTCGCCCGGCTCGCCGACCGTACCGGCGAGGAGCGGTACCTGGCCTTGTCCCGCTGGATCATCGAGACGCAACTGGACCGAGCCGGCCTGACCCTGGAGACCGTCGACCTGGCCGGTCACGCGGTCAAGGCGCTCTACCTGGCCTCGGCCCTGGCCGAGGTCGCCCTCTGTGGGGCCGCCCCCGGCTACGCCGAGGCGGCCGGACGCCTGTTCGCCACCATGGTCGAACAGCGCTCCTATCCGACCGGAGCGGTGGGGGGCCGCTGGCTGGACGAGTCGGTGGGCAAGCCGTACGAGCTGCCCGCCGCCACGGCCTACGCCGAGAGCTGCGCCGCCGTTGCGGCCACGCAGTTCTGCCAGCGGATCTGGCGGCTCGCCGGGGATCCGCGAAGCCTCGAACAGGCCGAGCTCCTCCTCTACAACGCGGTTCCCTGCGGCACCGGGGCCGACGGGGAGAGCTGGTTCTACTCCCAACCTCACGCGGTGGCCGAGGTGGCGCCCGAATCCAACCCCTGGGCACAACCCACGGAGTACCAGCAGCAGATGCTCCTGCAGTGGTTCCCGGCGCGGCGTCACCGCTGGTTCGACGTGACCTGCTGCCCGACGAATCTGGCCCGGATCGTCGCCAGCGTCGACCGGTACGTCGGTGAGCTCACCGGACGTGGCGACCTCCTGGTGCACCTTCCCCTGGCCGCGCGGCTCACCGGGGGCGGCTGGGACGTGGAGGTGGCCTCCGGCTACCCCGAGGACGGCCGGGTGCGGCTGACGGTCCACACCGCGCCCGAGGGAGCACAGGTGTCGGTCCGCGTGCCGGGCTGGGCCGGCGGGAGCGGTCACGTGCCGGTCGACCCCATCCGGGGGCTGGATCTCCCGATCGTCCCGCAGTGGTGGGAGACCGACCACCGGGTGGAAGGGGCGGGTTCCACGGTCTTCCTCCGATTCGGGCCCGTCGTCCACTGCGTCGAGGGGGTGGACCTTCCCGGTGTGGACCTGCGGAGTCTCGTGGTCGATCCCACCGAGCCGATGGACCGCGCCTTCGCCATCCGGCCCTCCCCTCCGTCCGGATCGCTCCACGTCCCGGTCGACGACGACCCTCCCGAGCCGCCCACGACCACGGCGGTCATGACCACGCCGTACCACGCCTGGGCGAACCGTGGTCCCACCACGATGCAGCTCCGGTTCCCTCGTCGCTGACCGAACGACCCGGCCGGTGGTGTCGAGCGGGCCGGCACGCGCTACTGGCCGGACAGTGCGGCCTCCGCCGCTGCCAGGGCCTCGGCCGGCTCCCCCTGCGAGGTGTCGATCACGGTGGCCGACTCCCAGGGATCCATCCTCCGGCCCATGGACTCGCGCACGGCCGGCGTGGCCTCCGACTCGGACGAGCCGTCGGCCAGCCGTATCCGGATCCGACGATCGGCCTCCTCCGGCGCGACCACACAGCACAGCTCGACGAGCTCGCTCGACCTCCGGTCGGCCAACTCCGACGCCGCCTCCCTCCGGCGGGCATCGATCCACGAGGCGTCGAGGACGACCGACTCGGCCCGGCCGAGTGCCCGCCCGGCCCGGTCGAGGAGTGCGCCGTACACCGCGTCGGTCGCCGCGGTGCCGTAGGGGCCCGACGGGTCACGTGCGATCCGTTCCCCTACCGCTCCGTCGGTCTCCTTCCGTATCTCGTCGGACCGGAGGACGGTCCACCCCCGGGCGGCCCCGAGGCCGCTCGCCAGCGTCGACTTCCCGGAGCCGGGGAGACCTCCGACGAGCACGAGGGTGACGGCGGAACGTCGGAGGTGGTCCAGCGCGATGCGCTGGAACTCGAGCGCCCGCGACGCCGCCCCGGGCGCGCCCTGCGCCGCCTGCAGGCAGCACACCTTCGCCCGGACATAGGCACGCGCCGCGAGGTAGTGGTGGAGGAGCGGATCGGGGAACCGGTCGTCGGCCAGCTCCTGGTAGTCGAGCAGGAACCGGGCCGCCTCGTCCGCGTACCCCAGACGCTCGAGGTCCATGGCCAGGAAGGCGACGTCGGCGCAGACGTCCACGTAGCGCAGCTCGTCCGAGAACTCGACGCAATCGAGGACCCGGACCCCGTCGTCGAGGCAGAAGACGTCATCGGCCTGCAGGTCCCCGTGACCGTCGCACACCCGGCCCCGCGAGATGCGGTCACCGAACAGCTCCTCCCGACCGTCCACGAACCGACGGGCCCGCCTCCGGAGCTCACCCTCGTCGGCTGTGTCGAGCATCGTGCCGACGAAGCGATCCGTCTCGAGGAAATTGGCCTCCCACCCGTCCCGGATGGCCCGGGCGGTCGCGGCCTGCGAGATCCCGGGCGACCGGGTCGCGCCCCGGTGGAACGAATCGACCACCTCGGCCACCCGACGGAGCCACCCGCCGAGGTCGTCCCCCCGGGAGGCGACCGCTGTCAGCCGTCGTTCCTCGGGCATGCGCTTCATGACCACCAGGTGGTCGAGCAACTCGCCGCCCATGGCCACGTCGGCGACGCCCAGGTAGACATCGGGTGCCAGGCGGCGATTGAGCATCACCTCGCGTTCGGAATCGGCCCGCCGGGCCTCCCGCTCCCGGAAGTCGAGGAAGTCGAACCGGACCGGCTTGTGGAGCTTGTAGACCCGGTCGCCGACGAAGAACAGCGTGGAGATGTGGGTCTCGACGACGGCCGCCTGCCCGGGAGGCAGCGCCGACGGGGTCCGCTCAGGTCGCAGCATTCCGAGTCCCCTCCGGTCGTTCGCCCGTCACCGTCCGACCCCGATGATCAGTCGGCCGGCCGGGCGCAGGGGAGGAGCCCCGGTCGACCACCTACCAGTCGCACGCGATGTACTTCGACTCGAGGAACTCGAGCATGCCCTCGTGGCCACCCTCGCGCCCGAGACCGCTCTGCTTGGTACCACCGAAGGGCGCGGCCGGATCGGAGATCAGGCCGCGGTTGAGCCCGACCATGCCGCACTCGAGCGCCTCGGCGACGCGCAGGCCTCGGGCGAGGTCACCCGTGTAGAGATAGGACACGAGGCCGTGGATGCTCCGGTTCGCCAGCTCGACGACTTCGGCCTCGGTGTCGAACGTGACGATCGGGGCGACCGGGCCGAAGATCTCCGTGTCGAGGATCTCGGCCGACCGCGGCACGTCGGTCAGCACGGTCGCCGGGTAGAACCAGCCCGGGCCCACAGGGAGCTCACCGCCGACGAGGGCCGTGGCCCCGGCGGCCACCGCCCCCGACACCAGTTCGGCCACCTTGTCCCGGCTGGCCGAGTTGACCAGCGGCCCGAGCTGGACACCGGTCCCGAGTCCGGGCCCCACCACCAGGCTGGACATCGCCGCGGCCAGGCGCTCGGAGAAGCGCTCGGCGATCCCACGCTGGACGTAGAAGCGGTTCGCCGACGTACAGGCCTCGCCGCCGTTGCGCATCTTCGCCACCATCGCACCGGCGACGGCTCCGTCGAGGTCGGCGTCGTCGAACACGAGGAACGGGGCGTTCCCACCGAGTTCCATCGAGCAGCTCACGACATTGTCGGCCGCGGTCTTCAGCAGTTCCCGCCCGACCTCGGTGGAGCCGGTGAAGGAGAGCTTGCGCACCCGGTGGTCGGCGAGGAGCGCGGCGACGAAGGAGGAGGAGCGGTTCGAGGGAACGACGTTGACCACACCGGCCGGGGTACCGGCCTGCTCGAGGATCTGTCCGATGGCGAGCGCGGTGAGCGGTGTCTCGGAGGCCGGTTTGCACACCATCGCACAGCCCGCGGCGAGGGCCGGTCCGATCTTCCGGGTCAGCATGGCAGCCGGGAAATTCCACGGGGTGACGAGCGCGGCGACACCGATGGGTTGGCGGAGCACGAGGATCCTGTTCGCACCGGACGGTGCCGTGGTCAGCTCACCGGAATTCCGCACCGCCTCCTCGGCGTACCAACGGAAGAACTCCGCGGCATAGGTGATCTCGCCGAGCGCGTCGGTGAGTGCCTTCCCGTTCTCGAGGACGACCAGTCGGGCCAGCTCGTCCCGGCGTTCGATCATCAGCTCGAAGGCCGTACGGAGCACCTCGGCCCTGGTACGCGGCGGGGTGTCCGCCCATGCCGGCATGGCGTCCGATGCGGCGTCGGCCGCCAGCGTGGCGTCGCCCACGGTGCCGTTGGCGACGTACGTGAGCGTCTCGCCGGTCGAGGGATCGGCGACGGCGATGAGCGAGCCGTCCGACGAGGGGCGCCATTCGCCGCCGATGAGGCAGTCGGTGGGGACTCCCCCGGCGATGGCGGCGAAGGCCTCGCTGTGTTCCGCCGTGGCCGTGTCGGAGTGGCGTTCTGCAGTCATGTCGGTCACCTTATTCTCCCGGCTCCCTCGTGCATCCGACGTCGGCCCGCCTCAGGGGGCGGACGACGGGGAGGGGTCGGACCCTTCGGTCGGCAGCCCGACCGGCGCACCGCTGTCCTCGGGGACCAGGGTCGGGGTCGAGCGGTTGAGCGTCTCCCCCCGGAAGAACGCAGGGCTTCCGAACCGCATGAGGACCATCGAGACGACGCCCACGATGGCGGCCACGAGGCTGATGAGGAACACGCCGCCCACGTCGGAGTGCGGCGGGAACGGCAGGTGCCAGGACGTGTAGCTCTGCGCCTGGACGTTGTCGTAGTTCCAGTCCTCCCAGAGGCTCCAGCCCATGAAGAAGTAGAGGATCACCCCGCCGAGCACGGGGAAGATGCCCTTCATCCACAGGTCGCGGCGGCTCCGGGTGAGCACCTTCCGGTAGTACCAGGCGCAGGTGAAACCGGTGAGTCCGTAGTAGAAGGCGATGTACACCCCGATGGCCGTGACCGCGTCGGGGATGAGGTTGCCGTGGGCGAAGTGGTTGAACGCCACGTAGAGCACGATGGAGACGGCACCCATGACCACGGTGGAGACCGTGGGGGTCAGGTACCGCTTGTGCATGCGCCCGAACGCGTCGGGGATCGCCTTGTAGGTGGCCATCGAGAGCGTCGTCCGTGCCGTGGGCAGGATCGTCGTCTGGGTGGAGGCGGTCGCCGAGCTCAGCACCATCAGGATGAGCAGCTTGGCGGCGATCGAGCCGACGACGGTGTGACCGAAGACCGCACCGCCCAGAGCGGAGAACACGTCGCTGTAGTTGGCCGGGTTGGCCAGGCCGATGCCGGTCTTGCCCACGCCGGCGAACGCCTGGGCGCCCAGGGTGACGAAGAAGTAGATGATCAGCAGCATGACGGTGGCGATGATGGCGGCCAGGCCGGGGTTGCGTTCGCGGTCCGCCGTCTCCTCGTTGATCGACACCGAGGTGTCCCACCCCCAGTAGATGAAGAGCATCAGGGTGAGGCCGGCGATGATCTTCGAGAACGACGGGCCGTGGAAGGGATCGAACCAGCTCCAGCTGAGGGCGAGATGGCTCGCCGGCGCCGTGCCGACGGCGACCCGCACCAGTGCGACGACGGCGAACGCGGCGAGGACGAACACCTCCACCGAGAGGAGGATCCGCTGGATCCGGGCCGACAGTTCGATGCCCCGGTAGCAGACGTAGGTGAGGAGCACGATGAACAGCACGCCGACGAGGAGCACCCACGTGCTCGTGGGGTCCTCGCCGATGCCCTTGGCTCCGAAGAGCAGGAACCCGTACTGTCCGCTCACCTGGGCCAGGCTGGCCATGACCAGGATGTCGGAGGCCACGATCCCCCATCCGCCCAGCCAGCCGATCCACGGTCCGAACGTGCGCGTCGCCCAGGTGAACGTCGTGCCGCAGTCGGGGTCCGCCTTGTTGAGCTCGCTGTATCCGATGGACACGAACAGCATCGGCACGAACGCCAGCACCACGATGACCGGCGAGAGCACCCCCACCGCCACCACGATCAGGCCGAGGGTCGCCGCCAGGCTGTACGCGGGGGCCGTGGAGGCGACGCCGATCACGACGTTCGAGACCAGGCTCACCGCATTGGACTTGAGCCCCTTCTCGATCGGCGCATCCGTGGGCTTGTCCGGGTTGACGGCCGACTGTGTGCTGGTCATCTCAGATCGGGCTCTCGTCGAGCATCGCGTCACCCACCTTGACGAAACCGGCGATGTTGGCGCCGGACACGTAGTCGCCCGGTCGGTCGTACTCCTCGGCCGTCCGGAGCACGGTCTCGTGGATCCGCAGCATGATCTCCTGGAGCCGGCGGTCGACCTCCTCGGAGGACCACTGGGAGAGTTGCATGTCCTGGGCCATCTCGAGGCCGGACACGGCGACCCCTCCGGCGTTCGACGCCTTGCTCGGGGCGAAGAGCACGCCGGCCTCGGCGAAGCGGTCCATGGCCTCGGGAACGGTGGGCATGTTCGCGCCTTCGGCCACCAGGGTGATGCCGCCCCTGACCAGGTTGTCGGCGTCCCCGACGCCGATCTCGTCCTGGGTGGCGCTCGGGAAGGCGCAGTCGGCCGGCACCGACCAGAGGCCGTTCTGCGCGCCGGCGACAGCCGGATGGTAGGTGGCCCGGGGGAACCGGTCCGCGTACTCACGGATCCGGCCCCGGCGCTCGTTCTTGAGGCACTTGACCCACTCGAGCTTGTCCCGGTCGATGCCGTCGGGGTCGTGGACGAAGCCGTCGGAGTCGGAGAGGGTGACGCTCCGTGCTCCCAGGTCCAACAACTTCTCGACGGTGAACTGGGCCACGTTCCCGCTGCCCGAGACGAGGCAGGTCTTCCCCTCCAGGGTGTCCCCCTTGGTGGCCAGCATCGCCCGGGCGAAGTACACCACGCCGTAGCCGGTGGCCTCCTGGCGGATGCGTGAACCGCCCCACTTGATCCCCTTTCCGGTGAGGGCCCCGGCGAATCGCTTCCCGATCCGCTTGTACTGGCCGAAGAGGTAGCCGATCTCCCGCTCGCCCACACCGATGTCCCCCGCCGGCACATCGGTGAATTCTCCGATGTAGGGGTAGAGCTCGGTCATGAACGACTGGCAGAACCGCCGGATCTCCGATTCGCTCTTGCCCTTGGGATCGAAGTCGGAGCCGCCCTTCGCCCCGCCCATGGGCAACGTGGTCAGCGAGTTCTTGAAGGTCTGCTCGAAGGCCAGGAACTTCAGCACGCCCGGGTTCACGGTCGGATGGAATCGGAGCCCGCCCTTGTAGGGCCCGATCGAACTGCTCATCTGGACCCGGTAGCCCCGGTTGACGTGGATCTCCCCCTCGTCGTCCACCCAGTTCACCCCGAAGCTGATGATCCGATCGGGCTCGACCAGGCGCTCGAAGATCTTGTCCTCGACGTAGCGGGGATGCCGGACGAGGACGGGCTCGAGCGAACGGGTGACCTCACGGACGGCCTGATGGAACTCGAGCTCGCCCGGGTTCTTCTCCATTACCTTGGCCAGCACCTGGTTCAGTTGATCCCGTGCCGACGCTGTCGATCTTCCCGGATGGGTTTCGTTGGATATCACCCCGACATCGTTTGCCGTCCGGCCAGGATCCGTCAGGGTCCAAAGTCCCAATCGCGCGACGGCGTCCCGACCGGATCGACCGGACGGCCGGTTGTCACCTGGAGTTCGCGGGAGGCCCGGATAGGACGTTCGGCCCTGGTCGTCAGATCGCCCGGGGCCAATAGTGACCAACAGAAGAGTCGGGCTCCGGGTGGCCGGGGAACGCGAGCGATGGAGGAATTGATGCGGGTACTTGTCATTGGAGCCGGGGGTGTCGGGAGTGCGGTCGCCAAGACCGCAGCCAAGTGGAATCTGTTCGAGCGCGTCGCCGTGGCCGACTACGACCTCGCCCGGGCCAAGCGGGCGGTCGCCGGTGCGGACGACCGGTTCGCCGCCTACCAGATCGATGGCGGCGACGAGGCCGCGGTCGTCAGCCTGATCAAGGCCGAGAAGGTTGACGCCGTCCTCAACGCGCTCGACCCACGGTTCGTGATGCCGATCTTCCGGGCCGCGTTCAGCGCGGGGGTGACGTACCTGGACATGGCCATGTCGCTGTCGCATCCCCACCCCACCGATCCGTACCGGGTCCCCGGGGTGAAGCTCGGGGACGAGCAGTTCGCCATGGACGCGCAGCTGAAGGAGAAGGGCGTACTGGCACTGTGCGGAATGGGCGTGGAGCCCGGGCTGTCGGACGTGTTCGCGAGGTACGCGGCGGACAACCTGTTCTCGTCGATCGACCAGATCGGGGTCCGTGACGGGGCCAACCTCGTGATCGAGGGCTACGAATTCGCGCCGTCCTTCTCCATCTGGACGACGATCGAGGAGTGCCTCAACCCGCCGATCATCTGGGAGAAGGGCAAGGACTGGTTCACGACGGAGTGCTTCAGCGAGCCCGAGACGTTCAACTTCCCGGCGGGCATCGGTCCGATCGAGTGCGTGAACGTCGAGCACGAGGAAGTGCTGCTCGTCCCCCGGTGGCTCGACGCCCAACGGGTCACCTTCAAGTACGGCCTCGGCGACGAATTCATCGAGGTCCTGTCGGTCATCCACAAGCTGGGACTCGACTCGACCACGCCGATCCGGGTGGGCAACGTCGAGGTCTCCCCTCGTGACGTGGTGGCCGGCTGCCTGCCCGATCCAGCACAGCTGGGGGACCGGATGTCGGGGCTCACCTGCGCCGGCACCTGGGTCACCGGCACCGGGAAGGACGGATCTCCCCGTGAGGTCTACCTCCACCACGTGGTGGACAACGCCTGGTGCATGTCGGAGTTCGGATCCCAGTCGGTGGTGTGGCAGACGGCCATGAACCCGATCGTGGCCCTCGAACTGCTCGACTCCGGCGTCTGGTCGGGCGAGGGCGTGCTCGGTCCGGAAGCGCTGCCGGCCGATCCGTTCCTCGAGCTGGTCAACAGCCACGGGGCCCCCTGGGCCCTCGACGAGCGGACGCCCGGAGCCGGCTGACGCTGCCCCGAGGCGGTACCCGCGGCCACCGGGGGCCCCGGGAGGGCCGACCGGATGTCGCAAGAAGGTTGCCGATGTGGTCGATGCAGAAGAGGAGATGTCGATGGCCGATACCTTGTACGTGGTCAAGAATTTCGTCGCCGGAGAGTCGGTGACGGCCGGGGGCGGGCTCGTCTACGACCTCGTCGACCCGGTGACGGGCGAGAAGTACGCGGAGGCGCCCCGGTCGCAGCCGGAGGACGTCGAGCGCGCCTTCCGGGCCGCCCAGGAGGCCTTCGAGACCTGGTCGACGACGACGCCCTCGCAGAGGAGTCTGGCCGTCCTCCGGTTCGCCGACGCCCTCGAGGCGCGGACCGACGAGCTGGTGGACATCGAGTGCCGCAACACGGGCAAGCCGCGGGGGCTCACCACCTCCGAGGAGATCCCGCCCATGATCGACCAGATCCGGTTCTTCGCCGGCGCGTGCCGGCTCCTCGAGGGCCGGTCCGCCGGGGAGTACATGGAGGGGTTCACCTCGTTCGTCCGGCGGGAGCCGGTCGGCGTGTGCGCCCAGATCACGCCGTGGAACTACCCGATGATGATGGCTGTCTGGAAGTTCGCCCCGGCGATCGCCGCGGGCAACACCGTGGTCCTCAAGCCGGCCCACACCACCCCGGCCAGCACCGCCTTCATGGCCGAGGTGGCCGCCGAGTTCTTCCCGCCCGGCGTGCTCAACGTCGTCTGCGGCCTGAACCACGAGATGGGCACCGCGCTCCTCCAGAGTCCCATCCCGCGCATGGTCTCCATCACGGGGAGCGTCCGGGCCGGGCGGGAGATCGCCCGTGGCGCGGCGGAGGACATCAAGCGGGTCCATCTCGAGCTCGGCGGCAAGGCGCCCGTGATCGTGTTCGACGACGCCGACGTCGAATCCACCGCCGAGGGCATCGCCATGGCCGGCTACTTCAACGCCGGCCAGGACTGCACGGCCGCCACACGGGTGCTCGCAGGCCCCGGGATCCACGACGAACTGGTCGCCGCGCTCACCGAAGCGGCCCGCCGCCGCAAGCTCGGCGGGCCCGATGAGCCGGGCGCCGATGTCGGGCCACTCAACAGTGCCGTCCAACTCGAACGGGTGAGCGGCTTCATCGACCGCCTTCCCGTCCACGCGCGGGTGGAGACCGGCGGGACCCGGGTCGGCGACCGTGGGTTCTTCTACGAACCGACGGTCGTCACCGGACTCGAGCAGAGCGACGAGATCATCCAGGAGGAGGTGTTCGGCCCCGTCATCACCGTGCAGCGGTTCAGCGACGAGCAGGAGGCCGTGCGCTGGGCCAACGACGTGGAATTCGGACTGGCGTCGTCGGTGTGGACCCGTGACCACGGCCGGGCGTTGCGCACGGCGGCCCGCCTCGATTTCGGATGCGTGTGGATCAACACCCACATCCCGCTGGTGGCCGAGATGCCCCATGGAGGGTTCAAGCACTCCGGCTACGGGAAGGACCTCTCGGTCTACGGCTTCGAGGACTACACGAGGATCAAGCACGTCATGAGCTACACGGCCGAGTAGTCGCAGGCGCCCCACCAGGGCTACCTGCGGGTGCAGGGACGATTGGACGGGATCGCACCGGTGCCCGTCGGGCGTCCGGTCGTCACAACGGGATGTTGCCGTGCTTCTTCGGATTGGGCCGATCGGCCCGCTTGTCCCGCAGTGCCCGGAGGGCGGACGTCACCTGGATCCGGGTCTCCGACGGCCGGATGACCGCGTCCACGTAGCCGCGGGCGGCCGCCTGGTACGGATTGTCGTACTCCCGGCGGAACTCGGTCACCAGGCGCTCGCGGAGGTGCGGGTCGTCGCTGGCGGCCAGTTCACGTCGGTGCACGATGCTCACGGCGCCGTCGGCGCCCATCACCGCGACCTCGGCGGTGGGCCAGGCGAGGTTGACATCGGCCCGCAGGTGCGCGGAGCCCATGACCACATATGCGCCGCCGTAGGCCTTCCGGGTGATGACCGTCACCTTGGGCACGGTCGCCTCGGCATAGGCGTAGATGAGCTTGGCGCCCCGCCGGATGATTCCCTGCCACTCCTGATCCGTGCCGGGCAGGAAGCCCGGGACGTCCACGAAGGTGACGATGGGGATCCCGAATGCGTCACACGTCCGGACGAACCGGGCCGCCTTCTCGGCGGCGTCGATGTCCAGGGTTCCGGCCAGGTGCATGGGCTGGTTGGCGACGACGCCCACCGACGACCCCTCGATGCGCCCGAGGCCGCAGATGATGTTGGGGGCGAAGGCCTCGTGGATCTCGAGCAGCTCACCGGCGTCGATCACCGCCGAGACGACGTCCCGCATCTCGTAGGGAACCGTGTCGGAGTCGGGGACCAGGCGGTCAAGCCCGAGGTCCCGGGTCGTCACCGATTCGGACACCGCGCACCGGTACCGCGGCGGCTCCGACCGGCTGCACGGGGGCAGGTAGCCGAGCAGGGCGCGCACGAAGTCGAAGGCGTCCTGCTCGTCGGGGGCCACATAGTGGGCGTTCCCCGTCCGGGCCGCATGGGTGGTGGCACCGCCCAGCTCCTCGATGCCCACGTCCTCCCCCGTCACCGCCTTGATCACGTCGGGGCCGGTGATGAACATGTGGGCCACCTGGTCGACCATGACGGTGAAGTCGGTGAGCGCCGGCGAGTACACGGCCCCTCCGGCGCACGGGCCGGCGATCACGGAGATCTGGGGCACGAAGCCCGACGCCACCGTGTTGCGGTAGAAGATCTCCCCGTAGTTGCCCAGTGACGCGACGCCCTCCTGGATGCGTGCGCCGCCGGAGTCGTTGATCCCGACGATGGGGCATCCGATCCGCAGGGCGAGATCCATCAGCTTGACCACCTTCTGGCCGAACACCTCGCCGAGTGAGCCGCCGAAGACGCTGAAGTCGTGGGAGAACAGGCAGATGGTCCTCCCGTCGACGGCGGCGTACCCGGTCACGACGCCGTCGCCGTAGGGCTGGTCGCCGCCCCCCTCCGTGCCGGTGTCGTGGCGGGCGAACGCGTCGAGCTCGTGGAAGGAACCCGGGTCGACGAGCGCCTCGATCCTCTGGCGGGCCGACAGCTTCCCGTGGGCGCCCTGTCGCTGGACGGCGACCGACTCGGCCTCCCGGTAGACCTGCCGGCGCCGTTCGTCGAGATCGGCGAGTCGTGACGCGGTCGAGTCCGGCTGTGGCGGTTCCTCGGTCACGGTGCACCCCCGTCCGGCGCGGTGTCCGTCACCCGGCACAGGACCTCGCCCCGGAGCACCTCGTCCCCGACGTCGACGGCGAGGCCCTGGATCCAACCATCCGCCGGCGCGGGCAACGACTGCTCCATCTTCATCGCCTCGACCTCGATCACCGTCTCCCCCCGGGTGACGTGCTGCCCGTTGGCCGCCACCACCTTCACCACCTTGGCCTGCATGGGACTGGTCACCACGTCGGAGGCCGCCCCGGCGACGGCGGAATCCGCGCGGCGGTGCCGGGTGGGCGGAGGCGGGAGGGCCGGACCGCCGACGTCGCCGAAGTCACCGGGGAGGGTGACCTCCACCCGGCGGCCGTCGACCTCCACGAGCAGCCGGCGCCGGGCACCGACGGCCCCGGGCTCGGCATGGTCCGCGAACGGGGGAAGGGCATCGAGACTGTCGGCCAGCACGGTCTCGATCCAGTGGGTGTGCACCCGGAACGGTTCGGCCACGAAGTCGGGGTGCTCGACGACGAGCCGGTCCATGGGGAGCACGGTGGCGATGCCATCGCAGCGGAACTCCGACAGCGCACGACGGGCGTAGGCGAGAGCCTGGTGCCGATCGCGTCCGTAGACGATCAGCTTGCCGAGCAGGGAGTCGAATTCGGCGGGCAGGTCGTCGCCTTCCTCGTAGGCGCCGTCCCAGCGGACCCCGGGCCCGGACGGGACCCGCCACCGCCGGAGTCGGCCGGGGCTCGGGAGGAACCCCGAGGCCGGATCCTCGCCGTTCACCCGGAACTCGATGGCGTGGCCCGTCACGACCGGGTCCTCGTAGTCGATCAGACCACCGGACGCGATCCGCAGCTGCTCCTGGACGACGTCGACTCCGGTGACCAGCTCCGTCACCGGATGTTCGACCTGGAGGCGGGTGTTGACCTCGTTGAACGAGATGGTGCCGTCCGGAGCGAGGAGGAACTCGCAGGTGCCGGCGTTCACGTAGCCGGCCTCGGCCAGGATCGCCTTGGACGCGTCGTAGAGGCGGCCGACCTGCTCACCGGTGAGGAATGGTGCCGGAGCCTCCTCGACCAGCTTCTGGTTCCGCCGCTGCAACGAGCAGTCCCGGGTGGAGAGCACAACCACCCGCCCGTTGCGGTCGGCGAGGCACTGGGTCTCGAGGTGCCGGGCGTTCTCGAGGTAGCGCTCGACGAAGCACTCGCCCCGGCCGAACGCCACCGTCGACTCCCGGACGGCCGACTCGTAGGCCTGGTCCAGATCGTCCGGACCCCGGACCACCTTCATGCCGCGGCCTCCGCCACCGAACGCGGCCTTGATCAGGAGCGGGAATCCGTGCTCGTCGGCGAAGGAGCGGATGTCGGACACGTCAGCCGCCGGTTCGGCCAGTCCGGGCACCAGTGGGGCCCCGACGGCGGCCGCCAGCCGCCGGGCCACGGTCTTGTCGCCCAGGTCGCGGATGGCCCTTGGGGGCGGACCGATCCAGACCAGGCCGGCACCCTCGACCGCCTCGGCGAACTCCGCACGCTCGGCCAGGAAGCCGTACCCGGGATGCACCGCATCGGCACCGGACCGCCGGGCCACGTCGATGAGCTTGTCGACGGCCAGGTAGGTCTCCGACGGCTGGGTGCCCCCGAGGGCGAAGGCCTCGTCGGCATAGTGCACGTGGGGCGCGTCGAGCTCCTGGTCGGCATAGACCGCGACGCAGGAGATCCCGGCATCGTGGCACGCCCGCGCCACCCTCACGGCGATCTCCCCGCGATTGGCAATCAGGACCTTGTCCACGCGACCTCCGGATCAGAGCAGGTGGGTCGACTCGTACGTCCCCCACCGCCGGCGGAGCACGTCGCAGATCTCCCCGACGGTGGCGCCCGAGGCCAACGCCGCCTTCAGCGGGTACAGCACGTTCGCCGAACCGACGGCCGCCGCATCGACGGCGTCCAACGCCGTCAGCACCGCCGTCCCGTCGCGCCGATCCCGCATGCGCTTCAACCGGTCGACCTGATCGCGTTCGACCTCGGGGTCGATGCGGAGGGGTTCATAGCTCCCGGTCTCCTCGGTGGTGAAGGCATTGACGCCGACGACGGTCCGCTCGCCCGAGGAGATCTCCTCGGCGATGCGATAGGCGTTGCGCTCGATCTGGGACTGCTGGAACCCGGCGTCGATGGCGGCGGCGGCCCCACCCATCTGCTCGATCTCGTCGATGAGCTCGGTCACGTGCGCCTCGATCTCGTCGGTGAGGCGCTCGATGGCGTAGGAGCCCCCGAAGGGATCCACGATGTCCGGGACGTCCGTCTCCTCGGCGAGCACCTGCTGCGTGCGGACGGCCAGGCGTGCCGCCCGATCGGTGGGCAGCCCCAACGCCTCGTCGAACGAATTGGTGTGCAGCGACTGGGTGCCGCCGAGCACGGCGGCCAGGGCGGCCAGGGTCACACGGACCAGGTTGACCTCCGGCTGCTGGGCCGTGAGCTCCACGCCGGCGGTCTGGGTGTGGAACCGGAGCATCATCGATCGCGGGTCGGTGGCTCCGAACCGGTCGCTCATGATGCGAGCCCACATCCGCCGTGCCGCCCGGAACTTGGCCACCTCCTCGAGCACGGTGATCCGGGCCACGAAGAAGAACGACAGTCTCGGGGCGAACTCGTCGACGACCAGTCCGGCGGCGACGGCCGCACGCACGTACTCGATGGCGTTCGCCAGCGTGAAGGCCAGTTCCTGCACGGGCGACGCTCCCGCCTCGGCGATGTGATAGCCCGAGATGGAGATCGTGTTCCAGCGCGGCAGTTCCGACTGGCAGTAGGCGAAGGTGTCGGTGGCGAACCGGAGCGACGGCCGGGGCGGGAAGATGTAGGTGCCCCGGGCGATGTACTCCTTGAGGACGTCGTTCTGGATCGTCCCGGCCAGCCGACGGACGTCCGCACCCTGCTCCTCGGCCACGATCTGGTACATGAGCAGGAGCAGCGCCGCGGGGGCGTTGATGGTCATGGACGTGGACACCTGATCGAGCGAGATGCCGTCGAAGAGGGTCCGCATGTCGTCGAGCGAGTCGACGGCGACGCCCACCCTGCCCACCTCGCCGTTCGCCAGCGGGTGGTCGGAGTCGTATCCCATCTGGGTGGGGAGGTCGAAGGCCACCGACAGCCCGGTCTGGCCCGCGGCGATCAGCTCGCGGTACCGGCGGTTGGAGTCGGCGGCGGTGCCGAACCCGGCGTACTCGCGGATCGTCCACGGATGCCCCCGGTACATGGTCGGGTAGACGCCCCGGGTGAACGGATAGGTCCCCGGCGCGCCCAGGCTGACCCCCGGGTCGAACCCGGGAATGCTGTCGGGACCGTAGACCACGTCGAGGGGGAAGCCCGACTCCGACCGGTCACCCGTCATGGGCGGGCTCCGGACCTCCCGACCCGTCCGAGAGCAGCGGACGGAGGAGATCCCGCACGGAGATCATGCCGACCACCCGACCTTCGCCGTCCATCACGGGAAGATGGCGGATGGCGTTCTCCAGCATCTGATAGGCGGCATCGTCCAGGGTGTCGCCGACCTGCGCGGCGATCAGGTACGAACTCATCACCTGACCCGCCGTCACGGCATCGAGGTCGGCGCCCTGGCCGATCTGGGAGACCACGTCACGCTCGGAGATGATGCCCAGGGGTCGCAGTGCGTCTCCGACCACCAACGCGCTCACGTTCTCGGTCCACAACGCGTGCGCGACCGTCCGCAGCGTCTCGTCGGCCCGCGCGAACACGGGCTCGCGGCGTGCGACGCTCTCCACCTTGCGCTGACGGTACGACGGCATCTGACCTCCTCCGGTCGCGGACTGCATGGCCGACGCCGTGACGAGGACCTTCGGCCCTCACGACGCCGAGTCCAGTATGAAGCGTCCCCCGGGCGGCGGGCAGGGCCGAAGTTCCCTCCCTGCAGAGCGCGGTGGCCGGGCCGGGCCGGAGTGGCCGCCCGCACCCCGGACACCGACCCCGTCGACAGGGAAGAGCGTTCGGGGACGCTCCCGCCGGGCAGCGGAGTCGGGACCCTGTCGACGGGACCGGACGGCCACGGATGCCTTGACAATCCCCGACGTGGAGAACACCATACGTCCAGGCGAACGAAAGTGACTGGCGGATGGCGGACAACAGCCCGGTCGCGGCGGAGCGTGCTCCGCATGCGGCCGGCGGCGGAAGGCGGCTCGGCGGGCCGGCGGCGGACCTGCCCCCTACCTCCGGACCTCGCGGTGGACGCCTGGGCGCATGCCCGGGCGACGCACAGGTCGGCCTCCCACACCCACGCCTCGACACAGCGGGAGCCGGAGGGACCGGCGACCGCTCCCGTGCGAACCGGGTCGCCCGCACACGGAACGGAGGCCGGACATGCTCTCGATCATCGCCAAATGGTGGATCGTCCCGGGCCGGGAGCCCGAGGCGGTAGCCGCCCTGCGCGAGCTCGCTCGGGCCGTCGAGGAGCAGGAGCCGTTCACCACCATGTACCTGATCCACACGCCGATCATGGAGGGGTCCCGGCCCGCACCTCCCCCCAACGAGGTCGTCTTCGTGAGTGGCTGGCCCGATCGCACCGCATTCGAACGGCACCTCCACGGACCGGTGTTCACGAAGTGGATCGTCCGCTATCTCGACCTGTTCCTCACCGGGAACGACGGCACGCTGTACGTGAGCGCCGAATTCATCGACCGCCAGGCGGGGTACATCCGCCCGGCCGCCGCCTCGGTCCCGTCGTGACCCCTGGACCGGGACCCTCGGATCGGGTCGGACCGCCGTCCGTCCGCGGCCGATCCGGCATCGTCGACCGGTTCGAGCCCGTCCGGTCGGCGTGGCCGACGTCGTCGACCTCCCCCGGTCCCGGACCGGGTCGGATCCGGTGACCGGCCGATGAGCGACGTCGCCCGGTTGCAAGCCGCACTCAGCGGGTCGGTGCTCGAGTCGACCGATCCCGGGTTCGAGACCGCGCTGACCATCGACAACGGCCGGGTCGCCCTGGTCCCCGCCTACGTCGTCCTGCCCCGGTCGGCCGGCGACGTGGCCCTGGCCCTCCGATTCGCCCGGGACCGCGACCTGCCCCTGACGGTCAAGTCCGGTGGGCACAGCGCCGCCGGCTACTGCCTGAATCGCGGTGGCGTGGTGCTCGACCTGTCCCTCATGAAGGAGATCGAGCTCGACCGCGACGCGCGGACGGTCCGGGTGCAGCTCGGCGCACGGTGGGAGGACGTCTACGGCTTCCTCGTCGACTCGGGCACCGGTCTGATCCCGGTGGGCGGCGGGTGCCTCACCGTCGGGCTCGGCGGGTTCCTCCTCGGCGGCGGCTACTCGTTCGTCTCCCGGTCGTACGGCTTGGGCTGCGACAACGTGATCTCGATCGATCTGGTCACGCCCGACGGTGTGCTCCATCACCTCCACGAAGGAGCCACGTCGCCCGAGGACCGGGACCTGTGGTGGGCCTGTCGGGGCGGCGGTGGCGGCAACTTCGGGGTCGCGGTGGCCGTCGAGCTCGCGGTCCACCGACCCGCTGCCCCGTCGATGCTCGTGGGTGAGGTGTCGTACCCGCTCGCCTCCGCGCACGACGTGATCGGCACCTACAACGAGTGGGTCCAGACGGTGCCGGCCGAACTGGCCGTCTACGGCTACCTCGGCGACGTTCCCGATCCGGTGGAGACGGGCCGGAAGCGCAAGGCGTTCCGCATCACGGCGGTCTACAACGGTGCCTACGGCGACGGCGTGGACCTGCTCGGTCCCATGCTCCGCCTGCCGCCCATCAGCAGCGAGTTCTACGCCCTGCCGCTCCCCCTGTTCGAGGACAAGATCGGCACGTCGACGCTCGTCGGCGATCGCCAGGGCTACATCAGGTCCGGGATCATCCCGGTGGGAGCGATGACACCGCCGGTGGTCGACATCTACCGGCACTTCATCGACGATGCGCCCTCTCCGGACAGTTTCGTCGTCTGGACGCACGGTGGTGGCGCCATCAGCACGGTGGCGGGCGACGCCACGGCCTATCCCCACCGCGCACCCGGCTTCATCTACGAACTGAAGGCGATCTGGACCGACGCCGTGGACACCAGGACCAACGTGGAGTGGGCCTACGGCTTCGGCGAGGCGCTGCGGCCACACTTCTCGGGCGCCTACGCCAACTACATCGACCCGCTCCTCACCGATTGGCCCGAGATGTACTACGGCGACAACTACGAGCGGCTCGTTCGGATCAAGCGGGCGGTCGATCCGGGTGGCCTCTTCGACTTCCAGCAGGGGATCGGCTCGACGTTCCGACCCGGTCGCGCCGAGCCCCTCGACCTGAGCCCGCTCAACCGGACCCAACTCGTCAGCGGGGAGGCGTGATGCCCGAGAATCCCGGACCGGTGACCGGTGCACCGGCGAGCTTCCTGCGGATGTCGGTGATCCTCACCGGCTTCGAGGACTACGAACTGATGGGGACCGGGATGCTCGAGGAGTACTACGGCGAGCTCCTGCGGATCATCGGGGCCCGCGAGGCGAGCTCGCTGTTCAGCGCCCTCGACACGGTGACCGGAGACGATCCCGCGGAGTTCCGGCGGATCATCCTCGACGATCCACGGTACGGGCCGGTGGCGCGCAACGTGGCGACCATGTGGTATCTCGGCACCTGGTCCCAGCTGCCACGCGACTGGCGCAACGCCTACGGGGCGATGGCTCACGACGACGACCACGTCGTGTCGGCCGCCGCCTACCGCGAGGGGCTGGTGTGGCCGGCGTCGGGGACCCATCCGATGGGTGCGAAGCAACCGGGCTTCGCCTCGTGGACCAGTCCGCCCCGGGGAATGGAGGCGCCATGACCGACGAGCCCTACGACGTGGTCATCGTCGGTGGAGGGATCGCGGGCGCAACGGTGGCGAAGACCATCGCCGACACCGGGGGGAAGCGGATCCTCATCCTCGAGGCGGGACGGGCCACCGGGATGAGCGCGGACAAGTACGGATCGCTCGTCGAGGCGTTCCAGGCGTCGCTGGCCAAGGTCCCGAACGCCCCCTATCCGAACAATCCCAACGCCCCCCAGCCCGACGTGCTGGACATCAGGCAGCTCGTCAGCCAGCCCGGTCCCGGCGTGTCGCCCCGCAGCGGCACCGACGACCACGGCTACTTCGTGCAGTCCGGTCCGCTGGCATTCCAGAGTGACTACACCCGGGCGCTCGGTGGCACGACCCTGCACTGGCTCGGCACGTGCCTCCGGATGCTCCCCAACGACTTCCGGATCCGTTCCCTCTACGGCCAGGGCATCGACTGGCCCATGACGTACGAGGACCTCCGGCCGTACTACGAGCGGGCCGAGACCGACGTCATCGGAGTGGCGGGGAGCACGTCCGACCAGTTCTACCCGGGCATCGACGACCCGACCTACTTCGGCGACTACGAGTACCCGATGCACCGGGTACCGCCGAGCTATCTCGACCAGGTCCTGGCCGACCGGCTGGACGGACGCACCATCTCCGTCCAGGGCGCCGCCTACGAGGTGAAGATGAGCAACACCCCGGCGGGCCGCAATTCGGTGCCCCGCCCCGGCTACCAGCCCGTGGGTGCCCCCGGGAACCCGCAGACGGGCGAGCGGTGCGAGGGGAACACCAACTGCATCCCCATCTGTCCCGCCCAGGCCAAGTACAGCGCGCTGAAGACCCTCTACGAGCTGATGCGCCGGCACCCGGGCACACTCCCACCGACGCCGTCGCGCTCGTCGGTGACCATCATCTCGCAGGCGGTCGCCACCCGCATCGAGATCGACGAGCACCGTCGGGTGGGCGGCATCACCTTCCAGGCCTACGAGAATGAGCAGGCACCTCCGTCGTCGGCGCCGCAGACGGTCCGGGCCAAGCGGTACGTGCTCGCCGCGAATGCCATCGAGAACGCGACCCTGCTGTTGGCGTCGGGAGCGGCCAACTCCAGCGGCATGGTCGGACGCAATCTCATGGATCATCCGCTCATCCTGACGTGGGGCCTGATGCCGATCCCGGTGTGGGGATTCCGCGGTCCCCTGTCCACCTCGGGCCTCGAGATGTTCCGGGACGGAGCGTTCCGCAGCCACAACTCGGCGTTCCGCATCGAGATCGGCAACGAGGGGTGGAGCTTCGCCGCAGACGCACCGTCGTCCACGGTGGACACCCTCGTCGGACGGGGGCTCTTCGGTCGGGAGCTGCGGACGACGATCGGTCGGGTGGTGCCCCGGCAGTTCCGGCTGGCGCTCGAGATGGAGCAGCTCCCCGAGGCCACC
Organism: Acidimicrobiales bacterium; assembly: GCA_049517675.1. Classification (GTDB taxonomy): domain Bacteria; phylum Actinomycetota; class Acidimicrobiia; order Acidimicrobiales; family RAAP-2; genus Bog-756. The sequence goes on from JBEKRV010000020.1 coordinate 25,216, forward strand.
AATTTCGTGACCATCGACGGGTCCCACCGGGACCAGCTCGGCAACTTCCGCCCGGTGATCCACTACGACCTCCCGGACTACGTGCGGGCGGGCTTCGCCATGGCCAAGGAGGCCTCCGACGCCATGTACGCGCTCCTCGGTGTTCCGCCGCTGCTCCCGACCGACGACCCGGCCACGTTCCCGTACCCGAGGGACTACACCGAGTACCACCCGACGGACCCCGGGTACGTCCTGTACGAAGACTCGGGCTACACGTTCCAGGGGGCCGGCCACCTGGTCGGAACCCACCGGATGGGCATGGCGGCGAACACCTCCGTGGTCGACCCGAGACAGCGCACGTGGGACCACGACAACCTCTACCTGGCAGGATGCGGCAACATGCCGACCATCGGCACCTCCAACCCGACCCTGACGATGACCGCCCTGGCCGTCTGGCTCGGCGACAACATCGTCGACGACCTGGCCGCACTGTCGTGATCAGCGCCGCCCGACCCATCGCCAGTGTCGAGGACCTGCGGGATCACCTGCAGTACGCCATCGGCATCGAGCTCACGACCATCCCCGCCTATCTGTGCGCGCTGTACTCGATCGATCCCGACACCAACACCGCCGCCTACGAGGTGGTCCAGAGCGTCGTGCTCGAGGAGATGCTCCACATGGGGCTGGCCGCCAACGTCCTCAACGCGATCGGCGGGGTCCCGAGCACCGCCCCCGTCGGTGACGGACCCAGCCCCGTACCCTCGTACCCGACGAACGTGCCCTTCATCGAACGGATCCCCACCATCCATCTGCAGCCCTTCTCGCCGCAGGCGCTCGACGAATTCATCGCCATCGAACGTCCCGACGCCTCGGGGGCCGGCGGCGGGGAGCAGTACGGCTCGATCGGGGCGTTCTACGCGGCCATCGAGTCCGGACTCCGCCGTCTCTGTCCCCCTGACGTGTTCGAGTCCGCCCGTTCGAGCCGGGCCGGCTGCCAACTGACCGCCGTCGACTACTACGGCGGCGCCGGGACGATCGTCGAGGTCGTCGACCTCGACTCCGCCCTCGACGCACTGGCCATGATCGTCCGTGAGGGCGAGGGCGTCCCCGCCACGATCCTCGACGAGACCGCCGCCGCACACGCGGTCGAGGGGGCGACCATGCTGGCCCGTCCCCACACGGATCGGAGCGTCGACGACAACGACAGGCTGCGGTTCGGCTGGAAGATGTACTCGCACTACGCGCGCTTCCTGCAGCTCCGTGCCGGACGGTACTTCCTGCCGGACCAGCTGATCGGCGACCAGCCCGTCGGGGACGTGCTCCCGATCGACTGGGGTTCCGTCAAGCCGATGACCCCGGACCCGAAGGCGCACTACTACCACGGCACCTGGGCCTACCAGCCGATGGTGGACTGCAACGTGGCCTACACCTCCCTGGTCGACACCATCTATGCGAGCTTCGACGGGAACGCCCGGGCGATGGAGGAGGCCGTCCATGCGATGTACGACCTGAAGTACCTCGCGCTCTCGCTCATGAACATGCCGTCCCCCGGCGACGGGCAACGAACGCTCGGTCCCGCGTTCGAGTACCTCGCCGGCTGACACCCCGCCGGGGACCCCCACCGGACCATTTTGTAGACACCCCCGACAATTCTCTACACCTGGGCCGGGTCCACGCCGATGCAGATCCCATGGAGACTTCGTACGTCCCCGGGGTGGCCGACGCCGGTGCGGGTAGGTCCTTCCTGGTCGGCGCCGTGCTGGCCGGTGCGGCGGTGGCGCTCTTCCTCTCGTGGATCCTGGCCGGCGTCGGCGGCTCCCACACGACCCTCCAGGTCGACGACGTCGGGCAGTGGGTGGCCGCCTGGTGCGCCACCGCGGTCTGCTGCGTGGCCGCGGTCCGGGTACCGAGGGCGCGCGCCACCTGGGCGCTCTTCGCCGTCTCGAGCTTCGCCTGGGGTGCCGGGGAGGCCGTCTGGTGCTACTACGCACTCGTCAGGAACGTGCCGGTGCCGTTCCCCTCGCTCGCCGACGTCGGGTTCCTGTGCGCCATCCCCCCGGCGTTCGCCGCGCTCCTGGTCTATCCGGGCGCCCGACGGGGCACGGGCGACCGGGGCCTCGGGCTCCTCGACAGCTGCATCATCGCCACGTCCCTCCTGTTCGCCAGCTGGGCGACCATCCTCGGCCCCATGTTCCGGGCCCACCAGGGGACCGTGCTCAAGCAGGTGATCTCGCTCGCCTACCCGATGAGTGACGTGGTCATGGTGTCCCTGGTGATCATCCTGATCGCCCGCGGCGGGCGGCCGGTGCGGGTCGACATTGCCCTGGTGATGGCCGGCGTGGTCGCGTTCGCCGTGGCCGACAGCTCCTTCACCTACCTGACCGGCGTGAACGACTACTCCGGAGGGAGCTTCCTCGACACCGGCTGGGTGGCCGGCTATCTGCTGATCGCGCTGGGCGGGTTGTGGGCCGTGACGTCTCCCCGCACGGTCCCCGACCAGATCGAGGGGTCGACCGCCTCGCTGGTCGCCCCCTACGTCCCGGTGCTCATCGTGCTGGCCGTGACCTCGGTCCAGCTCCTGCGGGGGAAGCAGATGGAGCCCGTCTCCTGGTTGATGGCGCTCGCTCTGGTCCTGATGGTCCTCGGCCGGGAGGCGCTCAACATGTGGTATCGGACGGCCGGGGACCGGCGCGGGCAGCCCGGCGGGGAACCACCGGCGGACCGGCCCCGGTCGCTCGATCCGGGCATCGACGCGGTGGCGGCGGGCCGGTGAGCGGTCACAGCTCCACCGTGACCCACCGGAATTTGTCGCACCGGGCGTTCGAGCGCTCCGCCGCCGACGCCGCGGCCACCGCGACGGCCCGCAGCCGGGCCGTCGACCGGTCCGGCTCCCGCCAGACGCAGTGGTTCGTGCGGACCATCATGCTGCTGACGACCGCGTTCGCCTTCCTCGACCTGTATCTCCTGGCATCGAGGGGGCACTCCTAGCCGGCGCCGCCGAGACCGCCGAGACCGGGTCGCACGGTGCATCGGGGCCGGTCCCGGACGGGGCGGCCGGCGGCGGACCGGTCACCCCTAACCTGGTCGGCATCCCGATCGTGCGGGCACCGTGGCCCGGCGGAACAGCCCGCACCTCGGGAGGATGCAGGACGACCCGGGGAGGCGCAATGGTCAAAGCGGTGCAGTTCGACCACTACGGGGGACGCGACGTCCTCGTCGTCGCCGACGTCGACATGCCGACCCCCCCGCCGGGGGAGGTGGTCGTCGAGGTCCGTGCCGCGGGGATCAATCCCGGGGAGGCGGCGATCCGGATGGGCGCGTTGGCGGAGCGGTTCCCGGCGACGTTCCCGTCCGGCGAGGGAACGGACCTCGCCGGGGTCGTGCACGCCGTCGGCGACGGGGTGACGGCGTTCGCGGTGGGCGACGAGGTGCTCGGCTGGTCGTGGCGGCGGTCGAGCCAGGCCGAGTACGTCGCCGTCCCGGTCTCCCAGCTGATCCCCAAGCCGCCGGAGCTGAGCTGGGAGGTCGCCGGATCACTGTTCGTGGTGGGCACCACCGCGTACGCCGCCGTGCGGGCGGTCGGTGCCGGCCCGGGTGACACGGTCGCGGTGTCGGCGGCGGCCGGCGGGGTCGGCTCGGTCACCGTCCAGCTCCTGTCGGCCAAGGGTGCGACCGTGCTCGGCATCGCCTCGGAGGCCAACCATGACTGGCTCGCCGGGCTCGGGGTGGTCCCGATCGCCTACGGACCGGGGCTCGAGGAGCGGATCCGGGCCGCCGCCCCACAGGGCGTCGACGCCTTCATCGACCTCTTCGGCCCCGAGTACGTGCAGCTGGCGGTCGATCTCGGGGTGGCACCGGACCGCATCGACACGGTCATCTCTCGCGACCTCGCCATCGAGGTCGGGGCGCGGATCGAGGGGAGCGCCGAGGCGGCGACGACCGAGGTCCTGTCCGAGATCGCCGCACTGGTGGCGTCCGGGAAGATCACCGTGCCCATCGCCGCCACCTACCCGCTCGAGCGCGTCCGCGACGCCTTCGCGGAGCTCGAGGAACGGCACACCCGTGGGAAGATCGTCCTGATCCCGTAGCGGCTGTCAGCCGCCCGGAGCGGGGTGCGCCGTGACGAGCCGGAGGGCACCGTGGTACTCGTCGGCGCTCCGGAGTCCACCGTGGGCGGCGTCCCACTCCCCCGTGTCGAGTGCCCGTGCCAGCCGGTCGACGGCACGCTGCTCGGCGGCACGACCGACGAAGCCCCACGCCGACTGTGCCCGCCGGACCCGTTCGACCAGGAGGGCCTCCGGCCGGCCGAAGAAGGCCTCGGCGAACCCGTCCGAGCAGTCGGACGGGATGGGGAGCTCCTCGATCGTGCTCGACCCGCCCAGGGCATCGACCACCGGACCCAGCGGGGGCATGCGCCCGCACTCGTGGGCCATCACGTCCGGCGCGTACTCGGTCAGCCAGAACCGGTGCAGCGCCACCGGGTCGAACGTGAGGATCACCACCGGCCCCTTGGTCACCCGGCGGACCTCCGCCAGCCCCCGCCCGAGGTCACGCCACTGGTGGATGGTCACCGATGCCAGCGCCGCGTCGAAGGCCCCGTCGGGGAACGGCAGGTCCTCGGCCGTGGCATCGACCGCCGGGGCCAGCCACGGTGGGCGCTGCGAGCGCATGCCCGCCGAGGGCTCGACCGGGGTCACCTCCATGTCGGCGGGCTCGTACGAACCGGCGCCGGCGCCCACGTTCACCAGTGTCCGCGCCTCCCCCAGGGCCCGACGGACGGCGGCCGCGAATCGTGGCTCGGGTCGTCGGACCTCCGCATACCCGCTCCCCGCCGCCTCGTAGTCGAAGTCGCCCGCGGGTTCCCGCCTCACCGGCCCATCCTACGAGGGTCCCGGGGATTCAGCGGAAGTCGCCGGACCCCAGCCACTGGTCGGGCCCCGGGCCGGCGACGACGGCACCGGGCCCCGCGAGCAACGCACCGGCACGCAGCGCGGACCCCGCCGCACCGGGGATCCGCAGCGGGACGACGACCTTGCGGGCGCCTCGTCGCCGCACGGTCCGCCGGGCCATCTCGACCAGCTCGATCACCTCGGGTCCGGCGAGCTCCGAGGGCCCGGGGTCGGCTCCGCCGGCCGCCACCTCGACCAGCCGGTCGCCGACCGTCCGGGCGGCGACCGGCTGGATGCGCATCGACGGCACCGGGGCGACCGGTCCGGCCCCCAGCCGGTCGAGCACCTGGCCGGCGAACTCGAGGAACTGGGTCGTCCGGACGATCGACACGGGTACCGGCCCCCGCCGGGCCGCCGCCTCCTGGGCCAGCTTGGCGTCGTAGTAGCCGAACCCGGGAACCCGATCGACACCCACGATCGAGAGCACCACGATCCGGCGGACCCCGGCGTCGGCACACGCGTCCTGGAGCCGTGCGGTCGACTCCTCGAAGAACGCCGTCGCCCGGGCCCGGTTGGTCGTCCCCCCGTCGAGTGCGTCGATGACGACGTCCACCCCATCGAGGGCGCCGCGCAGGCCACTGCCGGACCGGACGTCGACCCCGGTGCCCCGGCTGAGCACCACGACCTGGTGACCCGCCGCCCCGCCGGCCGTGACCGCGTACCGCCCGGCCGTCCCCGTCCCACCGGCAACGGCAATTCTCATGTGGGCTCCTAACTCGGATATCTGGTATCCGAGTTATACCGCGCCCGTCCGTCCCGGACAAGTACCATCCGGGAATGAGGATGAGCGAGAGCGTCGAGTGGGCCGCGCACTGCGCCGTGCTCCTCGCCCTCGTCCCCGGGGACTCCTCGCTGCCGGCGTCGCGCCTCGCCGAGTACCACGGGGTCCCCGGTCCGTACCTGGCCAAGTCGCTCCAGGCGCTGACGCGGGCGGGGATCGTGGAGTCGAGGGCCGGACGCAACGGCGGCTACCGCCTGGCGAGGCCGGCCGCCGAGATCACCCTGCTCGAGGTGTTCGAGGCGATCGAGGGCGACGGCACGTTCTTCCGGTGCACCGAGATCCGGAGGCGGGGCCCGTCGCGGGTGGCCGCGTCCCGCTACCCGCCCACCTGCGGGATCGCCGAGGCCATGTGGCAGGCCGAGCGCCGGTGGCGCTCGTCCCTCGAGGCCGTCACGGTCGCCGGTCTGGCCGCCGGGGTCGCGGCACAGGCACCGCCCGAGGCGGTCGCCAAGGGCGTCCGCTGGCTGTCCACCGTCCGGTCGTCCTGACCGGCCACCGTCGGGCGACCGGTACCGTGTGACCGGTGAGCGTGCTCGTCGATCTGCAGGGCGTGGGCGTGACCGTGGCCGACCGGGCGCTCCTGGCCGATCTGTCGGTGACCGTGAGCACCGGTGACCGACTCGGCGTCGTCGGCATCAACGGCACCGGGAAGTCGACGCTCCTGCGCATCCTGGCCGGTCGCCTCCGACCCGACACGGGCGTGGTCCGGAGGGGGCGGGGCACCCGCACGACGTACCTCGGCCAGGCGCCCGAACTCCCACCGGGCACCGTGCGCGACGCCGTCGGCGGCGGATGGGAGGCGGCGGCCGCGCTCGACCGGCTCGGCATGTCCGGCTTCCTCGACGCCGACACCTCCACACTCTCGGGTGGCCAGGCCAAGCGGGTCGCCCTGGCCAGGGTGGTGGCGGCGCCGGGTGAGCTGCTCGTCCTGGACGAGCCGACCAACCACCTCGACCTGGCCGCCGTGGCCTGGCTCGAGGGGTGGCTCGCCGACGTCGCCGGAGGGCTGGTGATCGTCTCCCACGACCGCTACCTGCTCGACCGGGTGACCACCCGCATGCTCGAGCTCGACCGCGGGTCCGCCTACCTCCACGAGGGCGGGTACGCCTCCTACCTCGAGGGCCGGGCCGAGCGCGAGGAGCGTGCCGCCGCCTCCGAGGCCACCCGTCGCAACCTGGCCAGGAGCGAGCTGGCGTGGCTCCGCCGGGGGGCCAAGGCCAGGAGCCGCAAACCGCAGGCCCGGGTCACCGCGGCCCGGGCCCTGATCGGACAGCGTCCGGCCGAGGCGGCCCGGCCCGACGCCCTCGAGCTCGAGGTTCCCATGGCCCGCCTGGGCGACAAGGTCATCGAGTGCACCGGCGTCGGCTTCGCCTACGACGGCGGGGCACCGATCCTCCGCGACCTGGACCTGTTGATCGGTCCCGGTGACCGGATCGGCGTCGTGGGCGCCAACGGCACCGGCAAGTCGACGCTCCTCGACCTGCTGGCCGGCACGCGACCACCGGACACGGGGACGGTCGAGTTCGGTCCGACCGTCGTCGTCGGCTACTACGACCAGCACGGCGACGACCTCGATCCGCAGGCCCGGGTCCAGGACGTCGTGGCCGGCCCCCACCGGTCACCGGGGTCCCCGGCCGACGTCGCCCTCATGAAGCGGTTCTGGTTCACCGGCAGCCTTCCCACCACCCGTGTCGGCACCCTGTCCGGAGGCGAACGGCGGCGGCTCCAACTCCTGGCCGTGCTGGCTCGGCAACCGAACGTGCTCCTCCTCGACGAGCCGACCAACGATCTGGACCTCGACACGCTCCGGGTCCTCGAGGACTTCCTCGACGACTGGCCGGGGACCCTCGTCGTCGTGAGCCACGACCGTGCCTTCCTCGACCGGACGATCGAGACGGTCGTCGCCATCGGACCCGACGGCGTGGCCCCCGTGGCCGGCGGCCTCGACGCCTGGTTGGCCGATCTGCTGGCGCCACCACCACGCGCGCCGGCGCGACCCGTCGCCGCGTCCGCCCCGGCGCCGGCGGGTGACCGCGACCGTCCACCGATCGGGCGGCTGCTGCGCGACGGCGAACGCCGGATGGCCAGGCTCGGTCGACAGCGGGACAAGCTGCACGATGCCCTGGTCGCCACCGCCGACCACACCGAGCTGACCCGGCTCGGTGCCGAGCTGCGCGCCGTGCAGGCCGAACTCGACGCCGCCGAGGAGCAGTGGCTGGCGCTGGCCGAGGAAGCCGAGCGGCGGGGGTAGCGCGGGGGACCAGCGGTCGGGCTCGTCCCCACGGGCACGCTCGCGCCCGACCTCCCTGGCCCGGTAGTAAATTGTCATCTGTCAATCACTACTCGTGATCATGGTCAGCAGGTAGGATCATGGGGTGCCCGAGGCCTACGCCGTCGACAGGGCCACCGACCAGGAGGCGCCGGGTCGGACCCGGCACGCGCGCGGTCGACCCCGGATCCGCCAGGATGCCGAGATCCTGGACGCCGCGCTGAAGGCGTTCGCGTCCCAGGGCTACGAGGCGATGTCGCTGCGGTCGCTCAACGCCGGGCTCGGCCTCAGCCACGGCACGATCAGTCAGCGGTTCGGCACCAAGGAACGCCTCTACCTCGCCGCCGTCGACCGGGGGTTCGCCGTGCTGATGGAGGACATCGACAGCCGCCGGCGCCACTTCCTCGACGTCATCGACCCCGCCGACGACCTCGCCGACCTGCGGGCCACCATCCGGTCGTTCCTCGGCGCGGCGCAGCTCCGCCCCGAGCTCGGACGGCTCATGAACCAGGAGGGGCCCCGGGCCACGGTGCGGCTCCGCCACCTCGTCGAATCGGCGGTCGAACCGATGATGGAGACCATCGGCGCGATCTTCCTCCGGCTGCGGGCCGACGGCCGGATCCGGCCGGTCAGCGCCCGTGGCCTGTTCTTCCTGGTGACCCAGGGGGCCGAGTCCCCCTACACGCTGTCCGCCCTGTCCGGCGCGTTCGACCCGTTCGACGGCCCGCTCGATCCGGAGCGGCATGCCGACGAGATGACGGACGTGATCATGCGGGGCATCGCCGTCGACGTGGTCGGCCAGGACGGCGCCACGTCGGCGTTGCGTGCCCGGGCCGGCCCGCAGCCCCTCATCGCACCGCGGCTCCGGGACTGAGCACCGGCCGACCCGGCCGACCGGGCGACCCCGTCACCGGGGCACCGGTCCTAAGGTGCAGTGTCCGCAGCGGCGAAGGAGCCAACCACGATGAGCAAGACCGTCATGATCACCGGAGCCGGCTCGGGTTTCGGAAGGGGCGCCAGCCTGGCCCTGGCCGAGCGTGGCCACACGGTCATCGCCACCACCGAGACCGACGAACAGGCGGCGGCGCTCCGGGCCGAGGCGCCGGGGATCACCGTGGAGAAGCTCGACATCACCACCGACGACGTGGCCATGGCGAGCGGGTGGGACCTCGACGTCCTCATCAACAACGCCGGCGCCGGCCAGACCGGCCCGATGGCCGACGTCCCGGTGGACCGGGTGCGACGGCTCTTCGACGTCAACGTGTTCGGGACGCTCGCCGTGACCCAGGCCGTGCTGCCCCGCATGGTGGCCAAGGGGTCGGGGCGGATCGTCATCATGTCGTCGATCGCCGGGGTCCTCTCCGCCCCTACGTTCGGTCCGTACTCGATGACCAAGCACGCGCTCGAGGCCATGGGCAAGGCCATGCGCGGCGAGCTGGCCGGCCAGGGGGTGGACGTCTGCCTGCTCAACCCCGGTCCCTACCTGACCGGGTTCAACGACCGGATGGCCGACTCGATGTGGGAGTGGTTCGGCGAGCACTCGGTCAACGCCGGCTCGACCCCGCTGTTCGAGATGATGCGCGACTTCGTCACGAACGACCAGCGCGACCCGGTCGAGGTCGTGGAGAAGATGGTCGAACTGACCGAGGCAGAGACCACCGACGAGCACAACTTCGTGCCTCCGGAACTGGCCCAATTCGTGGGCGGCTGACCCACCGGAGCCGCTCCACCGGGCCGTCACAGGGATGAATTCCCCGGTCAGGGCCGCCACCAAGATATTCCGGGGAATTCCCGACAATTCGCTACAGGTCGGCCCGGAACCTGCCGATACTCCTGCCGCGGGCAGATCGTCCACCGCCCCGCCAACCCGAGGGCCGGTCCCTCGTGGCCGCCTCCCGGCGGGCCCGGGTGGGCAGTCAGGCGTCGCGCATCGCCGGGTGCTGCCTGGCCACGACGGGCAGGAGCAGCCGCCTGGGCGAGAGCCAACCGAGTGCCGCCGATGCCCGGTTGGGCAGCCCGGGGATGACCACGGCACGGTTGGCGTCCATGCCCGCCACCCCGGCCCGGGCCACCTCCGAGGCCGGCACCCAGAACATCCTGGGCATGGCCCCGGCCATCTGGTCGGGGTGGATGCCCGCCGCCTCGGCGAACCCGGTCTCGACCGGTCCGGGGCAGAGCGCGGTGACCGTCACGCCCTGGGAGCGGAGCTCCTCGCGGATGGCGTGGCTGTAGGAGAGCACGAAGGCCTTGGCGCCGCCGTAGCCGGCCTGGCCGGGGATCGGCTGGAAGGCGGCCGTCGAGGCCACGTTGAGCACGCATCCGCTGCGCCGCTCCACCATCCCGGGGAGGAACAGCGAACACAGGTGGACGACGGCCTCCACGTCGGTCCGGATCATGGCGATCTCGCGGTCGGGGTCCGACCGGTAGACGGGTCCGAGCGTGGAGAACCCGGCGTTGTTGACCAGGACGTTGACGTCGAGGCCGAGGTCGGCCAGCCGCCCGGGCAGACCACGACGGGCGTCCGCGTCGGCCAGGTCGGTCGCCAGCGCCTCCACCCGGACGCCGTGACGCGCCGACAGGGCGTCGGCGAGCGCCCGCAGCCGGGACTCGGTCCGGGCCACCAGGGTGACCCCGAGCCCCCGACCGGCCAGGAGGCCGGCGATCTCCTCGCCGATGCCGGAGGAGGCTCCGGTCACCAGGCACGTGCGGTCGGGTCGGGGGGCTGGCAGGCTCATGGACCAGGAGCGTACGCCGCCGGCCGCCGGGACCGTCCGTCCGTGGCGCTCACCGACCCGGACCGATCCGGCCCACCGGACGTTCCTCGATCCAGCGCAGGTGGAGGACCCGGCGGGCGATGCGCCACCCCGTGTCGAGCCGTCGGTAGTCGTCGGCGTACCGCAGGTACCAGACGGTGTCGAGACCGCGCCCTCCCGCCCCGGCGTCCCCCACGGGCCCACCGGGGAGCTCACCGAGGTGGTGGGCCACCCCGGTCACGTCGCCGGTGGCCGAGTCCCCGTCGACGGCGAAGGTCACCGGCCCGACCCGGTGGTACGTGGCCAGGTAGCGACGCAGCCCCGACGGGACGGCCTCGAGCGCGTCGGGGCCGGCCCGGCAGATCGTGGGCGAGCTTCCCCGCGAGGGATCGGGCACCCACAACTCCCCGTCGGGCGTGAACAGCGCGGCGAACGAGTGGCCGTCGAGGGTGTCGACGGCGGCCGCGTACCCCACCGACAGGCCACGCAGATCGGCGGCATCGGTCATGGGGTGGAGGGGAGGCCGAACCGGGCGGCAAAGGTGGACACCTCGTCCGCCAGGCCGTCGAGATCCTCGTTCATCGACGTGGACAGCAACATCCGCCGGATCCCGGCGGCCTCGGCCGCGGCCACCTCGTCCTCGGTGGTCGTGGGCAGGTAGCCCGAGACCGACAGCTCGACGGCGTCCGGGTCGCGTCCGGCGGCCACCGCCGCCTCCCGCATCTGCCCGACCCGTAGCGCCAGGTCCTCCGCGGACAGCCCGAGGGGCTGGAAGCCGTCCCCGAGACGCCCGGCCCGGCGGGCGGCGGCCTCGCTGTGGCCGCCGATGTGGAGCGGCACACCCGTCGGGCGGAACGGCTTCGGATAGGAGTGGGCGTGCCGGAACGAGACGAACTCGCCGTCGAACGCCGCACCCTCCGGACCCGACTCGGCCCACAGGGCGCGCATGGCCTCGATGGTCTCGTCGGTGCGCCGGCCCCTGGTCCGGGGGTCGGCCCCGGTCGCGAGGAGCTCCTCTTCCATCCATCCCACGCCGAGGCACATCCGGACCCGCCCCTTGGCCAGCACGTCCACGGTGGCGATGCGCTTGGCCAGGACCACCGCCTGGTGGTTGGGGACCACCAGGACCCCGGTGGCGAGGGTGATCCGATCGGTCACGGCGGCGAGAAAGGCCATCAGGTCCAGCGGGTCGGGGATCCGGCAGTCGTCGGGCAGCGGCATCCGCCCCGACGACGCGTAGGGATAGGTGCTCGTGTAGTCGGAGACCACGACGGCGTGCTCGACCAGGACGAGCGATTCGAACCCGCACCGCTCGGCGTGACGGGCGAAGGAGGTCATCCAGTCCGGGTCGGCGGTGGCCCCCGTCCGGACGGGAGGGATGATTCCGAACTCCATGACGAGGCTCCTTCGTGCCGGCCCGGTCCCCCGGTGGTCGCTGCGACCGGCCCGGCCGCGGACCGAGCGTAAGCGGGGAGTCGGCCCGTCGCCACCCGAGCCGCCGGTCGGGTCGCCGCTGGTGGTGGGTCGTGTCTCGAGGCGATGACCCCGCATCCGGGCTGGTCACTGGCTACGCTCTGGGTGATTCTCCAACGGGCGCCCGCCCGCCGGGAGCCGCGGTGGCGGAAGTCGGAACCATGAGCAGACACGGCGCACACAGCACCTCACCGAACCCCGACGACCCGGGCGGCCGTGACGGCGAACGGCGGACCATCAGCAGGCGGCGGTTCCTCGGCTGGACCGTGGCCGGAGGCGCGACGGCAGCGGTCGTCGCCGCCGAGATCGAATCGGGCGGCAGGAAGCCTGCTCGGAGCGCCGCGGGGTCCGATCACCGGGCGACGGTCGAGGGCAAGGGCAAGGGGCCCACGAGCACCACGCCCACGACCCAGCCCCCCGACGGGGAGCTGTCCTACGTCGAGGGTGTCCCCCTCCCCACGTCGCCGGCCATCATCGCCGAGAACTCCCGGACCGGCGACCTCTGGTGGGTGACGTCACCCCAGGAGGCCGGCGACATGGAGGGCTTCGCCGACCAGGTGAGCGGCCAGGTCGGCGACACGGTGACCCTCATGGTCAACACCAAGGCGGCGACGTTCCACGTCGAGGCGTACCGGATGGGCTACTACCAGGGCATCGGCGGCCGGCTGGTGTGGCAGTCCGCCGAGGTCCCCGGCGTACGGCAGCCGCCCCCCGTCGTGGCCCCGGGGACCAGCACGGTGGAGTGCCACTGGACCCCGTCCGTCGAGGTGGTCATCGGTCCCGCCTGGCCGCCGGGGGCGTACCTGTTCAAGCTGGTCGGAGCCACCGGCGAGCAGGGGCTGGTGCCGTTCTGCGTCCGCGACGACTCGTCGGATTCGGCCTTCCTCTTCCAGCAGAGCGTGACCACCTGGCAGGCCTACAACCTGTGGGGGGGCTACTCGCTCTACTACGGCAACGTGGACGGCGACCTCACCTACACCCAGAACCCCGGCAACGCGACCTACGAGAAGCGCGCCCGGATCGTCTCGTTCGACCGCCCCTACACCCACGACTGGGCGTCGGGTGCGTCGGACTTCGTGGGGAACGAGCTGCCCGTCGTGTTCCAGGCCGAGCGGCTCGGGCTCGACGTCTCCTACTGGACCGACATCGACCTCCACCAGCAGCCGCAGCTCCTGGCCAACCATCGGGCCCTGTTCAGTCTCGGCCACGACGAGTACTGGTCGACTCCCATGCGCGACGGGGTCGAGACCGCGCTGCAGCAGGGGCTCAACGTGGCGTTCCTCGGTGCGAACGCCTGCTACCGGCAGATCCGCCTCCAGCCGTCGGCGCTCGGTCCCGACCGCTATCAGGTCTGTTACAAGACCGCCGACGAGGACCCGCTGTACGGCAAGGACAACGCCCTGGTCTCCGTCGACTGGGATCTACCCCCGGTCTCCAATCCCGAATCATCGCTGAAGGGGAACACCTACCAGGACATCGACGCGCTGGCCGACATGGTCATCGTCGACCCCGGCTCGTGGCTGCTGGCCGGGACCGGCCTCACCGCAGGCCAGCAACTCCCGAACGTCGTCCGTGGCGAGTTCGACCGGTACGTGCCGGGTGGGGCCGCCCCGTCCAACGTCGACGTGATCGCCCACTCGTTGGTCGCCAACCGCGATCACAACTTCTCCGACGTCACCTGGTACACGACAGCGGCCGGGGGCGGGGTGCTCGACACCGGCAACGCGAGCTGGGTCGGTCAGCTCGCCGACGCGCCCCTCATCCCGTCGCTGATCCTGCCCGCCGCGGTGCCCGGGGTGACCGAGCACCTGCAGCGGATCATGCTCAACGTCTACTCGGTGCTCGGGACCGCACCGGCGAGCATCACCAATCCGTCGACGGGGAACTGGCGGGCCGCCTACCACGTGGACTGACGCGTCGGCACCAGACGGCTGGCTCCCCCCGGGCATGCAGCAGCCCGGGACGCACGGATGCGGCCCGGGCCGGCAATCGGTGCCGGAGCCCCGGATCGGGGCCGACCGTGGGGCCGGACCCGATCCGTGCGCCGGCGGGTACGCCGGTCAGTCGCTCAGCGTGATGGGCTCGTCGTCGAGGACCAGGTCGTCGACAGGTGGGCGCTGGTCACCGGCGGCGTCGGCGGCCTTGGCCGCGTTCTGGGCGGCCAGATGTTCGCGGATGCGCTCGTCGACCTCGGCCATGAGCTGGGGGTTCTCGGTCAGGAAACTCTTCACGTTCTCTCGACCCTGCCCGAGCTGCTCGCCCTCGTAGGTGAACCACGCGCCGGACTTCTTGATGAAGCCGAGCTCGACCCCGACGTCGAGGAGCGAACCCTCGCGACTGATTCCCCGCCCGAAGGCGATGTCGAACTCCGCCTGCTTGAACGGCGGGGAGCACTTGTTCTTGACCACCTTGACCCGGGTCCGGTTGCCGACCTGGTCGGCGCCGTCCTTGATGGTCTCGATCCGTCGGATGTCGAGGCGGATCGACGAGTAGAACTTCAACGCCCGGCCCCCGGGGGTCACCTCGGGCGAGCCGTACATGACACCGATCTTCTCCCGGAGCTGGTTGATGAAGATGGCGATGGTCCGGGACTTCGACAGCGTCCCGGTGAGCTTGCGGAGCGCCTGGGACATCAGGCGGGCCTGCAGCCCGACGTGGGAGTCCCCCATCTCCCCCTCGATCTCGGCGCGGGGGGTGAGGGCGGCCACCGAGTCGATGACCAGCACGTCGAGGGCACCCGAGCGGATCAGCATGTCGGCGATCTCGAGGGCCTGCTCGCCCGTGTCGGGCTGGGAGATCAGCAGATCGTCGATGTTGACGCCGATCGCCTTGGCGTAGACCGGGTCCATCGCGTGCTCGGCGTCGATGTAGGCGCAGATGCCGCCGTTGCGCTGGGCCTCGGCCACCACGTGCATGGCCAGTGTCGACTTGCCCGAGGACTCGGGACCGAAGATCTCCACGATACGGCCGCGGGGGAGGCCCCCGATGCCGAGGGCCAGGTCCAGGGCCAGGGCCCCGGTCGGGATGGCCTCGATGTTCATGTGGAGGTTCTCACCCATCCGCATGATCGATCCCTTGCCGAACTGCTTCTCGATCTGCCCCAGGGCCATGTCGAGTGCCTTGTCACGTTCCATGTGTTGTCTGCTTCTCCTCGGTGCCGTCGTTCCTTGACCCGTCCGACCGTACGAAAAGGGTGTGACGCCCGCCCCCGGAGGACCCGCGTGGCCCTCGCCCCGAGGGTCGGCTGCCCCTGACTGCGGTGCGGTGTTGACTGCGTGCGACGCCCGCTTCGGTACGACGTCGTCACTGTAGACCCGAACGCATGTTCGATGTTGGATGCCCGGTCCCACCGGCGGGTTCCACCGGTGACCGGTACCGGTGGCAGTAGCGTCACCGTGATGCCGGACGACGATTCGACGACCCCCGGACCGGGCGCCCCGACCATCCTCACCCGGAAGGAGCTCCGCCGCCAGCGCCGCGGGGCGTCCCGGAGGACGTGGTACGTGCTCGCCGCGGTGGTCGTCGTCGCGGCGGGCGCCGTCCTGGCCGCGACGCTGCTCGCCGGATCGCCGAAGCACGCGGCGACCGCTCCGACCACGACCACGACGCCCAGGCCGGCGCCACCGGGGGCCCCCTGCCCCCTGACCGGCGCACCGGCACCGGGTGGCGCCGTCTCGGCCCGACCCGCCCTCGCCGTCAAGATCGGCAACTACACCGGAGACCGCCCGTCGGCCGGCCTCAACCAGGCGGACATCGTCTTCGAGGAGCCGGTCGAGGGGAGCTACACCCGGCTGGTGGCGGTCTTCCAGTGCCAGGGCGCGGCCCTGGTCGGCGACCTCCGGTCGGCCCGCGAGCCCGACGTGGCGATCCTGTCGCAGCTGTCCGACCCGGTGTTCGTCCACGCCGGCGGCATCGACCCGGTGCTGGCCCTCCTGGCCGACGCCCCGATCCAGGACGAGAACATCCTCGACGGCGGCATGGGGTCGATCACGATCCATCCGACCGGCCGCTACGCCCCCTACGACACGTTCACGGCCACGGGCCCGGTGTGGGCCCGTGCCCCGTCGGACACGAAGCCGCCGGCGCCGCTGTTCGCCTACTCGGCCACCCCGCCGGCCGGCTCGGTGCCCGGATCCGGGGCGAGCGTGCACATCCCGTTCTCCTCCACGTCCGACGTGACCTGGACCTGGGACCCGGCCACCGGCACCTACCTGCGGTCCTACTCCGGCGTCCCCGACAGGCTCGTCGACGGTTCCCAGACGCACACGGCCAACGTCGTGGTGATGACCGTTCACACCTTCACCGGGCCCTGGGCCGAGAACAGCGAGGGGGGGTACGAGGTCGAGGTGGTCGCCACCGGCTCCGGCCCGGTGGTGGTCCTGCGCAACGGGATCGCCATCACCGGCACCTGGACGCGCTCCAGCGTGACCGCACCGGCGACGCTCACCGCGGCGAACGGCGCGCCCATCACCCTCCAGCCGGGCAACACCTGGGAGGAGCTGGCACCGGTCGGCATCCCCGTGACCACGACCGCGGCCCCGGTGCCGGCCACGCCCACCACGGACCCGGCCAGGAAGACCGCGACCACCACCAAGGGGTGACCGCCCCGGCGCCGTTCAGTCCGGGGCGGGCTCCACCAGTGTCCGTCGCAACAGGTCCAGCATGGCGATCGTCGCGTACTGGCGGACCCGCGCCCGGTCACCGGGGACGGTGAACCCGAACGCCTCGGGATCGCGCCCCGGGCGGGCCAGGCCCACGAAGACGGTCCCCGGCGGTCGGCCGTCCTGCCCGGCGGGCCCCGCCACCCCGGTGACCGACAGCCCGACGTCGGCACCGAGGACCCGTCGGGCGCCCACCGCCATCGCCCTGGCCGCGTCCTCCGACACCACGGGCCCCTCGGGGACGCCGAGCACGTCGAACTTCACCTCGGACGCGTAGGAGACCACCGAGCCCCGGAACCAGGCGCTGGCGCCGGGCACGTTGACCAGACGTGACGCGGCCAGGCCGCCGGTGAGGGACTCGGCCAGCCCGAGGGTCAGCCCCTTCCCCAGCAGGACGCGGGCCACGGCATCCTCGATGGCCTCGTCGTCGACGCCGAACACCACGTCGCCGGCCGCGTCGACCAGGATCGCCCGGATGGCCGCCTCGTGCTCGTCGAGGAGGTCGGCCGCCGTGTCCTCGTCGGCGGCACGGACCGTCACCCGCACCTTGATCCCCTCGATCCCGCTGGCCAGGAAGGCGACGGTGGCAGGGGTGGCGGTCGGCTCGTCCAGCGTCGCGATGTACCCCGACAGCACCTCACCCAGGCCAGACTCGCTCATCCCCCAGGTGCGGATGACCCGGCTGGCGATGGTCCCCTCCGTCTCGCCCCGCTCCGCCATCCGCCGCTGGAGATCGGGGGCGATGGCCCGTTCGAACATGTCCGACATCTCGTAGGGCACGCCGGGCACCGCGTAGACCACCTTGTGGCCGACCGGGCAGATCAGCCCCGGTGCGGTCCCCTTGGTCTGCGGGATGACCGTGGCGCCCTCGGGCACGTCGGCCTGGCGGAGGTTCGACCCGGGCATCTCCCGACCCCGGCTGGCGAACATGGTCCGGATCTTCGCCACCACCTCGTCGTCCCTGACGAGGGGCACGTTCATCACCTCGGCGATGGCGTCCCGGGTGATGTCGTCGTGGGTCGGTCCGAGGCCGCCGCACACGATGACCCCGTCGCTGCGGGCCAGCGCGGTGCGGATGGCGAGGACGATGCGGTCGTGGTTGTCCCCCACCGCCTGGTGGAAGTGCGACCCCACCCCCAGGGCGGCGAGGTGCTCGCCCAGCCACTGCGAATTGGTGTCGGCGATCTGCCCGAGGAGCAGTTCGGTGCCGACGGCGACGATCTCGACCCGCACGGCCCCTCAGGCCGCCCGGTCCGTGCCCGCGGCGCGCTCGACCGCGGCGCGGCGGCCGTCCACGAAGTACTGCGCCCCGGTGAACACCGTCAGGAAGGCGGCCACCCACATGCCGGCGGCCAGCAGACCGTGGTACGTGGCCAGCGGCGGGGCCAGGCACATGCCGATGGCGATGTCCTGGACCAGGGTCTTGAGCTTGGCCGAGTTGCGGGCCGGGATGGAGATGCCGTTCCGTCCCGCCACCGACCGGTAGACGCTCATGGCGATCTCGCGCACGGCGATCACCGCCACCGGGAGCCACCAGACGATCCCCTTGGCCACCAGGGCGACCAGGGCTCCGAGCACGACGACCTTGTCGGCGAGCGGGTCGAGGAACGCACCGGACCGGGTCGTCCCCTGCCTGCGGGCCACCCAGCCGTCGATGCCGTCGGACATGGCCAGCAGCCCGGCGAAGACGAACGTGAGCCAGCTCGCGCCCCACAGCATGATCATGACGATGACCACCGGTGTGGCGAGGAGCCGGACCACGGTGATGGCGTTGGCCGGGGTGAGCAGGGCCGACGGCCCGAAGGTGCTCCCCGCGGCCCCCGGCGCCGGCACCGGCGCGTCCGACCTCGCCGGGATCCCGGACCCGAGGGTCCCGTCACTCATCGCCCACCCGTCCCGACCGCGGCTAGTGGCACGGTCCCGCCCGGGCCGCGTACCGCCACCTCGGCGGTCAGGTCGGGGCCGTCGGCATCGACGACGACGACCTCGACGAACGAGCCGACCGGCAGGTCGGCGGGGACGGTGACGATCCCGTCGATCTCGGGGGCCTCACGGTAGGAGCGGGCCTCGCCCGGGGCGTCGACCAGGACTTCGATGGTGGACCCGATGAGATCCTCCCGGCGCCGTGCGGTGATGGCGTCCTGCAGCTCGGTGCACTCGCGGATGCGCTCGGTCACCAGTTCCCCGGGGACCTGGCCGTCCAGATCGGCGGCGTACGTGCCGGCCTCGTTGCTGAACGGGAAGAAGCCGACCCAGTCCAGTCGGGCCTCGGCGATCCAGTCCAGCAGGCGGTCGTGGTCCTCCTCGGTCTCCCCCGGGTAGCCGACGATGAACGACGACCGGAACGCGGCGGTGGGCTCGGCCGTCCGGATGGACCGGATGCGGTCGAGGAACCGCTCGCCCTCGCCCCAGCGCCGCATGCGCTTCAGCAGGGGTCGGGACACGTGTTGGAGGGAGAGGTCGAAGTAGGGCACGCCGGTGGCCAGTATGGCCGCTACCAGTGCGTCGTCCAGGGTGGACGGGTAGAGGTAGAGGAGCCGGGTCCACCGGACCCGCTCGGACACCGCGCCGACCAGGTCCACGATGGGTCGGTTGCCGCCGACCGCCGGGCCGTCGAGCCGGGGCTCGACCCGACCGGTCGACCGGTCCAGGGCGAACGAGGACAGGTCCTGGGCGACGAGGACGACCTCGGCGAGGGAGCCGCCGGCACCGCCCAGCTGGTCCACCTCGGCCAGGATCGACCCGGTGGACCGCGAGCGCTGCTTGCCCCGGAAGGACGGGATGGCGCAGAAGCCACAGTTGCGGTCGCAGCCCTCGGCGACCTTCACGTACGCCCACGGTGTCGTCGAGTGGGGTCTCGGGAGGTTGAGCAGGTCGAATGAAGGCAGCGGTGCGGCAGGAACGGGCTTGGTGCCGAGCGTGACCGGTGTCCGCCCGGACGGGGTCGGGGTGGCCGGGGTGGCCGGGGTCGGCGGGGTCGCGTGCAGCGATGCGCCGAACGGTGCCACCAGGTCGACCTCGGGAAGGGCCTCGGCCAGTTCGTCGCCGTAGCGCTCGGCCATGCAGCCGGTGACCACGAGGCGGGCGCCGTCCCTCCGGCCGTCGGCCAGGGCGAGGACGGTGTCGATCGACTCCTGGCGGGCGGCCTCGATGAAGGCACAGGTGTTGACCACCACCAGGTCCGCCTCCTCGGGGGAGGCGGCCGCCTCGAAGCCGTCCACGGTCAGGGTCCCGACCAATTTGTCCGAGTCGACCTGGTTTTTCGGGCAGCCCAAGGTTTCGATCCAGTACCGCTCGGCCACCGGTCCAATCTACCGGGGTGTGGCAGCTCCGGCGCCGCAGCCACGGATCCGGCGCCCAGCCGGGGCGCCGGGAACTGTCCGGTGGGGCCCGCCGGGCGCAGGGCACCGGACCCCGGTGCCCTGATGCGCCCTCGAGCGGAGAGGGAGGGATTTGAACCCTCGGACCCAGTTACCCAGGTCAACTCATTAGCAGTGAGTCCGATTCGGCCGCTCTCGCACCTCTCCTTGCCTCTTGGTCTACAAGTTGGTCGATGTTTCCACGGGTGGACGGCAAGGCCAAGACCTCGAGACGGCCCAAGGCTACAGGAACGATCGAGCAGCGAGGCCCGGGGAAATGGCGCTGCCGGATCTTCATCGGGACCGACCCCGTCACCGGCAACCCGCGCCAGGTGTCCAAGACCGTCGAGGCCCGCAATCGGACCGAGGCCCCGCGCAAACTGCGTGAGTGGCAGAACGAGCTGGACAACGAACCGGTCGAAGCTTCAGCCGATTCCACGGCGACCGTACGCACCCTCATCGAGGAATGGCTTCGCCACAGCGAGGTCCGGGGTCGAGCTCCCCGGACGCTCCACGACGTCCGCAGGTCGGCCGAGACGGTGATCTTCCCGGAATTCGGCGACCTCCCCATCGCCGAACTGACTCCCCGTCACCTCGACGAGTGGTACCGCAAGCTCGCCACCGGCGAAGGCCGGGCCAGGCCGCTGAAGGCGACCAGCATCCGGAGACACCACGGTGTCCTTTCATCGGCCCTCAGCCAGGCCGTCCGTTGGGAGTGGATCGACCGCAATCCTGCGGAACGGTCACAGCCGCCAGCGCTCGAACAGGTGGAACTCCAGGTGCCTACGGTCGAGGAGGTCCAGCGGTTGCTTGCGGCGGCCCAGGCCCGAGGTCCCCGCTGGGGGATGCTACTGACCTTGGCGGTACTGACCGGTGGCCGCCGTGGCGAACTCTGCGGGCTCCGGTGGATCGACGTCGATGGAGACTCGATCCGCTTCCGGCGTTCGCTCTACCGGGCCGGGGAGGAGCGGGGTGAAAAGGCCACCAAGACTGGCCGTGAGCGACGCATCGCCGTCGCCGGCGCCGGCATGGCCATCCTCGAGGACTGGCGCACCAGGTGCGAGGAGGCGGCCGAGGCGGCCGAGGTCGAGCTGGTCGACGACGCCTTCATCGTCTCGACCTTCCCAGACGGCAGCCGGCCGGTGAATCCGGACACCCTGACCTCAGTGGTCCACGCGCTTTGCGTGGAGCTAAAGGCGCCCCACATCCACCTACACTCGCTCCGTCACTTTGCCGCAACGGAGATGCTCGCCGCCGGCATCGACCCACGGAACGCTGCCGAGGTGCTTGGGCACGCCAACCCGTCGCTCACACTCAGCTTGTACGGGCACGCGACCAACGGACGGCAACGCCAGGCGGCCGAAGTGCTCGGGCGGACGTTCGTCGAGCCTTCCAAGTAACGATGTCCTGAGCGGAGGACACCGACCCTCAATCCAACGTGTCGAACCTGAACGAAGGTCCAACCGCGGAAAGACTCCGCCAATCGACCTCAGCCTGCAAAGGTGAGTACGTCCAACGGGAAACAACGATTCACCTTCATCCAACAACGATTCACCTTCATCCAACGAAGTGCCGCTCTGATTGGCTCCTATGCGTACGCGACACTCAAGGCTACAACCGACTGCCGGCCGGACGCTTCCCCTGATTTCATGAGTTCCAAGCTTCCACACGACGGGAGTCCTGGTGTTCCACATCGGACACGCGACCCACGGCGAATTAGATTTGCCCCTCTTCCTGGCAAATGGGTTCAATCGTCACCGGGAGTCACAGAGCAGGTTGACCCCGTCAGATGGATTAGCACTAAGCGTCCGGTAACGGATGCCGCCAGCTACAGCCTTGAGACATCTCGTCGGTGGCGTCCCGCCGAGTGCTGGGGCTATAGCGACCCCGTCTCAAATCGCCAACTAACCTGGTCAGCCCTCTAAGTCCAGTGCATCACTCTCCACACGTTGCTGTCCTGCCATCCCATTAAGTAACATTCTAACAAGCCGACTACCGACACCTCTCTTGGCTACCGATTCGGAACAGAGACAATCGCATCTGCATGCAATCGATCCGAGTCCAGCTCCAGTTCACCTTTCTGAATGAGATCACGAATTTGTTGCGTAATCAGACTCATTGGATACTCACTCATTAGAACAGCCATCAAGCTTCCTACTACCATCGATCCGTTCGCATCCTCCAGGCGCTCGATAATGGTGACGCTCAGCGCATCCCTTTGCGATTCAAGAACTGAGCCGATGGACTCTTGCACCGCCCGGCTCACTGCAGCCTCTACTTCTATCGGTGATTTCCTAACAGTTTCCACCGAGTTACCTAACCGATCTACCAGTTCGTCCCTCAGTTCTCCAAATTGTTTCCCCAATTGCGTGGCCAAGTCAGATTCGATGTTACGTATGGCAACTGGTTCGGGCCTAATTCGGTCGCTCAACAACTCGTTGAACCCTTTACTCAGCAATGTAAACGTTTCCTCGCGCAATTGCGTAATATCACCGCCAATAGTTCTCGAGCGTTCATTGACTTCAAAAAGCGCATTATTCAGGGCCCGAAGCGATTCGTCTCCAAGGTGCTGTGCCGTCAGCCCAGCTTGATAAAACTTCCAGCTCAGCCACATGGCGAGCATCCCAACGATTATCGAAACTATGCCCATGGCAATGCTGACTGATGTAGCGATACTCGATCCTCCCGCAGTGGTGGCGCCGATCACTATCATCGTTCTGCCACCTCCACCTACCGTTCGATCGCTTTTCGGCCAATTCGCCGATCCGAGACCGATGTGCCGATTATCCTCAATACAGCTTCCACCAATAATCGCAGAACCTTTTCTCCTATCCGCAATGCCTGCAATTCAAAACGCGCGAATCTCGCGGACTCGAGGACGTCTTCATCAAAAGAAGCCAGACCTTCCCGCTTGGCATCTGCAGCATCTCCTATGTTTCTTTCCGCCTTAACTGTCAATTGCTTCGCACGTATGTTGAGCCGGTGTTCCTTCGATGCAGCGTACGAAGCAGCTCTCACCAAGTAACCTCGGGTCATTGATTGATCGGGCCGCTTCCATAAATCAATAAGGTCGGATCTAAGCAGCCTCTCAGCCCCAATGCGATCCGTGAGCTGTTCAACTCGTCGCCGAACCAATTTGTTGCCTTCCATTGCAGCCAAGGCACCAGTATCCGCCGCAATCAGTCTTTCGGAATCAAATTCATTGTGTGACTCAGCCGGCTGTGGTACCTCCGTACTTCTTCTGGGATCGCCTTGAATCTCACTCATTAGCACTACCTCTTGCGGCCCGTCGACGAAATCCACGAATGCATGGGCCGGTCATCACGCCAGGTGTCGATCGCGAATTGCTGCCTCAATTTGGCTCACCTCGGTGTTCCGACATCGGGCGGCCTCCAGAACTTTTTCCGTTCGGTCGTATCCATCGGGCTCGGCAGCGTAGTCGGCAGTCCTCATGGTAAACGGAGTTGTTGGTACGTCATCGACGAGAAGTTGGGCAACCGCAAATCGATTCTCAAGGCTTCTAAGTGTATCCGCATCAACAGGCTTACCCAGTTCATTCGCCAAGGCCGACGCATCCGTCCCGAGACGAAACGTCAGGATTGTGCCGATATTTCCAAAGATCGACCTTTCAACCCTGTCACCAAGTCTCCCCATTGCTCGAAGTTGAGCTAAATGTTGATGCGCCACTATGAGGTTCAATCGATACTTTCGGGCCTCAGAAAGAATCGTTTCAAAGTTGTCAGTGATGAAATTTTGGAATTCGTCTACGTATAAGTAGAAGTCGCGTCGACTCTCTTGGGGTTGCCACGCCCTCTGAGTCGCGGCCCAAAGGATTTTTGAGACCACCATCGATCCCAGCAACGCGGAGTTCAATCCTCCTACTCTGCCCCGAGAGAGATTGACTAATAAGATCTTTCCCCGGTCCATTACGTCGCGTATGTCAAATGTAGATTCCGATTGACCGACCACTCTTCTCACTGATGGTGCGCTTACAAACGATTGGAATTTCGAAGTAAACCAACCCAGCACCTCATTCCGCTGAACATCCGTCTTTCTCATCCACTCGTTCTGCCACCAATGCTTGAGTTCTTCGTCTTCAAGACGTGCAAGCACAGACTTTAAGTACTCGACATTCGAGAACAGCAAGGGCACTTCAATCAGCGTCGCCTTTTCTGGTAAACCCATAAGAGTCAGGCACGCCATCCTGGTCATTTGTTGACCTAATGGACCATACATTTCAACGTTATAGTCGACCATTCGGATGATCATTGAGATCACTTCCTGGACGAGAAAATCCTTTTCAGACGCGTCATCTTCCGCCGAAGCCTCCAAGAAGTTAAGACCTGCGACTCGATCGGGATCGGAAGGATCGAGCAAAACAACGTCATCGATTCGGTGATCAGGTATGTGCTGCATCACAGCGCTAATTAGATCACCATGGGGATCAACTAGACAAAGCCCCGCGTCTGAGTCGAGGTCCTGCTTCACCATATTAAGAAGCATAATTGACTTGCCAGTGCCCGTCTTCCCCACCACGTATGTGTGGCGGCGCCGATCTTCAGTCTGAAGTCGCACACCCAGTTTCTCCTGGTAACTGGGATGCTCTGCATAGCCAAGTAACAATCCATCGGCAGGTAGGTTCGCGACGGGCGCCGGAAAAGTCTTGAAGAGACGCTCTCTCGAAGTCGCGATCCGTTCTGTAGGCACTCGAAACACCGCTGATGCTTCGTTGGCAGGAGCTAGATGCGCTAATTGCATAAGCGAGTCGGGAATCTTATCTTCATCTACCTCCATAAGCGAATGGAAGGCCACGTCGCTTAGGGCTTGGGTCGCCTCAGCCATTTCTTCATCGTTCGCCCTATGAAATCCAAAATCACCGCGACCCGTGAATTCGGATCCCAGCAGGTTTATTAGGTATTGCGAAACTGGATGATCTGAGGCAATCCGTACTGCAAGCCGGAAGATCCTGCTACTTCGCTGAACCGCTTCGTCTTCTAGCCCTAAAAGGGTAGACAGTTCGGAGTCATTTCTTCCCAAGAGATCGGATTCGAACCCAAACAACCTTAGGCTCTGGCGCTCATCTTCGTCCAGCATATACGGTTCCACATAGACACTTAGACAGAGCTGCTGTTGCTGACGAATCATCATGTCGATTATTCGGGACATTGTGGAACTTCCCGCGAATCGCGACAGTCTAAAGGGCGACGCCGATATCGGACGGCGCGTCAGCGAAACATATTCCGTCGCTTCAAAGGGTGTGGCGCATCGCAGAAGATCCGCTTCGTCGATTGGAGCAATCCGATATTCGTACGCCTCAAGATGGAGTGTTAGTAGCTCTAGAAATTCCGCCTGGAACTTGCGGATGGACGCCTTCGTGTCAGACATGGCAAATGAATTGGGCAATTCCTTGTCGTCGAAGGTAAGTTTGCAGAGCAGAATTACACTTAGCGTCTTTCCTCCGATTGAGGCGTCATTCGTCGTGATGTATCGGAGGTCAAATGCGGTGTTGGCGACCCCGGGCGGATTGTACGCCAGTGATGCTAGGAGGCTCTGGAGCTCCACGTCGAGATCAGATTGGTCAGCTTTGCTCAATTCGCGAGCAGGCGTAATCCTGTAGCCCACAAGGTCGTAAACCGATTCTTCGTTTGTCAAAATGTAGCCGGTCCTAATGAATTCGTGCCCGGACGTTGAGTGCCCCAACCCTGCCGCCCATCGATCACAAGATCAGTGGTTGACGTTGTTGACCCTAGCTGGACAATGGTAGTTCGCAGAGTTTGCCCTAGGGAAGCCGAGCCTGCATGTTCGTCGACGATGGGTCATGGGTACAGTACGTTGACGGCTCACTCATTGAGGTCGTACTTGAGTTCGGTTCGGTAGTGGGAGTGACTGAGAAGAAAATAGCCGCGCTCGGCGTCTCCTGCTTGCCAAGTTCCGGTGGTGTCTCCGACCAATGTTCGGAGTTCGTTGGTTCCGTACCCCGTCTGGCTGAACGTGACTGGGGTTCTATTCCGCATCGTGCACCCTCAGCTGGACCGTCTAGTGCCGCGTCAGGCAACGTTTGCGCGTTTGACCAGCTCCCGCAGCGTCTTGTCGTGAGCGTTCCGGTTTCTCCAGATGATGTAGCGCCGGATCATGGAGTTCTGCTCCTCGTGTGACTTGTGGTCGGTGCCTTCCAGGGTGAAGTAGCGCAGGGCTTGGAACTGGGCCTCGATCGGGTTGAGCCACGAAGCGTTGGTAGGCACGTAGGCCAGCTCAACGTTGTTGGCTGCCGCCCAGTCGCCCACCCGGGTGTCGACCTTGGTCGAGAGGTGCGGGCTGAAGTTGTCCATGACGATGGCGATGCGGACGTCGGCTGGGTGGAGCGTCCGCAGGTAGCGGCAGAACTCCAAGAACTTGGTCCGGGTCTTGGTGGTCTTGACGTGACCGTAGAGCTTGTCGTTGTTCAAGTCGTAGGCGGCCATCAGATGGCGGACCCCGTCGTTGCGGTTGTAGGTGGCCCGCCGCCGGCGCCGCCGGGGAAGGTCGCTGGCTGCGGACTCGTGCTTCACCGCCATGGGCGCCCACTGCTTGCCCGGTCGGGGCAGCAGGTTGAGGGGCCCGAACTCGTCCATGCAGATGACCACCGTCGGGTCGTCTTCGCCAGGCTCTGCCTTGCCGTCGGCGATGTCGTAGAGGTGGAGGACCCGATTCTTCTTGGCCTCGAAGTCGGGGTCGTTACTCTGCTTCCAGGTCTTGATCACTTGAAACGACACGCCCTCCTCTCGGAGCAGGACCCGGAGGCCCTCATGGCTGATGTCGTCGACCACCCCCTCGGCGACCAGGAACTCTGCCAGCTTGGACAGGCTCCAGGTCGAAAACGGCAGGTTGTGGTCCTGCGGTCGGGACAGGGCGATCTTCTTGACCTCCCGGCGCTCAGACAAGGTGAACGTCGGCGGGCGACCACCTGCGTACTTCGGGGCCAGCGAGTCGAAGCCGTCGTCGTTGAAGTTGTGGATCACCGCCCGCACCCTGTCCTCCGACGTGAAGGCGATCTTGGCGATCTGCTGCACGTCCATGCCCTGGGCGGACCACAGCACCATCTGGGCTCTTCGCCATCGGACCACCGATCCCGAGCCCCTGCGGATGATCGAGAGGAGCTTGTTCCCCTCGACATTGGTGATCTCTCGGACACGCACTCGTTCGGCCATGCCCCATGTTGCGCGACCTCAGGACTGGAGTGGTGGACGCGACCCAGGAACGTTGCCGGTCACGGCACTAGGTCACCGTCAGCGTGAAGCTCTGCGTCACCACGTCCTTCGTCTTTCCCTTACCGAATGTGGCGGTGATCGTCATCGGGTAGGTCCCTATCGCTGACTTCGTCTTGGTCGAGGTGGGCGTGCCCGAAAGCATGTGCGTGCGCTTGTTGAATCCCACGCCCTTTGGAAGCTTGCCTTTGGCTTTGATCGAAGGCGTCGGCGACCCGCTCGTGGTCACGGGGAAGGAGAACTGTGACCCGACAGAGACCGACTTCCTCGTCGGACTCGTGATGCACCGGGTTATGGTGCCCCCGCAAGGAGTCACCGTGTAAGAGATCGAATCTGTGCCGGTCTGGCCGTCGGAACTGGTGGCGGTGACGGTGTAGGTGTAGTTGCCGGGCGTCGAGGTGTTCAGCGAGCCAGGGCTCGTCGAGCCGTTGGAGTCCAGACAACTCGAGATTCCTGGACCGTTGGATCCGTCGGTGCATGTGAAGCTCGTCGGCACCGACTGGCCCACGGCGTAGGTGGCGCCGCCAGCGGGTGAGGCAATGGTGGCCGTGGGCTTCGGTACGGCATTGCCTGAGACAATGGCCCTCAGGGTCTCGGAGGTAGAGGAGCCGCTCGTTTCATGTCCATTGACAATGCCTTGCACGCACGAGTTTGTATACGTGAATACCCCTCCACCAGCCCCCGCCTGATAGACATTGTCGAGTTGACCATTGGCCGCGTCGCCGCTGTCGCTGAGTGAGAAGTTCAGGGTTACTGATTGGCCCTGAACAACAAAGACATTCGCAAAGTAGAAGTACGTGTTGCCATTTGGTGTCGCCGATGCTGATGCCTCGTTAGTCCCGTTCACTGACAGAGTTAGCGACACGGTCATCGTGGACACCGGGTCCATCTCGATCTCCACCGTGTTGATCGTGGCTACGCCGGCTGGAACGATCATCGTCTGACTGAAAGTACCGCCCGGCAGGTCGTGCCCGTCCGGGTAGTTGGCATTCCCTCGACACATAAGCTCGTGGGTTGTCGAGGGGCCATAGTTGTTGTAGGTGTAGGCAATGCCCGGCGAAGCACCAGCTGGCGCTTGCTCGTAGGCATTGATCCCGACGAAGCCCAACAGCACGGTGAATATGGCCACCGTAATGAGCTTCGAACGCCAGTGTGGCTGACGTTTTGGAGAAATGCCCTGATCGAAATATGTCATAGTAGAACCTCGACCCCCTAGTGAATGTGATCTCGAAACTAGATGGGAACGCCTTTAGGCCAACGATGAATTGCCCACCGACCTAACTCATCCTTGCTGTGGCACTTCTATCCAATTCAGCGGACCGAGAGGATGGTGCACCGGCTAACGAGAGACGAATGCCGTCATCTAGCACTCCCCGCGATGGCAGCCGACGCCAGAATGGCACGCCACCCACACGCGTCTACTCTTGGGTGCGCCGCTGTATTTCCGCCGCCTTTCAGAGTCGCCGTAAAGCCCCGCCATTCGCTGTGATGTGAACGTAGCGCCCACTGAGCGGTGGCGCAAGCAGCTTCATTTAGGGTCAACCATCCGTCACACATCTGCCACAGAAGCTCGTTGAACTTCCGAACGCACCATCGCTAACAGTGAGCATGTCGTAGTCCGCTGGACCTCCCGCTCGAATCCTCAGCTGGACCAGCT
Source organism: Acidimicrobiales bacterium (assembly GCA_049517675.1). Taxonomy (GTDB): domain Bacteria; phylum Actinomycetota; class Acidimicrobiia; order Acidimicrobiales; family RAAP-2; genus Bog-756. The sequence continues at coordinate 54,341 of JBEKRV010000020.1, forward strand.
GAGGACGGGGGGATGGGTTCACGTACCCAAGCTGGGGGCGAGGTGGGCCGCGTCAGTCGACCTTCGTGTTCGGATTGCCGATGCGCATCATGTAGTCGCCGAACATAGGGACGGTGAAGTCGATGCGCCCTCTCTCAGGCACGAAGCACAATGACCGTTTGAGCAGCGATTCACGTACGGGCGTGAGCGCCGATGGCTCGCGTCCGAGGGTCTTCGCCACTTCTGCGGTCCGAACCGGCCCAGGTCCGATCTGAGCCATCGCAAGCATGTACTTTCGTTCGGCAGGGGTCGAGGCACCGGCCCGCACCTTGAAGAAGCCGTCGTCGAGCTCGGCCAAAGCCAGGGGGATACTCCGCCGCACATCGTCCGCCGTAATCGTGTCCGGCCCGTCTGCGACGTCCCATGCCTGGAGTCCGAACTGCTGAATGAAGTAGGGGTAGCACTGCGTGACGCGGATGATCTCCTCCAGCGCTCCGGCGGTCCATGTGACACCTTCGTCGGTCGCCGGCTGCTGCAGGGCTTCGACGGCCTGGCTCTCGCTGAGTGATCCGATCGTGGGGAACATGAACAGGCGTTCTGCGTATGCCTTGGCCTGCCCCGTCGTCGCAGCCAGGGTTGGTAGCCCCGCTCCTGCGACCACGACGGGGAGGGCGAGTTGGGAAGCGCGGTGGAGCCCGATGATCAGTGACTCCAGTGTGAGTCGATCGACGTAGTGCAGTTCATCGACGGTCAGGAGAATCCCGGTCTGATGGTCCTTTGCCGCAGTTCCAAGTTCGACGAAGAGCCCGGCGAGATCGGCGCCGAGGTTGCCCGAGTCCGCCGGTCCTGAGATGGCTTCCACATCGATGCTGAGCTCCGTGCCGCCGGGTATGCGGAGGCTGAAAGCCTTGAGCACACCGAAGGCTCGACGAAGGGTGTCGCCGGCGCGCCGCTTGGCGTCCATGGCCAACAGAATCCGCCGAAGCGCCGCCGCCAGGTCCGGTGCAAGGGTTCCGTCTTCGGTGACCTCGATGTGAGCGTGGAAGTAGCCGTGAGCCTCAGCCAGCTCCTGGAACTCGACGAGCATCACGGTCTTTCCCACGCCCCGTAGCCCCGTGAGAATCTGGCTCCGCGCGTTCGAACCCAGCAACAGCCGTTGTAGAGCGACGCTCATGTCGTCGATCTGTTCGTCCCGCCCGACGAGCGCCGGGGGTCGGCTTCCCGCCCCGGGCGAGTACGGGTTGAGCACGGGGTCCA
>JBEKRV010000021.1:0-53755 GCA_049517675.1 Acidimicrobiales bacterium
TTCACTCCGAGTGTGTAGATGCAAGGGTTATCCACACGCCCGGATGTGCCGATCAGCGGCGCTCGCGATTTGCAAGCACCGGATGATCCATCGGGGTCGATTACGCGACCCTCAGCCGGCGTTATGGGGCAGTGCTAACGATCCAGTGCCACTGAACCGATGAAGTGATCGTGATCGTCCTCGGGATCGTGCTGGCCCTACTGGCAGTCGCAAGCGGAGTGCAGGCCGTGTGCGCCAAGCGCATCTCTGATCGACTGCCCGAGTCGTATTTCGAGTACGCCGGAACACCAGAGCGGAAGTGGTGGGTGAACGGCTACTTCTTCTACCGGAGGTCCAGTCGGGAGAACTGGGTCAAGTCGACGATCGCATGGTCATGTGCCTCGTTGGTCCTATGCGGAGTCGCTGCTGCGATGGTGCTGTCCTAATCACCATGAACAGACCTGCGGCGGGTCGCACATGGTCACCGACCCCGGTGGTATGGGACACCCAAGGGTGTCCGCCGGTTGGGTGCCATGCTTGTGCTGTGATGACAGCCGACGCCGGTGCTGCCCGGGACGGGACGACTACGTGCAGGTTGTGCGATCTACGTCCCGTGATGCCGATGTACGGGGATCGACCCGGCGGCTGGGGCGTCTGCCGTGATTGCATGTCACGACTAACTGAGACATTCGAGACCGCGACAGCGGTAACCCTGGGCGGATCACCGACGAGTACTGAATCAGGGCCCCATCCATCACTCAGCGATGATGAGATGCATGCCGAACTCATGAATGCATGGAATGTGAACAGCTTGATCGAGCGTTTGGCTGAATCGGCCGAGGCAGACGAGGAAGAGATTGAGACAAACTTGGATGGCGGTGATGCACGTGAATCTTCGGATTGGGTGATCAAGCAAGTCGAGATCGTGCGATCGCTCTTGGTCGGACGAGGATACGAGGAGATCGAAGTCTCCATTGGGATCGACACCGAGTTGGCGAAACGGCGGCAGCTCGGCAGCTTCTACCGGAGACCCGATCCGGAGAATCCTCGCTGGGTTGCTCATATCCTGTTTCACCGCATAGCCGAGTCCCAAGGTGCTCCAACGAACTGACTCCGCCGACCGTCCCACCGACCCGGTGATCAGGGACAGTCAGGATCCTTCGGTGTTGGCCCAGACGGCCAAACTGCCGCCGCCGGGTGGACAGACCACCAGGGCATTGCCAGGGCCTGCGATCTGCCATGCCTCATAGTGAGCGTCAGGCGGAACGTCGACTGTCCAACCCCGGCGAAAAGCGAGACGAAGCGTCCCATCTTCGTCAACCGTTCCCGTGGCCAAGGTGTCTGGATACTGCCGCAGCAGGGGTCCAAGATCTTTCGCCTCGTCGAGTGTGTACGTCTCGCCTTCCACCCTGAGTGTGAGCGGAGAGCCAATCTGGATCACGGTGTCTCCGAACTGAAGACAGGTTTGGTGGTCGATGCGAAAGTACGACAGCTCAACGTCGTGGAGGTCGAGGTCCCAGTCCCGGCCAGGATGGACCATCCTGCCCTTCCGTGTCGTGCCGTCCGACTGGGTAATGAACGGTGGGTCGATGCTCATGGGACTCCAACTTTTCCACACGCCCCGAGGTGCCGGTAGGGGCGCAGCAACAGGAGCAAGCGCGGGAGGCCGCCAGCGCCGGCCGAACAGCATGCGGAACCGCGCTCGGCAGCCGGTGTTGCAGGCCCGGACCTGTTGGTCCCGCTCTTCAGCTTCAGAGTTGAAACACAAGACTGAAGGCTGAGGCCGCGCACCTTCACCGACGCAGACCTCTTTCACTTGGAGGTTGCCAGCGGCGGTGTGATAGCGGCCGGACAGGAGAGGGCCTCCTTTGCCTCGCCGCTGGCATTGCGGAGCTTCTCGGCGACCACGTAGTGGCCGCCGCCCCGTTGGAGATAGGCCCGGTTGGCCACCGAGTTGAAGCCGGGCCGCCGACATTGAGTAGTGCTACGAGTGACGAGCGGTTGGGTAAACCGCTCGTCACATGTCCCTACAAACGTCCCTACTACTCGGGAGCTACCCGCTTCCGTCTCGTTCCGTCCGCCACCATTTCATAGCGGGTGACCTGCGGAAACGCCCGGTTGGCCACCGTCCGGTTCCGTCGTTTCTGGGCCCAAGGGCCATTCCTAAACCGTGCGTCGCAGGTTCGAATCCTGCCGTGGGCGCCTTGGGCGCCTTGCCGTGGGCGCCGAGCGCGCGCCGGTATCAAACAGCAGTCCGGCACGGTGCACATTTGACCTAGTACGGCGCATCGCGCATCACATGGAACCGATCGTGATCCGACTGAGGGTGGGAACGCGGACACCGCGCATGCCCGCTAACGGTTGGGGTCAGGTAAGAACTCAGAGCTCCGGACCTTCGCTCGGGGTTCTAACCGAGTCAGGGCATCCCGCTCCCGCCGGCATCGATAGGGGACACCCGATCGTCACTTGACTGGTGCTTCCCAGCTATAGACGTAGTTGCCGGTGCACGTTTCGTGGTGGTCGCCAAGGTGGAGAACTTGGAAATGTGGGCTGTCTGCTCCGATCGAGAGGTAGTGGATACCCAGTGGTCCCGACGGTCGGAATCCGAAACGTCCGTAGTAGCAGGGATCGCCGAGCACCACGACCAGAGGACACCTTCGTTGGTTCAACTGACGAAGGAGTTCGGTCATGAGGGCAGTGCCGATGCCCTGGCCCTGACGGTCCGGTCGAACAGCCAGCGGGGCGATGCCGGGTACAGCGAGTCCGTCGAGGTTTCCGAACGAGGCCAGCACGTGTCCGACGATCTCCCCGCCTGCGACGGCCACCAGATCGCCCGCCGCAAACGGGGCGCCAAGGGACCAGATGGCCCCGACGATCTCGACCTCCTCCCGACCGTCGCCGACCTCGCCCGAGAACGCCTCACGGACGGTGCGAAGCACTTGGGCTCGATCGTCCTCGGTCGTCGGGCGTACTAACACTTCGATTGGCATCCGGCGATTTTGCACCGTGCGCCCTCACTCGATCAATGCGCCGCCGAGCGATGTGGGATACCCAGTCAGCCATCAAGAGGAACCCACCCCGAAGACGCTGAGGCCAACTCCAGGCGCGCTGGGACGCGCGCGTTGCGCCACTTCTGCCGATGTCGCTCGATGTCCCACGCCAGAAGATCAGCTCGCCGATTGTCATCGGGTCGGATGGCCCTGGTCGCGGTAGGCGCAACCATCCGACAATGGCTGCATGGGCATGTCGAGCGTGAACTCTGCAGGTGCCGTCCTCTCGGTCGAACGGGATGATTCTGACGGTGAACCGCTGCTCCTCCTGCACGGTGGGCCCGGAGTGCCTGACTACATGCGGGGCTCCCACGCTGCGCTGCTTCCCGAGTTCCAGTGCATTACCTTCGACCAGCGTGGTGTCGGGCTGTCGACGTGCAGTGACGGTCGCTTCGATCTGGGTTCCTATCTCGAAGATCTCGAGAGTGTTCGGATGTCGTTCGGTTATGAGAGCTGGAACGTCCTCGGGCACTCATGGGGTGGCCTCCTCGCCCAGGCGTACACGTGGGCCTTCCCGGACCGGGTCAGCAGTCTGGCCCTGTCCAGTTCGTCGCTCGGCGTGGGCCATGAATGGAAACAAACGAAGCGAGAGTCCTTCCAAATCGAGCATCGCAGGGCGGGTCTGCTGGGCACTGCCCGGTTCTACGCCTACGGATCCGGTCTCGTCATCCCTGGCCCGATCGGTGCCTGGGCGATGCGTCACGTGATGACCGAGACCTGGCACAACTACTTCGTGGATCCTCGGTCTGCCCCGGATGCCGATCCGAAGTGGATCGCGGGCTGTTCTCCAACCGCGATGATGAAGACCGACAGAGCCATTTCCAGGGAGCACCCTGGCGTCCTGGGAAGCGTGTCGACATACCGAGGCCCTGTGCTCGTGCTCTACGGAGAATGGGACATCTTCGCCTCCGGACGTGAGATCGTCAGGTCCCGGTATCCGAACGCGACGCAGGTGACGCTTCAGGATTCCGGACATGTCCACTGGTTGCAGAATCCATCGGGCTACGCCGGGGCGCTGAGACAGTTCTACGAGCTTGCATCCCACCAGAGCTAGAGGTCGGCTCCAGAGCCGCAACGGCCAGGGCCGGAATGCCCCACCCAACACTCGCGGTCGGGGGCACCCCAGTCGAGTCGTCGTGCGCGGTGAATGACGTCTGACTCTTGTGCTGCACTCGAAACCCTCGACCCCGTGTCTTATGGTCCGAAAGCCCCTGGTTTGTGCCGACGCCGCCACAGATGATGACCTGTATGCGACTCTCATCGCCCAGTCGGCCCCTGGCTGCAACGTCCTTCGTACTAGTGGCCAGCTTGGCATTCGCATCGGGCTGTTCGAGCAGCCAACAGGCGACGACGCCTTCCACCTCCACCTCCACCTCCACCTCCACCTCGACGTCCACATCCACGTCGGTCCCGGCCCCGGGCACGAAGGTCGCGTTGGGGGCGAACAATCCCGCCCAAGGCGACTGCACTACGAACACCAGCGAGGCGGCTACCTCTGTCGGGTCTGTGGTGCTAGACGTCACGTCCAGCTCATTCCAGGCGGAGATCCAGCTGCAATCGGGCCCACCGAACACGACCTACGGGGTATTCATGCAGCAGGTCCCCGGTTCGTGCCCGCAACCGGCGGCCAATGGCGGCACGCTGATCACCGACGCGAACGGTCACGGTCACGCGTCCACGACCGTGGCGCGGGTGCCTGGCGCGACTACCTTCTACGTGCAACTTGTCCCTGGCGAAGCCGGACCACCTGACTACACCAGCGACCGTATCTCGGCCACGTCGTAAGAGTCACCGTCGCGGTCCTATCGCCGTCCGTCGGTGACCAGGTGGTCGAGGATTCGCGGGCATCGCGAACAAGGCATCCGGGGCGGGGGAATATCCCGTACTGGCGGTCAGCAAGTTCGAACCAAGACTGGACCAGGTTGAACCGGGCGCCCGCTGACGGTCGACTCCAGCCCCAACAATGTCGTGACTGGCGGCCTGCGCGTCCCCGAGGCGCCGGCCGAGGTCGCTGAGCCCTCGGCAAGTGGACGTCGGACAGGGGGCGCCGCCGAGCCGGTGTTTAGGGCAGGTCAGTCGGAGAGGAGCTCGACGGTCTGGGTAGCCCCACGTATAGCTACTGTTCCCCAGTCACCTTCGAGGTGATCCACATCACCTTCATGCCACCAGGCGTCGATGTTTCCGAAGTCCTTCTTTCCGGCGGCGTCGGTGGCGGGGCGATCAAGGTGCGGACCGTCGTTCCACCAAACTTCTCCGGTGAGACACCAACGCAGTCTGGCGTAGGCGAGCTGCTCCCCCGGCTTCGGAGGCCGGTAGAAGCGGGGGTGACCTTCCTCCAGGACAGCATCCAACGTGAAGCACACGTGCGTTTCGTCGGCTTCCAACCCGAGGACCCAGCTATCAGCCAGGTACACGTGATCCATCGCATCTGGAGAATCGGGTAGATCAGGCACCCGCCATCCTGTCTGAAACGGCCGCCGCTGCGCTTCGACAGGTGCCTCACTCGTGCCGGAGTGTGACGCACTCCCGGCGGTCGGTGACAGGCGGGAGAAGGGTGACGCACGAACGTCATGGGGCGCCCCTGTGGAGCGGCCTCGGGCATGATGGACCAGTGGCAACAACGAGTGCATCACACGGAGAGCCGATTCGGGTTCATGTACGAGGCGATCTGCTTCAGGCGGTACTGGCCCCAGACGAGATTGTCCTTTGGCAAGGTGGCCCCGACCCGTCTGTCACATTTGCCCGGCAGGACGTCTTTCTTGAGTTGGGCGCCTTCGTGTTCACGTCTTTAGCTGTGGTGGTGTTCGTCGGGTCGTTTGGCACGACCGTCTCATTTCAGATTCTGACTGGCGGCATCCTAGGTTTTGCCCTGTACTGCGTTGCCGGGCGGTTTCTCTACAAGAGGTACGACCGGCGCAGGACCGTATACGCAGTGACCACCAAGCGGGTGCTGGTGCTCCGGAATAAGGGACTGGATGTGACCTCGGTACCATCGTCGGAGAGACCCAGAAAGGTCGAACGACACAAAGACAGGGTCCACGGCACTATGAGCTGGGGAACCTCAGGGTACGCCGAGTCAATCGGTGAACTCATGTCGGTCAGACGAGAGCCAGGCTGGATCCGTGGAACCTACTGGCCGTCGTTTGGAGGTTCCGAGGGAGTCTCGCTCTGGGACGTAGAGGACTTTGACGAGCTGCTCAATGCGGTGAGCGTCGCACGCGATGGAAATCTTGGAGGTCAGACCGGTGGTGGACGGCACTAGCCAGACAGAGGTGTCCAGACCTGACTTCCTGTCGTGCCCCGTAACATTCGGAGCGATTTCGCGTCCATTGCGTTACAGACATGCCGGTCGGGGGCAGGCGATATTGGTGCCTGGCGGAAGACTGGCTCCCTCAAGCGGCGAATCGTGGCGTCTGCGAGGGTCAAAACCGCAAGGAATGCGACTTCGCTGAATTCGAAGGCTCACCGGCCGAAGCCCCGCAGGTGGTGTCTTGGTCGGCAGAAGTGCAGGCCAGTTGGCCCTTCGAACATGCCCCTACTTCTTGCCCCGCTTTTCCGGGCAACCGGGACAATTGGCGCCACGCCTTCGTGGGCAGTCCGGCTACAGGGGTCAAACCTTCCTGCGGTTCGCAGCCGCTAAAGCAGAAGCAGAGTTCGGCCGATCTGATCGCGAGGCTCTCGTGAAGGGCAGAACCGCCCATGCGCTCGAACAAGCAGGATCTTCTCGGCGACGCCCTGGGAGTTGACGCGGAACGAGCCGCCTGGCGAACGTTCTGGCTCACCCACATCCGTATCGGATTCGGCATCTTCCTGACCGAGACGGTCGTGGTCGCCGGCTATCTCGCCCTCACGCCCAAGGGGCCCCACCGCCCGGTCTTGTGGGCGGTGATGCTCTTCTGGCTCGTCCTTGCCCTGGTGGGCATGTCCGTGGCACCGGTCGTGGCCTCGAAACCATGGTGTGTCATCTATTCGGTGACCTGGACGGCACTCTCGGCATTCGGAGTCGCCATCGTCGCGATCCTGGACGGCGGTATGAACAGCCCGATCCTCATCCTGCTCTTCCTCCCATTGATCTACGGCACGCTGATGTTCACCCCTCGGGCAGCGGGAGTCTGTGGCGTCACCGCCCTGGCATCGCTGGCGCTCGTAGCCCTGATCGATCGTGACGTCGCCAGTTCTCCCGGTCGCGCATTCCTTCTCTTCGCTGCACTTGCCGGTGCATCCGTGCTGACCGTGGCCGCCGCGATCAATCGGATGCACATCGAACAGCACGAGGCACAGCTCCAGGCAGCGCTGGCAGACATGGCGGCCATCGACGAACTGACGGGTTGTGCCGTACGGCGGGTCCTCCATCAGCGGATGGAGGAGGAGATCACCCGATCCGTCCGTAGTCAGAGCTCCCTGAGCCTCCTGATGATCGATGTCGACAACTTCAAGTCCATCAACGACACTTACGGGCACGTGGTCGGTGATCACGTGTTGGCCAGTATCGGGGCCGTCCTGCTGCGCAGTGGGAGGGCGTTCGATCTGGTCAGCCGCATCGGAGGGGACGAGTTCGCCCTGCTCCTTCCGGATACCGATGTCCGTAGCGCCGTCGGAGTGGCGGAACGCATTCGCAGAGAGCTTCCCGCCGCAGTCGAAGTGCCCGTGACCCTGAGCATCGGAGTCGGTGGTCTCGATCGGACGACGCCGAGCACCGAGCACCTCATCGACAGTGCAGACTTCGCGCTCTACCAGGTGAAGCGGGCGGGTCGAAACTCGATCGCGATCCACCACCCGGGAACATCACCGATTCCGAGGTGAACCTTCCGATCGCCGATCATGGGTACCGGTCGCCGACATCGCGGTAGGGGTCGACCCTGCGGGGTCGGCCCACCCCGACGTGGTCAGTCGCCGGCGGCAGATCCCCGTTCGACGTCCTGCTGATCGGGGAGCGACTGGATCAGCCTGCTCACCGCCGTGTACCGGCCGTCTCGCCACGCCTCGGCGATGGTCTGGTCGTCGAGCTCGCGGTGCCGGGTGAAATTCCACCAACGGGTGACGTCGCTGTCGTTGTACCCCTTGTTGGCCAGGATGATGTTGAGCCGGGTGGCCTCCCACGCGGCCTCGTCCGCGGTGAGCGGGCCGGAAGGATCACCCGGTGGGGTGGCGCTCTCCGACCGCTTCCCCATCTCGTGGGCCAGCTCGCGGTCGAGGTCGCGGGACACGTGTCCTCGGATGGTCGGGAGCGATCCGCCCGTCAGCGAGTGGCGGTCGGTGACCCGCCGCTCGCGCTCGGCCTCGAGGCTGCGCGACCACAGTTGCTGAGCGGTGCTGTCGACGTCACCGGCGGTGACCCGGAGCCGGAGCCTCCGCTCGATCCGCTCGGCCGCCTTCTGCGGAGCGTCGGACACCTCGGTCGGGGTCCGGGGATCCGGTGCCGGCCCCACCTCGGTGGGGTCGACCAGGCTGCGGTCGCGGGGACGCCGGCGGCGCTCGAGCTCCCCGGGCGCGACCGCGCCCGCCGGCCCCCGTGCGGCCGACTCCTCGTCGGGCCACCGATCCTGTCGGTCCTCGTAGAACCCACGCGTGGGTGCGGCGTAGCTCTCGGGCGGGAACACGTCCCCGGCCGTCCCGGCGATGGCGGCGGCGAGGTACGCGGTCGACCACCGGCCGTCGCCCACGGCCACGCTGTCCGCTCCGGTCGCGGTCAGGCGGGCGAGCGGCACGTCGAGGCACGCGGCCACGGCGATGGCCTCGGTCAGGCCGATGCGCCGGTTGGTCGTCTCGACCTGGGCGACCGTCTCACGGGTCCACCCGATGCCCCGCAGGAGCATCTCGTCGGCGAGGCCCTGCTGTGTGAGGTTGGCCTTCGCCCGTAGCGCGGCGATGTTCCGCCGCACGATGTCGTCGACCCCGGTACCCGCCTCGCCGCTCATGCCCCAACCCTACCGGTCCACCCCGATGTCCACCAGATCGACCCTGTTAGGAATGTGAACATTGACGACGTTCAACATTGGGGTTCCACCCGTCTGAACAGGGTAAACGACACCCGAGCCGGGGACCCTGTGCATGAGGTCCTAACAATCCGGACCACGGTTCGCTACCGGATAGCAACCGTTTCCCGAAACCGGTCCCGACCACGGCCGACGGGTGCCGCAACCCGTGTGGCGGACGGTTGCAGTTCGGCGATCCGGCTACAGGTGCCCGTCGGCCGTTCCGAGAATTCCTGTGACCGGCGAGGCAACCGGTAGTGAGGACGCACCGGGGCACCCGGACGCTACGACAAGGGGCAGAACAACTGTGACGATCGAACCGCATACACAACGCGTACTCCGCGACTGGCACGACGACGACTTCGATCTCGACGACCTGGCCATGCCCGCACAGATGCAGTGGCAGCGCTGCGGGGCGGTGCACTGCATCGACCGGGGCCCGTGGATCGGGACGCTGGTCTGCTGCATCAGGCGCAGTGGCCACGAGAGCGACCACTCGATGTCCCTCGGCGACGCCGGGGCCGTCGACTACTGGCAGGAGAGCTGGGTCTGACCGGCTCCATCTGGACGGGTCACCGGGTCGGCGCGCGTCCGCCCGGGTCCCGTCCGCTCCAGACTCGCAGGACGACGGCCTGGTCCGCAGCGAGCACACCGTCGAACCGCTCGACGGGGTCGGGTCCGTCGGATGCCACCACGACATCCGCTCCGACGAGGTCCGCGACGCCGAGGTCGACCGGTGCTCCCCCGAAGTTGACCATCACCACCACGGAGGAGCCGCCGTCGGACCTCCGGTAGCCGAGTACCTGCGCCGGGGTGTCGAGGATCTCGAACGAGCCCCTCGAAAGGGCCGGCGTCCGGTGGCGCAGTGCGATGAGACGCCGGTAGAGGTGGAGGATCGACCCCGGATCCTGTGTCTCCACGGCGCGGTTCCGGAGGCCGGGATCGGGAGGTAGCGGAAGCCACGGCCGGGCACCGGGCACCGTCGGCCATCCGTGGTCGTCCGTCGCGTCCCACGGCAGCGGGGCGCGACAGCCGTCCCGGCCACCCGGGTCCACGCGGCGGTCGTCGGGGATGTCGGCGTCGCACAGGCCGAGCTCGTCCCCCTGGTAGACGAAGGGCGTCCCCCGCAGGGTGAGCAGCAGGACCGCAGCGGCCCGCGCCCGCGCCTCGCTCCGTCGGGCGGTGGTGGCCGGGTCCTCGCCGGCGCGGGCGGCGGCACGGTCGTAGCGGGTGCGGTGGCGGGGGTTGTCGTGATTGGAGAGCACCCAGGTCGGCCACGCACCCCGCGGGTCGAACGCGGCACCGGTGTCCTCGATGCAGGCGCGCCACCGGTCGGCCAGCCACGGCGCGAAGAGCGGGGGGAAGTTGAACGCCAGGTGGAGTTCGTCGCCCCGGCCGTAGTAGGAGGCGACCGCCCGGGTGCTCATGAGGAAGACCTCACCCACCACCATCCGGTCCCCCGGGTAGCCGTCGACGAGGGTCCGGATGGCCCGCAACCGTTCGTGGGTGACCGGGACGTCGTTGAGGGCGCAGTGGGGGATGCCGGCCACCTCGGGCGGGTCGTCGGGCAGGAGCGGGTCCTTGCCGATCGCATGGATCACGTCCGCCCGGAAGCCGTCGACCCCCCGGTCGAGCCAGAACCGGAGGGTGTCGTGCATGGCGTCGACCACCTCGGGCTCGTCCCAGTTGAGATCGGGTTGGGCCGACTCGAAGAGGTGGAGGTACCACTGGCCCGTCGGCTGGTGGAACGACCATGCCGGCGCACTGAGGTCGAATGCCGCCACCCAGTTGTTGGGCGGGGCGCCGTCCGGGGTCGGGTCGCGCCACACGTACCAGTTGCGGTGGGCGCTGTCTCGGGACGAGGCGGCATCGACGAACCAGGGGTGCCGGTCCGAGGTGTGGTTCGGGACCCAGTCGATGACCACCCGCATGCCCAGCTCATGGGCGTCGGCCAGCAGGCCGTCGAACTCGTCCAGGTCGCCGAAGAGCGGGTCGACGTCGCAGTAGTCGCTGACGTCGTAGCCGAAGTCGGCCATGGGGGAGCGGAAGAACGGGGAGATCCACAGTGCGTCGACCCCGAGCCAGGCCAGATCGCCCAGACGGGCCCGGATGCCGGCCAGGTCACCGACCCCGTCGCCGTCCGAATCGGCGAAGGACCGGGGGTAGATCTGGTAGAAGACCGCCTCCTGCCACCACGGGATCCGGTCCACGGTCAGCGTGGACTGCCGTGGGTGCCGGTGTCAGCCCGGCGCGGTCCGTGGACGGTCATGGCCCGACGTTACCAACGGCCCGGTCTCGGCCCCTCTCGATGTTCGCTCTGGCGTTTCAGTTTCCAGCCGGATCTGCCGATGGATCCTGCACGACCGGCCGCCGACCAGGTGGCCCACAGGGAAGGGACGTCGACGGCAGGGCCGCCGGCGTACGAGTGAGGAGATCGGTGCGATGGTGGAACGTCGAGTGGTCGAAGACGGGTCGATGCTGGCGGAGGGACTGTCGGGTGCCTTGCCACCCGAGTCCTTCGGAGTCGGCCGCATCTGCATCGAACCGTCGTGCGAGGTGCATCTCTCGCGGTACAACAGCACCGACTGGTGTGCCCTCCACGAGAGCCCGGCGGCGACCGGCCGTCCCTACGACACGTCGGTGCGACCCCGCGGCCGCCGTCGAAACTCGAGCCGTCGTCGCAACTCCCAGCAGCGCACCGCCGCCTGAGGGATCGGCCCGTAGCCGGCCCGGTCGTCCTCCCGTACCGCCTCGGTACACTTCCTCGCTGACGTGGGACCCGTCCGGGGCCCGGCACCGAGGGACGGGGACGCACCCATGACTGAACGACTCGACGGCACCGTGGCCCTGGTCACGGGAGCATCCAGCGGTATCGGCGAAGCCACGGCCGTGGCTCTCGCAGCCGAGGGGGCGAAGGTGGCGGTGGCCGCACGCCGCCGCGACCGGCTCGAAGCCCTGGCCGAGCGGATCGGCGCCGACGACGTCCTCGTCCTCGAGACCGACGTGACCGACGAGGCCCAGGCCCGTGCCATGGTGGACCGGACCGTGGCCCACTTCGGTCGCCTCGACACCTTGGTGAACAACGCGGGCGTGATGCTGCTCGGCCCCATCGTGGACGCTCCGGTCGAGGAGTGGCGGCGGATGGTGGAGCTCAACCTGATCGGGCTCCTCTACGCCACCCACGCCGCACTTCCCCACCTCCTCGCCGCGGCCGAGACCGAGCCGCGGCAGGTGGCCGACGTGGTCAACGTGAGCTCGGTGGCGGGGCGCCACGCCCGCCTGGGCAGCGGGGTCTACAACGCCACCAAGTTCGGCGTGGGCGCCTTCTCCGAATCGCTGCGCCAGGAGGTCACCCGACGACACGTCCGGGTCTCGATCATCGAGCCGGGCGCGGTGGCCACCGAGCTGGTGGCCCAGAACCGGCCCGAGATCGTGGAGGGGTTGCTCGCCACCTGGGGTCCGGTCGAGGTCATGCAACCCGGGGACATCGCCGAGTCGATCGTGTTCACCGTGACCCGGCCGCGTCGGGTGACGGTGAACGAGGTCCTGATACGACCGACCGAACAGGAGCGCTGAGTGCCGTTCCCCGGCTATCCGCCGTCCGGGCACCTGCTCGGGGATCTCGGGATGGAGGCCGAGGTGACCACCGAGACGACCGCGAGCGTGCGGACCAGGGTCACCCCGTTCGTGACCTCGGCCGACGGCGGCGTACGGGCCGGCGTGCTGGCCACGCTGGTCGACGTCGTCGGCGGTGCCATCGCCGCCCGCGTCCTCCGCCCGGACTGGTTGGCCACCGCCGACCTCTCGCTCCAGCTGGTCGGACCGGCGTCCGGCGCGTTCGTCGAGGCCCGGGGTTCGGTGCTGCGCCGGGGACGGACGACCCTGGTGGTCGAGGCACTGGTGGTCGCCGTGGACGAGGGCGGCGACGACGTGCTGGTCGACGGCCGGCCGGCGGACCCGGTGGCCTGGGCGTCGATGACGTTCGCCGTGCTGCCCGCGAAGAACCCGGACTCACCGGTGCAGATGGCCGCGGAACTGCCGATGCGGTGGGCGTTCAGCGGCGGGACCCTCGAGGTGCCGGTCCTGGAGGCCCTCCCGGTCACGGTGGTCGATGCCGTCGCCGGCCGGCTGTCGGTGCCGGTGCGGCCCTATCTGCACAACTCGTTCGGGGCGATGCAGGGCGGCGTGATCGCGATGCTGGCCGAGGCGTCGGCCGTCGAGGCGCTCGCCTCGGCCCGGGGCGGGGACGGGTCCCCCATGGTCGCCACCGACCTCCAGATCGCCTACCTGGCACTCGGCAAGGTCGGTCCGATCGTCACCGAGGCTCGGGTCCTCGGATCCGGCCCCGACGGTCGGGCGAGCGCCGTGGTCGAGCTGCGCGACGCCGGAGCGGACGGTCGGCTGACCACGGTCGTGAACGTCTCCGCCGCGCCGGCACCGCTCCTCAGCGGGGCGTCCCGGTGACCGCCGATCCACCCGAGGTCGACCGGCGCCGCCACGTCAGCGACTACTTCCGGCTCGAGCGGTGGGAGATCCCTCCTCCGGTCGGTGCGGAGGTCCCGTCGTCCTTCGGGGGCCGCACCCCGGTCGACCCCCACCAGCGGGGGCCGGCCGGAGGTCTCCGGACCGGGGGACTGCTCACCAGCCTCGACTCCCTCGGCGGGTTCACCAGTGGGCTGTCCGTGCTCCCGCGGTGGATCGTGACCACCTCGCTGATGGCCACCGTCTCCGAGCTGGACCATGTGGGCCCGCTCCGCATCCGCGCCGACGTGCTCCGGCGTGGACGGTCGTCGGTGGTGACCGCCCTCGACGTGACCGACGAGGGCGCGGGCGACCGTCGGGTGGCCGCGGCCACCATGACCTGCGCCGTCCTCGATCCGGGCACCATGGTCCTCGAATTCGAGCGCCCGTTCACCATGGCCATGCCCGAGTCGGCGCCCGACGCCGTTGCGCCCGAGGAGTTCTTCGGCATCGAGCCGGGGGAGGGGACGGTCACCCGGCTCCGATTCGACGACCGGCTGCGCAATCCCTGGGGGATCCTCCACGGGGGTGCGGTCGCCATGCTGGCCGACGAGGCCGCCTGCCGGGCGGCGGTGGCGGTGTTCCCCGGGGCCGCCGGCCCCCGAGGGGTGGCGGCCCCGGACGTGGTGCTCCACTACCTGCGCCCCGTCAAGGTCGGACCGGTGGAGGCGCGGTGCCGGGTCCTCGGGTCCACCGCCGGGAGGACGACGGTCCGGGTGGCCATCCACGACGTCGGGGCCGACGACCGTGTGGTCACCCTCGGCTCGGTGGCCGTCCTGGCCGTGTGACCCCTGCCGGGTGGCCGTCCCGACCTGACGACGCGCCCGCGATCGACGGTGCGTGCCGGCGGTGTTCGGACCGACATAGGCTCAGCCCAAGTATCGGCTCACCACGAGAAACGGGATGGACGACATGGCGAACGAATGGGGCCCCCTTGGGCCGTTGGTCGGCGAATGGGAAGGCGAGGGTGGTCTGGACACGTCGTTCCATCATGCGGACGGCAAGGTCGGGGGAACCCCCTACCTGGAGAAGGTGACCTTCAAGCCGTTCGGTCCGGTGGACAACGGGAGGCAGCACCTCTACGGGCTGGACTACAAGACGGCCATGTGGAGGAACGACGAGGAGAACCCGTTCCACACCGAGGTCGGCTACTGGCTGTGGGACGGCGCCACCGGCGAGATCCTGCGTGGATTCGTCGTGCCCCGGGGCATCACCGTGCTGGCCGGCGGCCAGGCCGACGCCGACGCCACGACGTTCACCCTGACCGCCGCACTCGGCGACCCCCAGTACCCGATCGGGGAGAACAAGTACCTGACGGTCAACGCCAGCTCGGTCAGCTACGAGACGACCATCACCACCGGCGACGGGACCTGGTCGTACGACGAGACGACCATGCTGCGGATGGTCGAGCTTCCCGACCTGCTGCCCCACACCGACCACAACACCCTGAAGAAGGTGGGCTGAACCCCCGGCACGGTCAGCTGTCTACGGACAGCTGACCGACCTCGGCCGGGGTGGCCGGCGTCTGCTCGGTGGCAGGTGAGGACCGCGGTGCCGTCGGCGCGGCCGTCACGTTCGTGCAGCTCCGCGCCGTCGCCCATCCGGCCAGGGCGGCCGCGGCGTCGGTCCCGGTCAACGGCTGGGGGAGGTCGTCCTCGATCACGGCCGGCCGCCAGGTCACGTCGTCGATGTGCCGGCCCGTCGCCTTGACGATCAGGGATCCGCTGGCGTTCTCGGGCGGCGAATTGTCGTAGAAGGCGAAGTTCCCCAGCCCGTAGTCGACGTAGGCCGACCCCAGGTAGCCGCTGCCGAGGAGCACGTGGGCGTGGGTTCCGACGACGATGTCGGCACCCGCGGCCACCAGTGCGTCGGCCAGCGGCTCCTGGAGCGGGTTCGGACAGGCGTCGAGCTCGGTGCCCCAGTGGAGGTAGACGACGACCGTGTCGGACACCTTCCGTTCGGCTTCCACCGTGGCGATGAGGTCCTGGATGTCGTAGGCCGAGGCCAGGCCGGGCTGGGTGGCCGTGGCCGTCCAGGCGGTCTGCAGGTCGGAGTCGATGACCTGGGTGGCGGCGATGATGGCGATCTTCTGGCCGTGGATCGTCACCTGGTAGGGGGTGAACGCCTGGGCGGCGTTCTGGCCGATCCCGAGGACCGTGTAGCCCGACCGGGCCCGTGCGGCCAGCGCCATCTGCAGACCCTCCTGACCACAGTCCTCACCGTGGTTGTTGGCCTCGGTGATCAGGCTCACCCCCGCGCCCCGAAACGCCTGGATGGCGGTCGAGGGGGCGTAGAAGTCGTACTCCTTGGGCTGGGGGTCCGGACAGGTGCCGTCGGTCATCGCCGACTCGAAGTTGACCATGCTCAGGTCGACGCCGGACAGGAGTTCGGGCACGGTCGACCCGAGTGCGGTCGCCGGATCGGCGGCCAGGCGGTCGCCCAGGTTGGTCCCGGGGGGGAAGTGGACGTCGCCACCGAACGCGAAGGTGACCGGCTGACCGTCGCCCTCCCAGTCGGAATCGAGCCGGGGATCGGGTCGGGCGACCGGCTGGCGGTGGGGCCGGCGGACGGCGGTGGGGGCGACGCCACCGTGCCCGCCGACCACCGCGGCCACGGTGGCGATGACGACCGCCAGGAGCCCGAGGGACCAGAGCCAGCGGTTGCGCCGGACCCGACGCGATGCCGCCCGGGTCCCCGCGGTGTCCGCCGGCGGGCCCCCGGCCGCGGGCGCGACGGCGCTCCGGTGGGACGGGGCCCCGTCGTCGACGGGCGGCCGCGGCGGCAGGGTGGTGGTCGTCGACGTGCCGAACACCCTACGGCCGGGCGTCGGACGCCGCACCGGCCGTGTGGGGCATCCGACGATCAGCGGTCGATGGGAGAGATCCTCCGTGAACCCTCGTGCCGGACCGTCGAGCTCGCCACGGTCACCGCCGAGGTGTTCGACCCGCTCTCCACGAGTCGGGTCGACGAGCGAGGGGGCCACCGGGCGGCACCTCTGGTCGACGCACTGGGCCGGGGTCGTTCGCCACGCGGGGGCCATGTCTCGAGATCGGCAGCGGGACGGGCGTTGTCAGGCCCTACTCCCACGAGATCCGGGATCGACCCGTCTGTGTGGACCTGTCGCTCGGCATGATGGCGCACCAGCGGTTCGGATGCCCCGTACCTCCAACGGACGACGGACATCGGGGACGCGCTGACCGGGCTGTCCCCGGGCTCGACCTGGTCGACAGTCGAGAGCGAGACCCCGTGGGGCAGCTGGGCGGTCCTTCGCAGGGCGGAGGACGGGCCCGGCCAGGTCCGGGTCCGACGGGGACCTTCGGTCAGTCGGCCCACTGGGCCGTCCATTCGCCGGCTTCCTGGTCGCTCATGACGTTGAGCCGGTTCCAGGTGTTGATGGCCGCGATGCACACGATGAGCGCGGACAGGGCCTGTTCGTCGTAGTGCGCGACCGCCTCGTCGAACACCTGGTCGGGGACGGGTTCGCCCCGATCGGCCAGTCGGGTCCCCGCCTCGGCCAGGGCCAGGGCGGCCCGCTCGGCGCCGGTGAAGTACGGGGTGTCCCGCCAAGCGGCCAGCGTGAAGAGGCGCTCGTCGGATTCGCCGGCCTTCTTCGCTCCGCGGGCATGCATGTCCAGGCACACGGAACAGCCGTTGATCTGGCTGGCTCGCAGGTTCACGAGCTCCACCGTCGACTGCGGCAGGCCGGCCTGGCCGGCCGCCTCGTAGGCCGCCTTCGACAGACTCTGGAGAGCGTCGAGGACACCGGGCACGCTGAGGGCGGGATTGGGAATTCGAGATGGCATGGATCCTCCTGGTGATCTGGCCGCAGTGGGTGCGTCACCCCATTGACACCTGGCACCTGGTGGGTGTGACCGTTGCAGGGAGAAGACGTCGTCGAGCAGCGGATGTCGGAGCTTCCGGTGTCCGGGTCCATCCAGCCGATCCGGCCCCGGCCCCGGCGGACGGCGCCGGGGCCTCCGTCCACCGGGCAGGTTCCCACCCTCCCGCGTCACGCCGGGGGTCGCTTTGGGGTCATGGTGGTGACGGGGCTCAGCGAGGATGTGTGCGATGGACGAGACCGACCGGTTGGCGGAGCGATTCGAGGAGCAGAGGAGCCAGCTGCGGGCCGTCGCCTACCGCATGCTGGGCTCGCTCGCGGAGGCCGACGACGCTGTCCAGGATGCCTGGGTGCGAGCCAGCCGGGCCGGGACGAGCGGGGTCGAGAACCTCGGCGGATGGCTGACGACGATCGTCGCCCGGGTCTGTCTCAACATGCTCCGCTCGCGTGGTATCCGGCGCGAGGAATACCTCGAGGTGCATCTCCCCGATCCGGTGGTCAGCCCCCTCGGTGAGCTCGGCCCGGAGGAGGAGGTACTGCTCGCCGACTCGGTCGGCCTGGCGCTCCAGGTCGTCCTGGACGCCCTGGCTCCGGCCGAGCGCCTGGCCTTCGTGCTGCACGACATGTTCGATCTGCCCTTCGACGAGATCGCCCCGATGGTGGGCCGATCCCCGACGGCGGCCAGGCAGCTGGCGAGCAGGGCCCGGCGCCGGATCAAGGGCGCCGACGTGCCCGACCCCGACCTCGCCCGTCAACGTGCGGTGGTCGACGCCTTCTTTTCGGCAGCCCGCGGCGGCGATTTCGATGCCCTGGTCGCCCTGCTCCACCCCGACGTCGTACTGCGGGCCGACTTCGGCCCGGGCCGCCCGGCTGCGTCGACGGTGGTGCGCGGCGCAGCGGCTGTCGCACGGCAGGCGCGGCTCGGGGCCGATCCGGCGGCGCTGCTCCATCCGGCGTTGATCAACGGGGCCGCGGGCGTGGTCATCACGCGGGACGGCAAGCCGCACGTCGTCATGGCCTTCACCGTCGTGGGCGACCGGGTCGTCGAAGTCGACATCGTCGCCGACCCTGAACGCGTGCGCAGAGTCGCTTCAGCCGTACTCGGTGGCGGTTGACACCGAGGTGGCGGTGGGACAGGCCACCCCGTCCGCGGGTCGGATCACCGGTTCGGCGGTCCGCCCTGCTCCAACCAGCGCTTCGGCGGTGGATAGACGGACCTCGCGATCGTCGCCGAGATCCAGCACAGCGTCCAGCCGGCGAAGACCAGGAGCACATCGTGGAACCGGCCGTTCCTCGACTTGGTGGCCGTGAGTGCGATGAGCGCGGCCCACACGAGGTAGCAGGCGATGCTGTAGATCCGGTAGTTCCGATGCTTCGACATTGGCCAGGACCCCCTCGTTGGTCGACACGTCGAGCGTAGACCCGGGGCCTGCAGCTTCTGAATACCACGGTGGACGCCGTCGCTGGACCATCGGAGGGGGGAGTCATGCGCAGTTCCGCCGTGTTCGACGCCGACAGCCACCTCATGGAGATCGACGACTGGCTGCCGTCCTACGCCGATCCCCGGGTGCGCGACCGACTGCGTCCGCTCGGCTTCGCCGAGGCGGGCGCCGGGGCGTGCAGGCTCATGTCGTCCCTGCCGGCCCTGTGGGCCCAGCAGCGCGACGAGGAGCTCACCGCCGACGTGCTCACCGGCCCGAAAGGATGGATGGCGCCCGGCGCTCTGGACTCGGACGTGCGCTCCCGGGTACTCGACGTCCTCGGCATCTCGGCGCAGCTGGTGTTCCCCACCTTCTCGTTGGCGCAGTTCACCGGCCGCGACGACCTCGAGCTGCTCTACGGCGGCACCCGGGCACTCAACCGGGCCATGGTCGATTTCTGCCGCCACGACCCGCGTCTCCACGCGGTGGGTTTCCTGCCCCTGCGGGATCCCGCGCTGGCCGCCGCCGCCCTGGACGAGGCCCTCGCCGAAGGCGCCGCCGCCCTGTGGATACCCTCCGACGCCCCCGGCGACTTCTCGCCGGCGCACGTGGACGTCGAGCCCGTATGGGCCCGTCTCGCCGAGGCGGGCGTCCCCTTCGTCCTCCACGTGGGTGGCGGCAAGCTCCTACCCAGGGCCTTCCACGACAACGGCCGCCCGCTCCCCAAGGACTGGCTCGGCGGCGGCGAGAACCTTCGGGCCAAGGACTTCCCCGTGCTGCACCATTCGCCCGAGCGCTTCCTCGCCTGTCTCGCCCTCGACGGCGTCTTCGAGCGGCATCCGGGACTGCGCGCTGGCGCCATCGAGCTCGGAGCCTCGTGGGTGCCGGGACTCCTGCGCAACGTGGACCATGCCTTCCGGTCCTTCTCCCGGACGGAGCCCGATCTCCAGTCGTTGCCCATGCTGCCCTCGGAGTACATCCGACGTCAGGTGCGGTTCACCCCGTTCTCGTTCGAGGACACGGCCTGGCTCATCGACCAGTGCGGTCCCGGGCTCTTCATGTTCTCGACCGACTACCCGCACCCCGAGGGTGGGCGTCGGCCCTTCGAGCGCTTCGGCGCGGAGCTCGACGCCTTCGACGACGACACCAGGGAACGGTTCTACTGGCGCAACGGGGCCGAGCTGCTCGGGATCGCCTGACGGCGCAGACGGTCACCCCGGCGGCACCCGGCCACCGGCGCCACCGACGGACGCGAAGCAATAAGGTCCTCACGGTGCCCGGGTGTCGGGCCGACCGCTCGACCGTCAGGATCCCCACATGAGACACTCCGCAAGGCCGGTCCCGTCGATGGACGGCAAGACCGTGATCATCACCGGAGGGAATTCCGGCATCGGGAAGGCCGCAGCCGTGGAGCTGGCCCGGGCGGGAGCCCGGGTCGTGATCACCGCCAGGAACGAGGAGCGGGGCAAGGCGGCCGTGGCCGACATCGCCCGGGCCAGCGGCTCGGACGGGGTGGAACTGTCGGTGTTCGACCTGGCCGACCTGTCGTCGGTGCGGGCCGGCGCGGCCGACCTGCTCGAGCGGTGCCCCCGCATCGACGTGCTCCTCAACAACGCCGGGCTGATCCTGAGCGAGCGGACGCTGAGCGCCGACGGCTACGAGGCGACGTTCGCCACCAACCACCTCGGGCCCTTCCTCCTCACCGACCTCCTGCGCCAGCGACTGGTCGACTCGGCTCCCGCCCGCATCGTCAACGTGGCGTCGACCGCCCACAACTTCGCCCGGCGGGGCATGGTCTTCGACGACCTGATGGCCGAGAGGTCCTACCGGCAGATGGAGGTCTACGGACGCTCGAAGCTGGCCAACATCCTGTTCACCACCGAGCTGGCCAAGCGCCTGGCCGGCACCGGTGTGACCGCCAACTCGCTGCACCCCGGCTCGGTCGCCACCGGGTACGCCCGCGACGGCGACACCACCGGCTTCCTGTCCTGGGGCGTCAAGGTCATCGCACCCGTGAGCCTCACTCCGGAACAGGGTGCCCGGACGTCGGTCTACCTGTGCTCGTCACCGGAGGTCGAGGGCGTCACCGGCAAGTACTTCGCCAAGTGCAAGGAGAAGACCCCCTCGGCCAGGGCCCGGGACGAGGCCGCCGCCGCCCGCCTGTGGGAGATCAGCGAGCAGCTGGTGGAGCAGGCCGCCGCGCGCTGACGGGCCAGGGGCCGGGCCGGGCACCGGTCACAGGGGTTCGCCCTCGCCGATCTCGGTGACGACCTCGGCGACCGCCTCGAGATCGACCTCCCGCGGCTGTCGCTGGCCACCGCCCTCGTCGCGCCAGAGCTGGGGCACCCGCCACAACAGGACGCCGACGCCGACGACACAGGCCAGACCGCCCGACCACACCGCGAACTGGGGCCCGCCGACGGCCGCGGCCACGCCGGTCTCGGCGTCGCCCAGGCGGGGTCCGCCGGCCACCACGGCGAAGAAGGTGCCCGAGAGGCGTCCCTGCAGGTGGTCCGGGACGGATCGCTGCTGCACGTGCTGGCGGAACACGGCGGAGATCACGTCGGCCGCCCCGGCGAGCCCCAGCAGGACGAGCCCGACCCACAGCACCGGGACGACGCCGAAGACGGCGATCGTGCTGCCCCAGATGGCCACGCAGACGGCGATGGCCCGGCCCTGGTGGCGTATCCGGCTGCACCAGCCGGTCACGAGCGAGCCCGCCAGGGCGCCTGCGCCGGGTGCGGCGTAGAGCAGGCCGACCACGCCGGCGCCGCCACCGTAGAGGTGGATGGCCAGGGCCGGGAACACGGCCCTCGGCATTCCGAAGATCATGGCGTTGAGGTCGATCCAGTAGGTGGCCGACAGGAGGCGCTCGCTCTTCAGGTGGCGGAATCCCTCGGCCATCGACCGCAGCCCCATGGCGGTGCCGCCGCCGGACGGGACCAGGCGGGGCAGCAGCACGATGGCGAGCAGCGAGACACCGTAGGAGGAGACGTCGACCAGGTACACGGTGCTCAGACCGAATGCGGCGATGAGCAGGCCGCCCACCGCCGGTCCGACCACCGTCGCCAGGGCCATCGTGGTGGTCTGGAGCGCCACGGCGGCGCTCACGTACTCCTTCCCCACCACCATCGGCAGGGCGGCCCGGCGGGCCGGCCAGTCCATCCCCTGGAACCCGGCCGCGGCCGCGGAGCATACGAAGAGCACCCACACCCGGGGGTGGACGAGTGCGGCGTTGACGGCCAGGCCGGCCACCGCGGTCGCCATGGCCACCTGGGTCAGGGTGAGGACCCGTTTGCGATCCCACGCGTCGGCCAGGGTCCCGCCCCACAGGGCACCGGCCAGGAGCGGCACGAGCTGGGCGAAGCCGATCATGCCCACCACCAGGGTCGAGTGGGTCAGGTGGAAGGCCTGGTAGGCCACGGCCACCAGGGTGAGCTGGCTGCCGATGGCCGAGACGGTCTGGCCCGTCCACAGGCGCCGGAACGGGCGCGAGTGTCGGAGGGGCGACAGGTCGGCGAGGAGCCGGGGCACCTGCCAACGGTACCGGGCGGTGCGCCCGGCCGGTCCGGTCGCCGTGCCCCGACGGGTCCGGGGTGGACCGGGGTGCCGCCACTTTCGCCGGTGGCTCGGTACACTGCTTGCTTATGGCAGCACCTGATCGGCAACCTGCGACGAAGCGCCCGAAGAGGCAGGCATTGGCCATCGTCGAGGCCGCCGGTTCGGAGGGCGGAACGTCCGACGACTCGTCGGCACCGTCCATGGCGGTCTCCATCGCGGGGGTCTCGACCGCCTGCAGCAAGGACGCGCTGGCGTCGAGCGCCCGGGCCGTCCGCAAGACCCTGACGCCCGAGTGAACCCGCGGCTCCGGCCGCCCCTCGTGGACCGGACGCCCGATCCGTCTATCCGATCCGTCTACCAGTACCCGGCCATGAGCTCGGTCGACCACGCCGGTTGGCGCACGTCGCCGCGGGGCGCGAACTCCACCATGTAGGGCTTCACGTCGAGTACCGGGGTGCCGTCGACCGCGTCCAGACCGACCACGTCGACGGTGAACGGTCCGACCCCGGTGACCCTGCAGACGGTCAGCCCGATCCGGTTGGGACGGTCCTTCGCCCGCTGGGCCAGGATCCCGACCGAGGGCCAGTCGGCACGCTCCCTCGGGTGGCGGGTTCCGCGGCAGACGGCGCCCTCGTCGACGCGGTCGAAGCAGAACACCACCTCGACGTGGGAGAAGTCGGCCAGCCCGTCGGTGGCCCCGGCCTCGAGCACGTCCGGGTCGAGTTCGATCCTGGCCGCGACCTCGTCCCACCGGTCGTCGACCACTTCGGCCCGGCCGCCCACCACACGTCCGATGGGCCGGACCGTGATCGCGTCGGTCACCGGACCTCCTCCGGCCTCGTCCCACCGGAGTCGGCGTCCTGGCCCTCGAATTGGATGCGGTAGAGATCGGCGTACTGGCCGCCCGCGGTCAACAGGTCCTCGTGGCGACCTCGCTCGACGATGCGCCCGTGGTCGAGCACCAGGATCATGTCGGCCTCCCGCACCGTGGACAGCCGGTGGGCGATGACCAGCGAGGTGCGGCCCTGCAGGGCGGTGGCCAGGGCCAGCTGCACCGCCGCCTCCGACTCGCTGTCGAGGTGGGCGGTGGCCTCGTCGAGCACGACGATCTCGGGCGCCTTGAGCAGCAGCCGGGCGATGGCCAGGCGCTGCTTCTCGCCCCCGGACAGCCGGTAGCCCCGGTCGCCCACGACGGTGTCCAGCCCGTCGGGAAGCGATTCGACCAGGGTGGCGATCTGGGCGCCGGCCAGCGCCGACGCCAGCTCGCCCTCGGTGGCGTCGGGGCGGGCGTAGAGCAGATTGGCCCGGATCGTCTCGTGGAAGAGGTGGGCGTCCTGGGTCACCACGCCGACCGTCGCGGCGAGCGAGCCCAGGGTGGCCTGACGGATGTCGAGCCCGTTGATGCGGATGGCGCCGGACCGGACGTCGTACAGGCGGGGCAGCAGCTGGCTGATGGTGGTCTTGCCGGCACCGGACGGGCCGACCAGCGCGACCATCTGACCCGGTTGGACGGTGAAGGTGACGTCGAACAGGACCTGGTTGGAGACGGTGGTCTCGAGCACGGCCACCGACTCGAGGGAGGCGAGGGAGACCTCCTCGGCGGTGGGATAGCGGAAGTCGACGTGGTCGAACTCGATGGTGGCCGGGCCCCTCGGGACCGGTCGGGCATCGGGGCTGTCCACGATCATCGGGGGGAGATCGAGCACCTCGAACACCCGGTCGAACGAGACCAGGGCGGTCATCACGTCGATCTGGACGTTGGACAGCGACGTCAGGGGGGCGTAGAGCCGGGTCAGGTAGGACGCCAGGGCCACGACGGTTCCCACCGTCAGCGCCTTGTCGATGGCCTGGACCCCGCCCCACCCGTAGACCACGGCGGTGGCCAGGGCCGCGGTGAGGGAGAGGGCGGCGATGAAGAAGCGGGCGTACATGGCCTGGGTGACCCCGATGTCGCGGACCCGGCCGGCCTTGGACTCGAAGGCGTGCCGTTCCTCGTCGGGCCGGCCGAACAGCTTGACCAGCAGGGCGCCGGACACGTTGAACCGTTCGTTCATGGTGTTGTTCATCTCGGCGTTGATGGCGTAGGACTCCCGGGTGATGACCGAGAGCTTCCGGCCCACCCGCTTGGCCGGGATCACGAAGATCGGGAGGATCACCAGACTGATCAGGGTGATCTGCCACGACAGGATGAACATGACGATCAGGACCAGGGTGACGCTGATCAGGTTGGACACCACCGACGACAGGGTGTCGGTGAACGCCTGCTGGGCGCCGATGACGTCGTTGTTGAGCCGGCTGATCAGGGCGCCGGTCTGCGTGCGGGTGAAGAAGGCGATGGGCATCTTCTGGATGTGCTCGAAGACCTGGGCGCGCATGTCGTAGATCAGGCCCTCGCCCACCTTGGCCGACACCCAGCGGATGCCGATCGTCAGCCCGGTGTCGGCCACGGCCACCAGGGCCGCGACGACCGACAGGGTGATGACCAGGTGCTTGCTCGGGTCGTGCCCGGTCAGGTTGTTGATGATCGAGCGGAAGAGGAGCGGGTTGATGATCCCGATGACGGCGTCCACCGTGACCAGCACCAGGAACCACGCCAGGATGGTGCGGTAGGGCCGGGCGAAGCGGAACATCCGCCGGCTGGTCCCCTTGGTGACGTGCTGGCCCTTGACCGACTCGTCGCGGCGCATCGAGCGCATGACGGAGCCGAACTGGCCCCCGACCCCGCCCATTCCCATCCCGTGCCCGCCCATGCTCATGGTGTGGGTCCGATCAGGAGGCGCATGGGCCGGACCCTACCAACTCGACCCGTGGGGCCGTTCCGCGTGCCGGGGGCGGACCGGCGGCCCGGAGTCCCCGGCCCCGGGGGGTCAGACCACCAGGCCCCTGCCGTACACGGGGGGGAGGTCGAGTGCGGTCAGCAGGCCCGGGGCACCGTCGACCACGGCGGGGATGGCGTTCACCAGCCGCATGGCGGTCGCCTTCAGGCCGCCGGTGTTGTGGTCCCCGTCCCTGCCCACCAACTGCATGTCGACGGTGTAGGTCGGCTCGCCGGTGATGGTGACCCGGTAGCAGCCGAGCCCGGCGGGCTGGGGCCAGTCGGGGGCGAGATCGTCGCGCAGACGGGTCACGTGTTCGAGCACGATGACCGGCCTCCCGCCCTTCGTGCCCCGCACCTCGAAGTGCAGGGCCGCAGCCGTGCCCGCCTCGATGGTCCCGGCGTCCACCTCGAAGGTCTCCGGGGCGGCCACCCGCTCGTGCCACTCGACGAGGTCGTCGTCGAGCTCGACCTCGAGTCCTGCGGCGAGCTGGCGGACCACGCTGCCCCAGGCCATGGTGAGCACGCCGGGCTGGAGGATCATCGGGACGTCGTCCATCGGTCGCCCGAAGCCCATGATGTCGAACAGGACCATCCCCTGGTCGTAGGTGGCGTAGTTGAGGACCTCGGCGACCCGGATCTCGTCGATCTGCTCGCTGACCCCCGACAGCACGAGGGGCAGGGCGTCGTTGGCGAACCCGGGGTCGACCCCGTTGACGAAGAGCGAGACGCCTCCCTCGACGGCGGCCTCGACGGTGGGGGTGATCATCCCCTCGTCCACCACCCCGTAGGGGTACTGCAGGAAGACCGGACCGGACGACACCACGTTGATGCCGGCACGCAGGATGCGCTGCAGGTCGCCCAGCGCCTCGAACAGTCGGTTGTCGGCCATGGCGGTGTGGACGACCACGTCGGGTCGCAGGGCCAGGACGGCGTCGACGTCGTCGGTGGCCGTCACCCCGAGGGTGCGTCCGAGGCCGGCGAGCTCGCCGGCGTCCTTGCCGACCTTGTCGGGGTTGGACACCCAGACCCCGACCAGGTCCAGGTCGGGGCGGGCGTCGATGCCGGCGATGACATGGCGGCCGACGTTGCCGGTGCTCCAGGCTACGACGCGGTAGGTGGTGATCACGGGTGGCTCCTCGGTGGGTAGGCGACGGCGGGATGCGGGGTGCTCAGACGTCCGGGATGCCCATGTCGAGCGTGGGGGCCTCGGTGCCCCCGTCGACTTCGATGACCTTGCCGGTGATGTAGGAGCCGGCGTCGGATGCCAGGTAGACCACGGCGGCGGCGATGTCGGCGGGGTCGCCGATCCGGCGGAGCGGCGTGGCGTCCTCCATCGCCGTCCGCATCTCGTCGATCTGCATGACGATGTCCAGGGCGGAGGTGGCCACCGAGCCGACCGCGATGGCGTTGACCCGGATGCGGGGGGCGAGGTCCATGGCGGACAGCCGGGTGTAGTGGGCGAGCGCGGCCTTGGCCGTCCCGTAGGCCACGAACCCCCGACCGGCCAGGCGGCCCATGGCCGAGGAGATGTTGACGGCCGATCCGCCGCCGCCCTCGACCATCAGGGGAACGGCGGCACGGAGCAGGGCGTGGGCGGTGGCCACGTTGAAGTGGAAGGCGTCCTCCATCACCTTGGCCGTGGTGTCCATGAACGACTGGGGCATCGTGCCGCCCACGTTGTTGACCACCAGGTCGAGGCGGCCGAACGTGTCACGCGCGTGGTCGACCAGCGAGGCCACGGCGTCGAGGTCGTTGAGGTTGGCCGGCACCGCCACCACCCTCCGGCCCGCGCCCTCGATCCGTGCGGCCACCGCGTCGAGCTGCTCGGCGGTGCGGGACGAGATGACCACGTCGGCCCCGGCCTCGGCCAGGCCGACGGCGGTGGCCGCCCCGATGCCCCGTCCAGCACCGGTGACGATGGCCACCTTGTCGTCCATCCGGAATCGGTCGAGCATCATGGGGTCCCCCTTCGGAGGCCACGCCGGGTGTGGCCGGTTGTAGTGCTACCAGGCCGGGGCCATGGTCCGCCACGCGACGGCGACCCCGGCTCGCGGTCGGTGGGCGGTCGGTCGTGCTCAGACCGGCTCCCAGTGGTAGCCGTTCCACCGTCGGAACGCCGTCCACGCGGTCCCGGACCACCAGCCCTGGCAGCCCGGGTCACCGTTCACCACGTACCAGCCCGGTGGTGCGGGCGGTGGAGCGAAGAGGTCGGGCACCGGTGAGGTCCCGGCCCCGGGGTGGGCGGGCCCGGCCGGGGCGGCGTACGGGGACCGGGGAGCGCCGAACGACGGCAGCGCGCCGTAGCCCGGCACGGCGCCGGCCGCGCCGGCCGCTCCGTAGTACGCGGGCGCCCCGTAGGGGGACCACCCGATCGTGACCGCGCCGTCGCTGCCGGGCGGCCGCTCGTAGCCCCACCCCTTGAGTTGGGGCCTCCAGGGCGGCGGGCACCGTTCGATGTCGCCCGGGTCGGTCAGCTCCCGTGAGCCGTGACGGGCCAGGATGTACAAGAACGCGGAGAGCACCAGGGCGACGAGGGCGGCGGGGACCCCCCGCGAGATGGCCTCGCCCAGCGTCCGGGCGAGCGTGTCGTTGATCGTCCTCGGGTTGACGTGGGTGAAGGTGGCGAGTCCGTCGTGGAACGAGTGGATGCCGACGACGACGAGGAAGGCCACCACACCCGCACCCGTCACCACCCGCGACCGCCGCCAGGCGGCGAGCCAGATGACCGCGGCGGCGAACCCGGTCAGGAAGACGTGCACCAGCTCGACGGACGGGCGGACCAGGCCCATCTCGAGATGGGCCCACGCGATGGTGGGGAGGCCCTCGTACTCGACGCCTTCCAACGTGCCGAAGGTGGCTCCGCTGATCAGGACGAGGTAGAGGCCGACCCGGGGGATCGTGAACCTCGGCGCCCCGAATGCGAGGAGCAGGACGGGGACGAGGAGCTTCCCCCCTTCCTCGACGGGGCCGGCGAGCCACAACGTCGTCGCCCAACCGAAGACGTGGGTGCAGGCGACCTCGAGGCCCAGGCCGATGCCGAACGCGGCGACACCGGAAACGATCCCGATCCAGGTGAGGAGCCGGAGATCGTCACGACGACCCAGGTCGAGATAGCGGATCACGAGGAGGACGGCACCGCCCAGGAAGGCGACGAAGCCGACGACCGAGAACCAGGACCACAGTGCCGTGCCGGTGGAGCCGCTCAGCAGCCCGGCCAGGATCGTCAGCGCCTGCCCGACGACCATCCACCACAGCCAGCGCTGACGCAGGAAGGCGAACGGTGCGGGAGGACCGGCCAGCACCGGGCCGGCGAAGGCGGCATGGGACGCTCCCGTCCAGACGGTGCCGTCCCACTCGGCCAGGCGGGGCTGCGCGCTGAAGCAGTACCAGCCGGGAGGGTCCGGCACCCGGCCGCCCGTCATCGTGCCGTCCGCCGCAGCCGGACCCGGGTGCATCGTCGCCGGTCAGTCCGAGAGCCCGGCGACGGCCACGATCGTCACGAAGGTGGACGGCGGGCGGTCGTCGTCCATCCGTTGGGCCATGGCGTCGGGTCAGGCCGGGCGGGTGGGCGGGAGGCCCAACTTCCGGTGGTCCCACGAGACCGTGCGCTCGACGTTGATCTTGGCCACGATCCGCTTGTTGAGCATGGTCTCCACCATCGGCCGGAGCTCCTCGGTGTAGGTCCCGTAGTACCGCTCGAAGAGGTTGACCCCGAGTTCCCACATCCTGTCGGGATCCTCGACGATCTCGGCGTGGCCCACCAGCTCGACGCCCCGCAGCTCCTCGTAGTAGTCGCCGTCCTCGAACAGCAGGGTGATGCGGGTGTCGCGACCCAGGTTGACGGCCTTCTGGGCCTTGGCCTTGGTCTCGATGGCGATGCATCCGTCGACGAATCCGTACCACATGGCCACGGCGTGGATGGACCCGTCGTGGTTGAGGGTGCACATGGTCATCGGTCGGCGCTCGTGGAGGAAGGCGTCGACCTCCTCGTCGGTCATGCGGATCTGGTCGCGCTGCTTCACGCCGTGGCCCATCTGCACGTCGGGTCGGCTGGCTGACGTGTCGCTCATCGGTTCCTCCCCCGGAGTGTCGGAATGACGCCCATGGCGACACCGTACCGGGGCGATGCCCGTCCGGGCGCGAGGTGGGGAGGGGACGCGCCGCGACCGGCCAGACTGGTGCGATGCCGCAGGCCGAGCCGACCGACGACGACGAGCGCCCGCTGCGGGTGATCTTCGTCTGCACCGGGAACATCTGCCGATCGCCGATGGGCGATGTCGTGCTGCGCGAGCTGGCGGGCGACCGCCGCCTGGACGACGGCACGACGCTCGGGGACCGCCTGGTGGTCACCAGCGCCGGAACCGGTGGGTGGCACGCCGGCGAGCCGATGGACCCGCGTGCCCGGGCGGCCTTGGAGCGACGGGGCTACGCGGACCACGGACACCGGGCCCAGGCGTTCGACACGTCCTGGATGGACGACGCCGACCTGGTGGTGTGCATGGACCGCGGCCACCGCCAGACCCTGGCCGGCATGGCCCGGGCCAGGGCCGGGGACGATCGCCACGACGACCGCCTGGTCCTCATGCGCAGCTTCGGGGGACGGGCCGGCGGCGATCCCGACGTCCCTGACCCGTACTACGGCGACGACGCCGAGTTCGAGCGGTGCCTCGACCTGGTGGAGGCCGGCTGCCGCGGTCTCGTCGATCATCTGGCGGCGCGCCTCCGGGACGGCGGCGGCTAGGGATCGTGTGCGGACCGGCCTGCTACACCGGTGACGTGGTGACCCCGACCGCGAGCGCCGCCGCCTACGACGAGCCGGCGCGCGGCCGTCGGTGACGGGTCCGATGGCCGACCGCATCGCCGTCCACGGGGCATCGGGCAGTGGCAAGACGACCTTGGCCACCGAGCTGGCCGAGCGGATCGGGTTGGCCCGTGTCGAGCTCGACGCCATCTTCCACCAGCCGGGATGGACCCCGCTCGGGACCGACGCCTTCCGGGACGAGGTCGCCCGGGCCACCGCCGGGGACCGCTGGGTCGTCGACGGGAACTACCGCCAGGTGCGTGACCTGGTGTGGGGGCGGGCCGACCTCATCGTCGTCCTGGACCGCCCGCGGTGGGTGGTCATCGGCCAGCTGGTCGCCCGGTCGGTCCGCCGGGCCGCCGTACGCCGGGAGCTGTGGAACGGCAACCGCGAGTCGTTCCGGAACCTGTTGTCGACCGACGCCGACCGCAACGTGGTGCTGTGGTCGTGGCGGACGCTGCACCGCTACCACCGTGAGGTCCCCGAGGAGGCGCGCTCCGAGGCGCCCCATGCCCGGTTGGCGGTGCTGCGCAGCCGCCTGGAGATCGCCGACTTCGTCGACCGGCTCGCACGGGGCGACCGCTAGGGCGTCGCCGACCGCCGTGGAGGCCGCGGGTCGTGCCGCCGCGACCCGGTGCCTCCTACGCTTGGGCCATGTCGTTCCAGACCGCCACCTCGGTGTTCGTGATCGCAGCCGCGGTGGCGATCGCTCCGCTCTGCTCGGAGGCGTTGCGCCGATGGCGGATCCCGACGGTCCTGTTCGAACTGCTGCTCGGCATCCTCATCGGGCCCGAGGTCCTCAATTGGGCCCGGCCGGACCAGTTCGTGGACGGGCTGGACGCACTCGGGCTCTGCTTCCTCTTCTTCATGGCCGGCTACGAGATCGACTTCGCCCGTCTGTCGGGCAAGCCGCTCCGCCGTGGGGTGGCCGGATGGCTGGTGAGCCTGGTCCTCGGACTCGGGGTCGGGCTGGTCCTGCTGATCAGCGGGTTCGCCATCTCGGACCTGCTGGTGGGCCTCGCCCTCACCACCACCGCCATCGGCACCCTGCTCCCCATGCTGCGGGACCGGGGGATGCTCGACTCGCCGTTCGGCCGGTTCCTGGTGGCGGCCGGGACCGCGGGCGAGTTCGGCCCGGTGGTGGCGGTCACGGTGCTGCTCGGCGCCGACAGCCCGGCCACCGAGGCCGTCCTCCTGGTCCTGTTCGTGGTCCTCGCCATCGGGGTGGCCTACCTCGCGTCGCGCCCGCAGCCGCCGCGGATGGTCGAGACCATGCAGCGCCACCTCGGCACGTCCAGCCAGCTCCCGGTGCGGATCGTGCTCCTGCTCATCTCCGGCCTGGTGCTGGTGGCCTCGTCGTTGAGCCTGGAGGTCCTGCTGGGTGCCTTTGCCGCCGGCCTCATCGTCCGGATCGCCTTCACCCCCGAAGAGGCCGAGGCGATGCAACCCCGGCTCGAGTCGATCGGGTTCGGCTTCCTCATCCCGGTGTTCTTCGTGGTCAGCGGCATGGAATTCCACGCACGGGCCCTCTTCTCGAGCACCTCCACCCTCGAGCGGGTGCCCATCTTCCTGGTGCTGTTCCTCGTCGTGCGGGGTGCACCGGCACTGTTCGTGTACGCCGGGATCCTCACCTGGCGACAGCGTTCGGCCATGGTGTTGCTGCAGTCGACCGCGCTCCCGCTCCTGGTCGTGATCACCCAGATCGGGTTGGACACCCACCACATGCTCCCGACCAACGCCACCGCGCTCGTCGGTGCGGGGATGCTGTCCGTGCTGCTGTTCCCCCTGATCGGGTTCGCCATCGCCGACAAGGACGCCGAGGCAGCGCCGGCGGTCGGATCGGACGTCGACGGGTTCGACGCGGCGACGGACCCCCTGTGAACCCGGGAACCGCACCGACGGGCGCCGTCGGCCGGCCGGGACCGTGCCGGGTCAGTCGAGCGTGACGAACGACTCGCGCTCGTAGGCGAGCAGCCGCTCGTAGTTGTCGCGCAGGGCGGTCGACCGGGTCGGGTCGTTGGCCAGGTTGACCAGCTCGTGCGGGTCGGACCCGTGGTCGTACCACTCGTGGTCGTTGTCGTCGAAGGCGCAGTCCACGTCGTAGAGCTTGTGGCCGGGCGACCGTCCCCACAGCCCGGTGCTCGGCTTGCCACCGCCGACCCCGTAGTACCGGGCGTACTTGGTTGTCCCGTCGTAGAAGCCCCGCAGGGCGTAGCGCACCTGGTTGAGATTGGTGGTCTGGGCCGAGTCCTGGGCGAACAGGACGTGGTCGCGCACGGAGGCCCCCGGGTCGGAGAGGACCGGTGTCAGGTCCTCCCCCTGCACGGTCGCCGAGGTGGCCACGGGGTCGACGCCGGCCAGCGAGCAGATGGTGGCGGCCAGGTCGACGTGGGAGGCGAGGGCCGCGCTGGTGGATCCCGGCACGGTGGTGCCGGGGACCTTGACGTAGAGGGGCACCCGCATGATCTCGTCGTAGACGAACGGGCCCTTCGAGCGCAGCCCGTGCGAGCCGCACATGTCGCCGTGGTCGGAGGTGAAGATGATCACGGTGTCGTCCCACCCGCCCGAGTCCTCGAGGGCACCGAGGACGGTGCCGAGGCTCTGGTCGGCCAGGTGGTGGAGGTGGACGTAGTAGTCGAGGTGGCGGAGCCACGATGCCTTGTCCGACGGGTCGATGTAGCCCCACAGCCCGTGCTGCTGGTCCCAGCGCCACTGCCGGTGTGCCTCGGGCTTGGCGTGGAGCGGGTCGTCGAAGTTGGCCGGCAGGGTGTCACAGACCTCGGGGTAGGGCTCCCGGTAGACGGGGAGGGCGTCGTCGTCCTTCCAGGCGGCCGACTCGAGCACCCGACGGATGCCGGCCACGTCGTCGGGGTGCCGTTCGGCGTAGCCGGGCTGGTCGACGGGGAACCACATCACGTCGTGCGGATTGACCAGCGCCACGGTCAGGAACCACGGTCGGTCACCGTCGTGGCCGGGGCCGGCGTTCTCGCGGAGCCAGTGGGCCGCGTTCGAGGCGATCACCGGGTCGAAGTGCACGCCGGTGCCGGCCCACCCCATGAAGTGACGGTCGTTCCCGTCCCAGTCGGCGAACCCGTAGGCCTCCATGTCCGGCTGCGCCGCGTGGGACAGGTGCCACTTGCCGATGTAGGACGAGCGGTACCCGGCGCCGTCGAGCAGCGACCCCAGTGTCGGCGTGGAGGTGGGAAGCTCGTCGTGTTCGGGCATGATCACGTTGTCGAGCACGCCGTGGCCCTTCAGGTAGCGGCCGGTGAACAGGCTGGCCCGGCTGGGTGAGCACGGCGAGGAGTGGGTGAAGTAGTCGGTGAACTCGAGGCCCTCGGCCCGGAGCCTGTCGCGCCAGGGCAACGACGTGCCCTCGGGGAGCCAGGAGCGCTGGCGCTCCTGGTCCGAGACCACGAGCAGGATGTTGGGCCGTTTCGGCGCGGCGTCGGCGATCGGGGAGTCAGCCATAGGGGAACGGTAGCGCCCCGTCGTGGCGGCGCACCCGACGGTCACCCGTGCCCCGGGATGGTCGGCATGGCAGGATTCGGGCGATGCCTGCGACCATCAACCGGAGCAGCTCCGTCGAGCGGCGGATCGAACGCTACGTGGGCCGCCGCGTGTGGCCGATCGGGATGTCGGCCGCCTTCGTGGTGTGCGGCCTCCTCTACTTCTTCCGGTGGTCGCCGGTCGTGCGGCACCGGCCGTCCCTGTGGATCATGCCGTCGGACCTCTGGGTCACCTACGCCTCGGCGAGCGCCGCGGCCCACGGGCACCTCGGGTCGATCTACGGCTCCGGCTTCCTCGCCTTCCCGGGGATCCTCCTCGTGCTGGCGCCGATCGGCGCGCTCTCCGGCCGCTTCTCGACCGTCTACGTCCAGGTCACCCAGCACGGTCACCCGTTCACCGGCCTCCACTACTACGTCACCCACGGGACGCCGACCGTCCTGTACGACGGGGTGGTCAACTCCGGGAACCTCTACGCCGTCCACCAGGGTGTGTTCCCGCTCCTCGCCACCTTCGTCCTCGTCGTCTCGTGCACCGCGCTGTTCGCCTTCGACGCCATGGCCGAGTACCTCGGGGTGGTGCGGTGGCGCCGCGCCGTGCTGTCGGTCGCCGAGGCCGCGCTGCTGTGGCCCGTGGTCGTGGTCGCCGGGCACCCCGAGGACGTCCTGGCCGTCGCCCTCGCCACCTGGGCCCTGCTGTGGGCCTTCGAGGGCCGGTGGACCGGCGCGGGCTGGCTCTTCGGGGCGGCGTTGGCGGTCCAGCCACTGGTCATCGTGGTGTTCCCGCTCCTGTTGGTCCTCGGCGGGCGCGACCGGGCGCTCGGACTGGTGGTGCGGGGGGTGGTGCCCGCCGCGGCGGTGGCCGTCGGCCCGTTCGTGGCCGATCCCCACGACATGCTGCACGCGGTGGTCGAACAGCCCACGTTCCCGAACATCCTCGGCAACCACAAGACGCTCTGGACGCCGTTGGCGCCGCACCTGAGCGGCAGCGGGACCACGGACACGGTGGGGGGCGGGCCGCTCCGGCTGGTGGCCCTGGCCCTGGCCGCAGGCATCGGCTGGTGGTCGCAGCGGTGGAGGCAGCGCCACGAGATGGTCGTGTGGGGCGCGGCCCTCGCCCTGGCGCTGCGGGTCTACACCGAGTCGGTCATGACCGCGTACTACACGTGGCCGGCCCTCGCCCTCGGGATCCTCGTCGCGGCCCGGGCCGACGTACGGCGGTTCGTGACCGCGCTGGTCGCCGCGCTGGTCACGCTCGTCGTCGGGCAGTGGTCGATCGACTCCTACGTGTGGTGGGCCGTGCAGGTCGTCGGGGTGACGGTGATCCTGGTGGCCGCGGCCGCGCCCCTGCCGCCCCGGGCACCGGCGGAACCGGCCCGGTCGACGGCACGGCGACGCGGCGCCCCGACCAAGCGGAAGCAGACGGCCCGGCGCTGACCCGTGGGCCTCGGCCCCGGGGGGAGCCGCCCGCCCGTGGTGCCCGGATCCGGCCCCGGGAGGCACAAAACTGAAATCTGTTCTACATTCCGTACGTCACGTTCGACTCAAGCCAGGGGGAGGTCCGGCATGGCCGCGAGCGAAGTCCTGCACGCAGAGCACCGGCTCGAATATCCGTACTCACGTTCGACGGGACCTGTCATCGGTGCCTTCCTCACGGCGCTGCGCGACGGCAGGTTCGTCGGCGCGACCGGCTCCGACGGGACCGTCATCGTGCCCCCCACCGAGTACGACCCGATCACCAGTGAGGACGTCGGCGAGCTGGTGGAGGTCGGTCCGGGCGGAGTGGTCGAGTCGTGGGCGTGGGTGTCGCACCCCCTGCGCAAGCACCCGCTCCAGACCCCGTTCGCCTGGGCGCTGATCAGGTTGGACGGCGCCGGGACGGCCATGCTCCACGCCGTCCACGCCGCCGGTCCCGACGAGCTGTCCACCGGCGCGCGGGTCACGGCGAGGTTCCGGCCCGCGGCCGAGCGGATCGGCTCGATGGCCGACGTCGAGTGCTTCGTGCCGGAAGGGGGGGCGTCCTGATGGCCGACGAGACGACGGAGCCCGGGCCGGTGACCACGCTCGCCACGCCGATCCGGCTCGACTTCGACTTCACCCCGGGCATCGCCCAGTCCACGTTCCTCCGCGGGCTCGAGGCCGGCACCTTCATGGGCCAGCGGTGCCCGTCCTGCGGCAAGGTCTACGTGCCGAGCCGGGGAACGTGCCCGACCGACGGGGTGGCCACCACCGAGGACGTGGTGCTGGGGAACTCCGGCACCGTGACCACCTACTGCGTCGTCAACGTGCCCTTCGCCGGGCAGTCGATCGAGATCCCCTACATCTGCGCCCAGGTGCTGCTCGACGGGGCGAACCTCTCGTTCATGGGGCTGATCCAGGAGATCCCCACCGACCAGATCCGCATGGGCATGCGGGTGGAGGCGGTCTGGGTCGACGAGTCCGAGCTCAAGCCGTCCCTCGCCTCGGTCAAGTACTTCCGACCCAACGGCGAGCCGGACGCCGACTACGACACCTACAAGGAGTACCTGTGAGCGCCTCCGGAAGGACCGTCCGTCCCGTCTCCATCGCCTCGTTCGCCCAGGCGCAGAACGTCCGCCGGGACAACGAGCGCAACGAGGCCGAAGGCCTGCTCCCGGTCATCACCGAGGTGTTCGGCAACATCGGGATCACCAAGGACGACGTCGACTTCATCTGCTCGGGATCGACCGACTACCTGATCGGTGGCCCGTTCAGCTTCGTGATGGCCCTCGACGCGGTCGGCGTCTGGCCGCCGAGGAGCGAGAGCCACGTGGAGATGGACGGCGCCTGGGCCCTCTACGAGGCCTGGGTCCTCCTGCAGGAGGGCGAGGTCGACGCCGCCCTGGTGTACTCGTTCGGCCGTTCGTCGCTGGGCGACCTCAACGAGATCCTCACCCTGCAGCTCGACCCGTACTACGAGGCGCCGATGTGGCCGGACATCGTGAGCCTCAGCGCCCTCCAGGCCCGGGCGCTCATCGACGCCGGCAAGGCCACCGAGGCCGACTTCGCGGCCATCGCCTCGAGGTCCAGGCGGGACGCCCTGGCCAACCCCAAGGCGCAGGTGCGCAAGGACGTCGCGCCCGAGGTGCTGCTGGAGGACGACTACGTCGTCGCCCCGCTGCGGCGGCACGCGCTTCCCCCGGTCACCGACGGCGCCGCCGCCGTCGTGCTGGCCGCCGGGGACAAGGCCAGGCAGTGGTCGGAGCGCCCGGTGTGGATCACCGGCTTCGACCACCGGATCGAGACCCACTCGCTCGGTGCACGCGACCTGACCTCCTCGCCCTCGACGGCCAAGGCGGCCGAGGTGGCCGGTGTGGCCGCGGGCAAGATCGACCTGGCCGAGATCCACGCCCCCTTCGCCCACCAGGAGATCATCGTCGCCGAGGCGCTCGGCCTCGACGAGTCGGTGGTCGTCAATCCGTCGGGCGGGCCGTTGGCGGCCAATCCGTTGATGTCGGCCGGACTGATCCGCATCGGCGAGGCCGCCTCGCGGATCGCCGCCGGCCAGGCCGACCGGGCGGTGGCCCACGCCACGTCCGGCCCGTGTCTCCAACAGAATCTCGTGTGCGTCCTGGAGGGTGAGTGATGGCAGAGCGCTGTGCAGTCATCGGAGTGGGCCAGACCCACCACAAGGCCAAGCGGGAGGACGTCTCCATCGCCGGCCTGGTGCGCGAGGCGGCCAAGATGGCCCTGGCCGACGCCGACCTCGCCTGGTCGGACATCGATGCCGTCGTGATCGGCAAGGCCCCCGACATGTTCGAGGGCAACATGATGCCGGAGATCTACCTGGCTCCGGCCCTCGGCGCCGTGGGCAAGCCGATGATCCGGGTCCACACCGCCGGGTCGGTCGGTGGCTCCACCGCCCTGGTGGCCGCCCACCTCATCTCGTCCGGCATCCACAAACGGGTCCTGACCGTGGCCTACGAGAAGCAGTCGGACTCGGACGCCATGTGGGCGCTGTCGGTGCCCCAGCCGTTCGCCGCCCCGCTGCTGGCCGGCGCCGGCGGCTACTTCGCGCCCCACATCCGGGCCTACATGCGGCGCTCGGGCGCCCCCGAGTACATCGGTCGGATGGTGGCGGTCAAGGACCGCCAGAACGCCATGCGCAACCCGTACGCCCACCTCCACCTGGCCGACATCGACATGAAGATGGTCGAGGACTCGATGATGCTGTGGGACCCGCTGCGCTACCTCGAGGCGTGCCCGTCCTCGGACGGGGCGGCGGCCATGGTGCTGTCGTCGGAGGACGCCGTGTCGGGTCACTACCCGCCGGCCTGGGTCCACGGCACGGCCATGCGGTCGGAGCCGACCATGTTCGCCGGTCGGGACCAGATCAACCCGAGAGCCGGGCGCGACTGCTCGGCCGACGTCTACGCCCAGGCCGGGATCACCAATCCGCGCGAGCAGTTCGACTGCGCCGAGGTCTACG
This sequence comes from Acidimicrobiales bacterium, assembly GCA_049517675.1. Classification (GTDB taxonomy): domain Bacteria; phylum Actinomycetota; class Acidimicrobiia; order Acidimicrobiales; family RAAP-2; genus Bog-756. Next base: position 37,918 of record JBEKRV010000021.1, read on the forward strand.
TGCCCTTCAGCTGGTACGAGCCGATGTGGCTGGAGAACCTCGGCTTCTGCGACCTCGGTGACGGTTGGAAGCTGACCGAGGCCGGGGCCACCGCCTTCGACGGGGACATCCCGTGGAACGCGTCGGGCGGGGTGCTGTCGTCCAACCCGATCGGGGCGTCGGGCATGCTCCGCTTCCTCGAGGTGGCCATGCAGGTCCGCGGCCAGGCCGGCGAGCACCAGGTCGACGGGGCGAAGCTGGCCCTCGGCCAGGCCTACGGTGGTGGATCCCAGTTCTTCTCCATGTGGGTCGTGGGCAGCGCCAAGCCCTGACCCGGCGGGCGCTGCGGGGCCGACGACGGCGCGCGAGGGGGAGCCCGTGGACGGAGGACATGCGCACACGCCCGACCCGACGGTGCCGGCCGGCCACCTGGTCGAACTGGTCGACGGCGTCCACGCCTGGATCCAGCCCGACGGGACCTGGTGGGTCAACAACGCCGGCGCCGTGACCGGTGGCGACGGCACGCTCGTGGTGGACACCTGTGCCACCGAGGCGCGGACCCGCCGGTTCCTCGACGCCGTCCACGCCGCGACCGGGGGCGCCCCCGTCCGGTTCGCCGTCAACACGCACGAGCACGGCGACCACACCTACGGCAACTCGCTCCTGCCCGAAGGGGTCGCGCTCATCGGCCACGAGGTGATGCGGGCCCGTCTGCTCGAGGACCCCGTCATCGACGGGTGTCCGCCGGCGTGGGACCCGGTCCCCGACTGGGGCGGGGTGACCCGGAGGGTCCCGAACATCGTGACCCGCACCGACCTGACCGTGTTCACCGGTTCGCGGCGGGTCGAACTGGTGCACCCCGGGTACCCGGCGCACACCGGGGGCGACCTGGTGGCCTGGCTGCCCGAGGAGCGGGTGCTCTTCAGCGGTGATCTCCTGTTCCACGGGCTCACCCCGCTGGTGTTCGCCGGCTCGGTCGACGGGGCACGCCGGTCGCTCGAGTGGATCGCCGCGTTCGGACCGGACGTGGTGGTGCCGGGCCACGGTCCCCTCGTCGCCGGAGGCGACCTGCCCGCCGTGCTGGCCGGCCACGAGCGGTACTACCGCTTCGTCATCGACCTGGCCGCCGAGGGCCGCCGCGCCGGACTCGCCCCGCTCGAGCTGGCCCAGGGAGCGGACCTCGCCACATTCGCCGACTGGCCCGACGCCGAGCGCATCGTCCTCAACCTCCACCGGGCCTACGCCGACGCGGAGGGCCGTCCGATGGACATGGCGGCCGCCGTGGTCGACGCCATCGCGTGGAACGGAGGCCCGTTGACCACCCACGTGTGCTGCATGGGCTGAGGGTGGGCCGCCCCGGCCCTCGGCCAGGCTCTCGGGGGCGGAACCGCTCGACCGTCGCAGCGGGTCAGGCGATCGGGGCGGTCACCCGTCGCAGCGGTGGCACGGTCGGAGGCGGCCGCCGTCGGGGCGGCAGATCGGCCAGCAGGGCGGCCGTGGCCTCGGCCACGGCCCGCACCGCCCGGTCGAAGGCCTCGGCGGTGGCGGGTGACGGCGCCTGGACCCCTCCCACCTTGCGCACGTACTGGCGGGCGGCGGCCTCCACCTCGTCGGCCGTGGCCGGGGGCTCGAGTCCTCGCAGGACGGTGATGTTTCGGCACATGGGACCGAGGTTAGGTCCCGGTCGGCCCCCGGTCCGGGTCAGGGACGGAGCCTGGCGATGCACTCGATCTCGACGGGGATGTCGAAGGGCAGCTCCGCCATGCCGACGGCGCTCCTGGTGTGGCGCCCGGCATCGCCGAACACCTCGACCAGCAGGTCCGAGCACCCGTCGACGACCGCCGGGGTCCGGTTGAAGCCGGGCGCGACGTTGACCATCCCGAAGACCTTGACGAAGCGCTCGATCCGGTCGAGGTCGCCGAGCTCGGCCTCGAGGGTGGCGAGGATGGACAGCCCGGTGGCCCGGGCCGCCCGGTACCCGTCCTCGAGCGACAGGTCGGCCCCGACCTTGCCGACGAACGACTCGGGCCCGCCGATGGGACCGTGTCCCCCCACGTGGACGAAGCCGTCGACCACCACGCAGCCCAGGTAGTTGCCGGCCGGCGGCAACACCCGCGGGAGCTCGATGCCCAGTTCGACCAGCCGCTCGGCGATCATCCCCGGATCCTACGGGCCGGACGGTGCCGCACGCCGTCCGGGGCGGTACGCTCCGGGGGTGCGTTGAGACCCGGCCGCCACTCGCCCCGCCCCCTGTCCCCGAGGTCTTCGATGCGCGCACCCCGATCCACCCCGACAGCCACCCTGGTCGCCCGGGACCTCCGGTCCGACCGCGGCGGCCGGTGCGTCCTCGACGGCGTCTCGCTCACCGTCGGACCGGAGAGCTGCATCGGGGTCACCGGGCCGAACGGCGTGGGGAAGTCCACGCTCCTGCGGCTCCTGGCCGGTCTCGGCGAGCCCGACGCCGGCGAGGTGACCCTCGACCCCCCGTCGGCGACGGTGGGCTACCTGGCCCAGGAGCACGAGCGGATCCCGGGTGAGACGGTGCGCCAGCTGCTCACCCGTCGCACCGGGGCGCAGGCTGCCGAGGACGAGCTGACCGCGGCGGCCACCGGGCTCGCGTCGGGGACCCGGGCGGCGGACGAGCGTTACGCGGTGGCCCTCGAGCGGTTCACCTCGTTGGGGGCCGCCGACCTGGACGCGCGCATCGACGCGGTCCTCGACGATCTCGGTGCGGGGGCCGAGGTGGCCGATCGCGAGACCTCCACGCTGTCGGGGGGACAGGAGGCGAAGGTGGCCCTGGCCGCCATCGAGCTGTCTCGGTACTCGATCACCCTGCTCGACGAGCCCACCAACGATCTGGACTTCGCCGGTCTCCGGCGGCTGCAGCGATGGGTCGAGGGGCGGGCCGGCGGGCTGGTGCTCGTCTCCCACGACCGGGCCTTCCTCGAGCGCACCGTCACCTCCGTCCTCGAGCTGGACGAGCACCGCCGGACGGGCCGGGAATTCGGCGGGGGCTGGGCCGGCTACCAGGCCGAACGGGTCACCTCCCGGCGACACGCCGGCGAGGCGTACGCCACCTACGAGAAGCGCCGCGCCCAGCTCCAGGGTCGGGCCGTGCAACAGCGGGAGTGGGCGACCAAGGGCGTGGCCCGGGAGTCCCGTGAGCCGCGGGACAACGACCGGGCCCAGCGTGGCTTCCGGATCGACCGGACCGAGAAGCTGGCCGCCAAGGCCCGCCAGGCCGACCGGGCCCTGGCCTCGCTCGAGGAGGTGGAGAAGCCGTGGGAGGGCTGGGAGCTCCGCTTCACCATCGAGGAGACCGAGCGGGCCGGCGCGGTGGTGGCCCGGCTGTCCGGAGCGGTCGTCGAACGTGGCACCTTCCGGCTCGGCCCGATCGACCTCCAGGTCGACTGGGGCGACCGGCTGGGCCTCACCGGCGCCAACGGGACAGGCAAGTCCTCGCTGGTGGCGGCGGTGCTAGGAACGCTCCCGCTGGCGGCGGGGGAACGGTGGATGGGCCCGAGCGTGGTTCCCGGGGTACTCGGCCAGGACCGGCGCGCCCTCGGAGGCGACCGCGACCTGGTCCGGGAGGTGTGCGACCGCTGCGGGGTCACGGTGTCCGAGGCACGGTCACTGCTGGCCAAGTTCGGCCTCCACGCCCACCAGGTGACCCGGCCGGCCGGGACCCTGTCGCCGGGCGAGCGCACCCGTGCCGAGCTGGCGATGTTTCAGGCGCTCGGTGTCAACTTCCTGGTCCTGGACGAGCCCACCAACCACTTGGACCTTCCGGCCATCGAACAGCTGGAGTCGGCGTTGCGCGGCTTCGCCGGGACCCTGCTGCTCGTCTCCCACGACCGCCGGATGCTCGAGTCGGTGGAACTCACCCGCACCATCGACCTGGGCTAGGAGCGCGGGGTGTCGCGGCGCACCCGTCGGGCGTGGCTAGGGCGCCGCGGTCGATGCCGATGCCGACGACCGGGAGCCGGTGAAGACGTCGGAGCCGAAGGTGGCCGACGTGGTCGCCGCCTGGCCCAGCTTGGGCAGGCCGAACAGGTCCTCGACGGTGGCGAGTGTCGAGTAGTGGTCGTAGGGGACGTTGCTGACCGTCCCGGGCTTGATGAACGGCGAGACGAGCACGGTCCCGATCCGTCCCCCGCCCGGCCCGGACCCGCCGGGCAGGCTGGCGGCCGGCCCCGGTTGTTCGTTGCAGCACGACGACGCGTCGGCGGTCGGTCCCGTCGAGTCGGCCTCGTCGAAGGTCACGATCAGCAGCCCGTTCTTCGTGAACGCCGGGGAGTGGGTGATCAGCGGCACCCAGGTCGAGAGGAAGGCGTCGATGTTGGTGCCCGGATCGGCCGAGCCCGCCTGGTTGACGCACGGAGCGTCGTGGCCGTCGTCGCACAGGTTCGGGGTGATGAAGCTGTAGTTGGGCGTGGTGGCGACCGACCGCAGGTCGGTGGCCAGGCCGGTGGTGCCGGCCGGGGCGGATGCCGGCAGTGCGCCGGTCGGGGTGCCGAGGGGGACCACCCGGGCGTCGCACAGCGCGGTGTCGTCGATGATCGAATGGAAGTAGACGAGCGGGTCGTGGCGGGCGGCGTAGCCGTCGCCGGGCACCGCCGTCTCGGTCGGGTCGGCGGTGCCGATCTCCGGGTGGCCGCAAACGGCAGACTCCCGCGAGGGGATGTTCCCCATGTCCTGCATGTACCCCTTCCAGGTCAGGTGGGCGGCGTCGAGCTGACCGGCGACGGTCTGGACGGCCGGGGGGAACACGCACCCCGATCCGGTGATCTGCCCGTCGGGCTCGATCGTGGAGGTTGCGGGGAAGTCGCTGAAGACCAGGCAGTCGTCCTGGTTGTCCGGGTTGGGCGCCTGACCCGAGACGAGGGCGATGTAGTTGTCGTTGGAGAAGTGGCCGATGGCGTAGTAGTGGGTCAGCAGCGCCCCCTCGGACGGCAGGGTTGTGGCCAGGTACGGATCGGCGGCCGGATCGCCGAACGAGTCCGCGTAGTCCTCGTTCTCCAGGACGATGACGAACACGTGGCGGATCGGGGGGAGCCCGTCGGCGGCGGCCACCGACGCGGTCGCGGTCGTGGTGGTGGATCGTACGGTCGTGGGCGGCGCCGACGAACCGGACGAGCACGCGGCGGCAACGAGGCCGGCGGCGGCGACCGCACACGCGGCCGGGAGGGACCGGCGGCGGGCGCGGCCGGCCGTGCGGGGTGTCGATGGGGTCTCCATGCCGGAGTTCTACCAGGCGGCGACTGTCCTGGCGCCCGTCCCGATGGCCGGTACAGTGGTCCTCCTCGCCGAACACCCGGAGGATCGCCGTGAAAATTGTTGTCGACTACGACGAGTGCGCCAGCAACGCCGTGTGCATGGGTATCGCGCCCGAGGTCTTCGAGGTCCGCGACGACGGTTTCCTCTACGTCCTCAACGAGCACCCCGGTGAGGAGCTCCGCGAGGCGGTCCGCCAGGCGGCCAACGGCTGTCCGACCGGTGCCATCACCATCGTCGAGGACGAGTAACCAAGGAGTGCCCCCCGACTCCCCGAGGGTCCGATTTGCCCCGTCACCGACGGGCTACTTCCATGTGGGGAGTGCCCGGACCGCACTGTTCAACTGGCTGGAGGCCCGCCGGACCGGCGGCACCTTCGTGCTCCGGATCGAGGACACCGACGCCGAACGGAACCGCGAGGAGTGGGTCGACGGGATTCTGAACGCGCTGCACTGGCTGGGCATGGACCCCGACGAGGGTCCCTACCGCCAGTCGCTGCGGACCGCCCGCTACCACGAGGCCACCGACGCACTCTGGGACGCGGGCCTCCTGTATGCCTGCGGCTGCACCCACGACGAGGTGACGGCGCGCAACAAGGTCGCAGGCATCCTGACCCCCGGCTACGACGGGCACTGCCGTGATCTGGGCCTGCCACGTGGCGACGGCCGGGCGCTGCGGTTCCGCACGCCCGACGACGGGGTCACCGTCGTCGCCGACGTCATCCGTGGTGCCGTCGAGTTCCCGTGCTCGGCCATGGACGACTTCGTGGCCGTCAAGGGGTCCGGCGCCCCGCTGTTCGTGCTGGCCAACGTGGTCGACGACATCGACATGGCCATCACCCACGTCATCCGGGGAGAGGACCTCCTGCCCACCACGCCGAAGGGCGTGCTCATCTGGGAGGCGCTGGCCACCATCGGCTGGACGACGGACGGCAGCTTCGGGGAGCCCGGGGCCCCGGTGCCCGAGCTGCCGGTGTTCGCCCACCTCCCCATGCTGGTCAACGAGGCCAGGAAGAAGCTGTCCAAGCGCAAGGACCCGGTGGCCGTCGAGTCCTACCGCGACCAGGGGTTCCTGTCCGAGGCATTCGTGAACTACCTGGGCCTCCTCGGATGGAGCCCGCCCAACGACGAGTCGGAGATCTTCACCCGTGACCAGATGGTCGAGTGGTTCTCGCTCGCCGACGTCAACCATTCCCCGGCGTTCTTCGACGTGGCCAAGCTCACCCACATGAACGGCGAGTACATCCGGGCCCTGCCGGTCGCCGCGTTCGTCGAGGCGTGCCGCCCCTGGCTCACCGGTGACGCGGCCCCGTGGCCCGAGGACGCCTTCGACGAGGCGGTCTTCGTCGCCATGGCGCCGGTGGTCCAGGAGCGGGTGTCGGTGCTCGGCGAAGTGCCGGCCATGGTCGACTTCTTGTTCCTCGACGCGCCCGAATTCGACCAGGAGGCATGGGCCAAGGCGATGGCCGGCGACGACGGTGCGCCGGCGATCCTGGACGCGGCCATCCTCGCCTACGGGGACCTGGTCGGCGACTGGACAAGCGCCGCGCTGCACACCGCCACCACCGGTGTCGCCGAATCGGTCGGCCGCAAACTGGGCAAGGCACAGGCCCCGATCCGGATCGCGGTCACCGGGCGCCGGGTGGGACCGCCCCTGTTCGAGTCCCTCGAGGTCCTCGGGCCCGACCGGACCCTCTACCGGCTGCGGTACGCAGCGGACCTGCTGTCCGCCGGCGGGTCCCCCGTCTCATGACTCGTCGGCCGCGCACGTCCGCGCCGATCCGCTGATCCCGGTCCACCCAGGTCTTCCGCTGTTCGTCCTCCGCATCCTCCGCCTGCTGCTCCGGCTGGTCAAGTGGCTGCTCCTCGCCGTGGTGGTCTACCTGGGGGTGACCGCCTACCAGGTGTGGAACACCGGTCAGCAGTACGACCCGAGGACAGCCGGGGCGATCGTGGTCATGGGCGCCGCCCAGTACGACGGGGTCCCGTCCCCGGACCTGCGGGCCCGGCTGGACCAGGCGGCCCTGCTCTGGCACGAGCACTACTCGTCCACCCTGATGGTGACCGGGTCGAAGGAGCCCGGTGACCGCTACACCGAGGCCGAGGCCTCGGCCGTCTACCTGGAGGCGAACGGCATCCCCGCCTCGGACATCCTGCAGGCCGGTGGGCGGAACTCGTGGGAGAACCTGTCCGAGGCCGCACCGACGCTGGTCGCCCGCGGCGACACCACGGTGCTGATGGTCACCGACAAGTTCCACGAGGCGCGCTCCATGGCCATCGCCTCGTCGCTCGGTCTGACCCCCTATCCGACGCCGACCCAGAACTCGCCGATCAGCGGGCTCTCGGCCGTCCCGTACTACGGCAAGGAGACCGTGGGCGTGGCCGTCGGCCGGATCATCGGCTACGACCACCTCGACGCGTTCGGCTCCTTCGGCTGAACCGGGCGGGCGCGGTCAGCCGAGGATCAGTGGGGGGAGCTCCCCGATCGATCCGAGGAGGTGGGTGTGGGGGGCCTCGGCCAGTTCCTCGGCGGTGTGGGCGCCGGTCAGCACGCCGGCCACCAGTGACGCCCCCGCCCGGGTGCCGGCGATCAGGTCGCTGGTCGTGTCACCGGCCACGGCCACCTCGGCGACATCGTCGATCCGTAGGCGCAGGACGGCGGTGAGGATCATGTCGGGCCACGGGCGGCCGCGCCCGGCGTCGGCCGGTGACAGGGCCAGGTCGACCAGGCCCGCCCACCCGAGGGTATGGATGATCCGGTCCCGGGTGGACGGCGAGAACCCGGTGGTGAGGCAGAGGCGGACCCCTCCGGCCCGCAGGGCGGCGAAGACCTCCTCGGAACCGGGCAGCGCGGTGACCTCGCCGCGGTCGACGGCCTGGTCGAACGCGGCCTCGAAGGCGACGTTGGCCTGCTCGGCACGGTGGCGGTCGCCCGCCAGGAGCTCGGTGAAGACCTCGATCTTGGACTGGCCCATGGTGCGCCGGATGTAGGCACCGGGGTCGTCCATCAGGTCGCCGGCGACGAGGCCGACGGCATCGAGCGCGGACTGGAAGGCCTCCTCGACCGCCCCCTGATCGGCCACCGTGGTGCCGGCCATGTCGAGGGCGGCCAGTCTGATCGGTGGGGTCATGGTGGCAGATCCTCCCAGGTCTCCTCGGCGATCGCGGGCGAGAGCGTCATCCCCCGCCCGGCGGGTCCCGTCACCACCACGATGCCGGTGTCGACGGTAGACCGGTAGCAGGTCCGTTCGTCGGTGGCCCCGGTATAGACCCCGGCCCACCGCCTCAGGGTAGGGGGGAGTGGCCATCCGAGCAACGCCTCGGCCCGGGACCGCAGGTCGTCGTAGAGATGCTCCTCGACGGCGAAGTCGAACGGCTCGTCGTAGGTGTGGGTGTCGCCGATGGTGAGCCCGCCGCCGGCACGCTGCACCACCAGCAGCTGCATGCCCCATTCGGACGTGGTCGCCGGGGGATCGGGCAGGGCGTCGCGGCCGGGCAGGTCGAAGGCGGGGTAGTACCGCATCGAGTCGGCGTCGGCCAGGGCCGTGGTCAGGTGTTCCGTCGTCGGGGCGGTCTGCATCATCTGGAGGCGACAGCGTCGGAGGGGTGCGGCCGCGAGGGCCGCCCCGATACGACCCCCGATGCCGGACAGGCGGTCGCCGATGCAGAGGACGGCGACCGAGCCTCCGTGGCGGTCGCCGAGGTGGTCGGTGGCGACGACGCCGCCTCCTGTCGTGGTGACCACGTCCACCACCTGTCGGCGGGGGAGCCACGTGTAGCGTCCGGTGGCCTCGAGCGTGACCCGTAGTGCGCCCAGCACAAGACCGGGCTCGACGACGGCGTCACGGGTGCAGCGGAGCCCGCCGAGCAGCCGGCCGCGGACGGCAGGGTTCACCCGTCTGACCTCCTCGGCGTCCAGGAGCTCGAAGCCGCGGGTGGCGGCATCGGCCCGTGATGCGGCCTCGGACAACAGATCGAGCTCGCGTTCGTGACGGGCGATGGTCAGCGAGCCGTCGGGACGGAACCCGACCGCGGGGGAGTGGGACGCGATCTGTTCCCAGAGTCCGCGGGCCCGGACGGCCAGGTCCAGTTCGGCACCGGGTGCCCGTCCGCTCACCCAGACCAGTCCGAAATTGCGGACGGAGGCCCGTCGGGGACCGGCGTCCGCCTCGAGATGGACGACCTCCCATCCCCGTCGGCAGGCCGCGAGTGCGTGCATCGTCCCGAGGACACCCCCGCCCACGATGACCACCCGGCGCGTCTCCACGGCCAGATCGTAGTGAGGGGACGGGGCGGGGTCGGGAGGGAGGCGGTGGACCGGGACCCCGGTCCGGGTCGGCGTCACGGACTTGGGCGGGGGGTGTCCGACCCGATAAGGTCGCCGTCTCCGGGCTGGCCAAGGTCGGCTAAATTGACGGTTCGCCCGATCGGGGGTAGCTCAACCGGCAGAGCGCCAGACTCTGAATCTGGAGGTTGGAGGTTCGATCCCTCCCCCCCGAGCAGACACAGTGCCCTCTCGGGGGAGTTGTGGAACACCGCCCTTCGGGGCACAGCGTCACCGCCCCTTCGGGGGCGTCGTACCGGGCCGCCGTCTACGGTGGTCCGTCAGGGTCCCATCGTCTAGAGGCCTAGGACACCACCCTCTCAAGGTGGAGACACGGGTTCGAACCCCGTTGGGACTGCTCGGTGTTGTGGTTGGTCAGGGGCGTGACGGTTGCTTCGGCCCCCTCCTCTTCGGGCAACTTCGTGCGCCTTTCGTCCGTCACCGCTCCAGCGGGCACCCGCGAGACGACCGCCGGACCCAGTCCCATGGCCGCCAGCGCAGCGGCGAGGGCACGGTCACGCTCCATGGTGGCGTGCTGGTAGCGAAGAGCCGCAGCCGGGATGGCGTGGCCCCCTCGCCTCGTTTTCTCGACGACGCTGGCGCCGATGGAGGCCGACCAGGTCAAACCCGAGTGCCGGCACAATCGTGGAATCGGAGTTCCGGTCGATGGACGGACAGCGCGAGGAAGCAGAGCACCATGAACACTTCGAGGCGGCGGATGCGTCGTTCCATTTCTCCGCCCTTCTCGCGTCACACAGCCGCCTTGTGCTCGCCCAACCCTACGCGCCCGGTCGGACCATGGAGCGTCCCAGAACTTCGGGTCGGCGAGCTATCTTCTGTCACCGCCGATCGGGTCTGTCGGCACCTGCGATCGAGCAGGCCCCATCCGTTCCGCTCAACCGGTACGCCGCTACGTCAGCCCCTTGGGACGCGTGCAATCCATGTTGCGATCAAACTGCCCACAGCAAGCAGGAATAGCCCCAGAGCCAGCAGATTCTTGACGACTTGATTCAAGATCAAGAGGATGCCGATGGCATTCACCGAGACCATGATCACGACACCGTGCAATCGTTCTCGCCAGAGCGCCACTGCTGCTACGAGGAAGGCGATCGAGAGCGCGCCGCCGCCGACGATTGCCGCCACCGCGAATGCGGTAGCCAGTTGGGCGAAGGGATTGTCGATCTGATTGCCGGGACGGGTAGACAGGACTAGGACGTAGATTCCGATGCCTGCAAGTGCGAGGCCAGCGACCGACTCGGCAACTGCCGCCGCAGTCCCGCATCCCCTGCGCCAACTTGCTGTTGTCGGTCCTGGCAGATTCGCGTCCAAGGACTTGTCGTCGTTGAACTTTCTGCTGGACAGGTCCTTCGAGTTCCCAGGTACCGCCGCCATGGCGGAACCGTATCAGTCAGCCGAATCAGACTTCAGGGCACCGTCCTCGGCGGCGAGTGAGTTACAAGGCCGGGCGTGCCCCCTGCCAGTGACCGCCAGGAGAGGTGCCGGCCACCCTGTTGGACCGTCACACATTCGTCACATGAAAGGGACCTTTGGCCCTACGCCCGATCGCGTTTTCTGCCGACAAGGTGGAGAAATGAACGGGGAGGCATCCATGGTCAACGCAGCCGTTGGGTCAGGTTCGTCGATCTGGAACGGCAGAATTCGGCAGCGTGACCAGGGAGCCGTGTAATGGACGGCTGGAGAGATTCCACGACTCCCCGTCGAACGCCTTGGCTGATTGCGTCAACGGTGATCTTGCTCGTCGGCGTGATGGTGTCGGTGTTGAGTGCACAGGCCGTTGCTCGAGCGAACGAGCAACGTGCGCGACAGGCCGCCTCGACGACGGCTGTGGAGATCGCCTCGACGTTGACGCTCGCCCTCAAGAGCGAACAGGATCTCGCTTCGAGTGCCGGCTCCCTGGCGATTGTGACCCCGGGACTGACCCAGGCCCAGTTCAGCCAGTGGGTGGCCGCCGGAGACCTGTTCGGCCGGTATCCGGAGCTCCTGGGCATCGCCAACGTGGTCATGGTCCCCGCCGGCCAGCTGGGTGCCTTTGCCGCGCGTGCCGAGACCGATCCCGTTGGTTCCCTCAGCCCGGAAGGCATCTTCAACGTCGAACCACCGGGCAGTCGCCCCTACTACTGCTTCGAGTCGGCGGCCGTGGGCAGGCCGGGCCAACCGAGCACTCCTGTGGGCCTGGATCTCTGTGACAGCAATCTTGGCCCCGCGCTCTTGAAGGCGCGGGAGAGCGGACAAGGCGCCTACATCGCGTACTCCCTCGGAGGAGCGCCATCGCTCGCCGTGGGCACGCCCATCTACGCGGGCGGCCGCGTTCCGACGACCGTGGCTAGTCGAGAGGCGGAATTCCTCGGCTGGACCGGTACGCAGATCCTTCCCGGGACGATCTTGGCGACGGCACTGCGCGGGCACCCTGCTACTGCCCTCACCTTCAGCTACCGGGACGGTCCGTTCCATGCAAAATTCCACGCCGGTACCGCGCCAAAGGGCGCCCTCTTCACCACCGTCGATCTGCGGAACGGGTGGCAGGTCACGGTCGCCTCCGGCCCCATTGCTCTCGGCATCTGGGCGAATCGAGGTGCGCTGGCCCTGCTGCTCGGGGGCCTTGTGCTGGTTGCGCTGGTGGCCGTTCTCGCCTACATCCTCGGGACAAGTCGTTCGAGGGCGCTGTTCTTGGTCGATGAGCGCACGGACGAGCTCCATCACCAGGCACTTCATGACTCGCTGACCGGGCTCCCCAATCGCGCCTTGATTCTGGATCGGATCGGGCAGATGTTGGCACGCGGTCGACGACAGCACACCCCGGTCGCCGTTTTGTTTCTCGATCTCGACAACTTCAAGGACATCAACGACACCTTGGGCCACCGAGCGGGCGACCAACTGCTCGTCGGGGTCGGTGCCCGCTTGACGAGTGCCCTCCGTGAGGGCGATACCGTCGGTCGTCTGGGTGGCGATGAGTTCGTCGTCCTGACCGAAGGCGCCTCCCTGGCCGGCGGGGCCGGGATGGTGGCCGATCGGATTCTTGACGTCATGTCGACTCCGTTCGAGATCGCCGACAGCGATGTGCCCCTTGGAGTGACTGCCAGTATCGGATTCGCCGAGGGCGACCGACCGACTCCCGAGGAGTTGCTGCGGGATGCCGATATCGCCTTGTATCAAGCAAAGGCCGCTGGAAAGGGATGTGCCGCGAGCTTCGCCCCTTCGATGCAGGCAGCCGTGGATGCCCACCGCCACCTCGAGGTGGACCTCCAGGGAGCGCTCACGGCCGGCCAGTTCTTTCTGCAGTACCAGCCGACCGTCGATCTCTCTACCGGTCTGTTCACCGGTGTCGAGGCGCTTGTCCGCTGGCGACATCCCGAACGGGGCGTCGTGCAACCCGACGACTTCATCCCGGCTCTCGAATCGACCGGCATCATCGTCCCGGTTGGTGCGTGGGTACTCTTGGAGGCCTGTCGACAGGGCGCTCGGTGGCACGAGCAGGGTCATCGCTTCACTGTCTCGGTCAACGTGTCAGCCCGGCAGCTCGAGCGGGACCGGATTGTCGATGACGTCGACCATGCACTCCGGCTGAGCGGATTCGATCCCGGCTCACTCGTCCTCGAACTGACGGAAACTGCATTGATGCACGACGTCGAAGGGACCATCGTTCGACTCGAACTGCTGAAGGGCCTCGGGGTGCGCGTCGCCGTTGACGATTTTGGAACAGGATATTCATCGCTCGCCTACTTGCGTCAGTTCCCGATCGATGTTCTGAAGATCGACCGTTCCTTCGTTTCGGGGATCGCCGATACAACCGAATCTGCGGCTCTCGTGCACACCCTGGTCCAGTTGGGCAAGGTCCTCGGCCTCGAGACGATTGCTGAGGGCATCGAGACCGATGACCAGCGGACTCGACTGGAGGATGAGCAGGTCGACACCGGTCAGGGATTCCTCTTCGCTCGACCCCTGGACGTCGACGACGTCGATCGACTCCTGGATGGCGCTACCGAGAAGTCCAGAGCATCGGCCACCGCATCATCCAGATGAGCGGCTTGGCACGAACCTTCAACGGCAACGTCCAGTTCGCCCCGAGACCGCCCACAACAGACCGGCCCTTTGGGCTGCTGACCAGTTTGCGAGGGCAACCATGGTCGAGCCGGGAGTGAGACGATCGGGTGGCGGCCACGCGTTCACGACTACTTGCGCTGACGCTCGCTTCGTAGATTCTCGGCGCCGGCTCCGCAGCCTGCGGTCAGGCCAGAGCATCGCTCGGCGCCGGTGGCCCAAGCACAGGGCAGCTGAATAGCCAAGCTGTATGCGCCCGACTCGACGAGATGTTCTACGTCCCGAACGTGCCCACCAGTGGTTACAGCGTCCCACGGACCACCTTGGCCGCGATCGGTGACCTGCTGGCAGCAGCTCAATCTGAGAAAGTGCGTGCAGAGGTTGACCTCGGGTCGAGAAGACCGAATTCGCTCCCTTGGAGGTCGCCAGCGGCGCGAACTCCTGCTCAAGTTTGTCGACGAGTGTGCCGAAGTATCTGCCGTAGGTAGAAGTAGGGGTCGGACGACAGAGTGTCGGAGCCCGATGATCACCTCACAGCCAGGAAGTCCCGCAGATCATCCGGTGCCATCGCCCTTCGTCAGGACGAAAGGGGCGCACGATGAATCGCTCAGCGCTATCGACGGCATGCAAACTCCTCACCAAGGCACAGAGCACCGAGTTCGATCAGGAGGCGAAGAGCTTGGTGGAGAAGTCCTACCGACTCCTCGCTGCGGTGATCGCCTCATTCGACGAAGGGCCTGCACCTGTCCGGTGCCTTCCACAGGAGCGTCGGATCATTCGGGCAACACGACCGCGTTGTCGCACTACTGCAGATGGACAGGGCGTTCCCATGAAGGACCCGCGGGTCGCCTACCACCAGCAGGAATCCCACTTGACGACCACAACTAAATCGCATTTCGATCTGTCGGCCTGAGCGGGCCCGCCTGTGATTCGGGAAGGCCCGTGGGGTTAGGGCCAACTTGGGCCTCGGCGCCAACGCCTTCAACGGCCCGGGCAAGTCGCGTCCCGACGACTTCCCCTGGGACATGCCCGACCAGTTCAACGCGGCCGAGCGCATCGCCCAGAAGTGCGGCATCTCGCGTAAGGACGTCGACTGGCTGGGGTTCGAGTCGCAGCGCAAGGCCGCGGTGGCCGTCGCCGAGGGCCGTTTCGACCGGGTGATCGTGCCGATCGAGGCACCGGTGATGGGTGCCGAGGGGCCGACGGGCGAGCTCGACCTCGTCTCCCGCGACCAGGGACCCCGTGACACCACCAAGGAGCGCCTGGCCCCGTCGTGGCGCGGAGTTGCGCCCACGCTGCGCCTGGTCCGGGAGTGTGGAGTTGCTGAGGCTAGAGCGAGAGGGACTTTCGGCCCTGGCCGGATTACGTACCTTCGCCGAGAATTGTTTCATGGCTTGGGACATGGCGGAAGAGACTGACATCGAATTCGTCCGGCATGAGTTGGATGCTCTTGCGGCGTGGCGCTGCTCGACCGGCTTGAGTGCTGCAGAGGGGCGTCGCTATCAGGAGCTTTGTAGGTTAGAGCGATCGCTGATGGAGAAGGCGAGTTCAGCGGCATAGCCCGTACCGAGATGGCCATCCGTGGCTGCACCGGTGCTAATCGGCCTCGGATCTTCCTCTCCAGGAATGTCCCTGGTCGCCGGGTAGGCGAGACGCTCTCCATCGCCGTCGCTCGGGTCTGTCGGTGCCAGCGATCGAGAAGGCCTCAATACGCTCCGCCCGACCGGTTCGTCACAGTGCCAGTCTGGACCAGCAGGAACTTCATTTTGACGGGAGCGCGTCGTTGTCCAAGTAGGCGGCAGCCCGGCGGAGGATCTCGTTCGCCATCTCGAGTCGCCGGTTCGCTCGACGCAACCGGACCACCTCCTCCTGTTCGGCGGTGGTCAGACCGTCCTTTATGCCGTCGTCGATGTCGGCTTGGCGGATCCAGCGTCGCACGGTCTCTTCGGCGATCCCGAAGTCGACAGCGAATTCGGGGATACGTAGATCGCCCCGACGAGCGACGGCGATGACATCACGCTTGAATTCTGGGGGGAACTTGTTCGGCATGGTTCCGTCCTTCCAGCGGGAGGCACTCCCACTTTAGCCTCGATCCACCGAAGCGCCCCGGTGAACCGGCGCAGATGTCATTTCCGGCTGGCGGTCGGCACCGTCGGACCTGCTTCGTGACGCCATGGGCAATCTGGGCGTGACCGAACAGAGC
>JBEKRV010000022.1:0-84039 GCA_049517675.1 Acidimicrobiales bacterium
CCGGGCTGGACCTTCGTGCCCCAGCCGCCCTTCGGCCAGGAGCCGGGGCTCGGGATCGACCGGCCACCCGAGGCCGTGCCCCGGAGCTGAGCGGGACGGGACCGGGGACCCGGTGCCCGATCGCTCCGGCCATTTCGTTTACCAGGTAAGGCATCTACCATGCCTGGAATGAGTGATCCCGTGCCCACGGATGGAACCGTCGTCATCATCGGCGCCTCGCTGGCCGGCCTGCGGGCCGCAGAGGAGGTACGCCACGAGGGGCATTCCGGCCCGGTGATCATCATCGGGGAGGAGATCCATGCCCCCTACGACCGCCCGCCCCTGTCCAAGCAGCTGCTGTCGGGGAAGTGGGATGTGGAGCGGATCCATCATCACGCGCCTGATGCCCTCGACACGCTCGGGTTGGAGTTCCGTCTCGGTCGCCGGGCGACTGGCCTCGACGTGTCGGCACGGGCCGTGAGCTTCGACGACGGTACCGAGGTTGCCTACGATGGGCTCGTCATCGCCACCGGAGCAGCCACTCGGCACCTCCCGGGGACCGAAGGGATGGCGAATGTCTGGGAGCTACGGACGCTCGACGACTGCCTCGGTATCAAGGCTGGCCTCGCGGCCGCGGGCGAACATCCCCGGGTCATCGTGATCGGCGCCGGATTCATCGGCTCCGAGGTGGCGGCCACCTGCCAGGGCATCGACGCCCGGGTCACCATGCTCGAGTCGTACCACACGCCTCTGGCCCGGGTCCTCGGCGACAGGATGGGTCAGGTCTGCGCCGATCTCCACCGGGCCAACGGCATGGATCTGCGGTGCTCGGTGACCATCGACCACCTCGAGTCCGACCCCGGCGGCCCGGATCCGGTGACCGTCGTGCTCGACGATGACACACGCCTCCCGGCGGACGTGGTGGTGGTGGGCATCGGAGTCACTCCGTCGACGGGGTGGCTCGCCGGTTCGGGAGTGACGGTCGACAACGGTGTCCGATGCGACGGGTCACTGTTCGCCGCTGACCGAGTGGTGGCGGCGGGCGATGTGGCCAACTGGGTGCGTCCCTCGACCGGGTTGCCGATCCGGGTGGAGCACTGGACGAACGCGGCCGAAGGCGGGCCCGTCGCCGCTCGGAATCTGCTGGCCGGTCCGATCGGGGCCGCACCCTACGACCCGATCCCGTTCTTCTGGTCGGACCAGTACGCGACCAAGATCCAGATGATCGGGCTGCCGGACCCCGATGACGAGGTGGTCGTCGTCAGCGGGTCCGGCGAAGAGGGGAAGATGATCGCCCTCTACCGGTCCGGGGACCGACTCGGAGCGGTGCTGACGCTGAGTCAGCCGGCCAAGCTCATGGGCTACCGACCGCTCCTGGCCGCGGGTGCATCGTTCGACGAGGCGCTTGCCCACGCCAGGTCCTGACTACGGGGAGTCCCAGGCCCACCCGACCCGTCTGACCCACCCGACCCGTCTGACCCACCCGACCCGTCCGACCCGTCCGGTCGCCCTCCTCGACGGCGTCTGGGGATACCCCGGAAGCGTCGGGTGAAGGCCAGGGCCGAGACGACCTGGCCGGTCGTCGCCTCGACCCCGCCGTAGGTGTACTGCTCGACCAGGTCGGTGACCGCCATGAGATCGATCTTGTGCTCGGGCGCGTCCTCGGCCAGACGCCGCCCGTAGGCCGATAGCGTCTCGTCCGTCCGGCGGGAGCAACCGATGCGGTCACCACCCCGGGACAGGTCGGCCGCCACCTGGTGCGCCCACGTCGGTGGACGGCGGCTGCGACGACGCCGGGTCACGACGATCGCCCCGACGGCGACGAGGGCCAGAGTGAGTGGGATCCACGGAAGCCGTGACAGGGTGTGGCCGACTTCGTGGGCCAGTATCGAACCAGGCGCCGGATTGGCCAGCGGCACCGAGGCCGTCGGGTCGAAGTTCTGCCAGCCGTAGCCGGGGAACCACACCTGCACCCACGCATGTGCGTCCTTGGCCTGGATGTCGTAGAGGTCGGTGATCGGGTTGTACGGTCCCGGCACGTAGCCGACCGCCTCCCGGGCCGGGATGCCCAGGCTCCGGAGCATCACCACGGTCGCGGTCGAGATCTGTTCGCAGTAGCCGCGACGTGTGCCGAAGAGGAACGAGTCGACCGCGTCCGCCCCGGCCGGAAGCGGGGGGATGTCGGTCGTGTACCTGACGTGCGTGGCCATCCACTGCTCGATCGCCCCCACCTTGTCGTAGGTGTACGGATTCGTGTCGCCCGGGCTCCCGATTCCCCTGGTGATCGCTTCAGCGAGGGAGGCCACCCGGGGGTAGGGGTGCGGCAGCTGGAGGTAGCGGGCCAGTTGCGATGCACCGAGGCTCGATTCAGGGGTCATCTCGTCCGCGGGGACCGGGACCGTGGCGGCCTGGAGCTGTTGCCCGGTGGCGTCGGCGTCCTGCGACACCACGGTGTAGATGGTGCCGGGGCCCATCGAGAGGCTCGAGGCGATGGTGCCGTCGGGAGTGACATCGACGGAACGAGCCTCGAGGTACACCCGCTCGGCGTTGTCGGCGTGGAACACCAGGTTGGATCCGCCGGTGGCCAGGTAGAAGGTCTGGATGTCCTCCTGCCCCGAGGCGAGTGGGGCCACCTGGTCGGGGTAGGTCGGGATGGTGAAGGGTGAGCCACCCAGGAGCTTCTGGGTGCGCGGACCGTTGACCGGGTAGTCGGACTGCACCCAGGACTGACCGGTCCACTCGTCGAACGTCTGGCCCACCCAGTAGTTCGGACGTGTGGCCCTGACGCGCATGACGACCTGGTCGCCGAGCGAGATCCGGTCGGCGGTGTCGAGCGACTTGGCGAATCCCAGGAACCCGCCGACACCGGTCCGACCGGCGGGACTCGCCGCGTGGGCGGGGAGGGCCCCGCTGCCTTCGGCGAGGTTGGTCGGGTTGTCCACCGGGGACGAGTCGGGGGACGAGGAGTTGAAGATCAACGAGGTCGACACCCGGGGGGCCGGCAGGACGGCGACCGCCACCACGGCAACCATCGCCACCAGGGCCCCGGCACCGAGGAGCGACGTCCACGGGACGCCGTCGGTCTCCGACAGCGACTGCCACATCGCGACCAGTCCCCACACACAGCAGGCGACCCAGGCCAGGACCCAGACTCCCAGGTCGAGGTCGACCGACTGGGCGGCGGCCACGGCGATCAGGGCGGTCGATCCAGCCAACGAGTAGGTAACGTCCCGTCGCGACGGCACGTCGAAGGCGTGGGTGGAAAGGACCCAGGCGAAGAGCACGGCCAGAGGCTCCTCGACGGTGGAGATGTCCCCCGGTGTAGCCGTCCGGGTGACCGTGAGGATGAACCAGACGAAGCCACCGATCGCGCACAGGGCCAGGATCGGCTTGACCCCGGGCCACGGGTTCGCCCGGCGCCGATAGGCAAAGACGTTGCCGACGACGGTGGCGGTGACCGCGAAGAGGGAGACCGCCGGGCTGAGCTCACCGACCGACCAGCACGCCCCGATCCCGATCAGGACGGACATCACCGAGGCGACCCGGAACGAGATCGAGTGCTCGGGCGGCCCGGGTCGGTTGACCTCGACGAACCGCTGCCACAGCGTCATTCCGGCTCGGCCCTGGCCAGACGTCTGCCGAGCTCCACCTGATCGGCCACCGGTCGCACCACCCGGCCGCCCTCTTCGTGGGTGGCGAGGACGACGAGCTGGCCACGGGACAGGCAGATGCTCACTCCCGCCATGACCCGCTCCGCTTCGGTCTCGGCCTCCGCCGCATCGCGGGGAAGGACCAGCTCCACGAAGACGGGGTCGTCGGTCGGGCGCTCGGACTCGCGGACCATGAGCATGCCGGCGTGGGACGTCGCCGGCCAGTGCACGGAGCGACGGGGATCACCGGGAGCGTACGGCCGGACCCCTCGTGGTTCGCCGATGCCCGTCGGCACCCGTGGGGCCGCCTCACCGGGTGATTCGTCGGCGATGACGAGCGGGCTGCTCGATGCCCCCATGCGCGGAGCGATGTGGAGCAGGCGGGGGAGAGGGAGCTCGACCTCCCTGGTCCACCACAGCAGTCCGAACGGGGCGCTGGATCCCACTTCCACCACCACGGCATCGAGCACGCCACGGCGGGCGGGGGTGACCTCGAGCACCACGGTCCGGGATCCCCGCTGGGCACCACCGGACTGGTGTTCGGGTCCCGCCGGGAAGATCGGCCGGACCCGTACCGGACGGTCCGCCTCGAACGTGAGTTCCACCGGCTGACCGGCACGCCCGTCCGACGGCGAGGACGTGCACGTCAGATGCGCCAGCCGGGCGGGACCCACGGGCGCGACCAACCCGACCAACAGGAAGGATCCGAGGAGGGCACCCACGGCCTGGACCCAACCGGATCCGCTCGAATGGGCGACCGCGGCCCAGGCCGTCATCGTGATGATGCTGCCGGCGACGGGACTGATCCAGGCGACCGGGTGGACCCGTCGGCGGAGGCGGAGCGTACGGGGGAGCCGACGTGACGTCACCCGGGGCCGGCGGCCGGGGAGGCCCCACGAGAGGAGCGTGCCACACAGGAGGGCGGCGCCTCCGATGCCGATGCCGATGGGCACCGCCGCCGGACCGAACAGGGTCCGGGACGCGATGACGCCGACCAGGCCGGCGGCGATACCGACCATCGCGGCCTGGAGCGCCCGTCGGTGGGTGGGTCGGCCCCCGACGGTTCCGGTCCAGGTCACGTGGTGGGAGCGGGGGTGTCGGCGATGATGCGACCGACCAGGGCCGGGCCGTAGTCACCCACGCCCTCGGCGATCAGGCGGTGGGACAGGCAGGCGACGGCGACCGCTTGGACGTCTCCGGGGATGACGTACGGGCGCCCGGCCAGAACGGCGTGGGCCTGGGCGGTGCGGAGCAGCGAGATGGCTGCCCGGGGGCTGGCCCCCAGCCGCACGGTGCCGGTCGCGCGGGTCGCGCGAACGAGCGCAACCGCGTATTCGGCCACCCCGTGGACGACGCGTACGTCCGCAGTGGCGGCGATCGCCCGCTCCCATCGGGCGGTGTCGGCCACGGGGGTCAGGGAGTCGAGCGCGTACCGTCCTCCGTTGTGGAGAACCAGACGGGTCTCGATCTCGGCATCCGGGTACCCGATCGAGGTGGAGAGCCCGAACCGGTCGAGCTGGCTCTCGGCCAGCGGGTAGGTGCCCAACTGACCGATGGGGTTCTGCGTGCCGATGACCAGGTGGGGTCGGGGCAGTGGCCACGTCTCGCCGTCGACCGAGACCTGCTGCTCCTCCATGGACTCGAGCAGGGCCGACTGGGTGCGTGGCGGCGTGCGGTTCATCTCGTCCAGGAGGACGACGTTGGCGAAGACAGGTCCTGGACGGAACTCCCAGGTGGTGGTATTAGGGGAATAGACGGTCACCCCGGTGATGTCGGACGGGAGGAGGTCGGGATGGCCCTGCACCCGGGAGAGTTCGGCTCCGAGCGCGGTGGCCAGGGCGCGGGCCAGCACGGTCTTTCCGACACCGGGGACGTCCTCGATCAGGAGATGGGATCCCGACAGGGCGGCGACCACCGCCGTGGTGACGGCGGCGGGTGTCCCGAGGAGCACACCGGACAGCGCGCGGTGGAGTTCCGCCGCCAGCGAGACGGCGTCGGCGAGCGCGCCTCCACCACCGACCGTGGCGACCTCGGGCACCGCGCTCGGGACCATGCCCGGGCCGGGGACCTCCGCCCCACCCAAAGTCTCGATGCCGGTGGTCATGGGGTCTCCTGCTTCCCCGGCCTCGGCCGGTGGGATCGGCGGGTGCGCCGCGGGCGCTCCTCGTCCCAGTGTAGGTGGGGCAATTGTGACTCCACAATGCACGGATCCGGTCTCCGGCCCGCTCCGGACCGGGACAGGAGGCGGTGGCCCGGCGGGTGGTTGTCCGACTAGAAGTCGATCCCCGAGAGTTCGGGAACCGCACCCTCGGCCCGCGATCGTGCGTCCAGCCAGCGTGAGCGGGCGCCTTCGCGCTCGGCGGTCGTGCGAACCGGTTCGACCACGGACCGTGGGATCCAGGCCGCGGCCACCTCGTCCTCGTCGGCCCACGTGCCCACGGCCATCCCGGCCAGGAACGCTGCGCCCAGGGTCGTGGCCTCGAGCACGGGGGAGACCTCGATCGGGCGTCCGCAGGCATCGGCGAGCGCCTGGGTGAACACCTGGTTCGACGTCATCCCACCGTCGACCCGGAGGAATTCGATGGGCAGGCCCGAATCGATCTCCGCTGCTTCGAGGAGGTCGGCGCCGCGGTGGGCCACCCCCTCCAGGACGGCCCGGACCAGCTCGGGGCGCCCGCTGCCCCGGGTGATCCCGGTGAACGTACCCCGGGCGCCGAAGTCCCACACCGGCGTGCCCAGGCCGAGCAGGGCGGGTACGAACCACACGTCGCCGGTGTCGTCGCACCGACCCGCGACCACTGCCGAGTCGGCGGCGTCGTCGATGATGCCCAGATCGTCGCGCAGCCATTCCACGCAATTGCCGGCCGACAGCATGATCGCCTCGATGCCCCAGGTGATCGCGCCGGCACGGCGCCAGGCGATGATCGGAATGGTGCCCTGTGGGCCGCGCACGGCCTGATGGGGCCTGGTCCTGCCGATGCACTGGTCGAGCATCCCGCCGGTGCCGAAGGTGGCCTTGGCGAGACCCGCACGCGTGCAGCACTGGCCGATGAGGGACGCCTGCTGGTCCCCGGCCATCCCAGCGATGGGAGGTGCGCCGGCCAGCGCCCTTGCCGATCCCACGGCGCCCGAGGAATCGACGATGTCGGGCAGGACAGCCTCGGGGACCCGGAGGGCGGCCAGCAGGTGGGTGCTCCACCCGGTCCCGTCGCCGTGCATGAGCCCGGTCACCCCGGCATTGGATGCGTCGGTGACGTGGAGGTCACCTTCGGAGAGGATCCAGGCCACCCAGGTGTCGATCGTCCCGAACGCCAACTCGCCCCGCTCGGACCGTGACCGGTCCGGGTCGGCCACGTCGAGGATCGCGGCGAGCTTGGTGGCCGATGCGTTGGGCGCGATCCGGATCCCGTCGGCCTGGAGTTCGAGGCACGTGCCCACGGTCCGGAGATCCTGCCAACCGAGTCCGGGGGCGACCGGCTTCCCGGTGTCTCGCTCCCAGACCAGGGTGGATGCCCGTTGGTTGGCGATCCCGACGGCGGCGACCGGTCCGGCTCCGGCCAGGCTCCGGTCCGCCACCTCCCGGACGGCAGTGGCGATGGCGTCGCCGTCGAACTCGACCAGGCCGGGGAACGGGGTGTCCGGCAGTACGGGGACGTGGTGGATGTGTTCCACCGAGGCGTCGGGGCGAACCACCGCACCCCGAACGCCCGATGTGCCGACGTCGATGACGAGGATGCTCATGGCCAGGGAACCGGCCCGAACGGATGGGCCAGGCCGAGCTTGCCGGGGTTGAGTATCCCGTTCGGGTCGAGCGCCGACTTCACCGAGGAGAGCACATCGAATGCGGTCCCGAGCCCGTCAGCCAGGAATCGGGCCCGGTTCAACCCGATGCCGTGGTGGTGGCTGATGGCGCCGCCGGAGGCGATGGTCGTCCGGGTGACCTCGTCCCAGGCCCGGCGGTAGTAGTCGCCGACCCAGGCCTCCCGGGCGACCGGGTCGCCCTCGGCGACCGAAGCCGGGGGGCGTCCCGCGAAGGTGAAGTAGAGGCATGCCCCGTCGGTGTAGGCGTGACTCTGGTGCGACGACGCCACCAGGGTTCCCGGCACGTCGGCCAGGGCATCGAGCACTGCGCCGTAGAGACCGGGCAGCGCTGTCCAGCGCGCCGAGACCTCGACCGTGTCGACGACCACGCCTGCCCGCCACAGCGGGGCGAGGGCGGAGACGTCGTTGCGGTGGGTGAGCCAGCGGTCGACGAGCCCGGGGTCGAGGACATCCGCGCCGGCGCACTCCTGGTCCACCACGTCGAGCGTGGCCCCGACGAGGGTCGGGTCGGCCTCGTCGAGCACGATCAGGACGTTCGTCCCGGGCTCGTCGAAGGACCGGCCCGACTCGGTCGCGTCGTAGAGGCGGAGGACGGCGGGGGAGGCGCCGCGCCGCAGGATCCGGCGGCAGGCGTCGAGCCCGTCGGCGAAGGTGGCGAAACCGAGGGCACGTCGCCCCTCGCCCTCGGGGACGGGATGGACACGGAACCGTCCTTCGGTGATGACACCGAGGGTGCCCTCGCTGCCGACGAACAGCTGGGTGAGGTCCGGTCCGGTGGCCGAGCGGGGGCCGTGCCCGCCGGTGCGGATCACACGGCCGTCGGCCAGCACGACCTCGAGCCCGATGACCATGTCCTCGATCTTGCCGTACCGGTTGGAGTACTGGCCGGCTCCGCGGCAGGCGAGCCAACCGCCGACGGTGGAGAGATCCATCGACTGCGGCCAGTGGCCGAGCGTGAGGCCATGGCCGTCCCGAAGGCCGGCTTCGACGTCGGGTCCGAAGGTGCCGGACCGCAGGTCGGCCACCAGTGACTCGTCGTCGACGTCGGCGATACCGGCGAGCCCGCACAGGTCGAGGGCCACCCCGCCGAACAGCGGGATGGACGCGCCGCACACCCCGCTCCGACCCCCGGCAGGGGTGACCGGGACCCGGGCGGCGTCACACAGGGAGAGCACCGCCGACACCTGGGCGGTGTCCGTGGGGCGGGCGACCAGGGCGGGTCGTGAGGGCACCGCTCCGGCTGCGGCCCAGCCGATGGCCAGTGGCCACCAGTCCCGTCCGGCCTCGGCCCGGTCGGCGTCCAGCACCGAGATCTCGTCGCAGGCGTCGGCGAGCCGTCGGGCCAGGTCGGCGTCGACCCCGACCCGCACGGCGCCCAACCGGTCGACCACCGCTCCGGGGGACGCGTCGATCGGGGTGACCGGAGTGGGTCCGCTCACGCCCCCACCGCCCCGGGCGCGCCACCCGCACCGGCCGGGGTGGCGACCGGTGTCGGCGCTTCCGGGACGTGGTTCCCGGACGCAGTACCCCCGGACGCAGATCCCCCGGACGCAGTACCCCCGGAGCCGGGATCCAGTCCGGCTCGGGTGAGCTGCGCTCGCAGCCGACTCGCGTAGGCATCGGCCTCGACACGGATCCTCTCGGCATCCCAACCGAGTTCGGGTCCGATCAGTTCGGCCACCTTCGGAGCCGCTTCGGCGGCGGCACGGGCGTCCCGGTAGGAGGACTGGGTGCGGCGGTCGAGCACGTCCGACACCGACCCGGCCATCTCGCGGCGCACGGCGTACAACGCCTCGACGGTCAGGTACGGGAGCCCGGCGACGAGCGGCTCGAGGAGCTCGGGCCTGCCCTCGGCCATGGCCAGGACCGCGCCTGCGTCGGTTCCGAATCGGCCGTTGAGGTGGGTCGCCCGCGTGGCGACGGGATCGGACGGGTCTGGTCGGACGTTCGCCCCTGCGCCCCCGGCCTTCGGGGAGGTCCTGCGGCCCGGCGGGGCCCCGTGCAGTCGCAGGTTCTTGGTCCGACAGGTGAGTCCCCGGCGGCCGAGTGCCGACACGGCGACGTCGACGGTGTCCTCGGCCATCTTGCGATAGGTGGTGAGCTTGCCCCCCGTGACCGTGATCAGGCCGCCGGGCGAGGTCCGCACCGTGTGGCGCCGGGACAGGTCGGCGGTGCGCTCGCTCGACGCTCCCTTCTGCTCGGGGGCGAGCAACGGTCGGAGCCCCGACCAGATCCCGGTGATGTCGGCCCGGGACAGCTCCCGCGTCGAAACCGCATTGGCGGCCCCGAGGATGTAGTCGACGTCCTCGGGTGTGCACGACGGGTCGTCGAGCGGACCGTCCCAGGGGGTGTCGGTGGTGCCCAGGTAGACCTGATCGCCCCAGGACACCACGAAGATCGACCGTTTGTCCTGCCGGACCGGGATGACGGCGGCGATGTCGCAGGGGAAGGCCTCCTCGGGCACCGTGATGTGGACGCCCTTGGCCGGACGGATGGAGTGCGGGTCCCGCTGCTCGTCGAGGGTCCGTACCTCGTCGGACCAGACACCGGCGGCGTTGATCACGACCGATGCCCGGATGTCGAAGGGCTCGGCGCCGTCGGGGCAGACCGTGGCGCCGCACACCCGCCCGGAGGCGTCGGCCACCAGACCGGTCACCGGGGTGTGGTTTGCGGCGGTGGCGCCGTGGTCGAGCACGGCGGTGCGGAGCACGGTGAGGGTCAGCCGGGAGTCGTCGGAGCGTGCGTCCCAGTAGAGGAACCCGGCGACCAGGTGGTCGGCGCGGAGGGTGGGCATGTGGGACAGAGCCTGCTCGCGGGTGACCTTCTCGTGACGGCGCCCGATGCGTACCCCGCCGGTCAGGTCGTACAGCCACAGGGCTGTCCGGTACACCCGGGCGACGCTCTTGTTGACGACGCCCGACTTGCCGAAGAGCGGGATGAGGAAGGGCAGCGGGGTGACCAGGTGGGGAGCGTTGTCGAGGAGGCGCTGGCGCTCCGCCAGGTTCTCGAAGACGAGTCGGTATTCGTGCTGTTGCAGGTAGCGGAGGCCGCCATGGATGAGCTTCGACGATTTCGACGAGGTGCCCGAGGCGAAGTCGCTCTTCTCCACCAGGGCGGTCTTCAGTCCCCGGCTGGCCGCGTCGAGGGCGACCCCGGCACCGGTGATCCCTCCCCCGACGACCAGGACATCGAAGCTCTCGCCGGCCAGGCGTGCGAGCGCCCGGTCGCGTCGGAACGTGTCGGCGTGGGCCGCCGATGGTTTCGCGGGATCGGGCATGGGGAGAGCCTGCCACAGGTGTGGGTGACGGCCTGGAGGCGCACAGGGCCGGCCGCAGGGCCGGACGGCTACCGGGATGGACGAAGTCGACAATGATTGTCAACTAACAACTCTTGGTGTTAATATCCGTGCGTGCGCACGCCAGAGGAGCTGACCGAGGTGTTCCGGACCTCCGGTCGGAAGGTGACGGCACAACGGCAGTGCATCTTCCGCATTCTCCAGGGCGACGAGACGCACCCGTCCGCGGAGGCTGTCCATGCCGCAGCTGCGCTCGAGATGGAGACCATCTCGTTGAAGACCGTGTACCAGACCCTCCACGACCTCTCCGAGCTCGGTGAGATCGTCCCTCTCGATGTCGGGACGGGGATGACCCGCTTCGACCCCAATGTCGACGATCCCCACCACCATCTGGTGTGCCGGAGCTGTGGGAGCGTCCGCGACCTGATCGTCGACTTCCCCGAGCTGTCCATCCCCGATGGCGCCGAGCTCGGGTTCGAGCTCGGCTCGGCCGAGGTGATCTTCCGCGGACTCTGCCCTGCGTGTCGGACGGGGACCGACCCCGACCGGCAGACGGCCGCCGCGCCTTGACCCGAACCGACCCGACCTGACCCGAACCGACCCGAACCGAACCGACCGAAACCGGACCAGAGCAAGCGAACCAGGAAGGAACACCGTGCCCCCACTCAAGGACAGCAAGACCGAGGCGAACCTCAAGGAGGCCTTCGCCGGAGAGAGTCAGGCCAACCGCCGCTACCTCTATTTCGCCCAGAAGGCCGACGTCGAGGGTTACCCGGACGTGGCCGCCCTCTTCCGCTCGGTCGCCGAGGGTGAGACCGGCCACGCATTCGGCCACTTCGACTTCCTGCGCGAAGTGGGCGACCCGGTCACGGGCGCAGTCGTCGGTGCGACCGAGGACAACCTCAAGTCGGCGATCGAGGGAGAGACGTACGAGTACTCGGAGATGTACCCGGGCTTCGCCCGCACTGCACGCGACGAGGGATTCGACGAGATCGCCGAATGGTTCGAGACGCTGGCTCGCGCCGAAAAGAGCCACGCCGGCCGTTTCACGGAGGGCCTGACATCGGTCGCCTGAGTCGTCGGCGGGGATGATCGGAGCGGGGCCGCCGCACTCATCCCTGCCGAGGGCCGCGTCGGGCAGTGGCGCCCGACGGGTTCCACGGCGGCGCACCGAGGAAGAGCCATGACCACTACCTACACTCCGGACGATCCTGTCTACCTGGACGAGGGCGACCTGAGGGCCGAGCTCGGACGGGTCTTCGACCTCTGCCACGGGTGCCGACTGTGCTTCAACCTCTGCCCGTCATTCCCGACCATGTTCGCCTTGGTCGACGCCAGGGACGGCGATGTCGCCGCCATGACGGGGGACGAGCAGGACCAGGTGGTCGACGAGTGCTACCAGTGCAAGCTCTGCTATCCGAAGTGTCCGTACGTCCCGCCCCACGAGTGGCAGCTCGACTTCCCGAGGCTGATGATGCGGGCCCACGCCGTACGGCACGCCAACCGCCTTCCGGCGAGGGAGCGGGTCACCGACCAGGTCCTCGGACGGACCGATCTGATCGGCAAGGTGGCGACCGCTGCCGCCCCGGTGGTCAACGCCCTCACCGGCACCCCCGGGTCCCTGGCCCGGAGGCTGATGGAGAGGACGGCGGGGATGGCTTCGCAGCGCCTGCTCCCCCCGTACGCCCGCACCCGGTTCTCCACCTGGTTCGGACGCCGGGTCGTCGGGACCGCGCCGCGGTCCGCCGCCGGTGCCACTCAGGGCGAGGTCTCCGTCTTCCCGACCTGCTTCATCGAGTACATGGAGCCGGCGATCGGCCAGGATCTGGTCAAGGTCTACGAGCACAACGGCGTCGGGTGCTCACTACCCCGAGGGACCGTGTGCTGCGGTGCCCCGTGGCTCCACCAGGGAAACATCAAGGAATTCACCAAGGCAGCCACGACGAATGTCGCGGCGCTGGCCACCGAGGTCCGGGCGGGCAGGGACGTCGTCGTGGTCCAGCCCACGTGTGCCTACGTGGTCAGGAAGGACTACCCGCTCTACCTGGCCGGCACGCCTCTCGCCGCGGACGCCGAGCTGGTGGCCGAGCACACCTCCGATCCAGCCGAGTACCTGATGGCGCTCCACCGGGGCGAGGGGACAACGCTGGACACCGAGTTCCCCGGGCGTGAGTCTGGTGCGGTCCCCGACCACGTCACGTACCACGTCGCCTGTCATCTACAGGCCCAGCACATCGGACTCAAGAGCCGCGATCTCCTGAAGGTGGCCGGGGTGCGAACCACACTGGTCCAGCGGTGCTCGGGGATCGACGGGACATGGGGATACCGGGCCGAGAACTACGAGCGGGCCCGCAATGTCGCGGGACCCATGGCGAGGGAGATCACGGAGGCTGGGAACGACGTCGTGTGCGGTGACTGCCATCTGGCCAATGGGGCCATCGACCAGGAGACCGGGACCAGGCCCGTGCACCCGATCCAACTGGTGGCCCGGGCCTACGGGATCCCGCAGGAGGACACGTGAACGCCGGACCGCTCACGCTCGCCGACATCGCCGACCAGCGCGCCTACGAGCGCGAGCGGAACGAGTTCCGCCGCATGGTCATCGCCGCGAAGAAGCTGCGCCGGATCACCGTGGGCCCGGTGGTCACCCTGACCTTTGAGAATCGGATGACCATGCGTTTCCAGGTCCAGGAGATGGCACGCGCCGAAAGGATGACCACCGACGAACAGATCCAGCGCGAGCTCGACGCCTACAACCGGCTCCTGCCCGGCCCGGACGAACTGTCGGCCACACTCTTCTTGGAGTTCACGACGGAGGAGCAGCTCAGAACCTGGCTGACGACGCTTGTCGGTATCGAGCGGTCGGCGGTCCTCCTGATCGGCGAAGGCACGGGGACCAGGATGGTCCGCTCCCTCCCCGAATCCGAGCACCAGTCCCATCTCACCCGGCACGAGGTCACGTCGGCCGTGCACTACGTACGCTTCCCACTGGGCCCGGACGGAGTGGCCGCCTTCCGTGCCGGCCCGGTGTCATTGCTCATCGACCACCCGAATTACCCGGACGGACGACCAGGGGTCGTGCTCTCCGACACCACGTGTTCGGAGCTGGCCGGAGATCTCGCCGGACGCTGACTGCGACGGCTCGCTACTCGCCCCTGAACTCCGGCGGACGCCGCTCCATCGAGGCGGCGATCCCCTCGCGGAAGTCGGAGGTCTCCATCAGGCGGAGTTGCTCGGCCCGCTCGTGATCGACCATCGCCGAGAATTCGCCGATCACGCCGGACCGGAGTGTGTGTCGTATCGACTGCACGGCAAGTGGAGCCGAGCCCGCGATCTCGGCAGCGAGATCGCGGGCTCCGGCCCGGGGATCGTCGTCCAGGCGGTCGCACAGGCCGATGGCGAGTGCCTCATCCCCGTCGATCCTGCGTCCGGTCACCAGCAGGTCGAGGGCCTTCTGCCGCCCGACCGTCGACGGCAGCGTCAGCGAGATCCCGAACCCCTGGTGGAACCCGAGCTGGACGAAATTGGCCGCGAATCGGCTGGACGGTGCCGCCACCCGGAAGTCGCCGACCAGCGCGAGTCCCATGCCGCCGCCGATGGCCGAACCCTGTACCGCGACCACGATCGGGAGCGGACTGTCGATCAAGGACCGGGCGTTTCCGTAGAGGGTGGCCAGTGCCCCGGGTTCCGGCTTGCCGGCCGCGCCGAAGTCGAGGCCTGCGCAGAAGTGCCTGCCCTCCGAGCACAGGACCACCGCCCGGGCCCCGGCGGCCGCGGCCCAGTCGATGGACTGGACCACGCCGGACAGCAGGGCCGCGTCGAAGTAGTTCGCCGGGGGCCGGTGCATCTCCACCTCGGCAACCCGCGTACCGGCAACGGCGACGGTCACGTCGCCGAACGCCGCGCCCCCTCCGGTCATCGGTCCTCCTCCGGTCGCCGCGCCCCCGCCGATTGTCGCGCCCCTCCGGTCATCGGTCCTCCTCGGTTCGTTCCGCCCGGATCGGCCGGGCCGTGTGCGTGGTCTCCCGATCGGCCGCCTCGGCCAGGACCTCGTCGTTGTGCTGGCCACTCATGGCGGCGTGACGGCGCACGGTCGGACCGGGGAAGGCGGAGAACCGAACCGGCTGGGGGATCACCTTGTAGCGGCCGGCGACCGGGTGAACGTCTTCGGGTAGCGCGTCCACGAGGTCCTCGAGGGTGGACACCGCTGACGCCGGAATCCGTGCACCGGCGCAGAACGCCAGCCACTCGCCGGTGGTGCGTCGGGCCAGGATGGCCGCAACGTCGCGGTAGAGGGAGTCGGCATGGGCGATCCGGGACCTGGCACTCCTGATCCGGTCGTCCTCGGCGAGATCGGGCCTCCCGCCCTCGCGGAACAGGTCCTCGTAGTTCTCCCGGGTGTAGGCGAGGACGTTGATCCAGCCGTCTGCCGTGCGTTGGGGCTGGCGCTCCGGGTTGAGGATCCGTGGGTAGCCCGGAGGGCCCTGCGGGGGAACGGCGGTGGCGGCCCCGGCGTGCTCGACCAGGGTGAACGCCGTCATCACGTCGATCATCGGGATCTCGACCCGCTGCCCTTCGCCGGTGCGCTCCCGGTGGAACAGCGCGGCCAGTACGGCGTAGGCGATGGTGAGCCCGCTCACCTTGTCGGCCACCAGGGTGGGGACGAGCACCGGATCACCGCCCTGGCGACGGAACGTGTCGGGGATGCCCGAACCGGCCTGGATGACGTCGTCGTATGCGGGTGCGTCGGCCTCCGGGGAGTCGGAGGGGTATCCCTGGGCCTGGCAGAAGACGATGTCCGGGCGCACCTCGGCGACGTCCTCGTAGGTCAGCCGGAGCCGGCCCAGCGTGCCCGGCCGCAAATTGGTGACGATCGCGTCGACGGTGGCGGCGATGGTCAGGATCCGCTCACGGTCGACCGGATCCTTCAGATCGAGGACTACGTTCCGCTTGTTCCGGAGCAGGTTGAGGGCGACTCCGGACAGTTCGGAGACCGGCCCTGCCGTCATGACGCGGCTGAGTGATCCCCTCGGGTCCTCGACGGTGATCACGTCGGCGCCGAGGTCGCCGAGGATCTGGGTGGCCAGGGGCCCCATGATGACCGAACTCAGGTCGAGCACGCGCACGCCGTGCAGCGGGCCCGGGGAGGTCGATGGCATAGGGGCGGTCCTCCGGTGCGGTGCCGGGACGTGCCGGACGGTGCGGCGGCCCGGGCGGGGATCCAATGGTAGCGATCCGAACTGACCGGCCGGGGACGGACGCCTGTTCGGGCCGGGGCGGTCCCTTCGTGGGTGCGCGACCGAGAGCCCGAGAGGCGGCTCGGTGAGGGCGAACGGCGTGGCACGCCTGTCGTCGAAGGCATCGGCGGCGATCGTCCGCACGTCCGCTCCCTCGGTCGCCCTTCCTGGTCAGCTGGGGTGGTCCGGGTCCGGCAAGGTTCCCGGCCAGGTCGCCGCCAGGTGCTGCTCCCATGGTGGATGCGTCGCCCGTGGGGCGGCCCGCTCGGTGCTTCAGGCATCCGGCGGCGAGGCACCCCGGTGCACCCGAAGGGAAGACAGATGAGCAGCGCAACGACCACGACGATTGTCGGGAACCTGACCAGGGACCCCGAGATCCGCTACACCCGCGACGGCCAAGCCACCACCAATCTGGGGGTGGCGGCCAACCGGAGATGGCAGAACCGCGAAACCAACGAATGGGAGGAGTCGACCTCCTTCTTCGACGTGGTGATCTGGCGGGACCTCGCCGAGAACGTGGCCCTCAGCCTCACCAAGGGGATGCGGGTCATCGTGACCGGTCGGCTCGAGCAACGAAGCTGGGAGACCGAGGACGGCGACAAGCGGTTCAAGGTGGAGATCGTCGCGGACGAGGTCGGGGCGGCCCTGCGATTCGCCACCGTCGACGTCCACCGGGTGGTGAGGCCGGCCACCGACGGCGGCGCCGGGACGTCGTTCGGCGAGGAGCCGGCCGGTGGATGAGGCGCCCACGGCTGGTTCGACCTCGGTGCGATTCGGTGCCCGGGTGGTGCTGAGCAAGGAGGAGGCATTCGGTGCCTGCCAGGCGTTGGCCGATGCCAACCGGATCCTGGTGCGGTCGGGCGGTCTCGTCGAGGCCGATTCACTCGGCTCGCTCTTCGATCTCCTGGAGGAGCGGCTCGTGGCCACGTGAGTACTCGGACGACGCGTGTCCGCCCCCGACCGGCGCAGGTCGGGGGCGGATCGCGGGGTGGGGGGACCGTGTGGGCGACAGTTGGAGGCGCGGGTCCCCAGGTGCGGGTCCCGGGTGCGGGTACCCAGATGCTCAGTCGCCGGACGGCTCGAACTCGAGTGACAGCGAATTCACGCAGTAGCGGAGCCCGGTCGGCGCCGGTCCGTCGGGGAACACGTGTCCCAGGTGACCACCGCAGCGGGCGCAGGTGATCTCGGTCCGGCGCATGCCGAACGTGTTGTCCTCGTGCTCCTCGATCGTTCCCTCGGTGAGGGCCCGGGTGAAGCTCGGCCATCCCGAGCCGGACTCGAACTTGGAGTCGGTCGGGAACAGTTCGGCGCCGCACCCGGCACACGTGAACATCCCGTTTCCCTCGACGTGGAGGAGCTCACCCGACCAGGCCGGCTCCGTTCCCTTCTGGCGGAGCACGGCGTAGCGCTCCGGTGACAACCGGGCCCGCCACTCGGCGTCGGTGAGCTCGACCTTGCCGTCGTCGGTGGTGGAACCGTCGGTGGTGCTCATGGGATCTCCTTCATGGTCTCGATGTCATCGGGCGTCGGCGCGTACCGTCCCCCACCGGCGCAACGACGATCACCAAGGAGAACGTCGGGACCTCCTCCGGTGTTCCCGCTCGGGCCGGGTCGGGCCGGGATGCGCCGGCTCGGGCCGCGTCGGGCCGGATCGGGCCGGGATGCGCCGGCTCGGGCCCGGAAGTGCCCGAAATGCCGTTTGCTAACGTCGCGTCAGATTCCGAGCAGCCTCATCCCCACAGGACGCAGCCACTATGGACCTACGAGACCGACCCGAGGACGAGGCCTTCCGCAAGGACGTCCAGACGTGGCTGGCCGACCATGTGGTGGGGGAGTTCGCCGCATTGGGCGGCCGGGGCGGATCAGGTGATGAGACCTACGGTTTCGAGGTTCGACTCGAGTGGGAGAAGGTGCTGGCCGGTGGGGGCTGGACCTGTCTGGGCTGGCCGGCCGAGTTCGGAGGCCGGGGTGCGTCCATTTCCCAGCAGGTGATCTTCAACGAGGAGTACGTGAAGGCCAGGGCCCCGGGCCGGGTCAGTATCCTCGGGGAGGGCCTGCTCGGTCCCACCCTCATCCAGTACGGGACCAAGGCCCAACAGGATCGCTTCCTCCCGCGGATCGTGGCCGGCACCGAGCTGTGGTGTCAGGGCTACTCGGAACCCGATGCCGGCAGTGACTTGGCCAACGTGTCCACGCGGGCCGAGCTCGACGGCGACGAATGGGTGATCACCGGGCAGAAGGTGTGGACGTCGCTCGCCCACCAGTCCGACTGGTGCTTCGTGGTATGCCGCACCGAAGCGGGTTCGGCCCGGCACAAGGGGTTGTCCTACCTCCTCGTGCCGATGGACCAGCCCGGCGTGGAGGTCCGACCCATCCAGCAGCTCACCCGGACTTCGGAGTTCAACGAGGTCTTCTTCGACGGGGCCCGCACGGCCCGCGACCTGGTGGTGGGGGAGCCGGGCGACGGATGGCGCGTCGCCCTGGCCACCCTGGGCTACGAGCGTGGGGTGGGACTCCTCGGACACCAGCTCTCGTTCCGGCGCGAGCTCGACCACCTCATGGCGACGGCACGCCAGAACGGCCGGGCCGACGACCCGGTGGTCCGCCAGCGCCTCGCCCGGTCCTACGCCGAGCTCGAGGTGCTCCGCTTCAACACACTGCGCAGCCTGTCCGGCTACGACGGCCCGGTGGCGCCGCCGGAGGCGTCGATCATCAAGCTCTACTGGGCCACCTGGCACCAGCAGCTTGGCGAGCTGGCCACGGACGTTCGGGGCCCGGCCGGGGTCATCGCCGAGTCCGCGCCCTACGAGCTCGACGAATTCCAGCGCACATTCCTGTTCAGCCGGTCCGAGACCATCTACGGCGGCTCCAACGAGATCCAGAAGAACATCATCGGCGAGCGGGTCCTCGGCCTGCCGCCCGAACCCAAGGGAGATCTGCGATGACCGACGCGGCCATCGGTGCACGACCTGTCCCCGAGCCCCCGGCCGGCCACGGCCTGCTCACGGGGAAGATCGTGGTGGTGACGGCGGCGGCCGGCACCGGCATCGGCTACGCCACGGCGAAGCGTTGCATCGAGGAGGGTGCCACCGTCGTGCTGTCCGACGCCCACGAGCGGCGACTCGGCGAGGCCGCCGACGCGCTCGCCGCACTTCCCGAGTCGAACGGGGTGCGTCCATTGGCCGTCCCGTGCAACGTGACGGTCGAGTCCGAGGTCCAGGGCCTCTACGACGCGGCAGTGGACGAGCACGGCCGGTTCGACGTGGCCGTCAACAACGCCGGTCTCGGGGGCCAGGTCGACGTGGTCGACATGACCGACGACCAATGGGACCTGGTTCTCGACGTCACACTCACCGGCACCTTCCGCTGCACCCGGGCCGCACTCCGCCACTTCTATTCGAGGGACGGGGGCGGGGTCGTCGTGAACAACGCGTCGGTGCTCGGCTGGCGGGCCCAGGCAGGACAGTCCCATTACGCCGCGGCCAAGGCGGGCGTGATGGCCCTCACGCGGTGTTCGGCGGTGGAGGCCGCCCCCCACGGCGTGCGGATCAACGCGGTCTCGCCGAGCCTGGCTGTCCACCCGTTCCTCAACAAGGTGATGGCCGACGAGGACCTCGCCGAACTCAGCCGCCGCGAGGTCTTCGGTCGTGGCGCCGAGGTGTGGGAGGTGGCCAACGTGATCGCGTTCCTGGCCAGCGACTACGCCACCTTCATGACCGGCGAGGTCGTGTCGGTCAGCAGCCAGCATCCCTGAACGGGGCTGCCCCCTCACGGCCGCCCGGCCGACCGGGCAGGACGATGCACTACCCTGACGGCGTGTCAGATGTGACGGACCCGCGGGGTGATCTGCAGTGGGGGACGCTGCCTGGCCTGGTCCAGGATGCGGCCGCCCGCTTCGGCGGTGCCGAGGCCCTCGTGGACCTGCACGGTCCCGGAGGGACCACGACCCGTTGGTCCTTCGACCGGCTGGCCGAAGAGATCGCAACCGCCACCCGGGCCGTCATGGCCCATGGGATCGAGCCCGGGGACAAGGTGGCCGTGTGGGCCCCCAATTGTGCCGAGTGGGTGGTCGCGGCGTTGGGGGCGGTCGGCGCCGGAGCGGTGTTGGTCCCGCTCAACACCCGGTACAAGGGAGCGGAGGCCGCGTTCATCCTGCGGGCATCGCGTGCCCGGATCCTCTTTACGGTGCAGGGATTCCTCGGCACCGACTACCCGGCGATGCTCGACGAGGCCGTCGGGTCCGGCGAGTCACTTCCCGAGCTCGAGATGGTGGTGGTGCTCCGGACCGACGATGCGGGGACGCCGGTGTCCGGCGACCGGCTGGTGACCTGGGACGACTTCTGCGCCCGGGCCGACCGGTGCGGGGCCGACGTGGCCGCGGGCCGTACGGCGTCGATCACCCCGGATGACCTGTCCGACCTGGTGTTCACCTCGGGAACGACGGGCCACCCCAAAGGGGTGATGACCACCCACGGGCAGACGCTGCGCACCTTCGCCACCTGGGCCGAGGTGGTCGGTCTGCGGGCCGGGGACCGCTACCTGATCGTGAACCCGTTCTTCCACACCTTCGGATACAAGGCGGGCATCCTGACCTGTCTCATGACCGGAGCGACCATGGTCCCTGAGCCGGTCTTCGACGTCGACGTGGTGCTGCAGCGGATCTCCGAGGAGCGGATCTCGGTCCTGCCGGGCCCGCCCACGATCTTCCAGTCCATCCTCGACCACCCGAAGCGCGACTCCTACGACCTGTCCACGCTCCGCCTGGTGGTGACCGGTGCCGCCGTCGTCCCAGTCGAGCTCGTCGAGGGCCTGTGGTCCGACCTCGGCATCGAGACGGTGCTCACCGCGTACGGGCTCACCGAGGCGACGGGCACGGCGACCATGTGCCGCAGGGGTGACTCGGCCGAGATCATCTCGGCCACCTCGGGCCGTGCCATCCCGGACGTGGAGGTCCGTATCGTCGACGCCGACGGGGAGGAGCTCCCGCCGGGCGAGGCCGGGGAGATCGTCGTACGGGGCTATAACGTCATGTCGGGCTACCTCGACGATCCCGAGGCCACGGCGGCTGCCATCGACGCGGGCGGGTGGCTGCACACCGGCGATGTCGGATTCCTCGACGACGGGGGGAACCTGGCCATCACCGACCGGCTCAAGGACATGTACGTGAGCGGCGGGTTCAACGTCTACCCGGCGGAGGTGGAGGCCGTCCTACGCCGGTGCCCGGACGTCGTGCAGGTGGCCGTCATCGGCGTGCCCGATCACCGGATGGGTGAGGTGGGCCTGGCCGTGGTGGTGGCAGCTCCCGGGGCCGACACCGCCACACTGTCCGATGCGCTGCCTGCCTTCGCCAAGGAGCGCCTGGCCAATTTCAAGGTGCCCCGCCGGGTGGAGGTGGTCGATGCCTTGCCCACCAACGCGAGCGGCAAGGTGCTCAAGCGCGAGCTCCGATCCCGCTTCGGGACCTAGGTCCGACCGCCATCTGCGGGTCGACCGCCGGGTCGCCGTCCACCGCTGCACCGTCCGAGAGCAACGTTCCACCGAGAGCAACGTCCCACCAGAGCGACACCGACAAGCCAGAGCGACACCGACAAGAAGGAGCATGCCGTGCGAGGCATCGTCTACACCGGTTCCGACGTAGAGGTCACCGACCAGCTGGGCATCGGCGACCCCGGGCCCACCGAGGTCCGGATCGCCATAGGTGCCGCCGGCGTCTGCCACAGCGACCTCTCGGTCATCAACGGGACCATTCCGTGGAAGTCGCCGTCGGTACTCGGCCACGAGGGCGCCGGCGTGGTGGAGGCGGTCGGGAGCGAGGTCCGCTCCGTCAAGCCCGGCGACCATGTGGTGATCGCCACGCTCGCCAGCTGTGGCACGTGCCGTGCCTGTGCGACGGGCCACCCGACATGGTGCATCAAGACCCTCGGCAACGTGTCCACCCCGTTCACCTACAAGGGCGAGCCCGCCTCCAATTTCGCGGCCACCTCGGTATTCGCCGAATCGACCATCGTCAAGGAGGTCCAGGCCGTCAAGATCTCGAAGGACGTCCCCCTGACCTCGGCCTGCCTCATCGGTTGCGGGGTCCTGACCGGCGTCGGCGCCGTCCTCAACCGGGCGAGGGTCCAGGCCGGTGAGACCTCGGCGGTGTTCGGGGTTGGCGGGGTCGGGCTCAACGTCATCCAGGGCCTCCGCCTGGCCGGGGCCAGCCGGATCATCGCCGTCGACACCCTGGCCTCCAAGGAGGGGTTGGCCCGCCAGTTCGGTGCCACCCACTTCGTCGACGCCTCGCGGACCGACGCCGTGGCCGCCATCCGGGAGATCGTGCCGCCCAATCCGGCCCAGGTGTCCGGTGCCCTCGGATGGACCGGAGGCGTCAACTGGTCCTTCGACTGCGTGGGGCACCCGGCGGTGCTCCGCAATGCACTCGACGTCCTCGACTGGGGTGGCAACGCACTGGCCATCGGCATCCCACCCCAGGGGACCGAGGTGTCGGTCGATGTGAATGCCCTGGCCTACGTCGACCGGGGGCTTCTCGGATGCCGGTATGGTTCCTCGCGCCCCCACCACGACATCCCGCTCATGGTCGAGCTCTACCTGTCGGGAAAGCTGATGCTCGACGAGCTGGTCACCGAGCAGAAGCCCCTCGAGGGGTTCCGGGAGATCGTGGAGGACATGGAGGCAGGCAAGTTGGCCCGCGGCGTCCTCACCTTCTGAGCGCTCGATCCCGGTGTCGCCGCGCCGGGGCAGGCGGTCCGTGCGCGGACGAGCGTCCTGCCGGTTCCGATGGGCGCCACTACATTCGGTCGCCGTGAGGTCGTCTCTGCACGTCATCGTCGACGGCGGTCTCGACGATGCGCTGGCACTGGCCGTGCTCGTGGGACTCGGCATCCCCCTCGCCCAGGTCGTCGCCACCGAGGGCAGCGTCGCCAGGTCGGTGACGGCATCGGCCACCGTCCGGTGGATGACCTCGTTGGGTTCCTCGTCCCCGGTGCGGATCGGTGAGGACCGCGGCATCGCAGGGGCGTACCCGGATGGACGCGATCCGTTCCACGGCGCCGACGGCTTCGGCGGCTTGGTCCCCACGCTCGACGCCGCCGTCGACCCTGTCGAACCGTTCCGCCCGCTCGACGGACCCGTCCTGTGCACCGGGGCACTGACTCCGGTCGCCCGGTCACTCCGCCTGGGCCATCGGGTCGAACGCGTCTGCTGGATGGGAGGTTCGGTCGCCCATGGCGGCAACATGACGCCACGGGCGGAGTTCAACGCGTGGATGGACCCGCAGGCGGCGGACGAGGTGTTGGGCAGCGGGGTGCCGATCAGGATGGTGCCCCTCGACGTCACCACCCGATTCGTCTGGGGAGATCACGAACTGCAGGCCCTGCGCGACGCGAGTCGGGCGACCCGGTTATTGGCCGACGCGGTCGTTGGCGCCCATGGACGTGACGCACACTTCATCCCCCACGATGCCGTCGGCGCCGTCTCGTTCGTCGAACCGGACCTGTTCTCGTGGGGCGGGCACTCCGTCCGTTGCGAGACCGCGGGGACCACCGCCCGCGGCGAGACGGTCGTGGACCGGTGGGACACCGCAGGTCCCGTGCTGGTGGCCGAGGATGTCGACGTCCCCGGGGTGACCACCCGGATACTCGCCGCCATCGAACGGCTCCCCCGGTAGGAGGGGTCGCTCCGGACGGCCGGAACCCCGGGCCCGATCAGCTGGGCCGGTGATCGCCCAACAGCTCGAGCGCCAACTCGTGCAGTTCGTCGATGCCCGCGGCCGCCTCGGCGGCCAGCACCCCGACGTCGGGTGAGGTCCGGAAGTCGCCGGTGACGCCGAAGAAGAGCCGGCCGTTGTAGGAGAGGATCGCCGTCCCGATGCGCAGGCCGTGGCTGATCGGGACGAAGGGGCGGTACTCCGTCATCTCGTGGCCGAGGCAGTAGAGGGGGAACTGGGGTCCGGGGACGTTGGTGGTGACCGTGTTGAGCGACTGCTGCCCGAAGCGACGGAACGAGCGGATCGTGGTCCGGCTGAGGAGCCCCATGACCATGGGCGGAACCAGGTCGGTGGCCGAGGCGATCGTCGCTCCCGCCTCGGCGATGTGGGACGTCTTCAGTTCCGTCATCTGCGTTCGGACGACCCGGAGCCGTTCGACCGGATCGTCGACGGACACCGGGAGCTCGCAGAACAGCGCGGAGACCCGGTTGTCCGGGACGCCGCGTCCGTCCGGGAGGCGGGTCGACACCGGTATCAGCGAACGTACCGTGGCGTGGTCGACGTCGTCCCCCCGGGCGACCAGAAGGGCCCGGTAGCCACCGGTGACGGCGGCGAGCACGACGTCGTTGACCGTTCCCCCGAATGCGGCGCGGATCGTCTTGACGGCGTCCAGGTCTGCGGACGAGTGGGCCCATACGCGGTGGGGGCCGATCGGTCCTTCGATCGAGAGCGGTCGGGTGGGGGAGAGCCGTCTGGCGAAGCGCAGTGTCCCTTCGACCGTGGCCCACGTCGTACGGGCCGCGGTGACCGGGTGGGCCACCGACGCCGGCACGTCCTTCGCCAGGGAGGCGATGCCCGAGGCCAGTCCGCCCCAGGCGTCGAGCACCTTGCGTGCACCGGGGGGCTCGGGCTCGGGCTCCCACGGTTGCGGCCCGCCCGGGGACGTGACCGGCACCAGGTCCAAGAGAGCGGTGAGCAACCCGACACCGGCGATGCCATCGACCATGCAGTGGTGGACCTTGAACACGATGGCCCACCGGTCGTCGTCGAGTCCCTCCACGAGCCACATCTCCCACAGGGGCCGCTCACGGTCGAGGTCCTGGGACATGATGCGACCCATCAGACGGCAGAGGGCGGTGTCGTCGCCGGGTGCGGGCAGCGCCGTGTGGCGGATGTGATAGCCGAGGTCGAATTCGGGGTCGTCGACCCAGATCGGTCGGCCCAGCTCGAAGGGGACGGTCCGCACCCGCTGGCGGTAGCGCGGAATGAGGTGCAGTTTCGACGCCACCAGTGCCTCGAGATCGGCACGTGGCAATGGCGGATCCTCGAAGACGCACACGCCGGCGATGGCGAGGTGCACCGAACCGTCCTCGAGATGCAGGAATTCCGCATCCAACGCGCTGAGCTTGTCCGTGCTGCACCTCCCCGTAGGACCCTGGCCGCACCCTACGGCTCGACGATCGGGTCGACCAGGGTCCAAGGTCCCTGCCGGGACCTACCGGTACGACCCGGTCAGTTGCCGAGGATGGAGTTGAGGCCGCCACTCAGGTTGAAGCCTCCTCCGCTCCCGCCCTTGTCGTCACGGGGGAGGTAGTCCCCGACCTCCGCGGCCAGTTCGCTGATGCTCATGGACTGGAGCCACACCTTGCCCGGGCCGGTCAGGGTGGCGACGAAGAACCCGTTTCCGCCGAACATCTTGTTCTTGATGCCGGGGATGGTGGCGATGGAGAACTGGACGCCCTCGGTGAACGCGCCCACGTGACTGGGGTGGACCCGGAGGGTGCTCCCGGGCTCGAGGTCGTAGGCGAACAGTTCGCCGGAGAGCTCGAGCCACGCCTGGCCCTGGCCGGTCAGGTGCTGGAGGAAGAAACCCATTCCGCCGAGAAAGGCGCCGCCGAGCTTCTGCTGCATGGCCACCGAGGCCTCGATCCCGTCGGTGCCACAGAGGAAGCCGGAGCGGTGGACGAAGTAGGACTGTTGGGGGGTCACGTCCACGCTGATGATGTTGCCGGGCAACTTGGCCGGGAACACGACGGTGCCCGGACCGCCCTCGGACGTGTACTGCGTGAGGAAGAGTCCGGCGCCGCCGACCATCCGCTTGGCCGCCTTCAGGAACCCTTTCCCGCCGGTCGTCTGGCTGAGTTGGATGGTCGAGGTCATCCAGCCCAGATCGCCGTGGGTCGAGATGATCGACTCACCCACCTGCAGGTTTGCTTCGAGTACGGGGAGCACGGTCCCCTTGACGGCGAATTCCACTGCAGAACCTCCTGATCGAGGAAGCCTCCGGTGGGAGGCCGCGTCCTGTGAGGCTACCGACCGGGCCTGGGGGAGTCCACGACCCGCAACACCTCATCGAGACCCCCGCGTTGCAGCCACGCGGCCGCTCGACGCGGTGTCCTGACGGGAGTCGCCCGGTCACGCTGTTACAGTCGCCTCCGATATGACGGCGCGTCAGATCGACGGGAAGCACGCGACCCTTGTCGAGGTCCTGCGGGCCGCGGCGCAGCAGAACGCGGATGTCGAGGCATACGTCGAGCCGGCCACCGCAGGACGGCCGCGCCGAGCGTTGACCTTCGCCGGCCTGGACCGGGCTGCCGACGGGTTGGCCGGGCTGCTCGCCACCCACGGCGTGGGGCCGGGGACCGTCGTCTGCCTCCTGCTCCCGAGCTCGATCGACTACATGGTCGTCTACGCGTCGGTCACCCGGCTCGGTGCCGTCACCTCCGGTATCAACGTTCGCCTCGGGGCCGCCGAGGTCACCTCGATCATCGAACGGACCCGTCCCACGGTGACCGTCGTCGACGACGGGGGGGCGGTGCCCGGTGGACCGACCGGCACCGTCCTCACCCGCTGCGAGTGCGTGGCGGCCACCGACGGCCCACCCCCCTCCGCGTGGCCGCGGCTGTCGCCGTCGGACCCGGTGGCCGTGGTGTGGACCAGCGGGACGACCGGCCTGCCGAAGGGGGCGGTCTTCGACCACGACAATCTGCGGGCGGTCGCCGAGGGGACCGACATCCTGTCCGAGGCCGGTGACCGGCGGCTGTCGCCCCTGCCCTTCGCCCATGTCGGGTCGATGACCCGGGTGTGGGACGAGGCGGTCAACGCCGTGACCACCGTGATCACCCCCACCCCGTGGCGGTCGGCCGACGCCGTCCCGGTCATGGAGGCCGAGCGGATCACCGTGGCCCAGGGAGTTCCTACGCAGTGGGCGCTGGTACTTGCCGAGCCCGCCCTGGCGACGGCGGACCTGTCGTCGCTGCGCATTGCCGGGACGGGTGCGTCCCGGGTTCCCGCCGAGCTGGTCGCCGACATGCGCGAGGCCCTGGGGGTGCCGGTGGTGGTCCGGTACACCTCGACCGAGGCGTCCCTCGGTACCGGCACCGTCCCGGGGGACCCCGACGAGGCGGTGGCCACCACGGTGGGCCGCCCCGTGCCCGGGGTCAGCCTCGCCGTGGCCGGCGACGACGGCCGTGAACTCCCCACCGGTGAGGTCGGCCGGGTGAGGATGCGTTCGGCCGCCGTGATGCGCGGGTACTGGGGTGGACCGCTGAGCGGTCCGGGGGCCGATGGCCTGGTGTTCGATGCCGCGGCGACGGCGGCGGTGCTGAGCGACGACGGATGGCTCACCACCGGGGACTTCGGGTTCCTCGACGACGAGGGACGGCTCCACCTGGTCGGCAGGGCCAACGAGCTCTACATCCGGGGCGGCTACAACGTGTACCCGGCCGAGGTGGAGAGCGTCCTGAACGGCCGTCCCGATATCGAACAGGTGGCCGTCGTCGGCGTGCCGGACCCGGTGCTCGGCGAGATCGGCGTGGCCTTCGTCGTCCGTGCGGAGGGCTCGGAAGCGGACGAGGCGACGCTGCTCGCCGGGATCCGGGAGACGGTCCGGGCATCCCTCGCCGACTACAAGGCCCCCGACCGACTGGTCGTGGCCGACGATCTTCCCCTGACGTCGATGATGAAAGTAGACAAGAGGGTCCTGGCCGACCGCGCCGCCCTCGAAACGAACGGAGCCAAGCAACGATGACCGGCAACTCGACACCAGCCCAGGGCGGCGTCACCGACG
Source organism: Acidimicrobiales bacterium (assembly GCA_049517675.1). Classification (GTDB taxonomy): domain Bacteria; phylum Actinomycetota; class Acidimicrobiia; order Acidimicrobiales; family RAAP-2; genus Bog-756. The sequence continues at coordinate 27,761 of JBEKRV010000022.1, forward strand.
ACCCGATCAGGATCGGGACGATGCTCTACACCCTCGTGGAGCCGCACCGGGGACACGAGGTCGACTACAACCGGTGGTACGAGCGGGACCACTTCTACGCCGGCTGCCAGATCGGTGCCTACAACTTCGCCGGTGCCCGCTTCGTCGCGACGGCACCGCTGAAGGGCCTGCGGTACCCGGAGGGTGCGGACGCGCTGGTCGCCGACCCGGCGGTCGGCAGCTACCTCGGCGTCTACTACGTGCTCGACGGCCACCACGACGAGTGGAACCGGTGGGCCGTCGACCAGGTGAACGTCCTGCACAGGGCCGGCCGGATGTTCGAGCACCGCGACCACATCCATACCGGTCTGTACCGGTTCGAATGGGAGTACCGCCGCAACGCCGACGGCGTACCGGCCGAGCTCACCCTCGACCACCGGTTCCCGGGCATGGCCTCGGTCTTCGTCGAGCCGGCCGACGGGACGACCGGCGAACGGGTCGGGGCCTGGCTGCGCGAGGAGTACCTGCCGTCGGTCGTCCCCGGATCGCCGGTGGCCACGGTGCTCGGTTTCAGCCCGCTGCCCCTGCTGGCCGATGCGCCCGGCGATGTCCCCCGGGGCGACACCCTCGACGAGCGGGTCCTGGCGATGTGCTTCGTCGACGAGACCCCCGACGAGGCCTGGCCCGACGTGTTCGCCCCGCTCGGCACGGCGGTGGCCGAAGCCGGACTCGGCACGGTCATCTGGGCCTCGGCGTTCATCGGCACGGTGCCCGGCACCGACACCTACACCGACCAGCTGTGGTCGGACCAGTAGCCACTCCGGCGACCGATCCCCGGCCCACGACCTCAGGAGCACGATTCCCATGGACGACGACGTGACGACCCGGATGCAGGAGCGGGCGGATGCCCGCGGGTGGGTGTTCGCCCCCACGCTGTGGCAATTGATCGAGGCCCGGGCCGCCGCCACGCCGGACGCCGTCCTGGCCCACGAGGACACCGGCGACGAACTGACCTTCGCCGGCTACCGCGATGCCTGCCTGAGGGCCGCGGCGGGGCTGTTCTCCGAATGCGGGGTGACGGTCGACACCAGCGTCAGCTGGGAGCTGCCGACCTGGAACGAGTCGCTCGTCCTGGTGGGTGCACTGGCCCGGCTGGGCGCACGCCAGAACCCGCTGATCCCGATCTACCGGAACCGGGAGGTCGGGTTCATCACGGAGCAGAGCGGCGCCTCGCTGCTGGTGGTCCCGACGGTCTATCGCGGCTTCGATTTCGCGGCCATGGCCGAGGAGATCGCCGCGTCGCGGCCCGGACTCTCGGTCCTGGTGGTGGACCGGGACCTGCCCGACGGCGACCCGGCGGTGCTCCCTCCGTTCCAACCGGCACCGGCATCGGCCGCCGATGCGCCCGTGCGGTGGCTCTTCTACACCTCGGGCACCACCGCCGACCCGAAGGGTGCCCCCCACACCGACCTCACCGTCATGGCCTCGGCACTGGCCATGGCCGAGTGCCTCGACATCCGACACGATGACGTCTCCGCGCTCGTGTTCCCATTCACCCACATCGGCGGCATCGGATGGTTGCTCGCCTCGCTGATGACCGGGTGCACCCTGTTGACCACCGAGGCGTTCAATCCGACCGACACCCCTGCGTTCCTGGCCGACAACGACGTGACGTTGGCCGGATCGGGGACGCCGTTCCACATGGCCTACCTGGCCGCACAGCGGGCGAGCAACGAAGGCACGGACGAGGCCGGTGGGGAGGCGCAGCCGATCTTCCCGAACGTCCGCTCCTACCCGGGTGGCGGTGCGCCCAAGCCACCCCAGCTCCATCACGACCTGAAGCGGGAGATCGGCGGGGTGGGGATCGTCTCGGGTTACGGGCTGACCGAGGCGCCCATCGTGGTGATGGCCTCGACCGAGGACCCCGACCAGAAGCTGGCCGACACCGAGGGTCGCCCGACACCCGGGGTGGAGCTCATCGTGGTGGCGCTCGACGGTACCCGGGCGGGGCCCGGCGTCGAGGGGGAGATCCGCCTAAAGGGCCCCCAGGTCATCCGTGGCTACCTCGACCCGGCGCTCGACGCCGACGCCTTCGACGACCAGGGCTTCTTCCGCAGTGGCGATCTCGGGATCGTCGACGACGAAGGCTACGTGACGATCACCGGCCGCCTCAAGGACGTCATCATCCGCCACGGTGAGAACATCTCGGCGAAGGAGGTGGAGGATCTCCTCTACGCCCATCCGGCCGTCGCCGACGTGGCCGTGATCGGTCTGCCCGACCCGAGGACGGGGGAGCGGGCCTGCGCCGTGGTGGCGGTGACCGAGGGCGAGTCCTTCGATGCCGCCGCCATGGGGGAGTACCTGCGGACCCAGGGGCTGCGGGTCAACGCCATCCCCGAGCAGCTCGAGCTGGTCGAGGTGGTCCCCCGGAATCCGGCGGGCAAGATCCTGAAGCACACACTGCGGGAGCGCTTCGCCCCCGCCGGAACGTCACCGAACAGCGAGGGGAAGCCATGAGCCCGATCCAGCGTGTCACCCTCGGCCGGGGCGGCGACGAGCACGAAGCAGCCGACGCCGCCATGGCGGGGTTCGTCGTCCCCCGGTTCGTGGGCCGGGTGGCCGTCGTCACCGGGGCGGGCTCCGGCATCGGCCGTGCCGTGGCACGGCGCCTGGCCGAGGAGGGGGCGTCCGTCGCCGCCCTCGACATCGCAGGCGACGCGGCGGCCGAGACGGTGGCAGGGATCGTTGCTGCCGACGGGAAGGCGGTGGACTACGTCTGCGACGTCACCTCGGAGACCTCGGTGGCCGACGTCGTGGCGTCGGTGGTCGGCGACCTCGGCCCGCCCCGGGTCGTGTGCAACGTGGCCGGGATCGGTGGCTTCTTCAACACCGTGGACATGCCGTTCGATCGGTGGCAGCAGATCCTCGGCGTCAATCTCACCGGGCCGTTCCTGGTGTGCCGGGCGGCACTGCCCCACCTCCTCGAGCACGGCGGCTCGATCGTCAACGTGGCGTCCAACACCGCGCTCATGGGACAGGCCTACTCGGCCGCCTACTGCGCGTCCAAGGGTGGGCTGCTGATGTTCACCAAGGCGCTCGCCGCCGAGTACCTCGGCCAGGGGGTGCGGGCCAACGTGGTGGCCCCGGGTGGGACGGACACACCGCTTCTCGGATCGTTCGGCCTGCCCGATGGTGCAGACCCGAAGCAGTTGACCAAGATCATGAGCCCGATGGGCTTCTCCACCCCGGCCGAGATCGCCGCCTCGATCGCCTTCCTCGCCTCGGACGAGTCGTCCTACACGACCGGCGCGGTGCTGTCGGTGGACGGGGGCCTGACCATCTGACCTGACGGCCGGGCTCGACGGCTGGGGAGGACCGACGGCGACCGAACCGGCTGGGGAGGAACCGCCAGGGACCGAATCGACACGGACCGAATCGACACGGAACGAACCGCCAGGGACCGAATCGACACGGACCGAATCGACACGGACCGAACCGCCACGGACCGAACCGACATGGGCGGTACTTGCGGTAGCGGTGTCACGGCGGTCGGTCGCCGACGTCCTCGACGGCTCCCAACGGGGTGCGGGCCCGTCCCCCGGTCCGTCGCGGTGGCGCACACGGTGCCGGAGCGTGCGGGTGCGTTCCCGCGAACATACGCGTTGACCTGCGCAGACGCCGGGATCGTCACAAGCAGAGGCTGCCGGCGGTGGCCGCGTGCAACAATGGAACATCGAGCGACAAACTGTCGCTTCCGATCGTGAGGTGAGCCATGACCGATGTTCGTCCGGTCGACCACTGGGACTCCGACTTCGACGTCCTGAGTCGTCCTTACGTGGATGACCCCTTCAGCATCTGGGACGACCTCCGTCAGACCTGCCCGGTCGCCCACACCGATCGGCGCGGGAGCACCTGGCTTCCCACCCGCTACGACGACGTCGTCGAGCTGGCCCATGACATCGAGCACTTCAGCTCGCTCGACATCACGGTCATCCCGTTCACCGGTGAGGAGCCCGAGGAGCCGGTCCTCCCCTACGGCGTCCCGCCCATCTCCGCCGACCCACCGCTGCACACGTGGACCAGACGGCTCCTGCTGCCCTGGTTCTCGCACCGTAAGGTGGAGAGCTACGAGCCCATGACCCGGGCGCTGTGCGCCCGACTGGTCGACGGCTTCCTGGCGGCCGGCCGGGCCGACGCCGCCGCCGATTACGCCCAGCAGATCCCGGTCCGGGTGATCGCCGCCATCCTGGGCGTCCCGGCCGAACTCTCGGACACGTTCACCGGATGGGTCCGTGCCGTCCTCGAATTCGCCGACGACGAGGAGATCCGCCGAGAGGGGACGATCGCCCTCATCGAGTACTTCGTGTCCGAGCTGGCCCGACGGAAGGAGCACCCGGGGGACGACCTGATGAGTGCCCTGCTGCTGTCCGAGGTCGACGGGCAGCCGATCGAGGATTCGATCGTGCTCGGGGTCTCCGCCCTGACGCTGATCGCCGGGGTCGATACCACCTGGAGTGCCATCGGCTCGTCGCTGTGGCACCTCGCGACACATCCCGACGACGCCAAGACCCTGGCCACCGACCCCGCGGCCATGCCGCTGGCCGTCGAAGAGCTGCTGCGGGCCTACTCGCCGGTGACCATGGCCCGGATCGTCACCTCGGACGTCGAGTTCCGGGGATGCCCGATGCAGGCCGGCGACAAGGTGCTCATGAACTTCCCCGCCGCCAACCGGGACCCGGATGCGTTCGAACATCCGGAACAGGTGATCCTCGACCGGGCCCACAACCGCCATGTGGCATTCGGCTCGGGCATCCACCGCTGTGCCGGGTCCAACCTGGCCCGGATGGAGCTTCGGGTGGCCATCGAGGAGTGGTTGAAACGGATCCCGGAGTTCCGGATCGAAGAAGGGGCGGAGGTGACCTGGGCCGGCGGTCAGGTACGCGGTCCCCGTCGGGTGCCGGTGGTGTTCCCGTGAAGATCCGGGTCGATCCAGAGAAGTGCACCGGTCACGCCCGCTGCTACGGGTTGGCCCCCGAGCTGTTCTCGGTGGACGACTACGGGTTGTCGTCGGTGGTCGGCGACGGCACGGTGCCTCCCGAGCTCGAGGACAAGGCCCGGCTCGCCATCGCCAACTGCCCCGAATATGCGATCGAGGAGATCCGCGAGTAGGGCATCCGCGACCAGGGCATCGGTGACCAGGGCATCCGCGACCAGGCGATCCGCGACCAGGGGTGACCGTCGGCTGTACGGACGGTCACCAACGACGCCCACGGTCGACTGCTCCGGGATCGCGAGCTTCGACTCGCTATCGTTGGCGACGTGCGCAGAGGTCGTACCCTCGCGTGGTTGGCCGTCGGGACCCTGGCCGTGGTCGCCTTCGGAGCCGCCGCGTTCGGTGCCCTCGCCCGACCGGACATGGCCGCCGCACGTCTGACCGCGGCCATGTCGGCAACCTACGACGCTTCGGGCTACACGTCGGCAACGAGCAACGACCCGGGCGAGGAGTCGGTCGTCAACGCCCCGGATCTCTACGAGACGATCGTCGGCGGGTCGGTGACCCAGGTCTGGGCCGGCAACGACATCTACGACGCCGTTCCCGCTGCATGCGGGCCCGGTGCCCGGTTCGTCGAGACGGTGCCGCAGGGGTCGGCTTCCGCGCAATTCGCCGGGTTCGGTGGCGACGACGTGACCGAGGCCGGTGCCACGTACACGGTCAGCAGGCACGGAGTGGAACTCGGGCGCTACGTGGTGCGGAACGGGTATGTCGTCTCGACGACCCTGTCCTACCGCTCGATCCCGGGAGCCGGCTCAGCCTCGGTGACCGAGACCTTCCGGTCCATCGGTCACGCCCCGAGGATCGTCGTCCCGACCCCGAACGAGGTGATCGTCGCTCCTCAGCTCTACGCCCACGGCTGCCCGCTGTGAGGACCGGCTCGCCGGCCGGCCCGCCCGCGACGACGGCCGCGGGCGGATTGCCCTGCGGCCGTCGTCGGTGCTGCGTTCCTGCCGTCCCCGGTGCTCCGTCCCGACCGTCGTCGGAGTCCGGCGGCGCGGGATCCTTCTACGAGAGGCGCTCGACGATCATGGCCATGCCCTGGCCGCCGCCGACGCACATCGACTCGATGCCGAACGTCTTGCCGGTGTCCTCGAGGGCGTTGAGCAGGGTGGTCATGATGCGGGCGCCCGTCTGGCCGAACGGATGGCCGAGGGCGATGGCCCCGCCCCGGACGTTCAGCTTGTCGTAGCTGATGCCGAGCTCCTTGGCCGAGGGGACGACCTGCGCCGCGAACGCCTCGTTGATCTCCACGAGGTCGATGTCGTCGATCGTCATGTCGGCCCGACGGAGCACCTGGCGGATGGCCTCGACCGGGCCGAGGCCCATGATCTCGGGGTTGAGCCCGGTGACGCCGCTGGCCACGATGCGTGCCAGGGGGGTGATGCCCAGCTCGCGGGCCTTGGTGTCGCTCATCACGACGACCGCTGCGGCCCCGTCGTTGAGCGGGCAGGCGTTGCCGGCGGTGACGGTGCCGCCCTCACGGAAGACCGGCTTCAGGCCGGCGAGTCCCTCGAGGGTGGTGCCGGGTCGGGGGCCGTCGTCCTTGGTGACGACCGCACCGCTCGGCGTGGTGACCGGGATGATCTCCCGGTCGAAGAAGCCCGCCTCCTGGGCGGCGACGGCCCGGTGCTGGGACCGGACGGCGTACTCGTCCTGCTCCTCGCGGGTCACGCCTTTGAATTCCGCCACGTTCTCGGCCGTCTGGCCCATGGCGATGTAGACGTCGGGGAAGACCCCGGCCAGCGGCGTCCAGGGCTCGCCGGCAGCGGGGGTGCGGGCCGTGGTACGCGCCTCTGCCGTGGCGAACAGCTCGTTGTGGGGACCGACATCGGCGGCGCCGTGCATGTAGCGGCTGACCGTCTCGACTCCGGCGGCCACGAAGACGTCGCCCTCGCCGGCCCGGATGGCGTGGGCCGCCATGCGGATGGTCTGCAACGACGACGAGCAGTACCGGTTGACCGTCACGCCGGGGACGTCGGGCAGACCGGCCAGGATGGCCGCCACCCGGCCGAGGTTGTACCCGGCCTCGCCGGCGGGTTGGCCGGAGCCGAGGATGACGTCCTCGACCGACTGGGGGTCGAGCTGGGGGACCTTGGCCAGGACCTCGCGGATGACCAGCGCAGCCAGGTCGTCGGGACGGCACTCGATCAGCGAGCCCTTGTTGGCCCGGCCGATGGGGGTCCGGCCGGTGGCGACGATTACTGCTTCGGGCATGTGGTGCTCCTCGGAGACGGGCGGACGGAACCGCGGCGTGGGTGTGTCGGTCCTGCTTGGCGTGCACGTGGGTCGCCCCGTGAGGACCCCGTGCAACGGGCCGCTCGGGCCTGCTCGGTGTCCCCCGGAACTTACCGGATGGTAACTCTAGTGGCCGCGGGGCCGCGGGCCGCCAGCTCAGGCCGAGCAGCACGGTGGCGTCACCCTGGAGGCGAATGTAACGTGTTCTAGTCGTGACCGACCGCCCCGCGGCGGGCAGCACCTGACCGGGAGGGACCCCATGGAGATCGGCTACACCGAGGAGCACCAGGCGCTCCGCAACGAGTTGCGCGAGTACTACCAGAAGCTGCTCACGCCGGAGGTGGAGGCCCAGCTCGCCGGCAGTCACGGGATCGGTCCCGACATGCGCCGGGTGGTGAAGCAGATGGCGACCGACGGCTGGCTCGGCATCGGCTGGCCGAAGGAGTGGGGCGGTCAGGGCAGGGGACCGATCGAGCAGTTCATCTTCTTCGACGAGTCGATGCGGGCCGGTGCACCGGTGCCCATGCTGACCATCAACACCGTCGGCCCGACCCTCATGGACTTCGGCACCCAGGAGCAGAAGGAGTTCTTCCTCCCGAAGATCCTCGCCGGGGACATCCACTTCTGCATCGGCTACACGGAGCCCGAGTCGGGCACCGACCTCGCCTCGCTGCAGACGAGAGCCGTGCGCGACGGTGACGAGTACGTGATCAACGGTCAGAAGATCTATACGTCCCTCGCCGGCGATGCGGACTACATCTGGCTCGCCACCCGTACCGACCCGGACGTGGCAAAGCACAAGGGCATATCGATGTTCGTCGTGCCGATGGACACCCCGGGCATCAAGGTCGTGCCCATGCGCCTGCTCGGCGACCACAACATCAACTACACGTTCTACGAGGACGTCCGGGTACCCGCCGCCAACCTGGTCGGTGGGGAAAACCAGGGGTGGTCGCTGATCACCAACCAGCTCAACCACGAGCGGGTCACCCTCTGCTCACCGGGGATCATCGAACGCGCGCTCGCCGACACGCGGGCGTGGGCGCAGTCCACGAAACTGGCCGACGGCCGCCGTGTCATCGACCAGGAGTGGGTGCAGGTCCACCTTGCCCGTATCTACGCCAGGCTCGAATTCCTCAGGCTCATCAACTGGAAGGTGGCGTGGACCGCGACCCAGGGGAACCTCGACGTGGCCGATGCCTCGACCATCAAGGTGTTCGGCACGGAGTTCTACCTCGAGGCCTTCAAGCTGATGATGGAGATCGTCGGGCAGGCCGGCTACCTGGCGAAGGGATCGCCCGAGGCCGTGCTCGCCGGACGCCTCGAGATGTACGCGCGCAGCCTGGTCATCCTGACCTTCGGCGGCGGCACCAATGAGATCCAGCGGGACCTGATCGCCATATTCGGCCTGGGCCTGCCCCGGTCGCTGCGCTGAGCCCGGCCCGGAACGACGAGGAAAGAGGACACGCCATGGACTTCTCATTCAGCGAGGAACAGGAGGCCGTCCGCGAGTTGGCGGACCGCATCTTCACCGACCTGTCGACCCAGGAGCGGCTCCGCCAGATGGAGATCGATCCGTCGAGCGACCGCTTCGACCGCAAGCTCTGGTCGGAGCTCGCGGCGGCCGGCCTGCTCGGGATCGCCCTGCCCGAGGACGTCGGGGGTGCCGGCCTCGGGTTCCTGGAGACCGCGCTGGTGGTCGAGGCGGCAGGCCGCACCGCCGCCTACGTGCCCGTGGTGGAGACCCTGGCCGGTGCGGCACCGGCCATCGCGCGCTTCGGCACCGATGCCCAGAAGCAGCGCTGGCTGCCGGGGGTGGTCTCCGGGGAGACCGTTCTCACGACGGCACTGGTCGAGCTCGGCGGTTCCCCGGGGGCGCCGTCGGTCGTCGCCGAGCGCGACGGGGAGGGCTGGTCGCTGACCGGGGTCAAGGCGTGCGTGCCGTCGGGCACCATCGCCGACGCCGTGCTCGTCCCGGCCCGTATCGAGCCCGACTCCGTGGCCGTGTTCGTCGTCGGGACCGGGAGTGCCGGCGTCTCCATCGAGAAGCAGACTGCGAACAACGGCCAACCGGAGGGCCTGGTGACCTTCGCCGGCGTGTCGGTCGGCGCCGACGGACTGCTGGGGAGCGTCGAGGACGGTCCGACCGTCGTCGAATGGATCGTCCTCCGCAGCACGACGGCGCTGGCTCTCGCCCAGGCCGGTGCGGCGACTGCAGCGCTGGCACTGGTCGCCGAGTACACCAAGAACCGCGAGCAGTTCGGCAAGCCGATCGCCACGTTCCAGGCCGTTGGTCAACGGGCCGCGGACGCCTATGTCGACACCGAGGCCATCCGCCTGACCGCGTGGCAGGCCGCCTGGCGGATCGACCAGGGACTGCCTGCCGACAAGGAGGTGGCGGTGGCCAAATTCTGGGCCGCCGACGGCGGCCAACGCGTCGTCCACGCGGCCGTCCATCTCCACGGCGGGGTCGGCGTCGACCGCGAGTACCCCCTCCACCGGTTCTTCCTCAACACCAAGCACATCGAGTTGACCCTCGGAGGTGCGACCGATCAGCTGCTGCGACTCGGTGCCACCCTGGCCGCCGAGCCGGCCTGAGCGACGAACGTGGCTCTGGTCGACGCGAACGCCGCGACGGGCGGGTGCCCGGTCGGGGGGAGCGCGTGCGGTGCCGTCCGCTCCGCTACCGTGAGGCGGTGACCTCCGAACCAGTCGACGTCGTCGACATCGACCCTGACGCGGCAGCTCGCCTGGTCGGCGACGGGGCCTTCCTGCTCGACGTGCGAGAGGACGACGAGTGGGCTGCCGGCCATGCTCCGGCGGCGATCCACCTTCCCATGGGACAGGTCGTCGACCGCATCGACGAGCTCCCGAACGACCGGATCATCGTCTGCATGTGCCGGGCCGGGGGCCGGTCGGGTTCGGTGGCGAGCCATCTGGCCGGAGCGGGCTTCGACGTCCGGAACGCGGCCGGGGGGATGCAGGCCTGGGCCGGAGCGGATCTGCCCGTGGTGGACGACGCCGGCGCCCCGGGTCGGATCATCTGAGCGCGTCGCCGCTCCGGCGTCTGCGACCGTGACCGTCTACCTCGACGACTGGCGGCAACCGGCCAATCTCGGCCCGATCGACGATCGCTGGTCGCACCTCGTGGCCGACTCCGTGGACGAGCTCCACGAATTCGCGGCTCGCATGGGGATGCGGCGGGCGTGGTTCCAGGACAGGCCGGGACGTCCCCATCACGCCCACTACGACGTTCCCGAACGGGCCCGGGCCGAGGCCGTGGCCCGCGGCGCGGTCGAGCTGACCTGGAGGGAACTGGGGCGGATGCTGCGGGACCGGAAGGCGGCGGGGACACGGCCGGACCGGTCGCTGCGAGCGGCGGTCCGCGGAGTGCCCCGTTGACGAACGTCCGCGATCCCCGTTCCCCGGTCCTGGCCGGCGTCGGGACGGCATCTGCCGACGCCGAGGCGGTGGATCTCATGACGATGGCCGTCGAGGCGGCACTGGCCGATGCCGGCGGCCACGACCTGGCCGGGGCCGTCGACCGAGTGGTCGTCCCCCAGGGGAGCTGGACCTATCCGGACCCGGCCCGGCTGGTCGCCGCGCGGATCGGTGCGCCGCGGGCGGCCACCCACCTGGTCGAGCTCGGCATCCCCCAACAGAGCATGATCAACGACGCGCTGGCCGCCATCGTGTCGGGTGCGTCCGATGTGGCGGTCGTGGTCGGCGGTGAGTCCAGACGGTGGGCCCGCGACCGGGAGAAGGCGGGCCTCCCGCCGTCGGAGACGGCCCAGCCGGGAGCGGTGCCGGACGTGGTCCGCAGGCGGTCGGGCCCGTTGCTCGAACCGGTGGAGGTGGCCAACCGGCTGTGGGACCCCGTGCAGCAGTACGCCATGATCGACAACGCACTCCGGGCCGCTGACGGGCTGACGATCGCCGAGCACCGGACGGAGATCGCCGAGCTCTGGTCACGTTTCGCCGACGTCGCCGCGACAAACTCCGACGCTGCCTTCGGGCGGGAGGTGGAGGCCTCGTGGATCGCCACCCCGTCGGAGGACAACCGGCCGCTGGCGTTCCCGTACAACAAGTGGCACTCGACCCAGTGGACCGTCAACCAGGCGGCCGCGTTGGTGCTGTGCTCGGTCGAGGCGGCCGAACGTCACGGGATCGGCGCCGACAGGTGGGTCCATCCGCGGGTCGGTCTCGAGTCGAGCCATGCCGTGTCGGTCCTCTGCCGGGAACGGATCGGGGCCTGGCCGGCCATGGAGGTCCTGGGGGAGACCGCCGCCGCGTGGCTGGGCCGACCTATCGCCGCAGTCGACCTGATCGAGGTCTACAGCTGCTTTCCGGCTGCGGTCCGGGTGCAGCAGCGCGCACTCGGCCTCGATCCGAACGGGACGCCGACGGTCACCGGAGGCATGGCATTCGCCGGGGGACCGTTCAACAACTTCGTGCTCCAGGCGACGGCCGCCGCCGCTACGGTGCTCCGCGACGATCCCGAACTCCTCGGGGCGGTCACGACGGTGAGCGGCCTACTCACCAAGCCTGGCCTGGGCGTTTGGTCGGGCCGTCCCGACGGCCGCCCACCCCTTCTGGCCGACCTGGCCTACGAGGCCCAGTCCGTGACCGGCGTGGTGGACGTGGTCGCCACCTTGGACGGCTACGACGGCGGAGGGACGGTCTCCACGTACACGGTGACGTACGAGGGAATGGACCCGACCCGGGTCGTCGCGGTGTGTGACACCGACGACGGCAGGCGGTGCGTCGCGATCAGCTCCGACCCGGTGCTGGCCGCGTTCTCGTGCGCCGAGGAGCTGATCGGTACCCGGGTCCGGATCGGGTCCGGATCGTTCCGGCCGGCCTGACCCGGGGGCACTGACGGACGTCGGCCCGGTTCGGGACGTACACCGGTCCCACAGAGGCCCTTCCTTGCCGGCCCCGGGGCCCGGGGGGGACGGGGCGGGCGGGGGTCAGGATGCCTGGCTGCTCCAGGACGACTCGTCGGACCACTCGTGCCCGCACCGACGGCACTGCAGGCTGGTCCCGTGGCTTCCCTTTCCCGTGCCCCGTACGATCAGTTTCGGCACGTCCGATGAGCGGCACTCCGGACACGCCTGGTCGCTGCGCACTCCATCCACTGCACAACCTCCGATTCGTGACCGTCCCCCTGCCACCGTGGACGGCTGATCCCGTCCGAACCCTAGAGCGGCCGCCGTGGGCGCGCCACTGGGATCACACCACCAGGAACGCACCCTCCGGCGACCGGACGGGCCCACCCGGAGCCTGCCCTCTACAGTGGATCCATGGACGCTGCAGGCGCACTCCGTGCGAATCGCACCGGGCTGTGGACAGGCGCCCTGGAAGCTCTCCCCGGGCCCCGCGCACTGGATGCCGCGGCCGAGCTGGACGAGCTGGGCTATGGCTCGCTCTGGTTCGGGGAGGCCTACGGCCGCGAGGCGTTGACCACCGCGCTGGCCCTGCTCGGTGCCACCAAGCGGATGGTGGTGGGGACGGGGATCGCCAACATCTACGCCCGTGGCGCCATGGCGACCAACGCCGCGAGCAGGCTCATCGAGGCGCTCGCCCCGGGCCGGTTCGTCCTCGGCCTGGGCGTGAGCCACAAGCCACTGGTCGAGCGTGACCGCAACGAGACCTACCTCCCGCCCGTGGAGGCCATGGCCGAATACCTCGACCGCCTCGACTCCGCCCCGTACCTCGGCTCGGACGGTGATCGGCCGCCCGTCGTGCTGGCCGCCCTCGGGCCGAGGATGCTCGGATTGGCGCGTGACCGCACGGCCGGCGCCCATCCGTACCTGGTGACGCCGGCCCATACCGCGTCAGCGAGGGCCACACTCGGTGCGGACCGGCTGCTCGTCGTGGAACAGGCGGTCGTGCTCAATCAGGAACGTGGGGAGGGGCTGCGCCGGGCACACGACCACCTGACCATCTACACCGGGCTCCCCAATTACCGGAACAGCTGGCTGCGCCAGGGATTCGCCGAGGACGACTTGGTCAAGGGGGGCACCGATCGTCTGGCGGACGCCCTGGTCGTCCAGGGCGACGAGGCGGCGGTCGTCGCCCGGGTCGACGAGCACCTCGGGGCCGGGGCCGACCATGTGCTGCTGCAGGTACTCGGGGCCGACCTCGGCCAGGTCCCCATGGACGAGTGGCGGAGCCTGTCCCCGGCACTGGCGGGGATCGGCCGGCCACACTGATCGCCGGGTCGCCGTCGCCGCCCGGCAGCGGTGATCGCCCGGCAATGGTGGACGTCGATCAGCCGTGACCGGCCGAGGCCGCCTCCTCCGACGAGTCCCAGACACGTCCGAGCAGCCGGAGGATGACGTCGGGTGGCTGGGCGCCGGGTATGGCGAACCGTTCGTCGACGACGAGGAACGGTACGCCGGTGCAGCCGAGCTCGATCGCCCGGGCTTCGTCGGCCCGCACCTCGGCCGCGAATTCCTCGCCCGCCAGGACCTCGTCCGTCCGAACGGGATCGAGCCCCACTTCCGCCGCCAGTTCGGCGAGCACCACCGGATCGGAGACGGACCTCCCCTCGGTGAAGTACGCGGCCAGCAGCCGTTCCTTCATGGCCCCGGCCAGAACTACCGAGTCGGCCAGGTGGATCAGCCGGTGGGCGTCGAAGGTGTTGCCGATCCGCACGCGGTCGAGGTGGTACTCGAGACCGACCCCGGCGGCCAGGTCGGTCATCTGCCGGTTGGCCGCCGACGCCTCGGCGGGACTCATGCCGTACTTGCGCTGCAGCACCTCGTCCATCGAGAGGTCGACCCGCTCCGGTGTGGTGGGATCGAGCTCGAAGCTCCTCCACTGCACGGTCACCCGATCGGCGTGGGCGAACTCGGCCAGCGCGGCCTCGAGGTTCCGCTTCCCCACGTAGCACCACGGGCAGACCACGTCCGACCAGATCTCGATCTTCACGATGTCTCCTCCACTCGCGACCGCTGCGCTCCGTCACCCCGACGCTACCGGGACGGGGCGGGGTCGCCGCCACCGGGGTCCCCGGCACCGGTGCCGGAGAGGGCCGCCCGCCGGTAGCGTCGGGCCCATGATCCTCGAGCACGCACTGATCACCATCCGACCCGGCGAGAACGACAGGTTCGAAGCGGCACTGGCCGAGGCCCGCACGGCGATCGCAGGGTCACCGGGCTTCCTCTCCCTGACCCTCCACCGGGGGATCGAGACGCCCGACCGCTACCTCCTGCTGGTCCAGTGGGAGACCCTCGAGGACCACACGGTGGGGTTCCGGGAGTCCCCGGCGTTCGCCCAGTGGCGCTCCCACATCGGCCCGTTCTTCGACACTTCGCCCGACGTCGACCATTTCGATCCCGTCGCCGGCCTCGCCTGACCCGCCGGCCTCGCCTGACCCACCTCGCCCGACGGCCTCGCCCGACCCGCCGGCCTCGCCTGACCCACCTCGCCCGACGGCCTCGCCCGACCGCCGGCGTCAGCCGTTCGCTTCCGGCAGCTCCCGGGCCGCCGTCAGGTGGGCGACCAATTCGGACAGCGGTGTACGGGCGTTGAGGCCGCTGGTGGACGGCATCACGTAGGCGGGCCGACCGCCGATCGGCGTGGGCTGGGGGCCGGCGACCGCGTGCCGGTCCACGACGGTGCGCCACCCGGACAGGCCGACGAAGCACACTGTTCCGGGCCGCAGCCACTCGACGAGCGCGGTGACCCGGGCGAATCCGGAGGCGTATTCGCCCCGGGTGACCTCGGCCGCCGTTCGGGTGGCCCGCTTGGCGAAATCGGTCATCCCCATCCCGCCGGCCAGAGCGGCCACCGGGTCGCGGTCGACCTGGGCCAGTCCGGCAGCCAGGACGGCCGGCCAGAACCGGTTGCCCGGCCGGGCGTAGCCGACCCCGGCGTCGGCCGAGTAGACGGACGGGTTCACCCCACAGATCAGGAGCCGCATGCCCGGGCCCACCGTGTCGGCCAGGGTCCGTTCACGGACGAGACGGACACGGACCGTCCCGTCGTCCTCGACGACCGGCTCGGGGACGACGGTGAACCCGGCGCCTCGGATCAGTGCGACCAGCCGGTCGAGCGGTTCCGCGAACCGGACGCGCAGGTCGACGGTGGTTCCGACCTCGAGGGGCCGCTGGGCCCGGTGGAACACGAGCGGCAACCGTTCCGGGTCCACGTCGGGGACGGTCCATGTCCAGGTCGCGCCTCCGGCGACCGGGGCGACGGGAGCCTCCGTTGCGACCGGGGCGGCACCGGCGTCGGGGAAGGCTCCGGTGACGGAGGCATCGGGCACGCGTCCGAGGCTACCGGTGGCCGGTACGGTCGGCCGGTGATTGACTGGCACCGTGTCCGCCTGCCCGACGCTCACCACCGAGCGCCTGACGATGCGGCCCTTCCGGGTCGGGGATCTCGACCGGTTCCACGCCATCATGGCTTCCGACGAGGTCCGAGCCCCGCTGCGGCTGCCGGAAGGGTTCGGCCGTGAGGACGCCTGGAGGTCGCTGACGTCCCACGCAGGGCTGTGGGAGCTCCGGGGGTTGGGCCAATGGGCAATCGACGAGCGCGTGAGCGGACGGTTCGTGGGCCGTGCCGGCCTCTACTGGCGGGTGGAGCCGGACTGGCCGGGCGTGGAGGTGGGATGGATGCTCGATCCCGCGGTATGGAGGCACGGGTATGCCACCGAGGCCGGGGCGCGGGCCGTGCGCTACGGGTTCGAGGACGTCGGGGAGGACGTCCTGTACAGCGTGATCCTCCCCGGGAACACCCGGTCGGAGGCGGTGGCCGGCCGTCTCGGCTTCACCCCGTTCGACGAGCGGACCCTCTCCTTCTTCCCGGCCGAGCCCCACGTCGTGTGGCGGCTCGACCGGAGCACCTGGGAGACGGTCCGGTCGTCCCTCGGACCCTGATGGGGTTCAGCGCAGGCTGATCCCGCCGTCGACGAGGACCACCTCGCCGGTCACGTAGGACGAGCGGGCCAGACCCAGGATCACCTCGGCCACGTCCTCGGGGGAGGCCGACCGCTGCATCGGGGCCTGGGCCTTCACGAATTCCCGGACCAGGCTCCAGTCGGCGGTCCAGGGGGTGTCGACCAGGCCCGGGGCCACGGCGTTGACCCGGATCTCGGGCCCGAGGACGTTGGCCAGCAGCCGGGTCATGTGGCTGACGGCGGCCTTGGAGCAGGCGTAGGGGACGGAGCTTCCCAGGGGGCGCTCACCGGCGACCGAGGAGACATTGAGCACCTGACCCCGGCCCGAGGCCCGCAGGTGGGGTACCGCGGCCACGGTGACCTGCCAGGTGCCGAACACGTTCGTGTCGAAGATCCGGCGCCACACGTCGGGGCTGGCACTCTCGAGGTCGCTGTGCGGGATCACTGCGGTGGTCCCGGCGTTGTTCACCAGGATGTCGAGTCGCCCGTGCGTGGACACGACCTCGTCGACGAGACGGGAGGCGTCGGATTCGTCGGCCACGTCCGCCTGGACGTAGGTGGCGCCGGGAAGTTCGGCGGCGAGGGACCGACCTGCGTCGACCGAGGTGACCGAGTTGATCACGACCGTGGCACCGGACGCGGCGAACATCCGGGCGGTGGCGGCTCCGATGCCCGAGGACGACCCGGTGACCAGGACGGTCTGTCCCGCGAAGCGGGCGTCGGACGATTGGTGTGATCCGGACGGCGAGGTCATGCCGGGAGTGTAGGACCGGCGGGCGGTGGCCCGGTAGGTTCGGGACGTGCGCCTGGTGACCTTGCTCGAGGACGGCCGACCCGTGACCGGGCTGGTGGTGGGGGACGAGGTCGTGGACCTCACCGACCCCGGCGTCGGCCTTCCGGCATCGATGGCCGACCTGCTCGCCCTGGGCGAGGACGCCCGCCCGGCGCTCGGCCGAGCCGCAGCGTCGTCGGCCCGCCGCCTGTCACTCGATGCCGTCGATCTGTCGGCCCCCCTGCCCCGTCCGCCGGCGTTCCTCGGGATCGCCCGCAACTACGGTGACCACGTCGCAGAGATGCGAGGCGAGCGTCCCCGTGACCAGACCTGGTTCGTCAAGCTTTCGACGTGCGTGATCGGCCCCGGGGCGGCAATCGAGGTCCCGTCCGCGTCGACTCAGGTCGACTACGAGGGTGAGCTCGCGGTGGTCATCGGCCGGCGGTGCCGGCACGTCCCGGCGGAGCGGGCCCTCGAGGTGGTGGCGGGCTACACGGTCGTCGACGACGTGAGTGTCCGCGACTGGCAGCGCCGCACCCCGACGATGGTGATGGGCAAGAGCTTCGACACGCACGGGCCCATGGGCCCCTGGTTGGTGACGCCCGACGAGGTCTTCGATCCGCAGGACCTGTCGGTGCGCACATGGGTCAACGGCGAACTCCGCCAGGACGGGACCACGGCGGACATGGTCTTCACCTGCGTCCAGATGATCGCCCACCTGTCGACGGCGTTCACCCTCGAACCGGGGACGGTGCTGGCCACGGGTACGCCAGCCGGTGTGGGGGCGGCGACCGATCCGCCGCGGTGGCTGGTGGCGGGGGACACTGTGACGGTGGAGGTCGAGGGCGTCGGCGTGCTCACCAACCCGGTGGTCGACGAGCCGGCCGAACGGTGAGCCCGAGCCCGGACGGGGTGGGTTCCACCGGACCCGACGTGGTGCGGGTCACCTCGTCACTCCGGATCCCCGTCTCCGAGCTCCAGTTCCGGTTCAGCCCGAGCGGCGGCCCCGGGGGCCAGCACGCCAACAAGGTGGCCACCCGGGTGGAGCTCCGCTTCGACGTGGCCGGATCGCCGTCGCTCGGACCGCACCAGCGGGCACGGATCCTCGATCGGTTGGGTCCCGAAGTGCGGGTCATCGCCGACGACGAACGGTCACAGTTGCGCAACCGGCAGCTGGCCGTCGAACGGTTCCGGGAGCGCCTGGCGACGGCCCTGCGGGTGGAGAAGACCCGGCGGCCCACCCGACCGACGAAGGGGGCCAAGGAGCGGCGACTGGCCGACAAGCGTCATCTGTCGGAACGGAAGCGGGCGCGGCGGCCCGACCACGACGAGTGACGGACGGGGGTCACCCCGCCTTGCGGGCCCGTCTGGCCGGGGACGCCCACGCCTTGTCGAGCAGCTGGTTGATCTCCTCGGTGAGACGCTCGGGGTGGACCCGCATCTCGAGCACCGAGTTGGCTTGGATGAGCTGACCCTGGGGGAGCCGGCGGGCGAGCTGCTCGGCGTCGTGGAACGGGTGCACGTGGTCCACCTTGTGCCCGATGACCAGGGCGGGGACGTTCATGGCGGCCCGCTGGCCGACGGTCGGCGCGATGGGGCCGGCCAGGATGCCGTGGAGGACGGCGGCGGTCTCCCGCGGTTCGGCGGAGAACATGTTCATGACGCTGTCGAGCGGCCCGTTGCCGGTCCGGGGAAGCTTCCGGAAGACCTTCGCCAGACCTCCGACCACCGGCCGGGCGAAGTGGACGGCGAGGAGCATGGGCACGAAGGTGACGGCGGCGGCGGGGAGCGCCCATTCGAGGACGGGCATCTCGACCACCAGGCCCCGCACCCGCTCCGGTGCCTCGGCGGCCACCATGAGGCTGACGTTGCCGCCGAGCGACACGCCGCCCACCACCGCCTGGTCGATGTCCAGGTGGTCCAGGAGCGCGAGGACGTGGCCGGCGTAGATGTCCATCCGGTGGAACGACGCCCGCTGCGGCCGGGCCGACAGCCCGTGGCCGGGGAGGTCCAGGAGGATGACACGGTTGCCCTTCGCGGCGAGGTCGGAGGCCAGGCGCCGGTTCATGTTGGCGTCCATGAGGATGCCGTGGAGGAACACCAGCACCCGGGGACCCTGCCCGTGGACCTCGTAGTAGAGCTCGAGATTGTCGTGGACGAAGAATCCCACCTCGAAGGGGACCGCCGTGCCGGGAACGTCGTCAGGGAGGTCCGATGGCGCCCGCAGGACGTGCCGTGGCCTCATGGTCGAATCGTCAGAATGGGGTGCCCCTCCAGTTGCCATGTGGTCCAACGTACGCGCCGGGCTGCCGATTCGCCAGCACCGGCAGCCGTGAGCGCACTTCCGAGAGGGAATCCATGTCCAGGTCGGCGACGACCACACCGGGGTCCGGTTCCGTCCGCTTGGCGAGCACCACGCCCCACGGGTCGACGATCATCGAATGGCCGTGGCACCGGGGCATGCCGGCGGGGAGGACCCCGACCTGGCCGGCGCCGATGACGAAGACCTGGTCCTCGACGGCCCGGGCCCGCAGGAGCAGCTCCCAGTGGGCCGGTCCGGTCGCCGCGGTAAACGCCGCGGGGACGGCGACGACCGTTGCGCCCTCGAGGGCCATGATCCGGTAGATCTCGGGAAAGCGGATGTCGTAGCAGACTGACAGCCCGAGCACGGGCTGCAGGTCACCGACCCCGACCCCCGCTCGCGGCCCAGCTCCGGCTAGGGCGGTCACGAGCGGCACGACCACCACCTCGTGACCGGGGGCGAACGTGTCCGACTCCTTTGTCGCCACCTCCCCGAGGTCCACGTCGAACAGGTGGATCTTCCGGTAGACGGCCATGGTGGTCCCGTCGGGCCCGACCAGGCAGCTGGTGTTGGCCAGACGACCGTCGCCAGTCGTGGACCGCTCGGGGAAGCTACCTGCCACCATGTGGATCCGGAGCCGCGATGCAGTCGAGGAAGCCCAGGTCATGGTGGGTCCGTCGAGCCGTTCCGCGCCGGCCCGCAGCACCTCGGGAGACCCCGCCACCGAGAAGTACTCGGGGAGGACGACCAGCTCCGCACCGGCGGCCGCGGCCTCGTCGACCAGTGCCCCGGCCTCGGCGAGGTTTGCCGTCCGGTCGTCCCCCGCCGTCGTCTGTATGGCGGCAACGCGCATGGCACAGGGTAGGCCGGTGATCGGGCACAATGACCGGCGGCGGCGAGGACCGTTCGGGCCCCCGGCCACGAGGAAGAGAGCAGCATGTCCTTCGAAGACTCCGATGTGGTCCGCAGTGCCGTCCGGGTGGAGGGATTCCGGGACGACGAATTCAACTACCAGCTCATCCGGGCCATGGGTGTCGCCGACTACGGCGGCTCGACCGTCGGTGAGTGCCTGGCGGTGGTGGCCGAGATCACCGACGGGAGCCCGCAGAGTTGGACGCGTGCCTTCGAGCGCCTGGCCCAGCGGGTGGAGGCGGAGGGCCGGGGGTGTCTGGCCGCAGGACACGGGGTGAGCGGGCGTGACCACCTGCTTCGGGCGTCGACCTACTACCGCACGGCCGAGTACTACGGCGGCGGGGGTGGTGGTGATGATGCCGGCGAGACCGGTGCCGGGGCACGGGGCCGTGCCTGCTTCTCTCTGGCCGCGACCCTGCTCGACCCCCCGGTGGAGTCGCTCGCCGTCCCCTTCGAGGACGGTGTGCTGCCCGGTTACCTGGTGCGTCCGGCCGGCAGCTCAACGGGGCCGCGCCCGACCGTGGTGGCCGTGGGCGGTTTCGATTCGAGTGCGGAGGAGCTCTACTTCCAGCTCGGCGTGCCCGGTGCGGAGCGCGGGTGGAACGTCGTGGTGTTCGACGGTCCCGGGCAACTCGGCTGCATGCGGACCAACCCGAACCTGACCTTCCGCTCCGACTACGAGGTACCGCTGGCCGCCGTGCTCGACGTGGTGGGCGCACTGCCCGACGTCGACGCCGAACGGATGGCGCTGTGCGGCCAGAGCTTCGGGTCCTACTTCGCGGCCCGTTCGGCGGCCACCGACTCCCGGGTGCGGGCGTTGGTGGCCAATCCACCGGTGGTCGACATGGGCCGCTACATGGAGGCGTGGGTCGGGACCGACGTCTACCGGATGATCCGGGACATCCGACCCGAGGACGTGACGGGCGTGCCCGAGGACCTCATGCCCCGCCAGATGCAGTGGGGGATCGAGGCCATCTGCACCAGGTTCGGGGTGCCGTCCTTCCACGCCTGGCGCGACGCCATGGAGTCCTACCGCCTGGGCGGTCTGACCGCCGGCATCGCATGCCCGGTCCTGGCCCTGGTCGGCGAGCGGGAGGGTGCGGAACCGAGGGCTCAGTTCGACGCCCTGGTCGCCGGGGTGACCGGCCCGGTGACGTCACGGGTGTTCCGCCCGTCCGACGGAGCGTCCGCCCACTGCCAGTCCGACAACCTCCGCCTGTCGGCCCAGGTGACCTTCGACTGGTTGGACGCGCAGCTCACCTGAGCGTTCTCAACCCCCGTGGGTGGCGAGGATCGAGTCCAGGGCGGCGACTCCGCCCTCCGTCTGGTTCTCGCGCACGCCCACCAGCGCGGTGATCGACGCCCATCCGTCCTCGACCAGCGCTGCATCCGAGCCCGGTTCGAGCTCGGCGCGCTCCTCCAGACGGTCGGGGTCCCGGCCCATGCCACGCATGGACAGCACGATGGCACCCCCGGTGCGGTCGATCCCCGGACCGTCCACGGGCAGCGGTGTGTGCTCGGGCCGCACCGACCGGATCAGTCCGACCCGGCCCAGCCGGCCGTGCCGGAGTCCCTTCAATTGGTCGGGTCGCACCGCGGGGACGTTGAGGTTCAGCACCGTGGACGGCTCGGACTCGGCCAGCAACGGGATGATCCGACAGGCCAGGTCGACGGCGGTCGTCCAGTAGTCGGGATCGGAGGCCCAGGCGATGCTGACGGCCAGGCCCCGGACCCCGAACTGGGCGCCGGTCAGCGCGGCCCCGACGGTGCCCGAGTGGAGGGCGGACCGGCCGGCGTTGATGCCGTGGTTGATACCCGACACGATCATGTCGGGCCGAGGGCCGAACCCTTCGATGCAGCCGAGGATGACCGAGAGCGCCGGCGAACCGTCGATCCCGTAGGTCGGCACGTCGGGCAGCCCGGGGATGTCGACGTGCTGGTAGGGGATCGACTCCCGCTCGTAGACGGGTCCGACCGCCGCGCTCGCGCCACTGTGGTCGGTCAACGGCGCGACCACCACCAGTTCGTGGCGTCCACCGAAGGCGGCGTGGAGGCCACGTGCCAGCGCGGCGATCCCGGGGGCGAACACACCGTCGTCGTTGGTGATCAGGATGCGCATGGCGGGGAGTTCCGTTCGTCGGCCGTCGCGGGCGACGTCCGCCGGGGAGGGGCGTCAACGCGTCGCGACGGGGTCTCGGCGGGCCGGTGCGGCCTCGTCGCCTACCATACCGGGCGACATCGGGAGCCGGTCGACGCACCGCACCTCGCGGCACGCCGTCGAAGGAGCCCGCTCCCCGCCATCGGAACCGGTCGTCCCGCGTCGGGGACCGCACCGGTGTTCGCAACCGTCCCGAGGAATCCATGCCCGCACCCAGCCCGTCACCCGACCAGCGACCTGCCCAGACCACGGCGGCCACGGGCGACCAGTGGGTCATCGGCCATGGCCACCAGCGGGCGATCGTCACCGAGGTCGGTGCGACGCTCCGCTCGTTCACGGTTCACGACCGCAAGGTGATCGACGGGTTCGGACCCGAGCAGTGGAGCCACGGGGGGAGAGGGCAGGTACTGGCACCGTGGCCGAACCGACTGGGCGATGGCGCGTACGCCTTCGAGGACGTCACGGCCCAGGCACCGATCAACGAGGTCGGCCGGCACAATGCCATCCACGGACTGGTCCGCTGGCTCCCGTGGCGGCTCAGCGGCCGGGCCCAGAACCGGGTGAGCCTGATGTGCGAGCTCCGCCCGTCCCCGGCCTATCCCTTCGCGCTGCGGATCGAGATCGAGTACCGCCTGGGACGGGAAGGGCTCACGGTGTCGACCGATGCGGAGAACATCGGGTCGGCGAACCTGCCGTTCGGCCTCGGCTTCCATCCGTACCTCACGGTGGGGACGACGGCCGTCGACCAGGCGCGGCTGCGAGTGCCGGCCCGACGCCGCCTGGTCACCGACGACCGGGGCCTTCCCACCGGTGCGGTCGCGGTGTCGGGAACGGAGTACGACTTCACAAACGGCCGACCGGTCGGCGTGACCCGGCTCGACACGGCGTACTGCGACCTCGCCCGCGACGGGGACGGTCGGGTTCGGGTCCACGTCGATCATCCCGACGGTGACGCCGGGGTGACCCTGTGGGCAGACGAGCGCTTCGGGTACCTGATGGTGTTCACCGGGGACACCCTCGACGAGGCATCGCGGCGGACCGCCCTGGCCGTCGAGCCGATGACGTGCCCTCCGGACGCGTTCCGGTCGGGTACCGACCTCGCCGTTCTCCGGCCCGGTGCCCGGTGGGCCGGATCGTGGGGGATCACGCCACGCTAGGTCCGTCCGTCCGTCGGGACCCGCCGGGCACCGGTCCGGGACAGGGCGTGAGCGTTCCGGGACCGAAGGTGACGGATCCGGGACGTACGTGACCGGTAGGTGACGTGCGTGTGACAGAAGACCGCGTGCGGTCGACGGCGGTGAGCCGACGCACGGCCCGTGGCTTCGCACGCGCCTGCAGGGTTATTGACACCCAGGCCACCACTGGTAAGGATGATGTCCGATGTGGTAGTGGCAATGGTGCCGACCAGACCTCGAGGGGGGCCGACGACGTGAAGAACCTGCTGCGGGCAGCGAGTCTGGCGATTGTGATTGCCGGTGTGGGTCTGAGCACCCCGGCGTTCGCCGCGGGGACCAACGCCACCACCGTCTCGGTGACGGCCAAGAACCCGACCGTGATCACCGGCCACGAGGTCATCTTCCATGCGGTCGTCACGCCGGTCTCGCCGGGGATGGCCAAGCCGACCGGCACGGTCACGTGGACGTTGACCGGTACCGGGGGAGGGTCGGTGTCCTGCGCCAGTTCCTCCGGACTCGGCACCAACGGGAAGGCGAGCTGCACGGTCGCCAAGGCCGCGCTTCTCGGCGCCTACTCGCCGTTCACGATCACCGCCTCGTATTCGGGTGATTCGAATTACGCGTCCAACTCGGGTTCGCTCGTCGAGGGCGTGACCCCGTCCCGCACCCATCTGAAGATCTCCCTGTCCGCCACGCCGACCAACGGGGGGTCGACGACCGTCGAGGCCCTCGTCACCGCCGGTTCGGCCACGTCGGCCATCAGCGGCAACGTCACCTTCGCCGTCGCCTCGAGCCTCTCCGCCAAGGGTGTCAAGGCCTACTGCGAAGGAACGCTGCTGCCGGCTTCGGCCAACAACTCCCAGCCCGTCGTGAGCGGTGCCGCCACCTGTACTCTTCCCGCCGGCTGGTTCGAGGTGCCACCCGTAACGGGTGCGGACACGCACCCGAGGGGCCGTTGGGTGATCTCGGCCTTCTACGACGGAAACGGCAGCTTCTACTCGAGCGGCCAGACGCTGAGCGGGTGGGTGGCAGGCTGATCGGAGCTTCCCTCGTCCGACCGGACGAGGACTCGCACCGGTTCGGTCACGGCACGGGCATCAGGTCCGGGCGACCTGGGGTTGGCCCCGACGGGAGCCGACGAGGCGCTGGAGCCCCCACAGGGTGACGAGGCCGAGGGCCTGGAACCCGTAGCCCTCGGCCTGGACCGAGTCGAGGTCGATGCGGTCGAGCAGGGACGCCGCGTAGGCCCGGAACCCGGCGGTGGCGTCGGCCACCTTGAGGCCGAGCACGGTCGAGGCGTAGAGGTTGCCGCCCCGTGAGAGCAGGCGCCGGTGCCAGGCCCAGTTCGGGATGATCCCGCCGGGGATGTAGCGGGAGCCGATGACCAGCTCGTTGCCGTCGGCCAGCGGGGCCACCAGCGAGGGCAGGGCCTCGGGCTCGTGGGACAGGTCGGCGTCCATCTCGACGCAGGCGTCGAAGCCCCGGTCGAGCCCCCACCGGAACCCGGCCCGGTAGGCGCTCCCGAGCCCGGACTTGGCCGGCCGGCGCAGCACCTCGATGCGGCCCAGCTCCTTGCCCAGGATCTCGGCCGCATCGGCGGTGCCGTCCGGGCTCCCGTCGTCGACCACCAGCACCGTGGCGTCGGGCACCGACTCGTTGTAGGTAGGCAGGACCACCAGGACATCCATCCCCGTAGCTTACGGGAGGTCCCGGGCCGCCCCGTGGTCGGGACTAGCCGTTCGGGTCCGTGCCGCCCGGCACGGGCAGGCGCACCGCCGCAGCGGGCCCGTCCTCGGCGGTGGCCGGATCCGTGCCGTCGAACCCGGGGCGGGCCGGTCGGGTGCGGGCCCAGGCCTCCAGGAAGATGACGTGCAGTGCCCCACCCACCGGGATGGCCACCAGGGCGCCGGTCAGCGCCCCGAGCGTCGACCCGAACGCCCCACCCAGGTTGGCCCCGATCAGGACGGCGAGCAGGACCCACAGCGGGTTCATCCGCACGGTGCGACTCATGACCACCGGGTAGACGAAGTGGTTCTCCACCAACTGGAACCCGATGAAGACGACCACGGCGACCAGTCCGGCCGTGGGTGAGTGGATGAAGGCCAGCAGCACCGACGGCACACCGGCGACCAGGCCACCGACCAGGGGGATCATCGCCACCAACGCCACCCACAGGCCGATCAGGAGGGCGAAGGGCACCCCGAGGACGACCATGGTGATGAAGATCACCAGTCCGAACAGGAACCCCATGGCGAAGGTGCCGAGGACGTAGGCCGTGACCGAGCGGGACACGGTGGCCGACACGTCCGCCACGCTCTGGCGGACCCTCGGGCTCATGGCGTCGAGCAGGCCGGTGCGCAGTACCGGGGCCTCGAGCAGCAAGAACAGCGACAGGAAGGCGATCGTACTGAGGGCGACGATGGTCGAGATGACGGCCTTGGAGAGGTCGGCCCCGATCGACAGGGCGGGCTTCCCGAGGTTGTCGGCGTATTCCTTGAGCCGGGGCGCGTTCTTCTGGACCCAGGCCAGGAGGCCGATCCGCTTGAGGGAATGGGCCAGCCACCCGTGCCCACGCTGGACCTGGCTGACCATGGTCGGGAGGCGCTCGGCCACGTGGGAGAGCGAGTTCACCAGTGGATAGCCGAACAGTCCGAGCAGTCCGGCGAACACCAGCACGGCCGTGGCGAACACGACGGCGACCGCCGCACCGCGGCGGAAGCGGTGCCGCTCGAGGAACGACACCGCCGGGTTGAGGACGAGAGCGATGAAGGAGGCGATCAGGATCCACAGGATCACCTCGCGCAGGCGGCCCAGCAGGCGGTAGAGCACCCAGGTGACGATGACCACCGCATCGACGGTGAGGATCGTGCGGAGCGGCACGCCCTTGGCCGACGCGGCCGCGAACAGACGCTCCCGACGCGGCGCTTCCGGGCCCACCTCGCGGTCACGGCGCTCGACCTGCGTCTCGCTCACGACGGTCGTGGTGGTGTCCACACTCCCGCCTGGCGGTTCGTCCGGGTCGGCCACATCCTCAGCATGGCAGGTCCGAGGGGTCGCGCCGTGCCAACATGGGGCCGATGGTGGCCGCGACGGCAGACGAGCCCGGGGGGGTGCCCCCCCACCGCGAACGGCGGTCCCGATGGTGGCACCGGGGACCCTTCGTCCGTCGCGAGGTGCGGCTCAGCGTAGGGACGGTGCTCGTCTTCCTCTTCGTCTTCTACGTCGTCCTCCCCGTCGTGGCCAGCCACCGCAACCAGGTGGGGGCGCTCGCCCACATCAACGTCACCTACCTCGCCCTCGGGGTGCTCCTGGAGGTCGCCGCCCTGGTCGCATACATGGAGCTGACCCATTCCGTGCTCCCGGCGGGCGGTCCCCGGCGTTTCCGGCTCTTCCGGATCAACCTCTCCACCCTGGCCCTCAGTCACGTCTCCCCCGGTGGCACCGCCCCCGGGGCCGCACTCGGCTACCGGCTGCTCACCCAGTCGGGCGTCTCCGGGTCCGACACCGGGTTCGCGCTCGGCACCCAGGGGATCGGATCCGCGGTGGTCCTCAACGTGATCTTCTGGCTCTCGCTGGTGGCGTTCCTCGTCGCCCACGGGTTCCACGTCCCCGCCGGGCTCCACGGCCACACCTCCACCTCCGCCTCCATCCTGGTAGTGGTGGCGGCAGCCGTCGGCGTGGTCCTGCTCGGTGCCTTCGGGGGGCTCTTCTACCTGCTCACCCGCGGCCAGGAGCGGGCCAGCCGGGTCATCCGGGCGGTATGCCAACGGATCCGGTACCTCGACCCCGACAAGATCACCTCACTCGTCGAGCGGCTGGCGCAGCGCTTCGCCGTGCTCATGGACGACCGGCCGCTCATGCGGCGGGCCGTGGCCTGGGCGGCGGCCAACTGGCTGCTCGACGCCGCCTCCCTGTGGGTGTTCGTCGCCGCCTTCAGCCACTTCATCTCCCCCGTCGACCTGCTCACCGCCTACGGCCTGGCCAACATCCTGGCGGCCATCCCGATCACCCCGGGGGGACTGGGCGTCGTGGAGTTCGTGCTGGTCACGATGCTGGCCGGCTTCGGCCTCACCGACGGTCAGGCGCTGTCGGGCGTACTGGCGTACCGGGCGGTGAACTTCTGGCTGCCCATCCCCTTCGGAGGTCTCGCCTACGCCTCGCTCGAGCTCGAACAGCGGTCCGCCCACCACCGGATCCACCGGCACCTGATGGCCCTCCGGGGGCGGGTGGTGGGGGCCAGGGCTACCTGGTCCGGCCGAACAGACGCCGCCACCAACGCGCCTTCGCCGGGGGCCGACCGGTCGGAACCTCCGGTCCATCCGTTGCCTCCCGTCCCGACAGTGACCCGCCCGGTCCGTCCGCCGGACGGTGCGCACGCAATGACGGGACGGACCGTGCCGCCACTCGGCGATCCTCCAGTGCGGCGAGCGCCCGCGTTCGGCACTGATCCTGCAGGCTGAACCCGGGCCCCTCCGGGCCGGGGACGGCCGCCCACACCCAGACCCCGTCGCCGCCCAGCGTCCACGAGTTGGCCCGGTCGCGCAACGCCTCGTCGAGGATCGCCACCAGGCGCTGCTGGATCCCGGGGTCCTGGACCGGGACGATCACCTCGACCCGACGATCGAGGTTCCGCTCCATCATGTCGGGCGACCCGAAGGAGATCCGGAGCGGCCGACCGTGGTCGCCGCCGAACCGGAAGATCCTCGAGTGCTCGAGGAACCTGCCTACGATCGAACGCACCCGGATGTTCTCCGACAGTCCCACCACCCCGGGCCGGACGCAGCAACGGCCCCGGACGATGAGATCGATCGAGGCGCCGGCGGCCGAGGCCCGGTAGAGCGCGTCGATCACCTCGGGGTCGGTGAGGCCGTTGGTCTTCATCACGATCCTGCCGGACCAACCGGCGGCCGCCTCGGCGTCGATGGCGGCGATCACCTCGGTCCGGGTCGACAGCGGTGACACCACGAGACGGCGGAAGCTGACCTCGGATCCCGAACCGGTCAGCAGGTTGAACACGCCGGCCACGTCGGACCCGATGTCGGGATCGGCGGTGAGGAGCCCGATGTCCTCGTAGGTCCTGGCCGTGATCGAGTTGTAGTTGCCGCTGCCGACATGGCAGTACCGCCGCGTGTGGTCGCCCTCCCGCCGGATGACCAGGGACATCTTGCAGTGGGTCTTGATCCGCCGCAGGCCGTAGACGACCTGGACGCCGGCCTCCTCCAGAGCCCGGGCCCACGCGATGTTGGCCCGCTCGTCGAACCGGGCCTGCAGCTCGACCACCGCCGTGACCTGCTTACCGGCCTGGGACGCCTTGATGAGCGAGCCCACGATCGGGCTGTCGGTCCCGGTCCGGTACAGGGTCTGCTTGATGGCCATGACGTCGGGGTCCGAGGCGGCCCGCTCCACGAAGGCCTCGACGGACGCGGCAAACGACTCGTAGGGGTGGTGGAGGAGGACATCACCCTCGCACAGCGCGGCGAACAGGTCGCCGTCCCCGGCCAGCCGGTGCGGCACCAACGGGGTCCACGACTCGGGGGCGAGGTCGGGACGGTCCACCTCGGCGAGCACGCCCAGGCCTCCGAGGTCGATCGGCACGTCGGCCAGGAACACGTTGTCCTCGGGAACGTCCACCTCGGCCACCAGCATCTCCAGCAGCTCGGTGGAGATCCCGGCCGAGACCTCGAGTCGGACGGCCTGGCCGAACCGGCGCCGGTGGAGCTCGAGCTCGACCGCGGCCAGCAGGTCCTGCGCGTCGTCCTCGTCGACCGAGAGGTCGGCGTTGCGGGTGACGCGGAAGACGTGGTGCTCGGCCACGGCCATCGCCGGGAAGAGGCTGTCCAGGTGGGCGGCGATGACCTGTTCCACGGGGACCAGGCGCCGCCCATCGGGAAGGGCGACGAACCGGGGCAGCAGGGGCGGCACCTTGACCCGGGCGATCCGCTGCTCGTCGGTGCCCGGGTCCACCACCCGTGCCACCAGATTGAGGCAGAGGTTCGAGATGTAGGGGAACGGGTGCCCCGGATCGACGGCCAACGGGGTCAGGATCGGGAAGATGGTCCTGTCGTAGACCTCGTCGAGGTACCGACGGTCGACGTGGTCCAGCAGGTGCCAGTCGACGAGGAGCAGACCGGCGGCGGTCAGGGCAGGGAGCACCCGATCGGCGAAGATCCGGCTCTGGCGGTCGACCAACGCCGTCACCCGGGCGGTGATGGCCTGGAGCTGCTCGCCGGGACTGCTGCCGTCGGGTGAGCGGGCACGGAGCCCCGCTGCGACCTGGTCCTCGAGTCCCGCCACCCGGACCTGGAAGAACTCGTCGAGCCCCTCGGTGAAGATGGCGAGGAATTTCACCCGCTCGAGCAGGGGCTGGCGGTCGTCGGCGGCGAGGTCGAGGAGCCTCGAGGCGAAGTCGAGCCACGAGAGCTCCCGGTTGGAGAACCGTTCGGGCGACTCGGCGAGCTCGACGGTGGGCACCTCCCTCGCCGGGACCGCGTCGGCGGCCCTCGGCGTCCGGTTCCCGGGGCCGGTGGACGGGACGGTCCCCATCCCCCTGGTGACGACGGGCCGCGGTTCACCCACGGTCGGGGCCTCCCGCAGCTTCCCGTCCGGGACCAGGGTCGGATCGCTCATGGCCGTGCCGGACGGTGCTGGCTCGAGCGGTCACGGCGGCTCGTCATCGTCGGCTCATCGTATCCGCGGGCGACCGCGGCGGACGGCCCCGGGGCGATCGGGCCGCGTGGCGCTCCACCGCACGCCGGTCGGGCACCGGTAGGCTCGCCGCGGTGCCGTCGTTCTCCCTGCGTTCCCCCACGTCCAACCGTGCGCGTCGAGGGGTCAAGGCGCGTCGGCGGACCGAGCTGGGGCTCCTGGTGACCGCAGCGGTGATCATCGTGGCCACCTACGTCCTCATGATCCTCGGGAACACGTCCAAGGTCCCATCGGACCTCGTCCCCCTCCTGATCGCGATCCTCCTGCTCGGCGGCGTGATCCACATCGCCAACCGCATCTTCGTGCCCGACGCCAACGCGGTGGTCATGCCGATCGTCTTCCTCCTCAACGGCATCGGCTACGTGATGATCACCCGGATCGACCTGGCCACCGCCCAGCACTACGCCCCGCTGCAGGCCGCGTGGACGGCGGGCGGCGTTGCCGCCTACGTGCTCACCCTCGTCGCGGTGCGTCGTTCCCGGGATCTCGACCGCTACCGCTACCTCCTCCTGGGCGTCGGGGTGATCCTCCTCCTGCTCCCCCTGGTTCCCGGCCTCGGCGCCGACATCGGCGGTGCGCGCCTGTGGATCGAGGTCGGGTCCTTCGAGTTCCAGCCGGTGGAACTGGCCAAGATCCTGCTCTGCATCTTCTTCGCCTCGTACTTCGCCGACAAGCGGGAGCTCCTGACCATTCCGACGGCCCGCCTGGGGAACCGACTGGTGCTCGACCCGCGACCGCTGGTGCCGATCATCGTGGCCTGGGTGTTCGCCATCGGGGTCATGAGCCTCGAGCACGACATCGGGTTCTCGGCGCTCTTGTTCACCCTGTTCATCGGGCTGCTCTGGGTCACCACCGGCCGCACCGGCTACCTGGTGCTCGGCCTGATCATGTTCGCGGTCGGCGCCTACTTCTCGGGCAAGTACCTGGGCCAGACCCACGTCCGGGTCGAAGACTGGCTGGACCCGTGGAAGCACGCCAACGGGAGTGGCTACCAGCTCGTGCAGACCTGGTACTCACTCGGCAGCGGGGGCATCGGGGGTTCGGGGCTCGGGCTGGGTGCCGGTGCCTACCTGATCACCAACGCCCGCACGGACTTCATCTTCGGCGTCATCGGCGAGGAGATGGGCCTGATGGGCTCGACGATGGTGATCGTGGCGTTCCTGTTGCTGGTAGGGGCCGGTCTCCGGATCGCCCAGGCGGCCCGGTCGGAGTTCGCCAAGCTGGTCGCCACCGGGCTCACCATCATCATCGGCTTCCAGGCCTTCTTCATCATCGGCGGGATCGTGCGGCTGCTTCCCCTCACCGGCATCACGCTGCCCTTCGTCTCCTACGGGGGTTCCGCACTGGTGGCCAACTACGTGCTGGTGGCTCTCCTCATGCGGATCTCGGACGAGGGGTCGGCGGCCGTGGACGCCGCCGAACAGACCCGCTACGACGAGGACCTCGAACGCCGGCGCCGGCTCCTGACCGGGAGCTGACCGGTCAGTCGTCCGCCCCGGGGGGCGCCACGTCCCCCGGACCCTCGAGCAGCCGGGCGTCGACCAGGATCGGGACCGGCACCGGCTGGTGGAGTGCCAGGGTCAACGCGTCGCTCGGGCGGCACGAATGGACCGACCGGCCGCCGACACCGCGCAGGTCGAGCTCCGCGAAGTGGACAGCGCCGGAGCGCCCGACGATGCGCACGGCCACCAGGTCGATGTCGAATCGCTGGAGCACCCCGCTCATCAGCTCGTGGGTGAGCGGCCGGGGTGTGGGGATCCGCCGCAGGGCGTGGGAGAGGGCCACCGCGTCCTGCATCCCGATGGCGAAGGTGAGCTGACGCCTCGGGGTCTCGATCTCGCGGAGGACCACCGACGGATGCTGGTTGGGCAGGTCGAGGGTGACCGAGGAGACGAGCACCATGCGGAAGTCGACCGGGCCGACGGGCGGGGGGGTCACGACCGGCTCGGGTACCTCCGGCACGGGATCCACCAGCGGGTCGGGGTCGGCCGGGGTCGGGGCCACCAGCGGGTCGGGGTCGGCCGGGGCGGGCGCCAGGAGCGGGTCGGGGTCGACCGGGGTCGGGGCCACCAGTGGGTCGGGGTCGGCGCCGGCGACCGCACCGGTGCCGGCACCGGCCACGGGGCGTTCCGTCGTCGACGTCGGCTCGGGCATGGTCACCTGGTGCTCCGGTAGTGGACGCTCATCACGATGCCGACGGCGGCCATGAACCCGATCATGGCGGACCCTCCATAGGAGAGGAACGGCAGCGGGATGCCGGCGACCGGCATGATCCCCATGTTCATCCCCACGTTCTCGAACACCGAGAACATGAGGAGGGCGAAGACGCCCGAGCACAGCAGGCGGCCGAACGCGTCCTTGGCCATCAGGGCGACCCGCATGATCCGCCACGCCACGATCCCGTAGAGGACGAGGAGGATGCCCGCACCCACGAATCCGAGCTGCTCCCCCACGGCCGAGAAGATGAAGTCGGTCTGCTGTTCGGGCACGTAGGCCAGGTTGGTCTCGGCCCCCTTGAACAGACCCTGCCCGAAGATGCCCCCGTGGGCGATGGCCGTCTTGGCCTCGTTGACGTTGTAGGTCACGTTCACGCTGGCGCTGTTCGGGGCGATGAAGCTGGTCAGTCGCTGGATCTGGTAGTGCTTCACCAGGCCCAGGTTGAGGGCCACGACCACCACGAGGACCGCCCCGACGACCAGCAGGAGCAGGTACCGCCCGGGCATGCCGGCAACCGTCAGCATCACCAACAGGATCACCGAGCACACGATGGCGGTCCCGAGGTCGGGCTGCTTGATGATGAGCACGATCGGGACCCCCGCCATCAGGACCATCCGGACCAGGTCCCGGAATTCGAGTCCCTCGGGCCGTCGCGCGCAGTAGGTGGCGATGGCGATGATCAGGACGAGCGTGGCGAATTCGGACGGCTGGAGCTGGAGGGGTCCGAGCGAGAACCAGCGCTGGGAGCCGAGCGCGTGTGAGCCGACGGGCGACAGCACGGCCAGCAGCGCCAGGACGATCCCCACGTACAGGATCGTCGACAGCTGTTCCCACCTCCGGTAGTCGAAGACCGCCACCAGCACCAGGACGACCAAGGCGATCAGGAAGAAGGCCAACTGGCGCTTCAGGTAGTACTTGGGGTCCTCGCCGGCCAGGGCCAGCTTCCCCTTGGTGGCCGAGTAGATCATGACGATGCCGACGAGGGCGATGACGATCGTCGTGACCAGCAGGATCGGGTCGATCCGGGCGGACACGTGGCGTGAACGCGTCACGAGTGTGTCGGTCGAGTAGGTCACCAGGGAGCTCCGGACAGACAGGCTACCCGCCCCCCGGGGATGGCCCCGGGCGGCCACACCGGTCGTCGACCGGGGTCCACGGCGACCCGTTCAACCGCCGGCGGCCCCAGAAGTGGCCCCGAAGGCAGCCCCACCGGTGGCCCCGGCCACCGCGTCCCACATGGCGTCCACCGGGGCATCGAGGCCGGTCCAGCGCTCGATCTGGAGTGCGGCCTGGTGGACCAGCATCCCGAGCCCGTTGGCGGTCGTGGCCCCCCGTCGGGCCGCAGCCGCCAGCCAGTCCGTGACCGGGGGGTGGTAGACGAGGTCGACCACCACCTGGGCGGGCCCGAGCAGCGACGGGTCGACCGGCCAACCGGTCGGCCCGTCGACCACGCCGGCCATCCCGGCCGGGGTGGCGTTCACCACCAGCTCGCAGGTCGGGGCCTCCCCGGCGCCACCCACCCGACCGACCGGTCCGGCCAGGCCCGCCGCCGCCTCGGCCCGCTCGGCGGTCCGGTTGACCACGACCACCTCGGCCGCCCCGGCGTCGCCGAGTGCGGCGATCACCGCCCGTGCGGCACCGCCCGCACCGACCACCATGCACCGACGGCCGAGCGGTTCGAAGCGACCGCCGCGTCGGAGGGCCGCGATCATGCCGGCGCCGTCCGTGTTGTCACCGAACCAGACGCCGTCGTCGTCGAAGACGCAGTTGACGGCCCCCAGCCGTTCGGCCGCCGGCGTCAGGACGTCTACCGCGTCGGCGACGTCCTCCTTGTGGGGCATGGTCACCGACAGCCCCCTGATCCCGAGGTCGCGGGCGCCCGCCAGGGCGGCACCGGCCCGGCCGGGTGGTACCGGGAAACCGACCGAGACCCAGTCCACACCCAAGTGGGCGAAGGCGGTGTTGTGGAGGAGCGGCGACAGGGAGTGCCCGACCGGGAAGCCCATCACGCCGACCACGCGGGTCCCGGCGGACAGGCCCGTCCCGGCCACCACCCGGTCGTCCCCGGCACTCGTGCCGCCGGTCGCCGTACGCAGAGCCTCGGACGTCATGGCTCCAGTCTCCCCCGTTCAGCCCACGCCGCGCTGGTTGGCCAGCGCCTCGTTGGCCAACTGGCCGGCGTACGTGTCCGAGAACGCCTCGGTCCCGTCCTGTCGGACGACGACGAAGTACAGCCAGGCACCCGCGGGCGGGTGGAGGGCGGCGTCGAGGGCCTGTTCCGACGGGAAGCAGGTGGGCGTCGGGGGGAGGCCCTCGTTCAGGTAGGTGTTGTACGGGGTCTGCAGCCGGAGGTCGGCCGGGGTCACCGTCCCCCCGTCCTGGCCGAGCGCGTAGAGGACGGTCGAGTTCATCTGGAGCGGCATCGACCGCGCCAGCCGGTTGTAGACGACGCGGGCGACCGGTCCCATGTTGGCCTCGAGCACACCCTCCTTCTCCACGATCGCGGCCACGGTGACCACCTGGTAGGGCGAGTAGCCCAGAGCCGCCGATCCGGCGGCCAGGCCGATCCGGGCCGCCTGGGCGTCGAACCGGTCCACCATCGCCTCCAGGATCTGCCGGTCGGTCTCCCCCGGCACGACCATGTAGGTCCCGGTGGCGAGGAGCCCCTCCAGGCTGGTGACCCCCGTGGGCTGCCAGGGCGACCGGACGACCCCGCTGGTCGCGGTGCGCTCGAACGACGACGCATCATGGCCGGGCAGCTGCCCGGCCCGCTCGGCGAGCTCGGCCACCGTGAAGCCGGGTGGGTTCACCAGGGGGAACACATTCGGGCCCCCGGACAGGACGGTCCGGACCTCGCCGAAGGACGAATTGGCCCGGAACGCGTAGGTCCCCGCCTCGAGGCCCGGGAGGCCGTTGAACCACGACCACACCCGGAAGGCGAGCGCATCGGTGACCACGCCCCGCTCGGCCAGCAGCGAGCCGGTGGTATCGGCGCCCGCACCGACCGGCACGGTGACGATGACCTGGGCACCCTGCGGTCCCGACGGGTCGGCCTCGCTGCGGACCCACAGGTAGCCACCGAACACGACGACGGCGACTGCGACCACGCAGCCGAGCACCACCACCCTCCACGGTCCCCGACGCCGGCTCGCGTGGGCGGCAGGGGTCCGGACCGGTCCGGCGACCCCGTCGCCCGGGACGTCGGGACCGGTCCCTCCGGCACGGGTCCTGTCGATGCCCGGGTCGGCCGGGCCCGGGCCCGGGTCCGGGCCGTCGGCGCGGTCGTCGGGACGGGGACCGTCGCCCGGGTCGGTCGGGCCGGTCACCCGTCCCCCCGTCGTCCGTCCAACCATGCCGCCAGCATGACCGCGGCCGCCGTCTGGTCGACCACGGCGCGCTGGTTGCGGCCCTTCGTCCCACCGGCGGTGAGTGCCTGGTGGGCGGTCACGGTGGTCATCCGCTCGTCGAAGAGCTCGACCTCGATCCCGTGCTCGTCCAACAGCCCGGCCAGTGCCTCGGCCTCGGCCTCGGCCGCGACCGCCGACGGGCCCCGGGTCCCGTCGAGGGAGAGGGGGTGCCCGACCACCACCACCACGGCCGCCTCCTCGACCGCCAGGTCGACCAGGGCACGCCGGTCGCGGGCCGCGTCCCCGGTACGGACCACGGTCCCCCGGGGCGTGGCCAGGGTGCCCGCCGAGTCGCTCACGGCGATCCCGATCCGCTTGGCCCCGAGGTCGACGCCGACCGCCCGACCCGGACGGCGCACCCGGGCGTCAGTCACCGGGTCGGGCGCGGACGGCCGTGCACGGGTCCCGGTGTTCAGGCACCGGCGGTCAGTCGACGCGCCTCGTCGAGCGCCCGGTCGATCCCCGACGGGTCCTTGCCGCCGGCCACGGCCACCTCGGGGGATCCTCCGCCGCCCCCGCCCAGCAACGGTGCGATCTGCTTGACCAGGTCGCCGGCGTGGAGCTGGCCGCCATGGTCACCGTGGGTCCCCTTGCGGTCGGCGGACACGGCGACCGAGGCCTTCACCCCGTCCGGGCTCCCACCGAGGACCACCGCCCGCAGCTGGCCCTGGGACCGGACCGCCTGGGCCAGGTCCCGCAGCTGGTCCGGGGTGAGGCCGTCGCGCCGGGCCACGACCGACCCGTCCACGGCGTCGGACACGAGGGACGACGCCTCGGCCCGCAGCTCGCGTTCCTGCGCCCGTTCGAGGGCCTTCTCCGTGGCCCGCTGGCGCTCGAGCAGGCGCTCGATGGCCTCGCCGACGTGTTCGGGATCGGTCCGCAGCAACGACGCGGCCTCGGCCACCAGGTGCTCCCGTTCGGCCAGCCGGTCGAGGGCGCCGGTGCCGGTGACCGCCTCGATCCGTCGGGTGTTCGACCCGATGGACGACTCGGCCACCACGGTGATCGGACCGATCATGCCGAGCGCGGCGACGTGGGTGCCGCCGCACAGCTCCACCGAGTGGGGCCCGGCCCGGATGACCCGGACCTGCTCGCCGTACTTGTCGCCGAAGAAGGCCAGGGCACCCATGGCCTCGGCCTCCTCCTTGGTCGTCTCCACCACCGTGACCGGTGCGTCGGTGAGCACGTCGGCGTTGGCCATCGCCGTGACGGCGGCGAGCTCCTCGGGCGCCACCGCGGCATGGTGGCTGAAGTCGAAGCGCAGCCGGTCGGGCGCGACCAGCGAGCCCTGCTGGCGCACCTGGTCGCCGAGGACGGCCCGCAGCGCGGCGTGGAGCAGGTGGGTCCCGGTGTGGTTGCGCCGCAGGGCGTCGCGCCGGGATCCGTCGATGGTGGCGAGGGCGTCCTGCCCGGCGAACACCTCGCCGGTCACCGTGGCCCGGTGCGAGGTGAGCCCGGGCAGCGCCGACACGGTGTCGTGGACGAGCGCGGTGCCCGTCTCGGTCACGATGGTGCCGATGTCCCCCATCTGCCCGCCCCCCTCCGCATAGAACGGCGTGCGGTCGAGGAAGATCTCGACCCGGCCGGCGTGGTCGGGATCGTTGTCGGTCAGGACCGCGACCACCCGGGCGGGCGCCGAGTAGTTCTCCGGGGACTGCCCCACGAACACCGTGCGCCCCTCGACGTCGAGCACCGACCGGTACGCCTCGTCGCCCGCCGTCGTGCGGCCCGCCCGGGCGGCGGCCCGGGCCAGGGTGCGCTGGCGGTCCATGGCCGCCTCGAAACCCTCGAGGTCGACCTTCGACCCGACCTCCTCGGCGATCTCGACGGTGAGCTCCACCGGGAACCCGTAGGTGTCGTGGAGCCGGAACGCCACCTCGCCGGGGACCGTCACCTCGCCCGAGGACAGCACCTCCTCGAGGATGGCCGAGCCGGTCGCGAGGGTGCGGAGGAAGCCGTCCTCTTCGCGGGCCACCACGTCGACGACCAGCCGGTGCTGCTCGGCCAGGCTGGGATGGGCGCTTCCGAGCATCCCGATGGCGGTGTCGACGAGACGCTCGGTGCACGGGACGGTGACCCCGAGCTGACGGGCCCGGCGCACGGCGCGGCGGATGACGCGTCGGAGCACGTAGCCCCGCCCCTCGTTCGACGGGAGGACGCCGTCGGCGACCAGCATCGCCATGGCCCGCCCGTGGTCCGCCATGATCCGCAGGGCCACGTCGTCCCGCTCGTCGGCACCGTAGGTCCGCCCGGTGATCGACTGGGCGGTGTCGAGCATGGGCCGGAACAGGTCGGTGTCGTACAGCGAGTCGACACCCTGGATCACCGGCAGGATCCGCTCGAGGCCCGCGCCGGTGTCGATGCTCGGCCGGGGCAGGGGCTCGGTCGAACCGTCCGGTCCGCGGTTGTACTGCATGAAGACCAGGTTCCAGATCTCGACGAACCGCTCGGGGCCGCCGAACGCCGGGCCGCCGGCCTCGCCGTACCCGGCCCCCTTGTCGATGAAGATCTCGGAGCTGGGCCCGCACGGTCCGGTGTCGCCCATCTTCCAGAAGTTGTCGTCACCGAGGCGCTGGATCCGGTCGGGGGGCACGCCCACCACGTCCCGCCAGATGGTCTCGGCCTCGTCGTCGGTCTCGAAGACGGTGACCCACAGCCGGTCGCCGTCGATGCCGAGGACCTCGGTCACCAGCTCCCAGGCGTAGGGGATGGCGTCGGACTTGAAGTAGTCCCCGAAGCTGAAGTTGCCGAGCATCTCGAAGAACGTGCAGTGCCGGAGGGTCGAGCCGACGATGTCGATGTCGACGGTGCGGAAGCACTTCTGCACGGAGGTGGCCCGCGGCCACGGCGGGACCTCGTCGCCCAGGAAGAACGGCTTGAACGGCACCATCCCGGCGATGGTGAACAGGACCGAGGGGTCGTGGGGGATCAGGCTGGCCGACGCGACCGCGGCGTGGCCGCGATCGACGAAGTACCGGATGAAGGCGTCTCGGAGGTGGTCGGCGTCGGGGGCCGTTCCGGGGGTCACGACCCGAAATCCTACTTGCCCAGGTGGGAAGGGGATTTTCGCACCCGCCGCCGCCGTGCGGGCGACGGGTGCGTCGCCTCCGGTGAGGGTGCCTCCGTGGCTCCCCCGCCGACCCGGTCGGACGGGACGCCCGGTCCACCCGGTGACAGGTCGTCGTCGGCCGTGGCCAGCCCGGCCCAGATTTCGACTTCGCGCCGACGCATCTCGTCGCGCCCGGTGGCAACCGCGTCGCGGACCCGACCACCGGTGCTGAGTGCCGCCTGTCGGGCCGTCCGCCCGACCTCGGTCACCAGGGACTCCGGCTGCAGCCGCGCCGTCGCCACCTCGATGGTGCGACGGAGTTTCCGCTCGGCGTAGAGGGACGAGGCGGCACCGGCGACGACGCCGGTGAACAGCCAGACGGCGCGGCGGGCCACGGCTAGCGGCTCCGGTCCCGGAGGGCCGGGGCGGTCCGGTCGACCTCGGGCCCGCTGCCGGCGAGCCGCCGGAGGCCGCTCGAGGCACCGGCCCGGACGGCGAGCACCTTGACGACCGGGTTGGCGAACGCCCGGTAGGCGAGCCGGGAGGCCGAGTCGACCGTGGCGTGGACGGACTCCGTCGAGTCGAGGACGGCACCGACCCGCTCCATCTCCGTGGCGGCCTGGTCGACCACACGGTGGGCGTCGGCGACCAGCGGGACGGTCTGGCGCCGCAGCTCGTCGGCCATGACCCTCATCCGGCCCACCTCGCGCCGCAGCGAGCCGATGGCCACGAGCAGACCGACGACGGCGAGTACGCAGGCGGCGCTGGCCACCAGGACGGCGATCTCTCCAGTGGTCATGATCGGGTCAGTGTAGATCGCCCGGCCACCGCGGAGGCGGGTCCCGGCCGCATCAGGTCGGTGCCATCCCGACGATGGGCTCGTTGAGGGGGATCCCGCCGGTCGAGCCGTCGAACGGGGCCGTCCCGAAGGCGAAGATCCCCCCGTCGGAGGCGACCAGCCAGTACCCGGTACCGTTCAGGTCGACCCCCATCCCGATGATCGGCTCGTTGAGGGCCATCCCTCCGGTCGAGCCGAAGAAGCCGGCGTCACCGAAGGCGAACACCCCGCCGTCGGACGCGACCAGCCAGTAGCCCCCGCCGTCGGGCGTCGGTGCCACGCCCACGATCGGCTTGTTGAGGGTCAGGTTCCCGGTCGAGCCGAAGAAGCCGGCGTCGCCGAAGGCGAACACCCCGCCGTCGGACGCGACCAGCCAGTAGCCACCGCCGTCGAGGGTCCGGGCCATGCCCACGATCGGCTTGTTGAGGGTGAGGTTCCCGGTCGAGCCGAAGAAGCCGGCGTCGCCGAAGGCGAACACCCCGCCGTCGGACGCGACCAGCCAGTAGCCCTGGTCGTCGGGGGTCGCCGCCATGCCCACGATCGGCTTGTTGAGGGTGAGGTTCCCGGTCGAGCCGAAGAAGCCGGCGTGACCGAAGGCGAACACCCCGCCGTCGGAGGCGGTGAGCCAGTAGCCGGGTACCGCGTAGGTGAACCGGTCCCCGGGACCGGTCCGGCTCGACCCCGAGCTCGCGTCGACCACCACGTCCACCGTGGCGCCCTGATCCGGGCCCGGCGGGACGGTGGCCACGATCGACGTCGGCGACACCACCCGGGACGCGGCTGCCACCCCGCCGAACGTCACCGTCGATCCGGGAAGGAACCCCGAACCGGAGATGGCGACGCGCTCGCCGCCGCCGACCGGTCCCCGATTGGCGACCACGGACGTCACCTCGGGGGCGAGGTACGTGAAGATCGACGCGGCCACCGTCGGGCTGGTGCCCGCCGCGGGCCCCGACGTGGTGACCGTGACCGGTGCGGTCCTCCCGGTGCCGACGTCGGGGGTGATCACCGTGATCGACGTGGGGCTGGAAGTCACCACCGTGGCCCGGACGCCCCCGATCCGGACGACCGGTGTGCCGGTGCCGAAGCCCGATCCGGAGATGACCACCTGCGTGCCTCCGACGGCCCACCCCGACGACGGGGACAGCCCGGTGACGGAGGGACACCCGCCCGCTGACCCCGACAGCAGGCCGAGCAGATCCGCGGCCCTCGGGCTCCCCCACCCCGACGCCAGGTCGTAACCGGTGGTGGCCCGATAGGTGTCCGGGGCATCGAACAGGTCGTTGTTCCCGGAGGTGACGTCGTTGAACGCGCTCGACGCGCCGGCCGCGTAGATCGTCGGGTCGAGGAACCCGGCCGGTGAGGAGCATCCCTGATTGGTGTCGGCGACCAGGGCGGCCCACAGCGGGGCGGCCATGCTCGTCCCCCCGGCGTAGATCCAGGCGCCGCCGAGGTAGATCAGGTCGCCGAAGTCCGGGTCGGCCGACGCGGTCACGTCGGGGACCTCCCGGCACTGGTCGTCGAAGTCGGTCCCGCACTCGTAGCTGGTGGCCGCGGACTGCGCGGCGGGCACCTGCTGCCAGGACGGGGCCTCGAAGGTCGTCGAGTTCCCCCCGCCACCGGCCCCGCCACCTACCGAGCTGTCGTTCCACACGGACTCGGTCGGGTCGCCGGGCGCCGCCGACATGAGCGAGGTCCCCCCGACCCCGGTCATGTCCGGTTGGGAGGACGGGTCGTCGACCGCCAGCCCGTTCGTCCCCCCCTGGTCGGCGCAGTCGGACGATCCGGAGTCCCCCGACGCGGCGAAGAAGGTCTGGCCCTGGGTGACCGCCAGGGCGAACACCGACTCCTCCGCCTGTTGGGCGGCCTCACCCATCAACGGCTCGCACTCGCCCCAGCTGGTGGTCAGTACCTTGGCCGTGTCGTCGTCGACCATGGCGTCGTAGGTGTCGAGCGGGCCGGTCCCGTTGTCGTTCGGTCCGGTGTAGACCACGATCGAGGACCCCGGGGCCAGTCCGGCGACGACCTCGATGTCGAGCACGGCTTCGCCACTCGACTGGGTCGGCAGGGCGCCGCCGTCCACCGGTACCTCCGTCACCGGCACGTCGGTGTGGTAACACGCCTGGTAGGCAGCGACGTCCGGCGCCGAGTACTGCTCGAGCTCGTAGATGCCCACGGTCTGGCCGGCGCCGACCCGGCCGGCGTCGTAGAGCGAGGTGAGCCCGTAGGTGGCCGCCAGCTGGGCGGCCGTATAGGTCGGATGGCCCGAGTCGAGGAGGCCCTGTTGGATGTCGGTGGCCGCCGAGCACGGTTGGGGTCCGGCCGGGGACTGGGCCGGGGCGGCGACGTGCGGTACGGCCGTGCCGGGACGGACCGGGTGGCCGAGCACCAGGTGCGGCGTCCCGGTGGCCAGGGAGGAGAGCCCCACCACCCCCTGGAGCGACGGGGCGAGGGCAGCCGGGACCATCGGGTCCCGGGTACCGAGCCGGGCCACCCGGCCGTCGGCCAGGCGGGTCTGCACGAGCGGGACGGCGAAGGCCGCCTCGAGCTGGCCGGCGGTGCCGCTCACCTTGACCAGGAGCCCGTCGGACGAGGTGGCACCGACGTCGAGCCCGGCCGAGGTCAGCCAGTCCCTGGTGGCGCGGAGCGTGGCCGCGGTCGGACCGAAGGCCGAGGCCAGGTGCCCGGCCGGCATGTAGTGGCGGAACAGCGGGTTCCCCGGGGTGGACACCGCCTTGGCGAACGCGCTCAACGCCGCCGGGTCCCGGGGACGCAGGGCCACGTCCACCGTGATCGGCGTCGACACCGCCGTCGGGCCGAGCACGGTGGCCCCACGGGGGACGGCGATGGCGTTGCCGACCAGGGGGACCGGCGCGCCGGTGACCGCCGCCGGCACGGTGGTGCCGGGAGCCGCGGCGGCGAGCCCGGGGGTGGCGGCCAGGAAGACCGACGCGAGTACGGCGACCATCAGCGTCCGGCGCCGGGCCGCGCGGGTGGATCTCCCTGTCATCGTCCCAGTCTGGCCCACGCCGTGGCCGGGTCGATGTCATCGACCCCGGTCACGGCCGGTCGATCTCCCCGGACGTCCCGTTCCCCCCGTCGTCCCCGTCGTCCGCCCCGTCCCCCCCGTCGTCCGCCGTGTCGTCCCGCCACTGCCGGAGCCGCTCGGCCACCACCGCCTCGTGACCACGGTCGCTCGGTTCGTAGTAGCGGTTGTCCGCCACCGCTGCCGGGCGGTACTCCTGGGCCACGAAGGCCCCCGGGTGGTCGTGCGGGTACAGGTAGCCCTCGCCGTGCCCGATCGTCGCCGCACTCCGGTAGTGGGCGTCACGGAGGTGGCCGGGCACATCCCCCCGGGGGGCGTCGCGCACGTCGCGCCGGGCGCGCCCGAGTGCCACCGTCACCCGGTTGGACTTCGGGGCGCACGCCAGGTGCACCACGGCCTGGGCCAGGTTCAACTGGGCCTCGGGGAGCCCGACGAACTCGACGGCCCGCGCCGCGGCGTCGGCCACCACCAGGGACAGCGGATCAGCCTCGCCGACGTCCTCGCTGGCCAGGATCACGAGACGTCGGGCGATGAAGCGGGCGTCCTCGCCCGACTCCAGCATCCGGGCCAGCCAGTAGAGGCCGGCGTCAGGATCGGATCCCCGGATCGACTTGATCAGGGCGCTCGCCTGGTCGTAATGGTCGTCCTCGCCGTAGTGCTGGAGCCGGGTGTGCCGGGCCCGCTCCACGTCCGGGAGGGAGATCGGGTCGCCGCCGGCCAGGGCCAGGGCCACCTCCAGGGTGGTGAGGACGGCCCGGGCATCGCCGTCGGCCAGGCCGACCAGGGCCCGGACGGCATCGGGCTGGGCCGACCCGCCCTCGGCGGCGAGGGCCCGGTCCACCACCTCGGCCAGGTCCTCGTCCGACAGCGGCTCGAGCCGCCACAGCGTCGAACGGGACAGGAGCGGGGCGTTGACCTCGAAGAACGGGTTCTCGGTCGTGGCCCCGATCAACACCAGGAGCCCCTCCTCGACTGACGGCAGGAGGGCGTCCTGCTGGGACCGGTTGAACCGGTGGACCTCGTCGAGGAAGAGGATGGTGCCCCTGCCCTGCTCGCCGAGGAGCCGGCGGGCGCCCTCGACGACCTCGCGGACGTCCTTCACCCCGGCGGTGACCGCCGACAGGGGCACGAACTGCTTGGCGGTGACGGAGGCCACCACCGAGGCCAACGTCGTCTTGCCGGTCCCCGGCGGGCCCCACAGGATGGCCGAGGTCAGCCGGTCCGCCTCGATGAGGGCCCGCAGCGGCGCACCGGGACCGACCAGGTGGCGTTGGCCGACGATGTCGTCGAGGGTACGCGGGCGCATCCGGGCGGCCAGGGGCGCACGGGATGCGATGCGCTCGGCCGCTGCGCCGGAGAAGAGGTCCTCGCCGGCCACCGGCCGCTCAGTCCAGCTTCGGCACGGGTTGGAGCCCGAGGTCCCGGAGCGCTCCCGGGGCGATCGGTTTGGGGGCGTCGGTCATCGGATCCCACCCGGACTGGGTCTTCGGGAACGCGATCACCTCGCGGATGCTGTCCTCGCCGGCGAAGATGGCGGCCAGCCGGTCGATCCCGACGGCGAAGCCGGCGTGGGGAGGCGCCCCGAACCGGAACGCGCCGAGCAGGAAGCCGAAGCGCGACGCCGCCTCCTCCTCGGAGATCCCGAGCACCGAGAAGATCCTGCTCTGGATGTCGGCCCGGTGGACCCGGACACTGCCCGAACCGAGCTCCCACCCGTTGAGCACCAGGT
Organism: Acidimicrobiales bacterium; assembly: GCA_049517675.1. Taxonomy (GTDB): domain Bacteria; phylum Actinomycetota; class Acidimicrobiia; order Acidimicrobiales; family RAAP-2; genus Bog-756. The sequence goes on from JBEKRV010000022.1 coordinate 72,249, forward strand.
CGTAGGCCTGGCTGCGGACCGAGGCCGGATCCGACTCGAGGCGGTCGATGTCGTCGGGATGGGGCATGGTGAACGGGTGGTGGGCCGCGACGGGGTCTCCCCGGTCGTCCACCCCGTCGAACAGGGGGAAGTCGACCACCCACAGGTACCGGTAGGGCCCCTCGGACACCGGCCGGCCCCCCAGCTCGAGGCGGAGCGCCCCGAGCACCGAGCAGGTCAGCCGGTACTCGTCGGCCACCACCAGCACCAGGTCGCCGGCCGCGGCCCCGGTGGTCGCCACCAGCCCGGACCGCTCCTCCTCGGAGAGGAACTTGGCCACCGGCGAGTCGACGCCGCTCCCGCCGTCGCCCTCGGTGACCCGGAACCAGGCCAGGCCCTTCGCTCCCAGCTCCTTGGCCCTGTCGGTGAGGGCGTCGAGACGCGATCGGGTGAGGGTGGCCCCCCCTTCGAGCACGACCGCCTTCACGCACGGGGCGGCGAAGGCACGGAACCCGGTGCCGGCGAAGACCGGGGTCAGCTCGACCAGCTCCATGCCGAACCGGATGTCCGGCTTGTCGGTTCCGTAGCGGTCGACGGCCTCGGCCCAGGTCATGTGGGGCACCGGTCCCGGGCGCTCCCCGGTCACGGCCTCGGCCGCGTCGAGCACGGCCTCGGACACGAACGCGAGGACGTCCTCCTGGCCGACGAACGACGCCTCCACGTCGAGCTGGGAGAATTCGAACTGGCGGTCGGCCCGCAGGTCCTCGTCCCGCAGGCACCGGGCGATCTGGAAGTAGCGGTCGACCCCGGCCACCATGAGGAGCTGCTTGGCCAGCTGCGGGCTCTGCGGGAGCACGTAGCACGACCCGGGGTGGAGCCGGCTCGGGACGGCGAACTCCCGTGCGCCCTCGGGGGTGGGCGCCCACAGCAGCGGCGTCTCCACCTCGACGAAGCCCTGGCGCTCCATGGCCGCCCGCAGCGACGAGTTGACCCTGGCCCGCAGCCGCAGGTTGGCCTGCATCCGGGGGCGTCGCAGGTCCACGAAGCGGTGGCGCAGGCGGATCACCTCGTCCACCTCGACCCGGTCGTCGACGGCGAACGGCGGCGGCTCGGCGACGTTGAGCACGACCACGGTGCAGTCGGCCAGCTCGACCGACCCGGTCGGGAGCTCGGGATTGGCGGTCCCCTCCGGTCGGAGACGGACCTCGCCCTCGACGGCGACCACGTACTCGCTGCGGACGTCGACCGTCCCGGGCACCACGCACTGGACCAGGCCGGTGTGGTCGCGCAGGTCGACGAAGGCCAGGTGCTCGCCGTGCTCGCGGCGCTTGGCCACCCAGCCGCACACCGTCACCCGGCCGCCCACGTCACCGGTCCGCAGTGTCCCGCACAGGTGGCTCCGCATGGAGGTGGCCGCCGGGTGCTGCGTCGGGTCGGGAGGTACGGTCACTGCTGGTCCTTTCGTGGTGCCCCGCCCGCGGGGCCGCCGGGGGTGTCCCCGAGGGTGGCGCGCACGGCTCCGACGACTTCGGCCAGCGGCACGGTGCGCTGCTCCCCGGCGCCGCGCAGGGGACGGAGTGACACCGTACCCGAGGCTGCCTCGTCCGGACCCACGATGAGCACCAACGACGCCCCGGAACGGTCGGCCGCTTTGAACTGCGCCTTCATCGACCGGTCGTCGAAGGCGCGGTCGGCCGACAGCCCGGCGGCGCGCAGGGCCGCGGTGAGGTCGCGGGCGTGGGTCCCCCCGTCGGTGTCGACGACGAACGCGTCGAGCGGCCGCGGAGCGACGGCGAAGGTGCCCTCGGCGTCGCAGGCCATGAGGATCCGTTCGATCCCCATGCCGAAGCCGATGCCCGGCGTGGGGGGTCCGCCCAGCATCTCGACCAGCCGGTCGTACCTCCCGCCGCCGCCGATTCCGTTCTGGGCCGACTCCAGGGCGTCCGAGGCGAATTCGAACGTGGTCCGGGTGTAGTAGTCGAACCCGCGCACGAGGCGGTGGTCGAGCTCGTAGCCGACACCCAGGGCCTCGAGGCCGGCCCGCACCCGGGCGAAGTGGGCCGCGCAGGGCCCGCACAGGTGGTCCACGAAGCCGGGTGCCCCGTCGGTGGCCCGGCGGCAGGCGTCGCGCTTGCAGTCGAGGGCCCGGAGCGGGTTGGCCTCCAACCGGTCGCGGTGCTCGTCGCACAGCTGGTCCCGTCGCTCGGCCAGGTACGCGGTGAGGAGGGCCAGGTAGGCCGGCCGGCAGGTGTCGTCGCCCATCGAGTTGAGGCGCAACGTGAACGAGGTGAGCCCGAGGGAGCGGAAGAATCCGTCGGCCAGGACGAGGACCTCGACGTCGAGGTCGGGGTCGGTCGGCCCGAGTGCCTCCACACCGAGCTGGTGGTGCTGGCGGTAGCGACCGGCCTGGGGCGCCTCGTAGCGGAAGGCGGGCGTCGCGTACCAGGCCTTCCACGGCAGCGGCGGGCGGTGCTGGACCCAGGCCCGGACCATCGGGGCGGTGCCCTCCGGACGGAGCGCCAGGGTCCGGCCGCCCCGGTCCTCGAACTCGTACATCTCCTTGCCCACCACGTCGCTGCCCTCGCCGATCCCCCTGCGGAAGACGGCCACGTCCTCGAAGATCGGGGTGTGGGCGAGCCCGTAGCCCGCCCGTTCGACCGTATCGGCGAAGCGGGACAGGAGCGCCTCCCACCGGCTCGACTCCGGCCACAGGACGTCGTGGGTCCCCTTGGGAGCGCGCGCCGCCACCACCTTGTCGGACACGGTCCCCCTCAGTCCTTCTTGCCGGGGAGGATCCGGTAGACGTCGTAGACGGCGTCGAGGTGGCGGATCAGGTTGATGACCGACTCGAGGTGCGCCGGGTCGGCCAGCTCGATGTCGAAGCGCATCCGGCTGATCCGGTCGGCGTCGGTCTGGGTGTTGGCGCTCACGATGTTGAGGTGGTGCTCCGACACGACCTTGGTGACGTCGGCGAGCAGCCGGGACCGGTCGATGGCCACGACCTCGATGGTGGCGACGAACACCCCCGACGACCGGTGGTCCCACTCGACCTCGATCAGGCGCTCGCGTGAGCGGCTGGCCAGCGAGGCGGCATTGGCGCAGTCGGCCCGGTGGACCGAGACGCCCCGCCCACGGGTCACGAAGCCGATGATCTCGTCGCCGGGCACCGGGGTGCAACAACGCGACAGCCGGACCATCATGTCGTCGAGGCCCTCGACGTAGACCCCCACCGACGCGCCACGGCCGGGCCGGGAGGCGATGTGCTGCTGGCGGGCGGTGACCGGGAGCTGCTCCTCGATGATGCCGCCGCGCAGCTCGCGGAGGATGCGCTGGGTCACGGCCCGGGCGGAGATGCGGTTGTCGCCGATGGCCGCGTGGAGCGCGTCGACGTCGGCGTAGTTCATGGTCTCGGCCAGCTTGGCCAGCGTGTGGTCCGACGCCAGCTTCTGGACCGGGAGCCCCTCGCGGCGGAGCTCCTTGATCAGCTCGTCACGACCGAGCTCGATGGCGTCCTCCCGGCGCTCACGCGAGAACCACTGGCGGATCTTGCTGCGGGCCCGGGACGACGCCACCATGTGCAGCCAGTCGCGCGACGGCCCCGCCGTCTCCGCCTTGGAGGTGAAGATCTCGACGGTGTCGGCCGAGTTGAGCCGGGTGTCGAGCGGGACGAGGCGCCCGTTGACCTTTGCGCCGATGCACTTGTGGCCCACTTCGGTGTGGATGCTGTAGGCGAAGTCGACCGGCGTGGAGTTGGCGGCGAGGGCGATGACCTTGCCCTTTGGCGTGAAGACGTAGACCTCGTCCTCCTCGAGGTCGAGCTTCAGCGCCTCCAGGAACTCGATCGGGTCGGTCGTCTCGTTCTGGAAGTCGACGATGCGCTGCATCCACTCGATCTCGGCCGTGGTCGACGACGTCTCCTTGGCCAGGGCCACCCGCTCGGCCCGACGGTCCCGCTCGACCATCTCGGCCCGTTGGGCCGAGGTCATGCCGGGCGACTTCTTCGACGCCCCGTCCTTGCCGTCCGCGGCCTCCTTGGATTTGCGGGGGCGGGTGGACGTCACGGCGCCCGCCGCGTCGCGCCCGCCGCGTGCCGGCGCGGCGGGGGGCTCGCCCCTCCCCGTGTTCTCCTTGTAGCCCCAGTGGGCGGCGATCCCGTACTCGGCGCGCCGGTGCATCTCGTGGGTGCGGACCTGCACCTCGATGGGCTTGCCGTCGAGCCCGATCACCGTCGTGTGCAGGGACTGGTAGAGGTTGAACTTCGGGGAGTTGATGTAGTCCTTGAACCGGCCCTGGACCGGCGGCCAGATGGCGTGGATCGAGCCGAGCGCGGCCCAGCAGTCCTTCTCCGTCTCGACGATGACCCGGATGCCCACCAGGTCGTAGAGCTCGTCGAACTCCTTGCCCCGCACGACCATCTTCTCGTAGATGCTCCACAGGTGCTTCGGTCGACCGGTCACCTCGGCGTTCACACCCGAGGCCACCAGGCGCTCGCGGACCGACACCAGGACCCGGGCGAGGAACTCGTCCCGCAGCGGCGCCCGGCTGGCGACCATCTGCTCGATCTCCGCGAAGCGCTTGGGATGGAGGGTGGCGAAGGCCAGGTCCTCGAGCTGCCACTTGATCCCCTGGATCCCGAGGCGGTGGGCCAGGGGCGCATAGATGTCGAGCGTCTCCTGGGCGGTGCGCCGCTGCTTCCACTCCGGCATGACCGAGAGTGTCCGCATGTTGTGCAGGCGGTCGGCCAGCTTGATGATCAGGACCCGCCAGTCGTTGGCCATGGCCACGAGCATCTTGCGGACGGTGGCCGCCTGCTGGGCCTCCTTCGAGTCGAACTGGAGGCGGTCGAGCTTGGTGACGCCCTCGACGATCACGGCCACGGACGGGCCGAAGTCGCGTTCGATGATCTCGGTGGTGACCCCGGTGTCCTCGACGGCGTCGTGGAGCAGGGCCGCCGCCACCGTCTGGGCGTCGAGCCCGAGGTCGGCCACGATCCCGGCCACGGCGATCGGGTGGGTCACGTACGGCTCCCCCGAACGCCGGGTCTGCCCGGCGTGGGCCACGGTCGCGGTCTCGGCGGCCCGGACGATCATCGAGGTGTCGTCACCGGGGTGCCGTCGGAGGAACGCGTCGATGACCGGGCCCAGGAGATCCACCTCGGCCGCGGGCAGCGACGATCCTGCGAGGCAGTCGTCGATGTCGTCGGTCGTCCCCTCCGCGGGGGTCGGTGTGGCCAGGGCCATGCCTACACGGTACCTGGACGGGGCCCGCGACCGGTACCTGCGTACCGGTCGCGCCCCTGGTCGCGGGGTTCCCGGCTCAGCGCCGCTTGCCCTTGCCCTTGCCCTTGCGGGGGCGGGGCGGAGGTCGGTTTCCCGCCGGTCGGGTCGAGCCCTGGGACGACCGCGACGAGGTCGAGCCCTTCTGCGACCCACCACCCGAGGCGGAGCCGGATCCCTTGCCGCTCGGCACCGGCGCTGCGGCCGCCGCCGTCGCCGCCCCGGGCCGGATGACCCCCGAGCCGGTGCGGGCCTTGCTCGAACCACGCCCGCTCCCCCCGGCCGAGCCGGCCATCGCCGCGGCCATGGCCGGCGTGAGGGTCGGCCCGCGGTCCCCGCGGGCCTCGAGGCGCTGGCGGATCGTCACGTAACGCGGCTCGCGCTCCTTCATGAGGGCGAGCAGCGGCGAGGCGATGAAGATGGAGGAGTAGGCACCGCTGGTGAGCCCGATCACCAGGGCGAGCCCGAAGCTCTGCAGCGAGGTCGCCCCGAGGAACAGCGACCCGATGAGCAGCACCGAGAGGACCGGGACGATGGCCACCAACGACGTGTTGATCGAGCGGGCCAGGGTCTGGTTCATCGACAGGTTGACCATCTCGGAGTAGGTGATCCGACCCGACGCCCCGAGCCCCTGGGAGTTGTCCCGGATCCGGTCGAACACCACGACGGTGTCGTACAGCGAATAGCCGAGCACGGTGAGGATGGCCACCACCGTGTCCGGGGTCACCAGGAACGCGAACAGCGAGTAGATCCCGACCACGACCAGGATGTCGTGGATCACCGCCACGATGGCGGCCACGGCCATCTTGAACTCGAAGCGCAGGGAGATGTAGCCGGTCACCAGGATGAGGAAGATGATCAGGGCCTGGATGGCCTTGGTGGTCACGTTGGAGCCCCAGGTGGCACCGATCTGGTTGAGGCTGATGGAGCTCGGGTTCACGTGGGCCGCTTCGGCCAGGGCCTGCTGGACCTTGAGCAGGCTGGCCTGCTGCTGGTCGAGCGGGATGTTGGCCAGATTCGCGGTGACCTGGATCTGCTTCTGGCCGTTCAGCTGGTTGGTGAGCTGGACCACGGTCGGCGAGGGCACGCCGGCCGACTTGGCCGCCGTGGTCGCCTCCGACACGGTGAAGGACTGGGAGGACACCAGCCACGAGCTGCCGCCCTTGAAGTCGATCCCCTCGTTGAGCCCCCGGGTCGACAGGGACACGATGCCGATGACGATCACCAGGGCCGAGATGCCGAACCACCACTTGCGGTTGCCGATGAAGTCGAAGGACGTCTCGCCCCGGTAGAGCCGGATGAAGACGTTGGGGCGCTTCGTACCCCCTCGCTCGGCCTCTTCCAACTCGGCGGCGTACTCGAGCTCCTCCTCGAAGGACTCCTCGAGCTCGGCGGCCGGGTCGTCCTGGCCGTCCACTTCGTCGGCCACTTCGTCGGCCACTTCGTCGTCTTCGGGCGCGTGCGGACTCATCGTGCAGCCTCCGTGTTCAGCCCGAGGCCGCTCGCCACACCCATCGACTTGGCCTCGGTGGCGGTGCGACTACGGCCGAGCAGGATCACGAACGGGCGGGTGAAGAAGTAGGTGACGGCGACGTCCAGCACCGTGGACAGGCCGAGGAACAGGGCGAACCCCTGCACGGGCCCGATCGAGAACTTGTAGAGGATGAGCGCGCCGAGGAACGACACGAGGTCGGCGGCCAGCACCGTGCGGAAGGCGCTCTTGAAGCCCCGGTCGACGCTGGTCCGTACGGTCCGGCCGGACCGGGCCTCGTCCTTCAGCCGTTCGAAGTAGATGATGTAGGAGTCCACGGTGATACCGATGGACACGATGATGCCGATCACGCCGGCCAGGTCGATGGTGGTGTTGAGGGACTGCCCCATGAAGGCGATGATCGACCACAGCAGGGCGCCGGTCAGGGCGAGGCCGGAGACGATGACCAGGCCGAGCACGCGGTAGTAGAAGATCGTGTAGATCATGACCAGGGCGAGACCGATCAGGCCGGAGATGAGTCCCGCCTGGAGCGACGACTTGCCGAGGGACGGGGAGACCGTCTGGACCGTCTGCTGGTCGAGCTTGACGGGCAGGGCGCCGTAGTTGAGCTCGGTGGCGAGCGCCTTGGCCTGGTCCTCGGTGAAGCTGCCGGAGATCTCCACGGACCCGTCGAAGGAGCTGAACGCCGTCTGGGTCGGCTGGGTGATGGGGGCCGAGATGACCTGACCGTCGAGGTCGATCCCGATGATGGCGTGGAACTGCTTCTGGGCCAGGGCGTCCCACTGGGCCGAGCCGGCACCGGTCAACGTGAGGTCGACCGCCCACTGGCCACTCTGGAGCTGGGCGCTGGCCGACTTGATCTGGGCGCCGGTCAGCCCCGCCGGTCCGAGCACGTAGCGGCCGGTCCCCTGTCCGGGGAGCCCGGGCAGCAGGACGGTGTCGTTCTTGCCGTCGTCGTACGGCGAGGTCGACTTGTACGTCGTGAACTGCGTGTCCTCCTTGATGGAGCCGAGGTTGCTGGTGTAGCCGTCGGTCGCGTTGGAGTTGGGGGTGACGGCCAGGTTGGCCTCGGTCAACGCCGTCGACGGGTTGCACGTCGGCAACGGTCCCGAAGTGGGCTGTTCGCCCTTGGACACCGCGAACGCCGGGGCGTAGCAGAGTGCGGGCCGGAAGAAGAGCTGGGCGGTCTTGCCCAGCTCGTTGAGGATCTGCTGGGTGTTCTTCTGACCGGGGATGGACGCGCCGATCAGTGCACACGACTGCGACGGGTTGGGGCACTTGGACGTGCCCTGGCTCGAGACGGTGGCGCCGCTCGATCCGGAGCCCACCCGATCGTTCAGGATGGTGATGATGGTGTCGAGCTCCGCGGACGTGACCGGCGTGTGGGTCTCGTAGACGACGGACAGTCCGCCGGCCAGGTCGAGGCCGAGCTTGGGCGACCATCCGGCCGACAGTGTGGCGGTGAGCGCGATGACGCCCACGGCGACGACCGCCAGCAGGCTGATCCACAGGGAGCGCTTGTCCTTCATGGTGCTCAGGCCTTCGGGGGGCCGGCGCCCCCCGGGTCGTCGGGCCCGTCGGTTTCGCCGCCTCCGGCGGTGGGCTCGTTGGTCGACGTGCCCTCGGCGGCACCCCCGTCGTGACCCTCGTCGTCACCCACCAGATCGGGCGGGGTCGGCTCCTCGATCTTCCGGAGGATGTAGGGGCGCAACACCACGAAGGAGGCACCCACGCTGGTCTCGAGGGTGACCCGGTCGTCGGTGATGTCGATGACGTAGCCGACGATGCCCCCGGCGGTCACCACCTCGTCGCCGACCTCGAAGGAGTTGCCCATCGAGCGCGCCGCGCGTTGCTTCTTCTGCTGGGGCCGGTAGATCAGGAAGTAGAACGCGGCGAAGAGGAGGATGAGGATGAACAGCACGGGAGAGCCACTCGTCGTCTTTGTCGACGAGGCGGCCAGGAGGGCGCCGAGTGCCCCGGGGGCGGCCGTCATCGGGCGTCGGAGGAGGGACTAGGGGTCGTCACAGCCCTTGGACTGTAGCCCAGGCCAACCCGGGCGACGCGCCGGCTTTCGCCCCGCCGTCACCCGCCCCAGATCGCGGCGGTCCGTTCCCGCAGGTCGTCCAGGTTCCCCCCGGCGACGGCCGCCCGGGCCTCCCCCATCAGCCGCTCCACGTAGGTCAGGTTGTGGATGCTGAGGAGTCGGGCGGCCGTCGGCTCTCCCACGCCCAGCAGGTGGCGCAGGTAGCCGCGGGACCAGCGGGCACAGGTCGGGCACGGGCACGAGGGATCGACGGGGCCGTCGTCGGCGGCGTGCACGGCGTTGCGGAGGTTCAGGCGGCCCGTCGACGTCCACATCGACCCGTGGCGGGCCGCCCGGGTGGGAGCCACACAGTCGAACTGGTCCACCCCGAGGGCGATCGACTCGAGCATGCCCACCGGGTCCCCCACGCCCATCAGGTACCGGGGTCGGTCGGCCGGCAGGTGCGGCACCGTGGCGGCCAGCGCATCGAGCATCTGTCCGCGGGGCTCGCCCACCGACAGCCCCCCGATCCCGTAGCCATCGAACTCCAGCTCGACCGTGCGCCGGGCGCTCTCGACGCGCAATCCGGGGTCCGTGCCCCCCTGGACGATCCCGAACAGGGCCTGTCCCTCGGGACGCTCCTCGATGCGGTCGTGATGGGCGCGGGCCCGCGCGGCCCATGCCGCGGTCCGGTCGACGGCCACCCGCAGGACCTCGGGCTCGGCCGGGAGCGTGGCGCACACGTCGAGGACCATCTGGATGTCGGCCCCGAGGAGGCCCTGCACCTCGACGGCGGATTCGGGGGTCAGTCGGGTGGCGGCACCGTCGTAGACGGAGGCGAAGGTGACACCGTCGTCGTCCACCTTCGGTCGCAGCGAGTGGACCTGGAACCCGCCCGAGTCGGTGAGCGTGTGCCCGGACCATCCGGTGAACCGGTGCAGGCCGCCGAGCGCGGCGACCACCTCGGCACCCGGTCGCAGCATGAGGTGGTAGGCGTTGGCCAGGACGACCTCGATCCCGAGGGCGTCGAGGTCGGCACTGTCGAGCGCCTTGACCGCACCCCGTGTGCCGACCGGCATGAACGCCGGGACCCGGTACGACCCCCGAGGGGTCACCACCCGGCCGGTACGGGCCGACCCGTCGGTGGCGTCCACCTCGACGATCAGCGGGTTCACCCGGGGGTCCCGGCCGTCGGCACGTCCCACCGCGGGGAGCCCTTCGGGCCCGACCGGGCGACCACCATGGCATCGCCGAACGAGAGGAACCGGTAGCCCCCGGCCAGCGCGGCGGCGTAGAGGTCGCGCCACCCCGGTCCACAGAAGGCCTCGACCAGCAGGAGCAGGCTCGAGCGCGGCAGGTGGAAGTTCGTCACCAGGACGTCGACCACCGAGAACCGGTAGTCGCCGTGGATGTACAGATCGGTCCGGCCCGCCAGCACACCGGTGGTGGCCGCCGCCTCGAGCGCCCGCACGGTGGTGGTCCCGACGGCGACCACCCGGTCGGCCGCCGCGCACGCCGCCACCGTCTCGGCCGGGACCGAGTAGCGCTCCGTGTGGATGACGTGGTCCTCGGCCCGGTCCGCGGTGATCGGCCGGAAGGTGTCCAGTCCGATGGCGAGGTCGAGTCGGGCCAGTCGGGCACCGGCGTCGCCACATGCGGTGAGCAGGTCCCGGGTGAAGTGCAGGCCGGCGGTGGGCGCTGCGGCCGATCGGTCGACCAGGTCCGGGTCACGGGCGTAGACGGTCTGGTACCGCTCCGGGTCACCGAGCGACCGGTGGATGTACGGCGGCAGCGGCGCCGACCCGGCCCGGCCCACCACCGACGGGTCGAGGAGGCGGACCCGGCGGGTACCCGCGCCGTCGAGGTCGGCGTCGACCGGAGCCCCCACCTCGACGACCGGACCTCCGACCGTTCGGTCCCCGTTCCGTCCTCCCGCCGGCTCGAACAGCGCCGTCCCGGCAGGGAGCCGCCGCCCCGGTCGCACCAGGGCCCCCCATTCGGTCACGCCGTCGGCGTCGGCCTGCCCGAGCGGCTCGACCAGCAGGACCTCGGCGCGACCGCCGGTCGCCTTCACCAGGGACAGCCGGGCGGTCAGCACCCGGGTGTCGTTGACCACCACCACGTCGCCCGGACGGAGCAGGCCCGGCAGGTCGGCCACCGTAGCGTGCCGAAGGGACGGAGCCGCCCCCAGCCCCGGACCCACCAGCAGGCGGGCGTCGCTGCGCGGCTCGACCGGCTCCTGGGCGATCGCCGACTCCGGCAGTCCGTAGTCGTAGGCGTCCATCGGCGTCCGTCCGGCGGGTCCCACCGGCGCGGCCTGCACCTGGTGATCGGAGGGGGCGGACACGCCACCATGGTGCCAGACGTCCGACCGGACGCCGGCCGGGGCAGCGGCGACGCTTGGCCGCCCGGCACCGCTCAGAGGAGGGTGGCGTCCACCGGCGCGAGGCCCAGGTGGGCCCAGGCACGCGGTCCGGCCAGGCGGCCCCGCGTGGTGCGTTGGATGAGCCCCTGCTGGAGGAGGTAGGGCTCGTACGCGTCCTCGATGGTGTCGGGCTCCTCGCCGATGCACTGGGCCAGGGTGGTCAGCCCCACCGGACGTCCCGAGAACCGGCGGCACAGCACGTCGAGGATGGCCCGGTCGACCTTGTCGAGGCCCAGTTCGTCGACGCCGAAGACGTCGAGGCCGGCGACCGCGGCGACCGCGGTGATGGTCCCGTCGGCCCGGACCTCGACGAAGTCCCGGACCCGCCGGAGCAGTCGGTTGGCGATGCGGGGCGTGCCACGCGACCGCTCGGCGATCCGTCGCGCCCCGCCGGTCTCGATGGGCACGCCGAGGATCCCGGCCGAACGCAGCACGATGGCCTCGAGCTCGTCGGGGTCGTAGAGGTCCAGTCGGCCCACGAAGCCGAACCGGTCGCGGAGCGGCCCGGCGACCAGACCGGTGCGGGTGGTGGCACCGACCAGGGTGAACCGGGGAAGGTCCAGCCGGATGCTGCGCGCCGTCGGGCCCTTGCCGAT
>JBEKRV010000023.1:0-49759 GCA_049517675.1 Acidimicrobiales bacterium
TCGCGTAACAGGGACCGCACATCTTCCTCGCCGCAGGTGCTCCGGTGCCCAATCGCGTCCTCAATCAGCTATGCCGAAACGGGCGGCTACCTCACCAGGAAGTCATGCCGTCAACACGTGGTTGATCGGCACTCGCGGGAGTGGTGTGTCCTGAAAGGAACGTGATGACGATGTAGAAGATCGCCAGCACGAACCGTGCTGTGCCAGGGATGGAGGGAGGCCCTCCGGGTTCGCCGTGCAGGCGGAGATCCCAAACCGCCGCAGTGTCATGCCGGTCAAGAGCCGGGGTGGGAAGCGACTGTGGAGAAGGCCCGCAACCAGCGGGTCAGGTAAGCGACGAGAAGACGAACGTGTGTGAACCACTGCTGACGCATCGTGAATGTGAACGGTGACATCGAAACCGAGGCTGCACGCCTTCCTCGGGATAAGGACACGCCTCTGGGCGTATCCGGAGCCAGGGAGCTGCCTGCTCGTGACCCTGGCGGTGTCCGGTGTAAAGGTGGCGTGAGCTCGTTGCAGGCCCTGGCACGGAACAGGAGAATCTGTCGTCTCGATACGAACGGCCAGTTGAAATGGGTGCTGTCGGCCCCCTGGTCGTCAAGAGGGAGAACCCCGGGTGGCCACGGCCACGTGGGGGAAAGTACCGATGCGAGGCACAGAGGCGGACCGGCCCGTAGTAGTGATGAAGGCCCTGTAATGGGGCTGGAGCGAAGGGGCCGGGCAGGTCAGGTCACCCATCGGTCAACCCTTCGGGGGAGGAGCTGATGGACGGATCACCGTGGGGAATGAAGTCGTTTGAAATCGACAAGCGCCTCGTCTACGAGGCGTGGATGAAGGTCCAGGCGAACAACGGTGCGCCGGGCGTGGACGCCGTCAGCATCGAAGGCTTTGCAGACAACGAGAGGGACAACCTCTACAAGCTGTGGAACCGGATGAGTTCGGGGAGCTACTTCCCCGGGCCGGTGCGGGCGGTGGAGATACCGAAGGACCACGGGGCCGGGGTCAGGGTGTTGGGGGTGCCGAACACGGCAGATCGCATCGCCCAGACCGCAGCAGCGATGCTGCTGGAAGAGGGGCTTGAGCCGATCTTCCACCGTGACAGCTATGGCTATCGTCCGGGGCGCAGTGCCCATGACGCACTGGCCGTGACCCGTCAGCGCTGTTGGAGACAGGACTGGGTGTTGGACATCGACGTCCGGGCCTTCTTCGACAGCGTTCCCCATGATCTGATGCTCAAAGCGGTCGCTCACCACACCGACGAACGCTGGGTCCTGCTCTACATCGAACGGTGGCTCACCGCCCCCATGCAGATGCCGGACGGGACCCTCGTGGCACGGGAGAAGGGAACCCCGCAAGGGTCCCCGATCTCGCCGCTGCTCGCCAACCTCTTCATGCACTACGCGTTCGACAAGTGGATGGACCGGGAGCATCCCGGCAGTCCGTTCGAGCGCTACGCGGATGACGTGGTCATCCACTGCGACACCGAGGCGAAGGCCCTGAATCTGTGGGCCGCACTCGCTGAACGACTCGGGTCCTTGGGACTTGAGCTGCACCCCGGCAAGACGAAGGTCGTGTACTGCCAGGACACGAAGCGCCGCAGGGACTACGAGCACACCAGCTTCGACTTCCTCGGCTACACCTTCCGGGGTCGCCTGGTGAAGGGCCGGCGGGGGTTCTTCATGAACTTCTCACCGGCCATGAGTGCCAAGGCGAAGAAGGCGAAGGGCAAACAGATCAGGGACTGGCACCTCAACCGTCGCAGTGGTTCGGACCTGTCCGGTCTCGCCTGGGCCATCAACGCCCAGGTTCGAGGCTGGATCAACTACTACGGAGCCTTCTATCGCTCCGAGTTGTACTTCCTCGCACGGCGCATCGACCAGCATCTGGTCCGATGGGCCATGCAGAAGTTCAAACGACTGCGAGGGAAGCCTCAGCTGGCATGGGACCGGTTGCGTGCGGAACAACAGCGCACTCCCCGGCTCTTCGCCCACTGGCACCTACTCGCAGCCACTCCCAACCGACCTGCAAGAGCCGGATGAGCCGAGAGGTTCACGTCCGGTTCTGTGAGAGCCGGGGGGTGCGATTCCCCCCGGCTACTCGACTGGACAAGTCGTCAGAACCGATCCGAGCAATCTGTTCGGTTGCACCGTCGGACATCCTCTGGATCCATCAGTTCGGAGTGACCTACCGATTTGGGATGGAGTGACCGATGGGTGTGCGGTGGCGCGGGCCACCCACCGTCGGATCGAGGGCTCGAGCACCATGATTCCTCCCGGTGGGGCAGAACCGGTTCGCACACGGGCAAAGGCTCTGGGCGAACGTGGTAGGTGCGATGCCGCGCGAGGGCTATTGCACGCCGCGCGGCCGGAACTGCACGCTCAGCCGTGGACCGACGGGCCGGGCTGTCTTCGGCACGGCGTGCTCCCAGGTGCGCTGGCAGCTCCCTCCCATGACGAGGAGGTCGCCTCCACCCAGTTCGAAACGGAGTGACGGGGAGCTCCCCTGTTTCGGTCTGAGGGCCAGACGCCGATGGCAGCCGAGCGACACGATGGCAACCAGAGTGTCCTCGGTGGCGCCGCGCCCGATCGTGTCGCCGTGCCAGGCCACGCCGTCCGCACCGTTCCGGTAGAGACAGAGCCCGATGGACGCCAAGTCCGCCCCGGGAGTCCCCCGATAGTGGTCGGCGAGTCGGACCATCGCCTCGCCGAGCGCCGGATGCGGCGCGCGAACGCCGACGCCGTACGACGCGATGAGGCGGGGGACCTCGACCTTCCGGTGGTACATCACCCGTTCCTCGGATCGCCAGGCGACCTCGTCGACCAGGGATTCGAAGAGGAGGTCGGCCCGGTCCACCCAGTTCGGCATGTGGTCGATCCAGGCACCCCCGGACAACGGGATCCGGTGGAGGCGACCATCCAGCGGTCGGAGCGTGGGCTCGGTTCCCGAGTCGAAGAGCGAGCCCTGGAGGGAGGCCATCGAATGAACGTAGTCGAACATATGTTCGTTCTGCAAGGGACGCTTCCGCGTCGTCCGGGCGTCTCCGATCACCCACTGGCGGTCGCTCGGGCAGTAACGCCACCGACGCGCAACACCCGCCTCCGAACCTCCTCGGGAGGCGGGTGTTGCGCGGTTTACGAACTCGGCTGGCCGGTGCCACGAGCTTCCGGCTTGCCCTCTGCCGACTTCCCGGCTTACCGGCGTGTCGTCAGGAGGTATAGGTGAACTCGTCGCCCGGCTCGTTGATCGCACTCGTTCCCTTGGGGTCGGAGACGGTGACGTCCACCGTTCCCGTGCCGGCCGGGGCATAGACGGTGATGGTCTTCCCGTTGACCACCTTGATGATCGTGGCCTGGTTGGGACCGAAGAAGACGCTGGTCACCCCCTTGGGAGTCCTCTCGAAGAGCGACCCGGTGATCGTGACCTCCGCGCCGGCAATGCCGCTCGCGGGCGAGACCGAATCGACGATGGGGGCGTCGTCCTGGTAGGCGTATTCGGCTGCCGGATCCGTAGGAGTCGTACCGTCCGAGGTCGTCACGACCACCGGCACGATGGCGGGGCTGGCGACAGCCGGCGCCACTGCGGTCAACTCCGTGGCGGAGTCAGCAGTGACGCTGGTGGCCGCAACGCCACCGAAGGTGACGCCGCACGGGCACGCGAAGTCCTGGCCGGCGATCGTCACGCTCGTTCCGCCGGTCGTCGGACCGATGTTGGGCGTCACGTCCTGAATCGTCGGTCCGGTCACGTAGTTGTAGACGTTCTTTGCATTCGGCGTGCTCGTGCTCGTTCCGCCCGGTCCCGAAACCGTGACCACGACCGTGCCGACCGTTGCCGACGCCGGGGCGATCGCCTTGATCGTGCCCGGACCCTTCACGTACCAGCCGACAGGGGCCGGGCTCGTCCCGAAGTCCACCGCCGTGGCGCCGTCGAAGCCGTGCCCGGTGATGGTCACGAACGTCCCTCCGCTCAAGGGTCCGTTTGCCGGAGACACCAACGCCACGAAGGGCGAGGTCGAGCTTGCGCTGGCCACAATTGGAGCCCCGGCGGCGAACAGACCCACGGCCATCAGGGTCCCGACGGCGACGATCCCAAAGATCCTCTTCATTCCCATGTCCTCCGTATTCGGTACACCGGTGACACTGTTGACAGGCAACCAGGAGCCCCGGTGGCGACCCTCGTCTACCTTCCTTCCCCACTGGTACAACAGTCGGAGCGCACCCAGCGTTACGGCAGCGTCTTCAGTCGGGCCGCAGGAGCAGGCGGAAGCCCTTTCCGGTGGTCGCGTGCCGAGGACGGACCCGCCGGGACGCGGTTTCCTCGGCGATCGCTCCACCTGAACACTGCGCGACCGTTCGGCGACAACGCGGTGAACTCCTCGGTCGCATCGACCCGAAGCGGAAGGGTCGACACCGGGCGGGCCGCTCCAGGCGTCGCAGAGTCCGACTGCGGTAGGGCAGGGGACCTCGACGTCGTCTGGGTGCATCGCGTTCGAGGTGGGATCCGGACGCGGTCCCCGATGGCGCGGATGACCTGCGCCTCGGTCGATCCGGGGTCCGGGTCGCCACCCTCCGCGCCGTCCGATCCGGTGGTGGGTCCGGTCGCCCCTCTTCAGCGGCCTGTTCCACGTCCGTCCGCAGATGGCACAACTATGGCTTGCAATGGTGCCACAGTGATGCCATAATGGCACGTATGGACCTGCGGCCCTACATCGACGAGATCCATGACCAGCTCGAGGTGGCAGCCGAGGCCGGCGGCGAGGCCGCACGGGCTCTCGCCGAGCGGCTCGCCGCGCCGCTGGACGCGGCGGTCCGCCTGTCGCTGCTGGACGCGCTCGCTGCGGCAGCCCAGGAGATCACGCGCGAGCTGGCCCCGGGTTCGGTGGAGGTGCGCCTGCGGGGCCGCGATCCCGAATTCGTGGTGACGAATCCCGCCGAACCGGCCGACGGCTACCTGGACGACGGGGTCGCGACGATGGAATTCGAGGCGACCGCAGCGACCGGCGGGCTCGTCGGCGACGACGGCGGCATGGCACGGATCAACCTGCGGATGCCCGATCACCTCAAGTCCCGGATCGATCGCGCTGCCGCGGGCCAGGGACTCTCGGTCAATGCCTGGCTCGTTCGAGCGGCCGCCGCCGCCCTCGAGCGTACGGACCCTTCCGGTCGGTCCGTCCGCCGCGCCCCGCAGGGCTCACAGCGATTCACCGGCTGGGCTCGGTGACCGGCGACCGACGGTCCGGCAGGCCGCACATCAGACAGCCATCGATCCTCAGAGAGGGGACCTCCATGCCTACCTTCGACACCCCCGAGCCGATCTCGGTCGCGGTGGAATTCGGCGTCGGCGACCTCCAGGTGGCGGCGAGTGACCGGGTCGACACGGTCGTCGAGGTGGAGCCGAACGACCCGTCCAAGCCCTCCGACGTGGCCGCCGCGGCGAAGACCACGGTGGAGTACGGCGACGGCGTGCTCCGGATCAGGGCGCCCAAGGGATGGAGGCGCTACAGCTTCCGCGGGGGCGCCGAGTCGATCGTCGCGCGGATCCAACTGCCCACCGGCTCGAATCTGCGGGCCGAAGCCGGACTTGCCCACCTGCGCTGTTCCGGCATACTCGGTGACTGCCGGTACAGGGCCGGAGCCGGCGACATCACCATCGAGCAGATCTCCGGGGACACCGAACTCACCACGGGCTCGGGGGCGGTCGCGGTCGACGGGATCGGTGGCTCTGCCATCGTCAAGAACGGCAACGGGGACACGTGGATCGGAGAGGTCGTCGGCGACCTCCAGGTGAAGGCGTCCAACGGCAAGGTCGCGGTCGACCACGCCCACGCCGCGGTGACGGCCAGGACCGCCAACGGCGACATCCATCTCGACGAAGTGGCCGGTGGTGCCGTCGTCGCCGAGACGGCGTGCGGAAGGGTGGACATCGCGGTGCGCTCCGGGGTGGCCGCCTGGCTGGATCTCCACACCGGTTTCGGCAATGTCCGCAACCAGCTGGATGTCGGTGCGCGTCCCGGGCCTACGGAGCGGACCGTCGAGGTGCGGGCCCGAAGCGCCTGCGGGGACATCGCCGTACGCCGTGCCGATGTCGGGAGTGGGCAGGGCGTAGCATGACGCCCACCTCGGTCACCTCGGCCCTGAGCGTGACCGGCCTGCGCAAGTCGTTCGGTGACAACGTCGTCCTCGACGGCATCGACCTCGACGTCGGCGTCGGCAGTGTGTTCTCGCTACTCGGGCCCAACGGTGCCGGAAAGACCACTGCCGTCCGGATCTTCTCGACGTTGCTGACCCCCGACGGGGGCCAGGTCCGTGTCGGCGGGTTCGACGTGGTCCGCCAGCCCGACCGGGTGCGGTCGTTCATCGGGGTCACCGGTCAGTTCTCCGCGGTCGACAACCTGCTCACCGGCACCGAGAACCTCACGCTGATGGCCGACCTGCAGCACATCGAGCATCGGGCCGCCCGCCGCAGGGTCGAGGCGCTGCTCGACCGCTTCGAGCTGACCGACGCCGCCGCCAAGACGGCGGCCACCTACTCGGGAGGCATGCGTCGCCGGTTGGACCTGGCCATGACCCTCATCGGTGAGCCCCGTCTGATCTTCCTCGACGAGCCGACCGCCGGGCTCGACCCCCGAAGCCGCCGGACCATGTGGCAGATCATCCGCGAACTGGTCGCCTCGGGGACCACCGTGTTCCTCACCACCCAGGACCTCGACGAAGCCGACCAGCTGGCCGACCGAATCGCCGTGCTCGACCGGGGCGGCCTGGTCGCCGAGGGCACCCCGGACGAGCTGAAACGACGCATACCGGGCGGTCACGTCAGCCTGGCGTTCACCGACGCCGAGACCCTCGGTCGTGCCTCCGCCGTCCTTGGTGAGCAGGTGTACGACAACGGCAGACTGACGTTGCAGGTGCCGACCGGAGGTGATGTCCGGTCGCTCCGTCGTCTCCTGGACCAGATCGACGACGCCCGGATCGTGGCGAGTCAGGTCTCGATCCACACCCCCGACCTGGACGACGTCTTCCTCGCCGTCACGGGGCACTCGGCGAGTGAGGAAGGGGCACCCACGTGACCGCGTTCGCGATGACCGTCACGGATTCGGCGACACTCTTCCGCAGGAATCTGCGTCGGCTGGTTCGGTACCCTTCGATGACGGTCCAGCTCGTCGTCCTGCCCGTGCTGGTCCTCCTGTTGTTCGTCTACGTGTTCGGCGATCAGCTCGGTCACGGCCTCAGCGCCCCCCTCGCCGGGGGCCACACCTTGCGTGCCGGCTACCTCAACTACGTGGTCCCCGGCGTCCTTCTCCTGACGGTCGCCGCTGCGGTGCAGGGAACGGCCATCGTCGTCGCCATGGACATGACAGGAGGCATCATCGATCGGTTCCGAACGATGGCGATCGCCCGCGCCTCCTTCCTGACCAGCCACGTGCTGGCGAGTCTGACGCAGGTCGTGACCAGCATCGCCGTCGTCCTCGGCGTCTCCGTCGCCCTCGGCTTCCGACCCACTGCCGACCGCGCCGAGTGGTTGGCTGCGATGGCGCTGATCGTACTGTTCGCGTTCGCATTGATCTGGCTCGCCACCGCCCTGGGACTGGCGGCGAAGAGCGTCGAGACGGCGAGCAACACCCCGATCTTCATCGTGCTCCTGGTCTTCCTCGGAAGCGGTTTCGTGCCGGCCTCGACGATGCCCGCAGGACTACGTCAGTTCGCCTGCTGGCAGCCGTTCACCCCGGTCACCGAGACGGTCCGGGGACTGCTCACCGGCACCCACATCGGTGCGAACGCGATCGCCGCGGTCGTGTGGAGCGTCGGGATCGTACTGGTCTCCTACCTGTGGGCGACCCATCTCTACCGGACACGCGAGCCTCGCTGACGATGGAGCCTCGCCCGGCCACGTCGGGAGATGATCAATCCGCTCCGACGTCGGCCAGGCGGAAATGCGTCACCGAGGGCGAGCTGACAGGCTCGACGCATACGAACTCCTCGAAGCTGACGCCAGCGCCGTCGATGATCCTCTCGCCATCGTCCAGCAGCACCGACAGGACCACCAGGTGGAGCTCGTCGATCAGCCGGGCGGGGAGGAACTGACGGACGGTGGCCGCACCTCCCCCGACGAGGGCATCGTCGCCCGACGCGGCGTCGACCGCCTGCTCGAGCGCGGTCTCGGTCCCGTCATCGACGAAGCGGAACGTGGTACTCCCTCCATGTCGATGGGAGGGCGCGGATGCCCTCCCGGCCCGTCATCGTCCGTCCGCACCGGACTCCACGAGGTCGCTGTCGTCACCGCGCGTCCGCCTCGTCGAGGTATCAGGTCCCTTCGTCCGAACGGGTGGGAAGCCTCAATTTTGAGGTTTCCCCGCGGAGGGCGGGGTGCTACTAATTGTGGCGTCACGCACCGCGTGCCGGTGTTCCGCGAGGATCCGTCAGGAGGTCGTACCGTGCATCGTCGACTCCGAATTGTGGGCTTGGTCGGTGGTCTGGCGCTGGTGGGCGGCTCGCTCGTCTCCGGCGTGGGGGCAGCCACCGAGGCCGCCCATGCCACCATTCGCATCCAGCCGACGGTCACCAGCAGGCTGGCGTCAACCGTCCAGCCACTGACGGGAGCCGAGTGCATCGCGACCTTCACCGTCCCCTGCTACGACCCGGATCAGATCCAGACGGCCTACAACGAAGGACCCCTGTTCTCCCACGGGATCACCGGTGCCGGCGAGACGATCGTGATCGTGGACTCGTTCGGATCACCGACGATCAAGGCCGATCTGGCCACCTTCGACAGCACGTTCGGCCTCCCTGCTCCGCCTTCGTTCGACGTCATCCAACCGGCGGGACCGGTTCCCCCGTGGGATCCGGGGAACAGTGACATGGTCGGCTGGGCCGGCGAGACCACACTCGACGTCGAGTGGTCCCACACCATCGCCCCCGGGGCGAACATCATCCTGGTCGAGACACCGGTGTCGGAGACCGAGGGGACGGCCGGCTTCCCCCAGATCGTCCAGGCGGAGAACTACGTCATCGACCATCACCTCGGTGACGTGATCAGCCAGAGCTTCAGTGCCACCGAGGAGACGTTCCCGACCGCCCAGTCCCTGCTGCAGCTGCGCAGCGCCTACATCAACGCCTACCAGAACGGAATCACGGTCCTGGCCGCGTCGGGCGACTCCGGGGTCACCGACTACTCCAATGCCGCCGGGACGCTCTATTACACCCATCCCGTGACGTCGTGGCCCGACAGCGACCCGCTCGTCACCGGCGTGGGCGGGACCCAGCTCAACCTCGACGCCGCGGGCGACCGGACCGCGCCGGACCACGTGTGGAACGACACCTACAACACGGCCCTGAACCAGGCCTTCTTCGGGACGAACGGGCCCGTGCCCGACGCAGGAGGCGGGGGCAAGTCGGTGATCTTCTCCCGGCCCCAGTACCAGGACGGCGTGATCGGCGTCGTCGGCGACCAACGCGGCGTTCCCGACATCTCGATGAGCGCGGCGTGCTCGGGACTCGTAAACACCTACCAGAGCTTCGCCGGGCAACCCGCCGGTTGGTACGTCGACTGCGGCACGAGCGAGGCGACGCCGCTGTTCGCCGGCATCGTGGCCCTGGCCGATCAGATCGCCCACCACCCGCTGGGTCTCATCAACCCGGCCCTGTACGCCCTCTCGGCCTTCCACGCGCCGGGCCTGGTCGACGTCACCCAGGGGAACAACACGGTGTCGTTCAGTCAGAGCGGTACGAGCTACACCGTCAAGGGCTTCGGCGCCGGTCCGGGCTACGACCTGGCGTCCGGTGTGGGAACCGTCGACGCCGCCCTGTTCGTCCCCGAACTGGCCCTTGTCGCCGGTGGGGGCTACTTCGGAGGTCACTGACAGCGCGTCGCAGGTGCCTGGTGGGCCCGCGCACCGGTGTCCGCGCCCTGCTACCGCAGGAGGTGCGGACGGGGGAGCGCCGTCGGGGAGGGGACCTGACGATGTGACCGGTGGAATGGCTCCGTACCCGTCCGAGGCGGCGGTATGGTGGGTTCCGATGCCAATCGAACGAGCGGCCCGCGATCGAGGTGCGTGCCATGGCGACTGAGAGCCTGTTCTTCAATGCTCCGGTCCACCGGACCATCGGTGCCGGCGAGGTGGTCTACACCGAAGGTGAGTCCGGGACGCACATGTTCGGCATCGTCTCCGGGTCGGTCGCACTGCACAAGGGATCCATCGTCGTCGCGACGCTCGGGCCGGAGGATGTCTTCGGCGAGCGGGCACTGATCGATCACCTGCCCCGGAACCTCACGGCGGTCGCGACCTGTGAGACGACCCTGGCCGAGATCGATCGACGGCTCTTCCTGTTCCTCGTTCACGAGTCGCCCACCTTCGCGTTGGGCATCATGAACGCACTGGCCAGCCGGCTGCGCAACTACGACGAGCTGTTCGGTGACGAGTCCCGCATGGCGGCCGCGATGAGCTCGAGGGACGTGAGCTCGTCGTAACCGGGGGACGGAACCGGCCGGCGAGCCGGGACCCGAGGGTCGGAACCGCGGCCTGATGACGACGCTCGCGGAGCAGGACCGACCCGCCGGATGCTCCCTGCCTAGGTGACGCTGGGGAACACCGTCAGACGGATGTCCTTGATCGTCGCGTCGAGGTCGTCGACCACCTCGTGGATCCTGCGGACGACGTCGGGATCCTCGGTCCGATCCATGACGCTCGCGAGCGCCATCTCGTTGGCCGAGATGCGGAGCAGCACCCGGTCGTTCAGCTCGCGGCCGATACGGTCCCGCTCGTCGAGGACCTCCTTCTTCAGCTGTGCGAGTTCGAGCTCCTCCTCCGCCCGCACCCACTCCGTGACGTCCTCGACGCGGTGGATGATGTAGGCGAGACCTCCGTCCCGATCCATCACGGGGGAGTTGACCGGCCTCCAGAATCGGACCTCGAATCCACCGCCCCGGTCGGTCGGACGACGGATGTCGTAGTGCTGATCGGCCATCGTGTCCGGCTGTAGGTCGCGTGCGACCCGTTCGAGTGACGCGCTCAATTTGGCGACGCCGTCCGCGTCGGGGTCCTCCGGATTGTCGGGGAACACGTCGAACAGGTACCTCCCGACGATGGCCTGCCGTTCGGTCATGGTGGCGCTCAGGTAAGCGTCGCTGACCGCCACGATGAACCACCGGGGATCGAGGACCAGGTAGCAATCGGGGGCGGCATCCAAAATTGCCCGGAAATCTGGGTCCACCTCGGTCACTCCGTCGACAATCCGCATTGGCCACCTGCCGTGGTGGCGCACCGAATCTATACCTCGGCCGGACCGACCCGTGCGTTGACCCGCGTGCACGGAATGGACCCATCCTCGACAGCGGAGGCGCATGAACGCGGTGTGGACTACGCGAGGCTGGCGGGGTGCCGGATGCACCGAAGGACCGTTCCGCCGCCGTCCCGGGCCCTCTGGTCCGGGTGGAGGACCCCGACGACCCGCGACTCGACCTCTATCGAAACCTCACCGACCCGGCCGATCGGGCCCGACTGGAGGCCGACCGGTCGGTCTTCGTCGTCGAAGGGCGGCTTGCCGTCGAACGCCTCCTCGCCTCGGCGTACTCGATGCGCTCGCTGCTCGTCGACGACCACCAGGTGTCCGCGGCCGGCGACCTCGTTTCGGCCACCCGGGCCCGGGGTGTGCCGGTGTTCGTGGGGAGTCGCGCCGCGGTGGCCGACACGGTCGGCTTCGCCCTGCACCGGGGTGTGGTCGCCGTCGCCGACCGTCCATCGCCTCCCCGAGCGGATCGGCTCCTGACCGACATCGCCCGGACGGCCGGCACGACCGGAACGCCTCAGGTCGTCGCCGTCCTGGAGGGCCTCAACGACCACGAGAACATCGGGGCCCTGTACCGCAACGCCGCCGCCTTCGGTGTGGCCGGCGTCCTCCTCGACCCGACGTGCGCCGACCCGCTCTACCGCCGGTCGATCCGGGTGTCGGTCGGACACGTCCTCCACGTGCCCACCGCCCGGTCGGTGCCATGGCCGGACGGGCTCCACCAGGTTCGGTCGGCCGGATTCCTGGTCGCCGCGTTGGCCCCGCGTCCAGCCTCCGACTGCGGGGTTCCTGGCGTCGGCCTCGTCGAGCTGAAGGCCTCGATGTCCTTGTCCGAGCATCCCGCCGGGGTGGCGGTGCTCCTCGGCGCGGAGGGGCCGGGTCTGACGCCGGCAGCCCTGGCGGCATCGGACGTGGTCGTCTCCATCCCCATGGCCGACGGCGTCGACTCGCTGAACGTGGCCACCGCTGCGGCGGTCGCCTTCCACGCACTCGCCGGTCGCTGACAGAGGGGCCTGTGCCTCGGCGAAGACCCGGTGACCGGATCCGGTCGAGCCCGCCGTCGGGCCGCCCCGGAGCGATTGACGCGACCAGAGGTTGCTGGGAGCATGTCCGGAGCCGCACCCGGCGGCCCTCACGTGGGGAGGATTCCGTGGTCGTGTCGCCTGGATCAAACGTCAGCCGTCCGCGACCGAGGAAGGTCGTGCTCCCGTTGTTCGGCGTCGGCATCCTCGTGGGTGCGGCGTTCGTCGCCGGGGGCGGGAGCGGACCGGCCGGAGCGGTGGAGCCGTCCAACACGCTGACCACCGGTTGGACCTGGGGAGCCGGATCGGCGGACCAGCTCGTCGAGGCGGTGCCACCGAACATCTGCTCGGCGAGGTTCGCGGTGACGGGAGCCTACGGCGGGGGCGGCGTCAATTTCGGGGACTCCAGCCAGGTGGTGGGCGGACTCGGTGGGCAGGCGGTCGGCACCGTCACGGTGACACCCGGCGAGTCCTACACCGTGGACCTGGGCGGCCCCGGGGAGGAGGGCGGTGGCACCAACAGCGGGGCCACGTCCACCAACCCCGGCGGGTCGAGCGACGCACCCGGCGGCGAGGGAGCGGGCGGCGACGGCGGAGGGTGGCACCAGGGTCGTACAAATCCCGAGTTCGCGCAGAACGGGGCAGGTGGCGGGGCGGCGTCGTTCCTCTTCTTGAACACGGCGTCACCGACGGGCGCCGACACGCCGGCACTGGTCGGCGCCGGTGGTGGTGGAGGCGGATCGGGCAACGCGGTGATCTCCGCCTCGCTCAGCGCCGAAGGTGGAACCGGTGGGGCAGGTGGTACCACCGGTGGGACCGGTGCCCCGGGATCGCCGGACGTCGGGGTGACCGGGGGCACCGGTGGTAGCTCCTCGACTCCGGGGAGCGGGGGCACGGGCGACGTGGTCGGGGCCGGCGGAAGCACCTGGGCCGGTGGCGGCGACGGGGGCCCGGGTGGCGTGCAGGCCAATGGGAGCCTCGCCAATATCGGCGGCGGAGGCGGCGGAGGCGGCGGATGGACCGGCGGGGGCGGCGGCGGGTCGTCGTACATCTACTCGGGCGGTGCCAGCTCCGGCTCCAGTCAGAGCGGTGGGAACGGTGGCGGAGGCGGCGGTGGATCCGACTACGTCTCGCCGTCGGCCACCGACCCCGTGTCGATCGCGGGGACGAGCGGTGCCGAGTTCACGGCCGACTACACGACGTGCCCGCTGACGGCGACCGTGGACACCCCCTACAGCGCACCGCTGGCCACCTCCGACCCGAACGGCAGCCCCAGTCTCAGCTGGTCGGTGACCTCGGGGATGCTTCCCCCGGGACTCCTCCTCAGCGGGTCCGGATCGTCCGAGTCGCTGTCGGGTACCCCGACGACCACCGGCCCGTACACCTTCACGCTCGGCGCGCTCGACGGCGACAGCGACATCACCGGCCTGGTGACCATCTCGATGACCGTGGCGGCGGCCCAGCCGCCCCCGCCGACCGACCAGCGTCGGCAGGGCTTCCGCGACGTGGGGGCCGACGGCGGCGTCTTCGACTTCGGCAACGATCCCTACGAGGGGTCGCTCCCCGGACTGAACGTCCAGGCGAACGACATCGTGGGGATCACCGCGACCGCCGACGATCAGGGCTACTGGCTCGCCGGTTCGGACGGCGGCGTGTTCGCATTCGGGGACGCGGTGTTCCACGGGTCACTGCCCGGTCTGGGCAGCCAGGTCCACGACGTCGTGGACATCACCTCGACACCTGACGGCGGCGGCTACTGGATGGTCGGTGCGGACGGCGGGGTGTTCGCCTTCGGCGACGCCGGCTACCACGGATCGCTGCCCGCCGAGGGAACGTCGGTCCACGACGTCGTGGGCATCGCCCCGACGCCGAGCGGCAACGGCTACTGGTTGGTGAGCGCCGACGGGACGGTGTCGGCCTTCGGTGGCGCCGTCGCCCACGGGGACGAGAGCGGACAGTCCCTCCATGCCCCGATCACGGGAATCGTGGCGACGGGTGACGGCGGTGGCTACTGGCTGGTCGGCGCCGACGGCGGGGTCTTCGCCTTCGGTGACGCACCCTTCGAAGGCTCGGCGGTGGGCACGGCGCTCGCCGGAGCGGTGGTCGGCATCGCCCCCACCCAGACCGGGGACGGCTACTGGTTGGCCGAGTCCGACGGCCAGAACCTCAACTACGGGGACGCGGCCGATCTCGGGGGTGTGGCCGGGCTGCATCTCAACGCGTCCGTCGCCAACGAAGGGGACTGACGGTCGTCCTCGCTCGAGGACTCCTGGTCAGGCCGAGAAGTAGTGGCCCTGGTCGAGGTCGTCGATGAGCCCGGGCTGCGTCGGCTGCCAGCCGAGCAGCTCGCGGGTCAGCTCGCTCGAGGCGGGGCTGTCCATCCCCACGAAGTTGGCCATCCACGTGAAGTGCTCGGCCGCGTCCTCGGGGGACACGGTGGCCACCGGGAGCCCGAGATGCCGTCCGATCACCCCGGCGATGTCGCGGAGAGGCACGCCCTCGTCCGCCACCGGATGCAGTGTCGACCCGGGAGGGGCGATCTCGACCGCCAGACGGAACAGGTGAGCCGAGTCGAGGCGGTGCACTGCCGGCCACCGGTTGGAACCGTCGCCGATGTAGCCGGAGACGCCCTTGTCGCGTGCCATCCCGACCAGGGCGGCGATGAAGCCGCTGTCCCCGTCGCCATGGTTCGTCGGAGGCAGGCGCACGATGGACGAGCGCACGTTGCGGGAGGCGAAGCCGAGCGCCAGTTCGGCGGTCGCGTGTCGCATCCGTGGGCCGCTTCCCACCGAGGCCGACGCCGTGTCCTCGCCGTGACCGTCGCGCTCGGTGGCCACGCGACCCGGGGCGAGCCCGAGCAGCCCCGAGGCGAGGACGAACGGCCGGTCCGAGCCGGCGAGCGCGTCGCCGAAGACCTCGACCGCACGGCGGTCGGCATCGGCGGCACCTTGGAAGTCCCCGGTGAACGCCAGCTCGTGCTTGAACGCGAGATGGATCACACCGTCCGCCGCCCCGGCCGCCCTGGCGAGGGTGTCGAGGTCGTCGAGTGTGCCGAGCTGGACCTCGACCCCGGCCGCGGCGAGGGCAGCGGCGGAGGCATCCGATCGGGCCAGTCCGACGACCTGATGGCCGGCTCCGATCAGCTCGGGAACGACGGCGGAGCCGATCCAGCCGGACGCACCGGTGACGAAGACACGCATGAGGGACCTCCCGTTGTGTGGCCGTCCTCCGCGGTGGGGGGCAGCTCATGTCAGTTGCTGCCATCACTATACAGACAATGTCAGTTGCTGTCATCACGGAGGACCGGGACCGGGCCCGACCAGGGCCGACCGCGTCGGACCGTCATCCGCCGGGCAGCCTCCGGGGGATGACGGGAAGGTGTGCCTCCCCGCGGAGTGACGCCAACTCCGGTGTCTCCTTGGGTAGTCTGCAGGATCATGACCGGACGCGGCCACGACGGGCGCGGCCCTGATACTCCTCGCCGGAGCCATCGGCACTCGAGCTCGAGCGAAGACCGGCTGCGTGCGCTCGGCGACCTCATGGACGGGCCGGATGGCGCACCCCGCGGACGGGGTGGTGGGGCCGGTCGGAGCGAGGGGTCCGGGGCCCGTCACAGGGTGAATTCCTCGTCCCGCCCCCGTTCGACCGCCGGTGCCGGCACCCGCGAGGTGGCCAACCAGGAGGGTCTGGCGGCTCTGGGCGAGGAGATCAGCCGACAGGACAAGTCCAGGGGCCGTGGCTCGCGCCAACCCCGCACCGGCCGCCAGCGGGTGCTCCGGGCCACCGTCATCGGGCTGTCGGTCCTACTGGTCATCGTCGGCGGCGGTGTGGGGTACCTCTACTACCTGACGAACGACCTCAACCGGGTCGACGTGCGGGGGCTCAACGGCACGTTGACGAGCGGCGTGGAGGCGGGCACGGAGAACATCCTCATGGTGGGGTCCACCTCGCGCTGCGCGCTCTCGGTGCAGAACCCGGCCTACGGACTGTGCTCGCAGGGCGTCAACGGCGTCAACAGCGACGTGATCATGATCCTGCACGCCAACCCGGCCACCCACCAGCTGGCGTTGTTGTCGATTCCCCGCGACGTGTTCATCCCCAACGCACGCAGCACCGGCCCCAACAAGATCGACGCCGGGCTCTTCGAGGGTATGACCCAGCTCGTCGCGGCGATCCAGGAGGACTTCGGGATCCCCATCCAGCACGCGGTGTCCCTCAACTTCGACCAATTCGCCAATATCGTGGACGCACTCGGGGGCATCAACATGTCGTTCCCGGAGTCGGTCTTCGACGCCGAGTCGGGACTCAACGTCCAGGCGGCGACCTGCGTCCACCTCG
Organism: Acidimicrobiales bacterium; assembly: GCA_049517675.1. Lineage (GTDB taxonomy): Bacteria > Actinomycetota > Acidimicrobiia > Acidimicrobiales > RAAP-2 > Bog-756. The sequence goes on from JBEKRV010000023.1 coordinate 16,640, forward strand.
ACGGCACCCAGGCGCTCGAGGTGGTGCGCGCACGCCACCTCCAGTACCGGGACGGCTCGACGACCGACTACGCCGAGTACTGGCCCCAGGAGGCGCAGAGCGACCTGGCCCGGATCCGGCGTGACCACGAATTCCTGCGGGTATTGGCCACCGCGGTGTCCAAGCGGGGGCTGGCCAACCCGATCACCGACGTCAACCTCATCGACTCGGTCAAGAGCGACCTCACCTTCGACCAGTCGTGGTCGGTCAGCGACATGGCCAACCTGGTGCTCGACTTCCACTCCGTCGCCGTCAACTCGGTGCCCCAGCTCACGCTGCCGGTGTCCGTGGTGGACGATCCGGACGGGGCGGGCGGGAGCCTGATGTACCAGGGTCAGAGCTACGGGGACGTGGAATTCCCGGCCCAGTCGCAGGACCAGAGCGTGATCGACCAGGTGCTCGGGATCGGCCCGGACATCGATTCGATGACCGGTGAGCCGCTCCCGACACCGTCGTCGGTCACGGTGTCGGTGATGAACGGTACGGGCGCCGCCGATCAGGCCGGCGCCACGGCGACCTCCCTCGGCGCACTGGGATTCCACACGGTGGGCGTCGGCGACACGACGTCGGTCGGCGACGTGTCGGAGACCTACGTCTACTACGGCTCCACGTCGGCGACGACCGAGGCGGCTGCCGAGGCGGTGGCCCGCTCGATGACCGGAGCGGTCATCATGGCCTACGACCCGAGCCAGGTTGCCGACGGAGCCCAGGTCACCGTCGTCACCGGCTCGCAGTTCGTCGTCGATGCGCCGGCCGCGGCGTCGACCGGGACGACAGCCCCGCCGTCCGCGTCGTCCCCGTCCACGTCGGCTTCCCCGACGACGGCCACGACCACCCCGACCTCGACCGCGGGTTCCATCGAGGCGCCGTCGTCGGCCACGTCGGGCCTCCAGCCGTGGGATCCCCGGGCATGTGCGGCGGGGGCCGACCCGACGTCACCGGTCCCCAACGAGACCTGACAGCCCCTCGGTCCGCTCAATGGATCGCGGATCCGGTCGCGCCCTCGAGCCGTCGGAGCAACCACGCCGTGTCCACGTGCCTCTCCATGGCATCGGCCAGCTGATCGAGTGTCGTGTCGAGGGAGGTCGCGGCCGTGCCCGCGAAGGCCGACAGCACGGCCGGATCCTCGAAGAGGCCGTGGAGGTGCAGACCGAACACGTTGCTCCGGCCGAAGCAGCGTCCATCCCGGGCGACCTCCAGTTCCCCGCACTCTCGGGTGACGCCGTGGCGGATCTCGTAGCCCGAGACCCGACGCCCCGTGAGCCACGACCAGGGGGGCGCGAGCGGTCCGACGTCGACGGACGAGTGGACGGTCCGTTTCGCGGAGGCGTAGCGGGTCACGATGGGGAGCAGGCCGAGTCCGTCCGCCTCACCCTCGACGCCGTCAGGGTCCTCGACCCGGTGTCCGAGCATCTGCAGACCACCGCAGATCCCGAGCACAGGGGTTCCCTCGCCCGCGGCGTCGCACACCGTGCCGGCGAGGCCCGTCCCGACCAACCAGGCCAGGTCGTCGGCCACGTTCTTGGAACCGGGCAGGACGATGAGGTCGACCGCGCCGAGCTGGTCGGCCGTGCGCACCCAGTCGACGCGGGCCACCTGCTGCAACTGGGCGAACTCGTCGAGGTTCGAGGCATAGGGCCCGCAGACGACCGCCACCCGCGGGCCGCTCGCCGGGCGGTCACGGAGGCTCGGGCCCTCCTCGTCGGGGAGCCCGTGGTCGAGCCAGGGGAGGACCCCGATGAACGGTACCCCGGTGACCGCCTCGAGATCCGCCGGCGCCGGAGCCAGCAGGTCGGGGTCGCCCCGGAACTTGTTCAGGACGAATCCCTCGATCCGGTGCCGCCACGGCGGGGGCAGGAGGGCCCAGGTGCCGAAGAGATGGGCGAAGGCGCCGCCACGGTCGATGTCGGCCACGAGCGCCACCGGTGCGTCGGCGAGGTCGGCCACGGCCATGTTGACGATGTCGTCGGCCCACAGGTTGGTCTCGGCCGGGCTGCCGGCCCCCTCGATGATCACCGCGTCGTACTCGTCGGCCAGTGACCGGTACGCCTCGGCGACGTGCGGCCACAGACGGGCCGAGCGGTCCCGCCACGGTGCGGCGGACAGGGCACGGTCGACGACTCCGTCCACGACCACCTGGCTGCTCGTGTCGCTCTCCGGCTTGAGGAGGACGGGATTCATGCGGACGTCGGGCACCACCCGTGCGGCGACGGCCTGGAGCCACTGGGCGGAGCCGATCTCGCCACCGTCCACGACCCGGGCGTTGTTCGACATGTTCTGGGCCTTGAACGGTGCGACGCGGATGCCCCGGCGGGTCGACCAACGGCAGAGTGCGGTCACGAGGAGGCTCTTGCCGGCGTCGCTCGACACCCCCTGGACCATGAGCGCGGGCACGGCCGCAGCCTACGGGTCGACGACGGGGCGGGTGCCGGTCCCACGGGTGGCGTGGGTGGTCACCGGACGGGGGCGCCTGCGGTCAGGGTGTCCCCACGAGGACGTTTCCGCCCCTGTCCACGGCGACGCAGTAGGACGCGGTCGGACACGAGACGGCGTCGAGCTGCTCGGTCCCGTCGACGTCGAACCGGGTCCAGGTGCCGTTGCTCCACTCGAGCACACCGCCCGAGTTGTCGACAGCGGTGCAGAACGTGGCGGTCGGGCACGAGACACCGGTGAGGGCGATGCCGCTGGAGGTGGCGGAGACCTGACCCGTCTCGACGCGGACCGCACTCGACCACGACTGGCCGTTCCACTGGAGGACCTCGCCGCCAAGGTCGACGGCGGCGCAGAAGGTGACGGACGCACAGGAGACACCCGAGAACGAGGACGTGCCGGTGAACGGATCGGGCATCGACCACTGGGCGCCGTTCCACTGGGAGATCCCGCCGGACACGGACATGCAGAAGGATGCGGAGACACAGGAGATGGACGACACGGATCCCCAGTCCCCACTCGTGGCCTGCCACGAACGGCCGGCGAAGGCGAAGGCGTTGCCCTCGGAGTCCACCGACGCGCAGTACCCGGTGGGAGCGCACCCGACGGCCTCCAACCCGGTGGCCCCGTCGAGGGTGGACGGGACGGACCAGACCTGACCGTTCCACGCCACCACCTGGCTCGCCGCAGTGGTCACCGCCATGCATGCGGACGGTCCCGAGCACGACACCGACAGGGAGCCCGGTCCGAGCGCCTGGCCCGTGGCCGGAACCGGTCCCGACCAGGTCGTCCCGTCGGACCGGTACGCACGGCCGACGGCGTCGAGGGCGATGCAGGAGGTGGCCGAACCGCACGACACCGACACCAGGCCCGTCCCGGGGGAGAGGGCGTGCGGCGCACCGAACCGCAAGGGCGTGCCACGCCGGGGAACGGTGGTCGGGGACGGCCGGGTGGTCGGCGCCACGGTCGTCGGAGTGGTCGATGACCCGCCGCAACCGGCCAGGAGCGCGGCCAGCACCGTGCACGCGCCGAGGTGGATGCCCGGACGATGGCGCACGTCAGGTCACCCGGCGACGGGAGGTCGTAGGTCGGTCGATCGGCACACTGTAAGCAACGCGGCACACGGTCGAGGTGCATCCGACCGTCCCGTCGACCCCACGCACTCGCTGCCGGACTACGGGTCCAACCTCTCGAGGGCCCGCGAGGTGTACCGCTCGAGGGTCGCGGTGTCGAGTGCGACGGGACCGGTGTAGCCGACGACCAGGACGTCGGTCCCCCGGCGCACGATGGCGTAGCCGGTCTGGGACGTGGTGCCGTCGGCGTCGTTGCCGACCAGCATGCCGACGCTGTCGTCGCCGTAGCGGGGGAGGGCGATGACCTGCTCGAAGGTGCCCGACTCCGTGTGGCCGTCGATCGACATCGAGCACGCGCGTTGGTCCTCGAGCCGCTGGATGGCGGACGTGTAGGCATCGATGGGGGCTGTGGTCCTCACCGCGTACTCGACGAGCCCGGTGCTCCCCCCGGCCGCGCTGAACTGGACGCCGGTCCCCGACGGTCCGACGATCGAGGACCTGGTGGGTGGTGCGCTGCAGGGCTGGACGGTCGTCGCGTCGATGGCGTGGCCCACGACCCAGCCGTCGGGCAGGTCCGCGAGGGCGAGCATGTGGCCGGGGCCGATCGGGGCGACCGATGTGGAGGGTGCCGATGTCGACGACTGGCCACAGGCAGCGCCCAGGAGCCCGAACGTCGCCACCGCCACCAGGCGCGCCGCCGTACGTCGCCGGCGGCGTCCGACCTCGTCCACGGCCACATCTGACCATACCGATGGGGGCCGTGCCGACGCGCCCGACCGTGGGACCCGGTCCGTCGGTGCGATTCCGCACCGCCGGGGCCATCCATCCGAGGGGGTCGGCCGTGGAGAGATGGGACCTTCGGCCCTGTTTCCGGGTTGCCGATATCCGCATCCTGATACACGTAGGCACAAAGTGTCTCATTGCACTGGCAATCGAAGGGGGTACGCATGTCGTTGGGACTCGACCTGAGCTATCTCGAGCGTTCCGCTCGTGGGGAGTTCGACCTCGGATGGCTGAAGGACACCGGTTCCGAATGGGGGGTGCGAGCGGTCCCGTCGAAGACGGGGCTCACCATGCGCGACATCGCCATCGGCTCCTATGGGGTCGTGCCGGACACGGCTCCGCTGCGGACCATGGCCCCCCGTGGTTCGGCGGTCGAGCCGGGTGTCCCCGACATGGGCTACGTGATCAACGACAAGCGAGAGGTGTGGTCGGACAACGTGCTCGACCTCTACGAGGAGGCGGTGAGCCGTCAGTGGAGCGCCACCAGGGACATCCCCTGGGCCGACCTGCAGCCGCTCGACCCCGACGTCGAGCACGCGATGTGCCAGCTGGCCACGGTGCTGTCCGAGGTCGAGATGGTCGCCGCCGACTTCCCGGCGAAGTGGCTGTGGCGGATCAACCACGACTTCGTCGAGGCCAAGATGTTCCTCTGCACCCAGATCATGGACGAGGCGCGGCACACCGAGGTCTTCCGCAAGCGGGCGCTGGCCAACGGCGGCGGGCTGGGGAGGGCCACGGCCGTGGTCGAGCGGTTCCTGCAGCTGATCCTCGATGCCGAGAGCTACGACGAGGGCTCCGCCCTGATGCACCTGTTGGGCGAGGGGATCGTCCTGTCGCTGTTCCGGGCCGGCGCGGCGCTGTCGCCGTCGCCGGTCGAGCAGCAGATCTTCCGACTCTGCATGCAGGACGAGGCCCGGCACGTCGCATACGGGACGATGCACCTGCGGTACCGACTGGAGCGGGACCCGACGGTGGCCGAGGACTTCCACGCCTACCTCGACAAGGGCGAGGAGATCATCGCCATGATCTTCTCCACCCCCGAGATCGTCGAGCCGACCGCCATCCTGGCCGCCGGGAGCGTCGAGGCCGCCTGCGAGTTGGGGACCGCCGCCGGTGACGTGCTGCGGCGTCAGATCATCGGTGACTACCTGAAACGGTGCGACCACGCCGGACTCAGCCGCCAGGGGCGGCTGCACCTACCGGATGTCCTGATCGACGGCGTCCCCGGGGCGAAGGCCGAGGTGGCGGTCTGATGCCGCCGATCTCCGCGCCCTTCCCGTCGGGCCCGTGGTTCCAGGAACTGGTGTCCCGGGCGACGGCCGACGACTCGGCGATCGCCCGGTTGGGGATCGCCGAGCTCCGCTTCGGCATCGAGATCGTCCTCCCGGACGGTTCGCGACCCTTCTTCGGCCTGGTGCTCGACGGGTACGACATCGAGGCCGTCGGACCGCTCGACGAGGCGACGTTCCGACCCGAGGTGGTCCTCTCCGGTCCGCTCGTCGCCTGGGAGGAGATGATCGCCTGGATCGAGACGAACGGCGCCGCCGACAGCGCCCATTCGCTCAACGGTCTGTCGATCGCCGGTGTGCCCTTCGAGGTCAGGGCCGAGGATGCCATGGGGAGCGACAAGTTCTACCGCTTCATGGGCACGATCCAGGCCGTGTTCGACGCCGCGGCCACGGCGGGGGTGCCCGCCGGCGTCGGGGAGGGATAGCCCGGTGGCGCTCGAGATCGACGTCGAGGAGTGCCTCGGCTGCGGCGCGTGCGAGTCGGCGTGTCCGCAGGGGGCGGTCGCCCAGGGTCCCGGGTTCCCGGTGACCTACGTCGTCGATCCGCTGTTGTGCAACGACTGCCGGCGCTGCCTGGACATCTGTCCGGTGGAGGGCCTGGTGCCCGACCCGGACTGGGCCGTGTGCCACGGCCGCGGGTGCCCGCTCTCCTCGGCCCGGTACGCGGGCACCGAGTGCAGCGAGGGGCGCGACCCGTGCCCGGTCTGCGGCTCGGTGCTGTGGCGGCCGCCGGGAGGCGGGTGGGAGTGCCGGGTCTGTGCATCGGCCGCCGCGCCGGGTGGTCCGTCGGCCTCGTGCCCGAAGGTCAGGCGGTTCCGCCGGCTGGCCGGCGCGGTCGCCGACGTCACCGCGAGCCGATCATGAACCGCCTGCGGGATCCGGTGGCCGCACGGTCGGCGACCGCACGAGCGTCCCTCCGGCTCGGGACGGCGCCCCACGAGGATGGACAGGAGGAAGCAATGCCGAACGAAGCGGAAACGATGGTCGTCACGCCGGTGGCCCCGGTCGGGGCATCTGCTTGGGAGCATGACCTGTGGGTCCACCTGACCGAGCACGTGCGGCTCGAACGGGGGTTGCTCGACGAGTACGCCGCGGTGGCGCGCGGTACCCGTTCGAAGGCCCTCAACTACCTCGTCGAACTGCTCATCGACGACGAGATCCGCCACCACCGAATGTTCGAGGACCTCGCCGACTCGTTGACCAACTGGGACGTCGGTGAGGACGGTCCCGCCATCCCCCGGATCGACTTCGACGCGGCGGACAGTTCTGCCGTGACCGGCCTGGTCCGGGACCTGTTGGACCGGGAACGCCAGGACGCCCGGCAGCTGAAGAAGCTCCGGCGCCAATTGCGCGAGGTCAAGGACACCACGTTGTGGGACCTGTTGGTCGACCTCATGGAACGCGATACCCAGAAGCACATCGCACTGCTCCGGTTCGTCAAGCGCCACGCTGGACGGCGTCGTCGTCGCTGACGGGACCTCCGCCTCGGGATGCCGTCCGCACGGTCGCCCGGACTAGCGGGCGGTGATGTACTCCATCAGCTCGTTGCGGTCCTTCTCGAGCTCGCCGATGCGGCTCTTCACGACGTCCCCGATGCTGATGATGCCGGACAGCCGGCCGTCGCTCACCACGGGGACGTGGCGGATCCGCTGCTCGGTCATCAGGGTCATGACCGAGTCGACGCCGTCCGCCGGCGAGCACACCCGCACGTCGGTGGACATGATCGAGGACACCGGTTCGGACAGCAGGCCTTCGCGGATCTGGCTCAGCCGATGCACGACATCGCGCTCGGACACGATCCCGTCAATGGTGCCGTCGCCCGGTGACACCACCAGCGCGCCGACCCGGTGGCGTACCAGCTCGCCCACCGCGTCGCCCACCGTCGCCGTGCGGGGGATCGTGGCCACCTGCACGCCCTTCGCTTCGAGGATCGTGGAGACCAGCATGTTTCCCCCTTCCGGAGCGGTACGTCGGGTCCGCTCCCGGGACGACCGCCGAACGGTGGCCGTCCCGCCATCTTCGCGCCGACGTCGCCAAAAGGGAACCGTGTCATCTGCACCCCCGAGTCGTGACCGCGCCGTCCGGGATCGCCCCCGGAGGCCCGACCCCCAGTCCTTCGTTCCGAGGGGGGAGCGCCCTTGCATAAACCACTGCATAAACCACTGCATAAAGTTGAGTTGGCCTGTTCAGTGGTTTAGTGTGCGTTGCCATCAGGTGACGCGTGGCTGAACCTTTGGTGAACAGTCGGGAATCCACCGGAGACGAAGCCGCCCAACAGAATCGGGTGACGCATGAGGCCAGATGGCAAGTTCAGGAACGGCGTCCGGATGGGAATGGTGGTCGCCGTGCTGACCACCGGTGCTCTGGCCGCAGGATGCAGCTCAGGATCGAGCGGCACGGCCGCACCGACGTCCGGTCAGACGACCGCCAGCTACGCGGAACAGCCGCAGACCCCTCCGAACTACATCTTCCCGTTCATGAGCCTGACCTTCTTCAGCGTGGCGAACTCCGAGCAGTTCCAGTACCTCATGTTCCGCCCGCTGTACTGGTTCGGGCAGGGCTCCACCCCCGATCTCAACTCGTCGCTGTCGTTGGCCAGCCCGCCGACGTACTCCAACGGCAACCAGACGGTGACGATCAACCTGAACCCCTACAAGTGGTCGAACGGGGAGACCCTGACCACCGAGAACGTGATGTTCTGGATGAACATGCTCCACTCGGAGAAGGCCAACTGGGCCGGCTACGCCCCGGGGACGATGCCGGACGACATCTCGAGCATCACGGTCGACAGCCCGACCACGTTGACCATGAACCTGACCGCACCGGTGAACACCTACTGGTTCACCTACAACGAGCTTTCCCAGATCACGCCGATGCCCAACGCGTGGGACATCACCACGACCGGTGGCGCGCCGAACTCGGGCGGCTGCGCGGCCGCCGCCTACGGGACCGCCGATGCTGCGTGCGCCAACGTGTACACCTACCTGTCCAACCAGGCCGGGTACAACCCGAGCAACCCGAAGGCGGCCAACAACTCGCTGTCCACCTACGCCACCAATCCGCTGTGGCAGGTCGTCGACGGCCCGTTCAAGCTCACCCACTTCGATGCCAGCGGTGATGTGACGATGGTGGCCAACCCGAGCTACTCGGGCCCGGTCAAGCCGACGATCAAGACCTTCAAGGAGCTGCCGTACACCTCGGACTCGGCCGAGTTCAACGCACTGGTCGGCGGCAACATCGACGTCGGCTACCTGCCGTGGTCGGACGTCACCCAGCCCACGACCGACGCCCTGACCGCGGGGCCGAACAATCCGCGCCTCAGCAACTACTCGATCAGCCCGCTGTACACGTGGAGCATCGACTACTTCCCGTACAACTTCAACTCGGCAGGGGCCAACGGAGTGGTCGGAAAGATCTTCAGCCAGCTCTACTTCCGCCAGGCCATCCAGGACCTTGTCGACCAGCCGCTGTACATCCAGAAGATCTACAAGGGCTACGCAGTGGGGACGTACGGCCCGGTACCGAGCGAGCCGGCCAACTCCTTCGTGTCGGCCGAGGTGAAGTCCAACCCGTACCCGTACAACCCGACCCAGGCGGTCACCCTCCTGAAGAGCCACGGCTGGAAGGTGGTGCCCAACGGCACGAGCACCTGCACGTCGCCGGGGACCGGGGCGAACCAGTGCGGAGCCGGCATCCCGGCAGGGGCCCAGCTCGCCTTCAACCTCCAGTACGCCAGCGGCACGGACGCCTACACCCAGATCATGACGGCCGAGAAGTCGTCCTGGGCGACGGCCGGGATCAACATCAACCTGTCGCAGGCGTCGTTCAACACGGTGATCGGCAATGCCATCCCCTGTTCGGGGACGTCCTGCACGTGGCAGCTGGCCAACTGGGGCGCCGGCTGGATCTTCTCGCCGGACTACTACCCGACGGGTGAGGAGATCTTCCAGACCGGCGCCGGCTCGAACTCGGGCAGCTACTCGGACCCGACGAACGACGCCAACATCAAGGCAACCAATGTGACCCAGGTGCCGCTCACCCAGTACGAGAACTACCTGGCTGAGCAGCTGCCGGTCGTCTTCCAGCCCAACCCGGCGAGCAGTCTGACGGAGATCGCCAACGGGCTGTCCGGCGTCAAGCCGCAGAGCCCGACCTGGACCATCAACCCCGAGAACTGGCGGTTCAACGGCTGATGGGGAAGCGACGGACGCAAGGCGCCCGTCGTGAGGACGGCATGTTCATCGATGGAGCAGAGCCCTCGGTCCCGGAGAGCATCCGGACCGGGGGCTCTCCCACTCGGAGGCGGGTCTCGATGACCGAGTGGCGATGACCGGGTACATCGTCCGTCGGATGGGTCAGGCGCTCATCGTCATCCTCGGCGTGATCCTCCTGACCTTCCTGATGGCCAGGCTCATCCCGGGTGGCGAGGCGAGGGCAGTCCTCGGGGTCAAGGCGACCCACCGGACCATCGCCGCATTCAACCGGCGCAACGGCCTGGACCTCCCGATCTGGGACCAGTTCTGGCAGTACATCGAAGGGATCTTCGCCCACTTCGACCTGGGGTACTCCTACAAGTACAACCAGGGCGTGACCCAGGTGATCATGGAGCGCCTGCCGAAGACCCTGACACTGGTGACCGCATCGGTCGTCCTGGCTCTGGTCATCGCCGTTCCGATCGGGATCCTCCAGGTGGTCCGCCGCAACACGGTGGTCGACTATTCGATCACCGGCAGCTCGTTCTTCTTCTACGCCATGCCCCCCTTCCTGGTCGGGACGCTTCTCATCATCTACTTCTCCTTCGACCTCAAGTGGTTCCCGGTGTCGCCGCCGTCCGACGCCTCGGCGTGGGCGGTGTTCACCGACCCCCGGGCGTTCGTGCTCCCGATCGTCACGCTCTGCGTGACGAGCATCGCCTCGTTCAGCCGGTATATGCGGTCGTCCATGATGGACGCCCTGGCCGAGGACTACATCCGGACGGCCCGGGCCAAGGGGGCCAGCAACCGCCGGGTCCTGTACGGCCACGCCCTGCGCAACGCCCTGATCCCGCTCCTGACCCTGCTCGGCCTGTCCCTGCCGGCCATCGTGAGCGGTGCGCTCATCGTCGAGAACGTGTTCAACTACCCGGGCATGGGGCTCCTCACCGTGCAGTCGGCGTTCAACGACGACATCCCGGTGGTGCTCGGGACGACCCTGGTCATCACGATCGCCACGGTCATCGGCTCGCTCCTGGCCGACATCCTCTATGCGGTGGCCGATCCGCGCATCCGACTCGGAGGTGAGTGACATGTCCGAGCCAGTCGACGACAGGTTCGACCCGGTCTTCAACGACTACGAGTCCGAGACCTCCCTCCCCATCGGCGGCGGGGAGACGATGCGGGTCGGGGAGATGGACGACGTCGAGGGCCCGACACCCGAGGGGGGCGAGGTCTCGTCGGCGGGAGGCAACCTGCGCCAGATGGCCCAGGTCTTCGCCGAGAACAAGCTCGCCGTGGCCGGGCTGGCCGTGATCGTGCTCATGATCCTGTTCTGCTTCGTCGGTCCCCACCTCTACGTCACCAACCAGACCGACACCCAGACCGCTCTGCAGACCTCGACGCAGAATGCGCCGCCCGGCAACGGCCATCCGCTCGGCACCGACGAGTCCGGCTTCGACATCCTGGGCCGGCTGATGTTCGGCGGCCAGGCCTCGCTCATCGTGGGACTCGCCTCGGCGTTCGTGGCAACGGTCTTCGGGACCCTCTACGGTGCCGTCTCCGGCTTCTTCGGCGGGTGGTTCGACGCCATCCTCATGCGGATCGTGGACGTCCTCCTGTCGATCCCCGTGCTGTTCCTGCTGATCGCGCTGGTCACCATCTACCACCAGTCCGAGGTACTGCTCATCGTGGTGATCGCCTTCGTGAGCTGGCTGGTACCGGCGCGACTCATCCGCGGGGAGACGCTGTCCCTGCGCACCCGTGAGTACGTCCAAGCGGTCCGGGTCATGGGCGGCAGCCGCAACCGGATCATCAACCGGCACATCATCCCGAACGCGGTGGGCACCATCGTGGTGTTCGCCACCTTCCAGGTGGCCGACTCGATCCTCCTGCTGGCGGCCCTCGGGTTCCTGGGCCTCGGCGTCCCCGCGCCCCAGACCGACTGGGGCACCATGCTCTCGAACGGCGTGGACGCGGCGGCCAACGGCTACTGGTGGCAGATCTATCCGGTCGGCCTGTGCATCGTCCTCGTGGTGATCGCCTTCAACTATGTGGGCGACGCCCTGCGGGATTCGCTCGAGGTCCGGCTGCAGCGCCGCTGACCAGCCGGTCCCGGACTCAGCCGGCCCCGGCTGCTCCGCGGGTGGCGGCGAGTGCGACCGGGGTCTGCAACGGAAAGTGGCATGCCGCCAGGTGACCGGTGCCGAACGCCTGCATCGGGGGCTCCTGCTCGCGGCACACCTGCTGGACGGCCGGGCACCGCGTGTTGAACCGGCAGCCGGACGGGGGGGACATGGCCGAGGGGAGCTCTCCTCGGACCCGGACCCGACCGGCGGCCATGGCCCGGGCCGCGTCGACGTTGGCCACCGGCACGGCGTTGAGGAGGCCGAGCGTGTAGTGGTGGGCCGAGCGCTCGTAGACGGCGCGAGCCGGTCCGAGCTCGACGAGCTTGCCGAGGTACATGACGCCGATGGTGTCGGCCATGTAGCGGATCACCGCGAGATCGTGGGAGATCATCAAGTAGGTGAGGCCGTGGCGCGCCTGCAGGTCCTTCATGAGGTTCAGGATCTGCGCCTGGATCGACACGTCGAGGGCGGAGACCGGCTCGTCGGCGACGATCACCTTGGGATCGAGGGCGAGGGCTCGGGCCAGCCCGATCCGTTGGCGCTGGCCGCCGGAGAACTCGTGCGGGTAGCGGTCGACGGAGGACCGGCTGAGGCCAACTTCGTCGAGCAGCGAGCGGACCTTCTCGGCCTGCTCCGGTCCCGCGCCGACCTTGTTGATCTTCAACGGCTCGCGGATGATGGTGCCCACCCGCATGCGGGGGTCGAGCGAGGCGTAAGGGTCCTGGAACATCAGCTGCAGATCGCGCCGTCTGCCCTGGAGCGATCGGTTGCCCATCCGCGAGATGTCCACGTTCTCGAAGCGGATCGAGCCGGAGTTGGCCCGGTCGAGGGCGACCAGGAGTCGTCCGATGGTGGTCTTGCCGCAGCCCGACTCGCCCACAAGGCCGAAGGTCTCCCCCCGCCGTATGGCGAAGCTCACGTCGGAGACCGCTTTGACCGAGCCCACCTGACGGCGGAATACGCCTCCGGCCATCACCGGGAACTCCTTGACCAGCTGGGAGACCTCGAGGATGTGGTCGGGAGGGCCGTTCTCGACGAGCACGGTGTTGGCTGCGGCTGGAGCGGCGACCGCGGCGGCTGCGGTCCTGACTTCGCCGGTGGGCACGGCGTCGGGATCGACCGGGTGGAAGCAGGCGAACCGGTGGGGGTGGCCCCCGGTCGTCGTGTCCGTCGTGAGGGCGGGCTCCTCGGCGCGACAGTCCTCGGTGGCGAACCGGCACCGCGGGGCGAACCGGCACCCGACGATGGTCTTGGAGAGGTCCGGGGGGAGGCCCGGGATCGACAGCAGGCGCTCGTCCCGGGTCTGGTCGATCTTCGGTACCGAGGCGAGGAGGGCCTGCGAGTAGGGGTGGCGGATCCGTCCGAAGAGCTCGCCGGTCTCAGCCTCCTCGGCGACCTTCCCCGCGTACATCACGATGACCCTGTCGGTGCGCCCGGCGATGACGCCCATGTCATGAGTGATCAGCACCACCGCCATCGAGAGCCGCTGGCGGAGCTCGTCGATCAGGTCGAGGATCTGTGCCTGGATGGTGACGTCGAGGGCTGTCGTGGGCTCGTCGGCGATGAGCAGCTTCGGCTCGCACGCCAGCGCCATGGCGATCATCACCCGCTGGCGGAGGCCGCCGGAGAGCTCGTGGGGGTACTGGTCGAGTCGCTCTTCGGGCTGGGGCATCTCCACCTGACGGAGCACCTCGAGGGCGCGGGCCCGCGCCTCGGTCCGGCCCACGTCCCGGTGGAGGAGCACCCCCTCGGCGATCTGGCGACCGATGGTCATGGTCGGGTTGAGCGAGGTCATGGGATCCTGGGGGATGAGCGCGACCTCGTCACCCCGGACCTTGCGCATCTCCTTCTCGTCCAGATCGGCCAGGTCGCGACCGAGGAGGGTGACCTGGCCGCCGGTGAGGTGCCCGTTGTTGGGCAAGAGGCGCATGATGGACAGCCCGGTCGTGCTCTTGCCGCAGCCGGACTCGCCGACCACGCCCACGCATTCGCCCTGGTCGACGTCGAAGGAGACGCCGTCGACGGCCACCACGGAGCCGGCGCGCATGTGGAATTCGGTGCGCAGCTCGCTCAGGCTGAGGACGGGAGCCATCGGGAGAGTGTAGCCAGGGTCGTCCCGATCGAGGGGCCCGGCGCCGGCCCCGCCGGTCGCTCAGACGGTGACCTCGGCCTGGAGGAGCTCGGAGGCCTCGATGAACTCCTCGACCATGGAGAACACGACGTCCTTGGCCTTGCGGACCGTGGTCGCACGGCCGATGACCTGACCGCACGGGTTGAAGTTCACGTCGCGCGCCTGCTCGGGGTAACGGTGTCCCCGTGACACCGCCTCGATGGCAACCATCATCTGGAGCGGCATCGGGAGCGGGTCCGGGGTGTCCTCGGCCTCCCAGGCGTCGGTCCAGTCGTTGCGCAGCATGCGACACGGCTTGCCGGTGAACGATCGGGAGCGCACCGTGTCACGGCTGGTGGCGGCCAGGTACGTCTCCATCTGCTTGGGTGGGATGTCGGCCTCCTCGACGGTGAGCCACAGGGTGCCCGACCAGACGCCTTGCGCACCGAGCGCCAGTGCGGCGGCCATCTGGCGACCGCTACCGACACCGCCGGCGGCCAGGACGGGGATGGGTGACACCGCGTCGACCACCTCCGGCCACAGCACGATGCTCCCGACGTCGCCGGTGTGGCCGCCGCCCTCGGACCCCTGGCACACGATGAAGTCCAATCCGGCAGCCTTGTGGTTGAGGGCGTGCTTGACCGACCCTGCCAGTGCGCCGATCATCAGACCGGCCCCCTGGACCTTCTCCACCACGTCGGGGGGAGGGGTGCCGAGCGCGTTGGCGATGAGCTTGACGTTCGGGTGGCGCAGGGCCACCTCGATGAGGCCGGCAGCGTGGGCCGCCGTCCAGCCGATCATGCCGTTGGAGGTCCGCTCCTCCTCGGGGATCTCCGGCACGCCATGGTCGGCCAGGATCTTCATGGCGAACTCCTTGTGCCCGGCCGGCACCAGCGCGCGGATCTGGGCCTCGAGCTTGTCGGGGTCCATCTCCTCCATGCCCTCGTACTTGGCCGGGATCACGATGTCCACGCCGTAGCCCTTGTCACCGACGTGCTCGTCGATCCAGGTCAGTTCCACCTCGAGTTGTTCGGGAGTGAAGCCGATGGCGCCGAGCACGCCGATGCCACCGGCGTTGGTGACGGCGGCCACCACGTCGCGGCAGTGGGTGAAGGCGAAGATGGGGAACTCGATGCCGAGGCGGTCGCAGATCTCAGTGTGCATGGGTCGTCTCCTGTGTAGTGGGTGGTCGTTCGTTGTCACGGTGATCGGTGGTCGATGCGGCGGCGCGACCCGGCGTGCCCGCGGGCACGCCGACCAGGGCGGCGAGACCCCGGAGCGCCAGGTCGTCGGGGACCGAGCCGGGATCGAGGCGTTTCTGCATGGCCAGACCGGTGAGCAGCGCCTTGACCAGGACGGCCAACTCCTCGGGCCCGGCGGCCGGCTGTGCGCCTACGGCGGCCGTCCATCCGGCGATCCGGCGGGCGCTGTAGCGGAGGGCCTCGGCGTTACGCACCCGGATGACGTCGGCCACCTCGGGGTCGCGGGCCGCTCGGAGCCACAGCTCGTGTTCGAGCAACGGCCAGCCGGACGAGTCGCGGTCCGACGGGTCGGACAGGTTGGCCCACACCGCGCCGAGCTGGCCGGCGGGGGAGTCGGTGACGGCGACCTCGGCGAGGAGGACGGTGAGCACCGAGTCCTTCCAGGCGTCGAGGAGGGCGAGCAGGAGGCCCTGTTTGGAACCGAAATGGGCGTAGACGGCGCCCGAGGTACGCCCGGCCGCCTCGGCCACTGCGTCCACGGACACGGCATCGATCCCCTGGGCGGCGAACAACTCGGCGGCCGCGGCGAGCAGCCTCGACCGGGTCTCCGCCTTTCGTTCCCCCTGGGTCCTGGCCACAGCCCCCGCTCCGTCAGTCGATCGACCCAGCGAATGTACATATATCGGAACCGTTATGCAATCCGTGCCGACCGGTCCGGTCCCCGGATCGACGGGTGCCACGGTCGCCGACATGTGCACACGGTGCGTGTACCTCGCGAAGAGAAGGTACCGATCTGTGCTCCCCCGGGACCCGCGGTCGCGCCGCTCCCCGGACGACGGACCGCCCACGACCCGCGGCCTCCCTTCCGCCCGCCCCCGTGCCCGGGCCGGCGCCGCCGCGACGAGCCCGCGCCCCGGGGCGTCGGAAGGGCGGCGAGCGTACAGTGGTCGGGTCCTCCGTCAACCACACCCCCAAGGGAGCACCATGGCCACGCACGAGACCACCCGCGACTCGCTCTACATCGACGGGGCCTGGGTCCCTTCCACCGGCTCGGGCACCATCGACGTCATCGACTCGACCACCGAGGACGTCATGGGGACCATTCCCGAGGGGACGACCGAGGACGTCGACCGTGCGGTCGCCGCAGCCCGGGCCGCCTTCCCGGCCTGGTCGGCACGTCCCGTGGAGGAGCGGACCGCGCTGTTGACCAAGGTGGCCGAGTCGCTGGGCGCGCAGGTCGACACCTTGGCCGACCTCATCACCCACGAGGTCGGCATGCCGCTCGTGCTGTCCCAACTGGTCCAGGTCGGTCTCCCGATCAACTCGTTCGCCACGGCTGCCCAGGTCGCCGCCGACTTCACCTGGGAGCAGACGGTGGGCAACTCGCTCGTCGTGCGCGAGCCCATCGGCGTGGTCGGCTGCATCACCCCGTGGAACTACCCGCTGCACCAGATCGCCGCCAAGGTGGCCCCCGCACTCGCCGCCGGTTGCACGGTCGTGGTCAAGCCGAGCGAGGTGGCCCCGCTCAACGCCTTCGTCCTGGCCGACATCTTCGACGCCGTCGGCGTTCCGGCCGGGGTGTTCAACCTGGTCACGGGCTACGGGCCGGTCGTCGGTGAGGCGATCGCCGCCCACCGCGACGTGGACATGGTCTCCTTCACCGGGTCGACCAGGGCCGGCAAGCGGGTCAGCGAGGTGGCCGCCGGGACCGTGAAGCGGGTGGCGCTCGAGCTCGGCGGCAAGTCGGCGAACGTCATCCTGCCCGACGCCGATCTGGGGACGGCCGTCCCCGACGGTGTGGGCAAGTGCTTCCTCAACTCCGGCCAGACCTGCAGTGCGCTGACCCGGATGCTGGTGCCGCGCGACAAGCTGGCCGAGGTGGAGGAGCTGGCCCGCACCGCCGCCGGGTCGTACACCCCGGGGGACCCGTTCGACGCATCCAGCCGCATCGGGCCGCTGGTGTCGGCCACCCAGCGCGACCGGGTGCGCTCCTACATCGACAAGGGGGTCGGCGAGGGCGCCCGGCTGGTGGTCGGCGGGACCGAGCCCCCCGAGGGTCTCGACACCGGGTACTTCGTGGCCCCGACCGTCTTCTCCGACGTGACCCGGGACATGACCATCGCCCGCGAGGAGATCTTCGGGCCGGTGCTCGTGATCATCCCCTACGACACCGAGGACGAAGCGGTCGACATCGCCAACGACACGGACTACGGACTGGCCGGTGGCGTGTGGTCCGGCGACGCCGAGCACGCCAAGGCCGTGGCCCGCAGGCTGCGCACCGGCCAGGTCGAGGTCAACGGCGGCGGCTTCAACCCGATGGCGCCCTTCGGTGGCTACAAGCAGTCGGGCAACGGCCGCGAATTCGGCGCCTTCGGTCTCGAGGAGTTCCTCGAGGTCAAGTCCCTGCAGCTCTGATCCGCGGGACCGTCGCTCAGAACCCGAACTGGTCCTCGGAGAGCCCGAGGTAGATGCGCGACGCGTCGGTGTAGGTCTTCTCGCCGATGAAGACGTGCTGCGTGCCCGTGTAGAGGTCGCGGAAGGCCCTCTCGAGCCGTGACCCCTCGCGGATGGCCGAGGTGCCGGCGGCCAGGTGGGCCCACTGGACGACCTCGCGACAGGACTCGGTGGCGAAGGTGGCGGCCACCCGCAGGTCGGCTCGCATCGTCGGGGTCAGCTCACCGCCGTCGGCGACGGTCTGCTCGGCGACGGCGAAGGTGTCGAGGACCAGGAGCCGGGCCGCCTTCCACATGGCGGTGTGGTGGGCCAGCCCGCGCTGGAACGTCGCCCGGTTGGCCAGTGCCCCCTCGTCGCCCATCCGGACCTTGGTCATGGCCAGCTCGCTCACGTCGTCGAGCATGCTCTTCGCCACCCCGAGCGCCCACGAGGCGTGTCCTGCGGCGGTGATCGGGATCAGGCCCATCCGGAACGCGGCCGACGCGCCTCGGTGCGGTGAACGGGTGAACAGCTCGAACGTGCGGATCTCGGGGACGAAGAGGTCGGTGACGTTGTAGTCGAAGCTGCCGGTGCCCTTGAGGCCCTGCACGTGCCATCCGTCGGTGAACACGATCTGCTCGTGCGGGATGACGGCCACGAGCAGCGGCGGGATCCCGTCGTCGCCGACCACCATCTCCCCGCCGGTCGTTGGGATGAAGCCGGCGGCCACGTACTCGGCGTGGCCGGTGCCGGAGCCGAAATTCCACGCCCCCGACACCCGGTAGCCGCCGTCGACCGTCTCGCCCGACCCGTTCGGGAAGAACTGACCGCCCACGGTCACCCGGTTGCCGTGTTCGGTGAAGACCTCGGCGAATCCGTCGGAGGGGAGGTAGGCCGCGCAGGCGGCCGCCGAGGGGAAGTTTGCGATGCCGATCCACCCGAGCGAGCCGTCCTGCCAGGCCAGCTCGATCCAGGTCTCGATCATCTCGGCGAAGGCCGGCTCGGACCCGCCGGCCTCCGACGGGTTGAACAGCTGCATGAGCCCGCTGTCCCACAGGGCGTCGACGGTGCGCGGCGTGAGGGTGCGCTCGCGCTCGCACGCATCCGCCTCCTCGGCCGTCAGGTCGCGCAGGCTCCGTGCCGCGTCGACCCCGGTCCGGGTCCGGACCGTCACATCAGTCCGATCTGCTCGAGCAGGCCCACCCGGAGCCCGGCGGTGAACCCGCCGTCGACAACGAGTGCATGGCCGGTGATGAACGAGGCGTCCTGCGACGCCAGGAAGGCGGCGGCCGCGGCGATCTCGTCGGGACGCCCGAAGCGGCCGAGGAGGTGCTCGTCCCGCAGCTTCTCCCGGTAGAGCTCCAGACCGTCGGCGTCGGTGACGTCACGCAGGAGCGGCGTGTCGATCCCACCCGGGCAGATGCAGTTGACCCGGATGCCGCGGCGTCCGTAGTCGATGGCCATGCTCTTGGTGAGCATGACCACGCCACCCTTGGAGGCGTTGTAGGCGCTGCCGCCCTCGGTGCCCTCGATCCCCTCGATGCTGGCGATGTTGACGATCGAGCCGCTGCCCTGGGCGAGCATGTGCACCGAGGCGTACTTGTCGACCAGGAAGGTCCCCTTCATGTTGACGTCGACCACCCGGTCCCACTCGTCGGCGTCGAGCAGGTGGACCGGCCCGCCACCGGCGACCCCGGCACAGTGGACCACCGAGTCGAGCCGGCCGTGGGTGGCCACCACGTCGGCGAACGCGTCGCGGACCGCCGCCTCGTCGCGCACGTCGAGCACGTAGTCCACGCCCTCGGTGATGTCGAAGGTGGCGACGATGGCACCTTCGGCCGCCAGTCGCTCGGCGGTGGCCGCCCCGATGCCGGATGCCCCCCCGGTCACCACGGCGACCGTTCCGTCCAGTCGTCCCATCGGTTCTCCCCCTGGTCGTCCGTCCCGTGATCGTCTCGCGGCGACGTGGGCCCGAACGTAGGGGGGCGCGGTCGAGCGGGTCAAGGCCGACGGCCGGGCCCCGGGACCGCCCGGGCCCGACGGCGCGTCACGCGTCGGGCAGCGGCGCCAGCAGGTGTCGGCTGAGGTCGCCGACCAGGTCGATGGAGAACCGGCGCTCGGCGAATCGCCACGTACCGTCCTCGCGTACGAAGCGGTCGTGGTACCGGCCGGCGATCACCGGCTGCAGTGGGTGCCCCTCCACCTGCTGGAGGACCGTGAAGTAGGAACGGCAGGTGCCGGTGCCGGCCTCCTCGTCGGCCTCGACGATGAGGTTGGTGGTGACGTGCTTGGTCCGTGGCGTCCCGTCCGGATAGCGACGGGTGGTCGAGGTGAACATGGCCACCACGGCGTCGTGGCCGGTGAGGGACCCGGGGCTGTCCGCCGCACCGACCTCGGCCCGGTCGAGCAGCTCGCCCAGGCCGTCGAAGTCGCCGAGATCGATGAGTTCGGCATAGCGGTGGACCAGGTTCTGGATCCGGATGGCGGCGTCGGTCACGGGGACTCCTCGGTTCGGTCGCTACGCATGGTCACCGGGGCCGCTCAGGCGAACGAGACGTCGGCATCGTCCCAGTAGGCGCGGGCCGAGACCAGCAGCCCGTCGTCGCCGACCTCGAAGACCTCGATGCCGGAGATCACCATCGATCCCTCGCCCAGCTCCACGGTGATCCGGAAGTCGAAGGCGACCGTCGCGGCGCACGTGTGGACGCCCGTCGCCTCGAAGGTCCAGTCCTGGCTGGCGGTGATGCCGTTCTCGAAGAACGCGGCGATGGCGTCACGGCCGATGTTCGGGGGCTGCGAGGCGGGGTCGGCCTGGACGGCATCGACGGCGAACAGGGCGGCGATCTCCTGCGGGTCGCGACCGTTGATCGTGGCCACGTAGGTGGCGATGGTGGCGCGGAGCTCGTCGGGGGTCGGCATGGTTCCTCCTCGGGGACGTGGGTTCGTGCGGGGTCCGGTGCGGCGGTGTCCGGTACGGCGGATCAGGCGCCCATGGCGTGGACGCCGCCGTCGACGTGGAGGATCTCGCCGGTGGTCATGGGGAGCAGGTCGGAGAGGAGCGCGAGGCACGCCTTCGCCACGACGTCGGGGTCGAGGACGTCCCAGCCGAGCGGGGCCCGCTCGGCCCATGTGTCCTCGAATGCGGCGAACCCGGGGATCGACTTCGCGGCCATCGTCTTGACCGGTCCGGCCGCCACCAGGTTGACCCGGACACGGTCGGAGCCGAGGTCACGGGCCAGGTAGCGCGCCAGCGACTCGAGCGCGGCCTTCGACACGCCCATCCAGTCGTAGGCCGGCCAGGCCACCGAGGCGTCGAAGTCGAGCCCCACGACCGATGCCCCGGGTCGCCCGTCGGCACCGGCGGCGGCCAGCATCGGACGGAAGGCCCCGACCAGTGCCTTGAGCGAGTACGCCGACACGTGGAGGGCGACCTGGACCTGGTCCCAGTCGGCCTGGAAGATGTCGCCCCCGAGGCACTCGGCGGGCGCGTAGCCGATGGCGTGGACCAGTCCGTCGAGCCGGTCCCACCGGCTGGCGAGCAGCACGGCGGCGGCGTCCACCTGAGCGGGGTCGGTGACGTCGATCTCCAGCACGTCAGCCTCGACCGGCAGCTTGCGAGAGGTCCGGCGCGTGAGGGACAGGCCGCGTCCGGCCCCGCTGAGCACCACCTCGGCCCCTTCGCGTTGGGCGGCCCGTGCCACCGCGAACGCGAGCGAGGCGTCGGTCAGCACCCCGGTCACCAGGATGCGCTTGTCGTCGAGCAGTCCCATGGGCCGAAAGGGTACTGCCGGACCCGGTACACGACCTCCATCCGGCCCTCCGGAGTGTGGGAGGGAGGGGTCGGTGTGCAAGGGTGGTGCCCATGCGAATCGGAATTCTGGGAGGAACCGGGCCGGCCGGGCGCGGCCTGGCCGTGCGCCTGGCGGCGGCCGGGGACCAGGTCGTCATCGGCTCACGGGACGCCGATCGGGCCGCCGGAGTGGCCGCCGGCCTGGTCGAGGCGTGGCCCGGGCGATCGCTGGCGGTCACCGGTGTGTCGAACGGAGACTGTGCGGCGTCCGAGCTCGTCGTCGTGGCGACCCCGTGGGACGGGGCCGTGGCCACGGTCAGGCCCCTGGCCGACGCCCTCGCCGGCAAGGTGGTCGTGTCGATGGCCAACGCGTTGGTCAAGGAGGGTCGGGAGTTCCTCGCCCTGATGCCGCCCCGGGGCTCGGTGGCCGCCGGCCTCCAGGCGGTGCTCCCGCGCTCGATGGTGTCGGCCTCGTTCCACCACCTGCCCGCCTCGGAGATGGAGCAGCTGGACGTGCCGCTGGTGGCGGACGTCCTGGTGTGCTCCGACCACCGCGACGCATCCGAGGCCACGGTCGCGCTGGTCGACCGGATCGAGGGGCTCCGCGGGATCGACGCAGGGAGCCTGTCCCAGGCTGCCGCCATCGAGGCGTTCACCGCCGTCCTCATCACGGTGAACATCCGCCACAAGGTCCACGCCGCGGTGCAGCTGGCCGGTTTCCCCGGGGCATGAGCGGCCGGGTCGTCTCACCGTGATCCACCTCTACGACACGGCCCGACAGCGGATCGTCCCCTTCGAGCCCCGCGAGCTGGTCACGCTGTACTCGTGCGGGATCACGCCCTACGACTCGGCGCACCTCGGGCACGCCCAGGTCTACCTGACCTTCGACATCCTCCAGCGCCGCCTGCGCGACCTCGGCCACGAGACCCGCTGTGTCCGCAACGTCACCGACGTCGACGACGACATCCTGCGCAAAGCCCGGGAGCTCGGTGTGCACTACCTCGACCTGGCCGCCGAGGAGATCGCCCGCTTCGATCGGGACATGGAGGCGCTCGGCCTCATCCCGGCGTGGTCCGAGCCGCGGGCCACCTCGGCCATCGCCGAGATCCTGACCCTCGTCGGCACGGTGCTCGACTCGGGCAACGCCTACCAGTCGGGCGGCGCGGTCTACTTCGACGTCACCACCTTCCCCCGCTTCGGCGAAGTGGGCCACTTCGACCAGGAGACCATGCTGGCCATGGCGGCCGAGCACGGTGGCAATCCGGGCGACCCGAACAAACGGCATCCGCTCGACTTCGTCCTGTGGCAGCCCTCGCTGCCGGACGAGCCGTCGTGGGAGTCGCGGTGGGGACCGGGTCGCCCGGGCTGGCACATCGAGTGCTCGGCGCTCGCGCTCCGCGAGCTGGGGGAGACCATCGACGTCCACGGGGGCGGGCGCGATCTCGTGTTCCCCCATCACGAGTGCGAGACGGCGCAGTCCGAGGCGGCCACCGGCACCACGTTCGTCCGGCACTGGCTGCACGTCGGACTGGTCGGGCTGGACGGGACCAAGATGTCGAAGTCGCTCGGCAACCTGGTCTTCGTGGGCGACCTGCTGAAGGAGTGGGAGCCCGCCGCCGTCCGACTGGCCCTGTTGTCCCACCACTACCGGCCCGACTGGGAGTGGTCCGACGACGACCTGGTCCGGGCCGCCGCCCGGCTGGATGCGTGGCGGTCGACGCGGGGACCGGGCGCGCCGGGGGACGCCCTCGGCTCGGACGAGGACGGACTGTGGCGGGTCCGGGCCGCGCTCGACGCCGACCTCGACACGCCGGGCGCCCTCGCCGCACTGGACGACGAGGCATCGCTCGGGCGTTCCGTGGTCCAGGGGGCCGCCCTGCTGGGCGTTACCCTGTAGGCCTGGCCGGAAGGGCCGGGATCCGGTCCGGGTACGGGCCGGTCCCGTCCGTGCAGGCCTCCATCCGAGCACCGGAACGACGTCCCGAAGCGGACCGTCGCCGGCGGCCCCGTCAACGAAAGGCACCACCCATGGCAGGCGTCACCGTCCGACTCCCTGATGGAAGCACCAAGGAGTTCGAGCCCGGCACTTCGGCCCTCCAGTTCGCCCAGTCGATCGGCCCCCGACTGGCCAAGGCCGCGGTGGCGGCCACGTTCGACGGGCGGCCGGTCGACCTGTCGAGCGCCCTTCCCGACGGTGCCGAGGTGACGGTGGTGACCACCACGACCCCGCTCGGCCGGGAGATCCTCCGGCACTCGACGGCCCACGTGCTGGCCCAGGCCGTGCTGCGGCTGTGGCCCGGCGCCCACTTCGCCATCGGTCCGGTCATCGAGGACGGCTTCTACTACGACTTCGAGCTTCCCGGAGGGGCCCACTTCACCGACGAGGACCTGGAGCGGATCGCCGCCGAGATGCGGGCGATCATGGCCGAGGACCAGCCCTTCGTCCGCCACGAGCACTCCATCGAGGAGGGCCTCGAGCTCTTCGGCGACCAGCCGTTCAAGCGCGAGATCATCGAGGCGGTCGGGGCCGGCCAGGACGAGGTCGACGCCGCGTCGGAGGGTGCCGGTGAGCACGGTGTCTCGACCTACTGGAACTCCCCGGCGTTCACCGACCTGTGCCGCGGGCCCCACGTGCCGTCGACGGCGAGGCTCGGGCACTTCGCGTTGATGCGGGTGGCCGGCGCGTACTGGCGGGGCGACGAGAAGCGCCAGCAGCTCCAGCGGATCTACGGCACGGCGTGGGAGTCCGAGGAGGCGCTGGCCGACCACCTCCACCGCCTCGAGGAGGCCGAGAAGCGCGACCACCGCAAGCTCGGGGTGGAGCTCGACCTGTTCAGCTTCCCGCACGAGCTGGGAGGTGGACTGGCCGTCTGGCACCCGAAGGGCGGCATCGTCCGCAAGCTCATGGAGGACTACAGCCGGGAGCGCCACGCGTCGGGCGGCTACGAGTTCGTGTTCACGCCGCACCTGGCCAACGCCAACGTGTTCGAGACCTCGGGCCACCTGGGCTTCTACCGCGACGGGATGTACCCCCCGATGGAGATGGACAACGGGACGTACTACCCGAAGCCCATGAACTGCCCGATGCACTGCCTCATCTTCGCCAGCCGCCAGCGAAGCTACCGTGAGCTGCCGCTCCGGCTCTTCGAGCTCGGGACGGTCTACCGCTACGAACGCGCCGGCACCCTCCACGGGTTGATGCGGATCCGGGGGTTCACCCAGGACGACAGCCACATCTACTGCACCGAGGAGCAGCTGGCGGACGAGATCGGGTCGCTCCTCGAGTTCGTGATGAGCGTGCTCACCGCGTTCGGCTTCACCGAGTTCACCGCGAACCTCTCCACCAAGGACCCGGAGAAGTACGTGGGGAGCGACGAGATCTGGGACAAGGCGACCGAGGCGCTGCGCCGGGCGCTCGTGGCGAGCGGCCTCCCCTTCGAGGTCAAGGACGGGGACGCCGCCTTCTACGGACCCAAGATCGACATCGACGTACGGGACGCCATCGGCCGGACGTGGCAGCTCAGCACCATCCAGTGCGACTTCAACCATCCCGAGCGGTTCGGTCTGGAGTACGTGGGTGCCGACAACGGCCGCCACCGTCCGATCATGCTCCACCGGGCACTGTTCGGATCGATCGAACGCTTCTTCGCCATCCTGGTCGAGCACTACGCCGGCGCGCTCCCGACGTGGCTCTCGCCCGAGCAGGTGCGGGTGCTCGGCGTGCGCGACGACCACCAGGGCTATGCCGACCAGGTGGCCGCCGGCCTGCGTGCCGAGGGGGTGCGGGTGGAGGTCGACCCGGCCGACGAGCCGTTGGGCGCCCGCATCCGACGGGCCAAGCTGCTCAAGATCCCGTACATCCTGGTGGTGGGCGACGACGACGTCGCGGCCGGCACGGTCGGGGTCAACCAGCGGGGGAGCGAGCGCCCAGAACGCGGCGTGCCGATCGACCTGTTCACCGGGGCGATCCTCCGCGAGATCGACACGAGGACCACGCCCGAGGCGTCCGGCCCGGGCGACGGATCGTGACCCGGTGACCCTCGAACGGCTGTGGGCCGGCTGGCGCGCCGCGTACGTGACCGGCGCGGGAGACGGAGCCGCGCCCGCACCCGCCGCGGGCGACACCGCCGCGGCCGCTGCCGACGATCCCGAGCGCTGCGTCTTCTGCCGGATCGCGGCCAGCGGGCCCCCGTCCCCCGACAACGGGGTACTGTGGGTGGGCCGCACCGTGCTCGTGATCCTCAACGCCTACCCGTACGCGAGCGGGCATCTCATGGCCGTCCCGCTCCGCCACGTCCGCACCCTGGGCGACCTGTCCCACGAGGAGGGCGCCGAGCTGTGGACGGCGCTCCGACTCGGCGTCGGTGCCCTCGAGCGGGGCTACGGGCCCGAGGGGATCAACCTGGGTGCCAACCTCGGTGAGGCCGCCGGAGCGGGGATCCCGCGCCACCTCCATCTCCACGCCGTGCCCCGGTGGAAGGGCGACACCAACTTCATGACCGCGGTGGCCGACACCCGGGTCCTCCCCGAGACGCTCGCCTCGAGTTGGGAGCGCCTGGTGGCGGCGTGGCCGGAAGACCGATAGCGGATGCCGGTCGACGGTCGGCCCGCCGCGAGGGCACAGCGAGGACACAGGAGGGCGACATGCAGGTGAAGGAGCTCGGGCACCTGGTGCTCTACGTGCGGAATCTGGAGCGGTCGGCCGCGTTCTACGGCGACGTGCTCGGCTGGGAGCGGGCGTTCCCGGCGACACCGGGGCTGCCGGCTGCCGCGTTCACGTCGGGGCGCACCCACCACGAGTTGCTCCTCATCGAGGTCGGTGAGGACGCCGAACCGGTGCCGGGGGGCCGCCGTCTCGGCATGTACCACTTCGGGCTGAAGGTGGGTGACTCGGACGACGAGCTGCGCGAGGTCGTCGAGCGGCTGGCCGAGGCGGAGGTCACGGTGGTCGGGGCGAGCGACCACACGGTCACCCACAGCCTGTACGTGCTCGATCCGGACGGCAACGAGCTCGAGCTCTACATCGACGTGCCGGGCGTCGACTGGAGGTCGGACCCCCGCCTGATCGCGGCCCCGATCCGCCCACTCGTCCTCTAGGCGACCGATCGGTCGGCCAACGACCCGTCTGACCTGGGGTTTCCTGGACCGGAGTCGGCCCGCTGCCTGTAGCTAGCAGGTGATAGTCTTGGTGGGACCATCAAGAGGAGCGTGCATGTTCGACGGGCGTTGGCGCGACACGGTGGACCGGGCGACCGGGCCGGTCGGTCGCACACTGCAGCAGGTCGGCATCTCCGCAGATGTGCTGACCGCCACGGGGCTGATCTCGGCTGCCGCCACAGCGGTTGCGGTGGCCACCGGCCATCTGCACCTGGCCATCGCCCTCCTCATCCTGACCGGGCTCCACGACCTCCTCGACGGCCCGGTGGCCAAGGCCTCGGGCACGTCGTCGGTCCGGGGTGCGTTCTTCGACTCGGTGACCGACCGGGTGTCCGACGCGCTCATCCTCGGTGGTATCGCGTGGTACCTCGTGTCGACCCACCCCGGTCATCTGGTGCTCCTGCCGTTCGCCATCCTCGGCGTCACGTCGTTGGTCTCCTACCAGCGGGCCAAGGCCGAGTCCCTGGGCATCTCCGCCAAGGGCGGGTTGATGGAACGGGCCGAGCGGATGATCCTGTTGGGCATCGGGTTCCTGTCGGCGGCCCTCCTCGTGCCGGTTCTCTGGGTCATGCTGGTCCTGACGGCGGCGACCGCGGTGGGCCGGTTCGCCAAGGTGTGGCGCCTGGCCGAAGCGCCGGCGAGCACCGCATCGCGTCGTGTCCGGCGGACCCGGACCGGAGCACGTGCCGCCACCCGTGGCGCGGCACGGTCCGCCGGCCGCACCTCGTCGGCGTCGCGCTGGCGGGCCCGCCGCCAAGGTGAGCTCTCGAGCCGCTCGGGTCGGACGTGGAGGGCCCGCCAGGCCCGCACCGGTGTCCGCCAACGGGCCGGTCGGCGCCATGGCTGAACCACGAACGGGTCGGACCGGTATCGGTACAGGCGAGGGCTGAGGTCCGATGGACAAGGGGCAGGTGGTCTACCGGACCTATGCGACGTTGGGCCGATGCATCGCCGCGCTCCCCGAGCCGGTCGCGCTCGGCCTCGGGGACGTGGCCGGCGACCTGTTGTTCCGGATCCGCCACGACCAGCGGGCCATGGTCACCACCAACCTCCGGCGGGTGCTCGGCGCGGACGGCGACGACGCGGTGGTCCTGGACCGTTGGGCACGCCGATCGTTCCGCGCGTACGCCCGCTACTGGGTGGAGGGGGCCCGCCTCCCCGCGACCGCCCCGGACCGGGTCGTCCAGCACATGTTCGTCGCCGGCCTCGACCACCTCCGTCGGGGGATGGATGCCGGCAAGGGGGTCATCCTCGCGCTTCCCCACATCGGCAGCTGGGAGTACGGGGGGGCGTTCCTCGCCACCCAGGACCTGCCCATGACCGCCGTCGCCGAGCGCATCGAGCCCCCGGCGCTGTTCGACTACTTCGTCGAGCAGCGTGTCGCCATGGGGCTGACCGTCGTGCCGCTCGACCAGCGGTCGGGGAGCACCCTCCTGTCGACCCTCCGCTCCGGCGGACTGGTCGGCCTGCTGTGCGACCGCGACATCGAGGGCACCGGCATCGAGGTGGACTTCTTCGGTGAGCGCACCACGATGCCCGCCGGACCGGCGACCCTGGCGCTGCGCACGGGGGCCACCCTCTGCACGGGCGCGGTCTACAGCGGCCCGGGCGAGGACCACCGGGCCGTGGTGGAGCCCCCACTGGACACCACCCGTGGCGACTCGCTGCGGGACGACGTGACACGGCTCACCCAGGAGATCGCCACCCGTCTCGAGGGTCTGATCCGCCGGGCGCCCGAGCAGTGGCACGTGTTCCAGCCGCTGTGGCTGGCCGACCGGCCACTCGAAGGGGCGGTCTCGTGAGCTGGGTGGACCGCTCGCGTCGGGGCAGGCGTGATCGGCCCGGACCCGACACCGGGACACCGTCGGCCGACCGGGCCCCGGAGGGACGGGCGATCCAGTCGCGGACGGTGCCCGAGCTGGAGATGGAGGAGTTCGACGTGAACGGTCGCGCCGGCCGCGGCAACGGCCGGGACGGCAACGGCAACGGCCGGAACGGCAACGGGAATGACAACGGCTACGGGACCGACTCCCCGCGACGACCCCGGGCCCCCGGCAAGACGAGGCTGCCCTTCGCCGGGGAGGCCCAGCTGTCCTCGGTCGTCCTCCTGGAGGCCGACGTGGTCGCCGTGGTGTCCGCCGAGGGCAGGTTCGTCTTCGTCAGCGCCTCGGCCGAACGGCTGCTCGGACACGACGTCCGCACCGCGATCGGGTGCGACGCGTTCCAGCTGTTCGACGACGAAAGCGCACCGTTGGTCCGGTCCGCGTTCGACGACCTGATCGCACGGCGCCGCCTGTCGGTCTCGCTCGAGCTCCTCGCCGTGCGGGCGGACGGGCGCGAGCTCGAACTGGAGCTCGTGGCGGCCAACCACCTCGACGACCCGGTGGGCGGGGTGGTCGTGACCGTCCGCGACGTGACCGAGAGCCAGCGGACGCTGCTGCGGACTTACGAGGGCGACCGGCGTCAGGACGCCCTGCTCGAGTCGCTGGCCGACGGCCTGGTCATGGTGGACGCCGTCGGCACCATCGTCCGGGTGAACGAGGCATTCGAGATCATGTTCCGCGCGCCGCGGATCCGCATCCTCGGAAGGAACCTCGAGGACCTCATCGTCGAATCCCGTGAGCGCGGACTCGAACTGTTCGACGATGCCGGCGGGACCGTCGAACCCGAGGAGCACCCGGTGCTGGTGAGCCTGCGCCGTGGGCGGCGGGTCGACGGGGCGGTCATCGGCTACCGGACCGTGGACTCGCCCGCAGGGTGGGTGCGCATCAACGCACAGCCGGTCCACGCCGCCGACGGGAGCATCTCCGGCGCCGTCGGCTCCTTCAGTGACATCACCGATTCGCGGAGGGCCGCCTACGCACTGCGTCAGGAGGAGGAGTTCCTGCGGGTGCTGCTCGACACCCTCGACGAGGGCATCGTGGCCTGCGACGCCCAGGGGCGGATGACCATCTTCAATCCCGCGGCCCGGCGACTCCACGGACTGGACGACTCGGTCGAGCCGATCGGGCGGCTCCCGGCGAGCCGGATGCTCCTCCGACCGGACGGGACCGCCATCGAGCCGGAGGAGAACCCCCTCCTGTTGGCCATGTCGGGGGAGCGGCTCCGCAACGTCGAGATCATCCTCGTCACCAGCGACGGCGAGCAGCGCAAGGTCAGTGTCAACGGTCAGGCGCTGGTCGACGAGGAGGGTTGGAAGCTCGGGGCGGTCGTGGCCATGCACGACGTGACCGAACAGAAGCTCAACGAGGAGCGCCTGGCCGACCTGGCCCACCATGACCCGTTGACCGGGTTGGCCAACCGGAACCTCCTGGCCGACCGGATGCGCGAGGCCGTCGAGGCGCTGCGAACGGAGCCCGAGCAGGCGGCTCGTCGTCGGGGCCCGGCACAGGCGCCCGACGACACCCGGGCCCAGCCCGAGCACCCGGGCGTGGCGGTGTACCTGCTCGACCTGGACAATTTCAAGGACATCAACGACGAATTCGGCCACGACGTCGGTGACGACCTGTTGGTGGCGGTGGCCAGGCGGCTGTTGGCGATCGTGCGCCCGGCGGACACGGTCGCCCGCCTCGGCGGCGACGAGTTCGTGGTGGTGTGCGGGGTCGAGAGCGGCGAGGAGGAGATGCTGCGGATCGCCGAGCGGATCTCGGTCGCGTTGGCCCGGCCGTACCGGATCGACGGACGGACCCTGGTGGCCGAGGCGTCGGTCGGCGGGGTGTTCGTGGACGATCCCGACACCGATCCGTCGAGACTGCTGAGCCTGGCCGACGACGCCATGTACGGGGTCAAGTGGAGCCGGCGCCGCCAGCGTCGCCCGATGACGGACTGACCCGGCCGTGCCGGAAGGGGATGGCGGTACCCGGGACCTGCGCGTCGCGCTCGTCTGCCCCTACAGCCTGTCCCGTCCCGGAGGGGTCCAGGGACAGGTGCTGGGCCTGGCCCGCAGCCTGTCGAAGGATGGGCACGAGGTCGCCGTCTTCGCTCCCGTGGACGGTCCCGTCGCTCCCCCGGAAGGTGTCGACCTCGTCGCCACCGGGCACTCGACGTCGCTCCGGGGGAACGGCTCGGTCGCCCCGGTGTCGGTGTCGCCGGTTTCGGCGCGGCGGGGTCTTGCCGACCTACGGGACTTCGCACCCGACGTCGTCCACATCCACGAACCCTTCGCCCCGGGGCTCACCTACGCGCTCCTGGTCGCGAAGGACCTTCCCCCGATCGTCGCGACGTTCCACCGGAGTGGGGGGAGTGTCCTCTATGCCCTGCTGTCACCGGTGGCCCGACGGCTCGCCGGTCGTCTGGCCGCGCGTTGCGCGGTGTCGAATGCCGCGGCGGCGACCGCGTCCCATGCGCTGGACGGGACGTACGAGGTGCTCTTCAACGGGATCGAGACCGACCACTTCGTCGGCGTGGAGCCGTGGCCCACGACGGGGCCGAGCGGTCTGTTCCTCGGGCGCCACGAGGAGCGGAAGGGACTGGCGGTCCTGCTCGAAGCGTGGCAGCTCCTGGATGGCACCTACGCCGCCGCCGATACCGGCACCGACTCCGACACCGGATCCCGGGTCGCTCGACCGGTGCTGTGGGTGGCCGGCGACGGACCCGAGACCGAGGTGCTCCGGCGCCGCCATCCCGAGTCGGACTCGGTGCGCTGGTTGGGCGTGGTGGACGAGGACGAGAAGATCCGCCGGCTGGTCGCCGCCGACGTGCTGGCGGCCCCGGCGCTCGGGGGCGAGTCGTTCGGCATGGTGCTGCTGGAGGCGATGGCGGCGCGCACGGTGGTGGTGGCGAGTGACATCGAGGGCTACCGCGATGCGGCCGGCGGCTGTGCCGTGCTGGTGCCCCCCGGCGACCCACGGGCCCTGGCCGCGGCGCTCGGAGGCGTGTTGCGTGGCACGCTCGCACCGGCCCGGCCCGATGACGGCGGTTCGGTCGGGCGGGAGGCCGACGGGTCCCGAGGGCGCAGCCGATGGCTCGAGGACGCCGGCAAACGTGCGGAACGGTGGTCGATGACGTCCCTGGCCGAACGGTACGAGGAGATCTACCGGTCCGTGTTGGTCGGTGACCGGTCGTGAGCGGCCGTACACTGCTCGGACGATGACCGACTCCTCCGACCGACCAGGACCATCCGGCTCGACTGGGGCCCCGACGGGGACGGGCGGAAGCGCGTCCAAGGGTGGCGGCGGTGGTGGCGGCCAACGAGGCGGGTCCCGCAACCGGCGTCGCCGTGGCAGCGGTGGCAGCAGCAGCGGTGGCGGCACGTCGGGTGGAACGAACACGTCGGGTGGAACGAAGCAGCCCGCCTCGGCGACGTCGGGAGGGTCCCGGGGTGGATCCGGTGGCGGACGGTCGGGGCAGTCACGTGGGGGAGGTACCGGTGGCGGCACCCGTGGAGGTGCTCGGTCCGGGTCCTCGTCGGGGCGCCGCCCTTCCGGGCAGGGTGGGGGGCGTCCGGCACAGGGGAGTCAACGGGGAGGCGGCGGTCCGGGTCGGGACGGCGGACGGACCGAGCCGGTCGCAAACGTCGCGGCGGTGTCGGCGGCACGGGTCGACCGTTCGGCCGAGCTCGCCGAGGAATCGGCGGCGTCGTCGAACCGGAAGCGCGCCATCCTGCTCTGCCTGGTGCCCGGCGGGATCCTCGGCGTCGTCCTCGGTGTCGTGCTCGCCGCGCTGGGCCAACCGGTGGTCGCCGTGATCGTCCTGGTGGCCGTGACGGCCCTGGTGGCCGCCTGGCTGTGGGGCACCGCTCCCCGCACCGTGCTCTCCGCCCTCGGGGCGACCCCGAGCGACGAGGAGGACCGGCCCCGGCTCCACAACCTGGTGGACGGCCTGTGCGCCACCATGGGCCTCGACCGCCCGGCCATCGCCGTGGTCCAGAGCGACGTACCGAACGCCCTCGCCGTCGGGCACGACCCGAAGTCGGCGACGATCGTCGTCACCAGCGGGCTGGACCGTTCCCTCGGGCTGGTCGAGCTCGAGGGTGTCCTGGCCCACGAGTTGGTCCACATCAAGCGAAACGACACCGCGCCATCGGCGGTGGCCGTGCTCGTGTCGGTCCCGTGGGCCGTCGTGCGCGGCTCGGCGGTCGGGGCCGCCACCGTGCACCGGCTGGTCGGGCGTGGACGCGAGTTCTCGGCGGACCAGCGGGCCGCGTTGATCGTCCGCTATCCGGCCGGCATCGGATCTGCGCTCGAGACCATGCTCGACGGTGCCACCGAAGGGACGGCGTGGCCGCCCGCCGCCGGCAGGATCGCCGCGCTCACCCGGTGGCTGTGGGTCGACCCCATGGTCGGCGACCAGGCGGAGGAGCCGGCCGAGGGCAATCTCGACGACACCCGGGTGCGGGCCGCCGCCCTGGCCCTCGGCTAACGGCGGTCGGCTCCGGCGCTAGTGGTGTCGCGCGTTAGTTCGTCGGTGTATCCGGGAACCATACGGACGGGTCGTTGAGGTAGAGACCGCAAGCACAGTCGAGAGCCTGTTCGGCGCTGCCTCCCATCATGCCGT
>JBEKRV010000024.1:0-49703 GCA_049517675.1 Acidimicrobiales bacterium
ATCCAGTGGGAGATCGCCAAGGTCGCCGTCGACATCGAGGCGGCCCGTCTGCTCACCTACCGGTCGGCGTGGCTGGCCGACCAGGGCAAGTTCACCAAGGAGTACGTGCCCTACCTGTCGATGGCCAAGTATCACGCCACCGAGCTGGCCGTGCGGGCCTCGGGCCTCGCGGTGCAACTCCTCGGGGCGGCCGGGTACATGGAGGATCACCCGACCGAGCTCTGGTACCGGGACGCCCGTCAGTTGACCATCGTCGAGGGGACGTCCCAGGTGCAGCTCGGGCTCATCGGTCGGGGCGTGCTCAACCACGACCTGTGGTGGGACTGAGCGGTCATGGCTACCGCAGAAGCGGGGGGATCCCCGCCGGCTCCGGGCTCCTCCGGCTCCCCGGGCTCCTCCGGCTCCCCGGGCTCCTCCGGCTCCCCGGGCTCCTCCGGCTCCCCGGGCTCCTCCGGCTCCCCGGGCTCCTCCGGCTCCCCGGGCTCCTCCGGCTCCCCGGGCTCCTTCGAGGTGCTGGGCCTCTGGCCCGGAGTGCTGACCCGGCTGCTCGGTGGTGGGTCGCTCACCGCCGACGAGGCGGAGGTGGTTCTCGGGCAGGTCCTGTCCGGTGAGGCCACGCCTGCGCAGATCGCCGCGCTCGCGGTGGCGCTGCGGGCCAAGGGCGAGTCCGTCGCCGAGATGACCGGCTTCGTCCGTGCCATGGTCGCTCACGCCGTACCCCTCGACCTCCCCGCCGGGACGGACCTCATCGACACCTGCGGGACCGGTGGCGACCGCCTGCGCAGCATCAACGTGTCGACGATCGCGTCGCTGGTGGTCGCGGCGTCCGGGGCCAAGGTGTGCAAGCACGGGGGCCGGGCGTCGTCATCGGCGGTGGGGGCGGCCGACGTGCTGGAGGCGCTCGGGGCCGTTGCCGACCTCGGACCGACCGGCGTCGCCCGCTGCGTCGAGGAGGTCGGTCTCGGTTTCTGCTTCGCCCCGCGGTTCCACCCGGCCATGCGATTCGCCGGACCGGTGCGGCGCGAGCTCGGGATCCCGACCGTGTTCAACTACCTGGGGCCACTGGCGAATCCCGGGCGGGCCCGCTTCCAGGTGGTGGGGGTCAGCGACCCGACCATGGCCGACAAGATGCTCGGGGTGCTGGCCGCCAACGGTACCCGCCGGGCCATGGTCGTCCACGGCGACGACGGCCTCGACGAACTGTCGACCACCGGACCGTCGACCGTCCATGAACTGATCCGTACTCCGGACGGCGCCGATGCTGCGGGCGACGGCGACGTGACGGTCTCGGTGTACCGGATCGACCCGTCCGACTTCGGCATCACCCGAGCAACGCTCGACGAGCTGCGCGGTGGGGATGCCGCGGTCAACGCCGAGGCCATCCGACGGGTGGTGTCGGGTGACCGGTCGCCCCACCGGGACATCGCCATCCTCAATGCCGCCGCCGCGCTGACCGTGATCGGCAAGGTCGACGATCTTGCCGAGGGCGTGTCGGAGGCGGCCTCGCTGATCGACTCCGGTCGGGCGGCAGAGGTGCTCGACGCGTTCGTGCGGGTGACCCGGGAGTCTGCGGAGGCCGAGGCGTCGACCGCGGCGGGGTCGGCCGGGAACTGATCCGACCGGTCCCGCCATCGATCGGCGGCGCATCGGGTGCACCGGGCCAAGCGGGCCGGCCACTGTGACCCGCCGGACCCGCCGGACCCGCCGGACCCGCCACGGCTCGTCAGCCGCTCGGGCCGGCCACCATGACCCGCCGGATCAACCGGACCCGCCGGTCCCGTCCACGGCGGACCCTCCCCGTGCGGGACCGGCCGATCCGTCCGGCCTGAGCATCGTCAGGCAAATTCGTTGCGTCGCGCAACGTGGTCCTGGTCGGGCCCGCTGTCGAGGCCGCGGATGCCCGGTGTTCCCGGCACACCCGACAGGCCGGGAACACCGGGCACCTCCGGCTCGACGGTGACCGCGACCCGGAGGTTCTCGCAGAGTTCGGTCAGCGTCGGGATGCGGTCCGCCGACATCCGTAGGCCATCCGGACCGGCCACCTC
The DNA here is from genome assembly GCA_049517675.1 of Acidimicrobiales bacterium. Classification (GTDB taxonomy): domain Bacteria; phylum Actinomycetota; class Acidimicrobiia; order Acidimicrobiales; family RAAP-2; genus Bog-756. Next base: position 2,046 of record JBEKRV010000024.1, read on the forward strand.
CAGGACACGCACCTCGTCGGCGTGGGCACGGAGCCATTGGGCGACGATGATCCGTTCGTTGTCGTGACCGTCGCCGGTGACAGTGAAGGCCGGGCCCAGCCCTCCGTTCGCTGCATCCGTCGGGTCGAACAGCGAGGCTGTCTCGATCAGGACGCCTCGGTCGAGTTCGACGACACCTTCCCCGTCGACGAGGAGGACCACACGACCTGCGTCCCGCAGGGACTCCACGCTCCGGTGCCGTTCGAGTAGGTGCCGGAGGCGCTCGGCATCGTCCCGGACCCGGGCTGCGTCTTCGTACCGCTGCGCCCGGGCGAGGAAGCACAGCCGTTCGGCGAACGGCCTGAGGAGCGCACAAGGATCCTGGTCCAGGTCCTCGGACGTCCATGTGGTTCGTCTGTTCCGACCCCTGCGCCGGGATCGAGGCGGAGTCGTGACCGGATCGGCGGCACCGGCTGGATCCACCGCACCGCCCGCAACATCCGCGCTCACAGCGCCGCCCACCGCGCACACAGCGCCCACAGTGCCGCCCGCCACGCCCGCCACGCCCGCCACGCCCGCCACGCCCGCACCGCCCGCACCGCCCGCACCGCCCGCACCGCCCGCCGCGCCCGCCGCGCCCGCCGCGCCAGCGCCGCCCACCGCGCACACAGCGCCCACAGTGCCGCCCGCACCGCCCGCACCGCCCGCACCGCCCGCACCGCCCACCGCGCACACAGCGCACACAGCGCACACAGCGCCGCCCGCACCCCCCACCGCACCCGCCCCACCTACCAGCCCGATCGATGCGGGCATTGAATTGGGATCCCGTGGAGCTGTTCCCGGGTCGCGGCGGCGGACCTTCCCCTGTTGGTTGAACGGAGGCGCCCAGGATCGGATCAGACGGCCCTCGAGTACGGCAGCGGTCAATGGGCCGGGACACACCCGATGGTGGATGGCGTCCATCTGACGGAGCAGTCGCCCCACCTTGTTCCGCGTGTCGCCCGAGAAGTACGAACGGACCCGACTGTGGAGGTCGGTGGCCTTGCCCACGTAGAGGACGTGACCGGCCGCATCGGTGAACCAGTACACGCCGGGTCGATGGGGGAGGCGGACCGTGAGGCGCAGCTTGGCCGCCTGCGGATGTCCCACCAGCCTGGGCAGGTCGAGCAGCTCTTCGAGTCCGACGATGCCGAAGGAGCCGGCGCGTTCGAGCAGCGCGTGGAGCAGGTCACCGGTGGCGAGCACGTCGGTGAGTGCCCGGTGGGAGGGCTGATGGGGGAGATGGAGGGATGAGGCGAGGGTTCCCAGTTTGCAGTTGGGGACCATGTCACGGACCAGGCGGCGGGCGAGGGCAAGTGTGTCGACCGTGGCATTGGCCAGGCGTTCGCGTCCGGTCGCCTCGAGCGCATGGTTGAGGAAGGACAGGTCGAAGCGAACGTTGTGGCCGACCACCACCGATCCCCCCAGGAACTCGAGGAAGGAGGGAAGCATCTCGCCGGAGCGGGGAGCATCGGCCACCATGGCGTCACTGATCCCGGTCAGCGCCGTGATGAACGGTGGGATCCGCTCGTCGGGTCGGACGAAGGTCTGGTACGTGCCCAGTAGCTCGCCGCCCCGGTAGCGCGCCGCCGCCACTTCGGTCAGCGATGCCGAGGCGGGTGAGCCGCCGGTGGTCTCGACGTCCAGCACCACGAATGTCACCTGGCTGAGTGGGGTGCCGAGGTCGTCGAAGGAGCGCTGGACGGCGAGGGCCATGCGTACACTGTAGCGAACAGGTGTTCGGTCATGGAGTGGACGGGGCCTCGGTGGGCGCGGCTACCGTTGTACACGTGACCTCCGACTCGAACGCCACCACCGCCGTCGCCGCCGATGTCGTGCGCTATCGCTGCGCGGCGTGCGGGAACCTGACGCGCTTCAACGTCGTCACCACCAGGCGTACCAACGCGTTCCACCACTTCTCGGTGGGCGGGGAACTGACCATCGAGGACGTCGAGGTGCTCGACGAATCGGTGGAGGAGGTGTCGTGCCGGTGGTGCGGCAACGGGAACGCGGTCGAGATCCTCGTCTCGGGGTCGCCCGACCCGTCCTGACGCCGATCGTCGACGCACGCGGGACGGATAGGACCCCGCCGTGACCGGCCGACCAGCCGAACCGCCGGCTGGCTCCGCTCGCGATCCTGACCCCGACATGCCCGATGGGCGTGCACATCCCCTGTCCGATCCGGTGTTCGTGTCCGGTCTGCGGCCCATTCCCTCCGGGATCGCGGACGAGGTGGCCACGTGGTCGGCGTCCGACCTGCAGGGCAGTGATCCCGACGGTCTTCCGGTGGCGGTCCATCTCGGCGAAGTCGACCGACCGGTACTCCTCGTCTTCCTCGCTACGCAGTGTGACGGGTGCGACCAATTCTGGTTCGGGCTGACTGCCAGGACGGACCCTGTGCTCGCCGACGTACTGCCCGTGGTCGTGACCAAGGGCCCCGATGCCGTGCCGGCGGGGGAGGTGGGCGAGCTCACCGCCGGGCTGCGGGATCTGCCGGTGGTGATGAGCGATCGGGCGTGGGCCGACTATCGGGTCACCGGCTATCCCTTCATCGTCCTGGTCGAACCGTCGTCGCGCCGGATCCTCGCCGAGACGGTCGGATTCGGTTGGTCCGATGTCGCGGCCACGGTCAGGGCCGGCATCGGCCGGTAGCCACTGCCACCTGCTGCTCGTAGTCACCGCGGCCTGCGTGATCATGGCCGGTCCCCGGCCGAACGACCCGATCCACGGTCGGTGGTTCACTAGGCTCGTCGCTGACCGACAGTCCCCTCCGGGCCGCTCGGCGCACTGGAGACCGGACCCATGCCGTCCTACGCGGACATCACCACCGACGACCCCAACGTCGTCAAGCGCTGGCTGCAGAATCGCAGGTTGGACGATGCGCTGTGGCACCTGGGGGTCGAGCACGGGAGCGACTTCGACGGCCGCATGCTCGACTTCGGCGGCGGGGACGGGGCCCTGTGCCGGCGGTTCCTCACCCGGTTCCCTGCGGCGTCCGTCGTGAACTTCGACCCGAGCGCCACCATGCTCGAGCAGGCTGCAGCCGTCGGACGGATCGATGCCACCCACGTCACCAACGGCACCGACGGCACCCACGTCACCAACGGCACCGACGCCACCCACGTCACCGGCGTCACCAACGCCACCAACGGCACCAACGGCACCGACGCCACCCACGTCACCGGCGGCACCGACGCCACCCACGTCACCGGCGTCACCAACGCCACCCACGTCACCGGCGGCACCGACGCCACCCACGTCACCGGCGGCACCGACGCCACCCACGTCACCGGCGTCACCAACGCCACGCACGCCACCCACGTCACCGGCGTCACCGACGCCACCGGCGTCACCGACGCCACCGGCGTCACCCACGTCACCGGCGTCACCGACGCCACCAACGTTGCCCACACCGCCGAAGGTGTGGACGCCGTCGGATCCCTCGAGTTCGTCGGGTCGACAGAACCACTCGGGACCGGGAGCTTCGACGTGATCACGTGCTGCGAGGTCGTGGAGCACCTGCCGGCGGCGCAGATCGACGAAGCTCTCCGGGAGATCTCCCGCCTGCTCGCGCCCAAGGGCCTCCTGGTCCTCGGAGTACCCAACGAGCTCTATGTCATGGCGCTGGGCAAGGGCGTGTTCCGGATGATCCGGAGGAGCGGACAGTACGACGCGCGTTGGGACACCATCCTCCCCGCCGCCAAGGGCCGCCCCAGGGTCGACCGTCCCGTCCACGAGATCGACGGCCTGCCGTTCATCTACCCGCACACGGGGTTCGACTACCGGACCACGCTCGCCGATCTCCGCCGGCACGGGTTCCGGGTCGAGGACAGCCACGGGAGCCCGATCCGTCGCGGTCCACGGTTCGTGAACACCGAGCTCTACCTGGTGTGCCGGAAATCGACGGGGCGATGACGGGTGGACCCGAGCAGGGTCACGCCCGAGACAGTTTCCCGAACCGCCTCCCGAACCGAGACCCCGAAGCACCTCCGGAGCCGCCCCGGCACGTGTAGTCGGAGCAGATGATCGACGGGGACGACGCGCTGGTCGATGGGCCGTCACTGCTTGTGTCGTCGCCGCATCGTGGGAGGACAGGGAAGTCGAGGGCCCGGCGATGCGGCCGACGCGCGGCGACCTGCTTCCGTTCTTCTTCAGCACCCACTGGTCGACGCCCGCTCACTCGATCGGGACGGTGGGATGCGCCTCACCATCGCAACCGCGTTTGAACGGGCTGTCGCCGCAGGCGGTCATCCCGAGGCGATCCAGCTGCCATGTGGTGAACTCCGATTCCCCGCCGCCACCCCGTTGCCAGGGCGCAAACCTCGCCACCCGACGTAACCCCGCTGCCACCCGACGCAAACCCACTCGTGGGGACGCGAATGCCACCTCCCCGAAGCCACCCCGTTGCCGCGGCGCGAAGCCCGCTGCCACCCGACGTAACCCCATTCCCGGGACCTGGACTCCGCCACCCCGATGTCACCCATCGGCGGGGACATCATGGAGGCCGCCGCCGTCGGCCTCGGTGGGATCAGTCGATCCCGAGTCCCGGTTCCTTGCCGAACGCGGGCATCGCTAGGAACTCCCACGTCGGCGACCCGTCATCCTCGGTGCCGGTCCGCTCGAGGGTCCATCCTTCGTAGGTCTTGAGGTAGTGGTGGTGGTGGCACAACAGGGCAAGGTTGTCGAGCTCCGTAGGGCCGCCCTCGGCGAAGGGGACGACGTGATCGATCTCGAGGCCGAAGGGGACGCCGCATCCGGGGACGACGCAGCACCTGTCGCGGTGGGCAAGTGCGGTGCGCAGATGTCGGTTGATCGTCCGCCCGAAGTGCGACACGGATCGGATGTCGCCCGCACGGTGGAACACGAACCGGAGAAATGAATCGTTGGCCATGTCACGGGCCATGGCGACCGGAACGGGACCCTGGTTGTCGATCTCGCAGACTTCGCCGGGAAGAACGCGTCCGCGGAGCAATGCATCCAGGTCGACACGCACCATGACCGAACAGGTCGGTGGTCGGTCGATCACGTCATCGTTGTCCGTCGGGAAGCCACTGGTCGAGGGATCGGTGCTACCGGTACCTGGTGGGTCGGCCCCGACCCGCGAGCCGGCGGTGCGTGGGGGGGTGCCGATACCGAAATCGAATTCGGGCGTGATCTGGGCCGTAGGTGGTCCCGGGTCGTCATCCCCCGTCCCCGTCCCCGTACCCGGAGCCCCTGTCGTGCATTCGGCATCCCCGGGGTGGTGTCCGGGGCCACCACTACCGTGAACGACCCTACCGGCGTCCGATGGTCCGGTAGAAGCCCGGCCGGTCATCAACAGGAAGAACGCGTCGGCACGGAGTGCCCGTTCGGAGTCGACGGGAGGGGCCGCTGCCCGTTCGCCGGACGCTGACCCCCCGGGCGCCTTCCTCGCCTTGCGCAGTCGGCTGACGGTGTGGTTCATCTGGTCGAGGATCGACGCTCCGCGGTCGGCGGTGTCCCGCCCCTGGAAGCAGAAGGCCCCCTCCGAGTCGGTCCACGACGAGAAGTGTCGGGCCTCGTGGATTCGACGGACCGTGGCCACCGGATCGTGCCGTTCGGCCGTGGCCCGGGCACGCTGGCAGCGCTCCTTGACCAATTGGAGCGGCTGATCGGCTGATCGGCTGCTCCGGCGAGGAGCGCGGCCTCGTTCCCCGGGTCCAGCACCGCAGCCCCCGACAGTTCGGCCACCTTTGGGCCGGAAAGGGAACCGTTCCGGAGCGCCTCCTCGGTCCCGGGAAGCTGGGGCAGTCGTTGACCGACCTCCAGGGTGTTCCGGGCCTGGCCGGTAGGGACGCCCTCGAGCTCGGCGAGCATGACGGCCGACGTGCGGTGGCCGCCGTCTCGCCAAACGCCCGATTCGTCGATCCGTGGTGCGAGCAGCGTCTTGCCGGCCATCGAGAGGCGCTCGACACCGGCGAACATCTCGTAGAGCCTCGCCGCGTCCGATCCGGTGAGCGTGGCCGGGTCGAGCCGGGTCAGGACGCCGGAGAGAAGTTCGGTGGCCCGCGCGACCGGAGACCCCAGCCCCTCCACCGAACCCCGCTTCGGGGAGGGCTCCGGAGCGTCCGATCCGATCGATTGTGGATCAGAGTCCGACGGGGAGCCCAGGTGGTCGGGTGGCGCATCGGTGAGCACGGCGCTGCGGGCAATGCGGGTCATCGCTGCACCTGGAGCCATGGTCGATGTCATGGTCCGAGCCTTCCACCGGGGTGTGACAGGAGGGTGGTGTTCCAAGGAGCCACTGCCCGTGCTCCCAGGTCGGACACAGATCCGAGGTCGATGCTGACCGATGTCGAACCGCAGGTGCACCGCCAGCGGCATCGGACAACCGGATCATCCGGGACAACCGGAACATCCGGGACATCCGGGACAACCAGCAACCAACCAGAGGAGCACCACATGAGCAGTCACGAGACACAGGGCCCGACCGCCGCACCGGCATCGTCGGTCCGCCCCAATCCCTTCCCGAACCTCCGCCAGCGCCGTCGGCGTACCCTGCGCCTGACCACAGCGGCGACGATGGCGCTCGGCCTGGCCGTGAGCGGTGGAGCCGTGGCCGGGGCGGCCACTTCCGGGACCGCCCCGTCGACGGCGTCCACCCCGGGCGCACCGAGCGGCGGTCCCGGCGGCACCCCTCCCGTGGCCATGGGCACGGTCGCATCGGTCGGGACCGACACGTTCACCCTCACCACCCGCAACGGCACGGTCACCGTGGATGTCGGCTCCGGCACCACATACTTCGACCAGGGGGTGTCCTCGCCAGGCTTCGCTGACGTGGTCGTGGGTGCCCACGTGGCCGTCTTCGGCACCGAGTCCTCCGACACGGTGACGGCCACCAAGGTCGCCGTCGGTGGTCCGAACGGTCCCACCGGCAGCGGTGGCACTCCCCCCACGCCCAGGGGCGGTGACACCGGTCCGACCGGATGGCCGGGGCGGCCGCCTGCGCCGACGGCCGGGTCGACTTCCGGTTCGGCATCGGGGACGTCCACCGCCGCCTGACCGAGCCGTCCCGCGCGATCACCTGGGTCGGGGCCACCGGTCGGCACCACCCCCCTGCCCCCTCCGCCCGGCCGGGCGGCCCACCCAGGCCTCGACGGATCCCGTCACGTTCCATCCGAGCGTGACGGGATCCGTCGCGTCCGACCTCCGACCACCGACCTCCGACCACCGACCACCGAACTCCGACCACCGACCACCGACCACCGACCACCGACCACCGACCACCGACCACCGACCTCCGACCACCGACCACCGACCTCCGACCACCGACCACCGAACTCCAACCACCGACCCCGGACCTGCGATCTCCGTCCTACGAGCCAGCGGCGCACCCGTCTCCCGATCTCCGTTGTACTGGTGTCCCCCGTCGACGGTGACGGCCATGGGTGCCACGACCGTCGCGTGCGTGGGCCATCCTGGGTGGATGATCCACGCCTGCGTCCTCGACATCGACCTGCGGATTCCCGAGAGCCACTCGCTCAAGGAGAAGCGGACGACGGTACGGCATCTGGTCGAGGCGTGCAGGTCCCGGTTCGGGGTGGCCGCGGCCGAGGTGGGGCACCACGACCGGTGGCAGCGCTGCGAACTGGGATTCGCCGCCGTCTCAGGATCGCCGGGCCAGGTCGAGTCCGTCCTCGACTCCGTCGAGCGGTTCGTCTGGTCGCACCCCGAGGTCGAGGTGCTCGACGCCAGGCGGGCGTGGCTCGAGGCGGACTGCTAGTTCCGGCCCGGCGGTCCAGCGTGTCGTAGCCTCCACTCATGGTCACACTCACCGAACTCCTGGCCGATCTCGACGCCGAGTACGACGACCTCCGGGCCGTCGTCGAGGACCTCGCGGATGACGCACCCGAGTGGGACCTCATCACCCCGGCGGAGGGCTGGGCGGTGCGGGACCAGATCAGCCACCTGGCCTTCTTCGACGAGGCAGGTCGGCTGGCCATGGTCGATCCGGAGGCGTTCGCCCAGCTCGTCGACGAGGTGGTGGTCGCGGCGGGCGATCCCATGGACGTCCACCTCGTCCCGGGCCGGGCGATGGGGGGCGACGAGCTCCTCGAGTGGTGGGGGACCGCCCATCGGGCCATGGTCGAGGCCTTCTCCGTAGCCGATCCCAAGACGAGGGTGCCCTGGTTCGGACCGCCGATGGGGGCTCTGTCGTTCATCTCGGCCCGGCTGATGGAGACGTGGGCCCACGGCCAGGACGTGTGCGATGCCCTGGGTGCGGAGCGTGTCGCGACCGCCCGCCTCTTCCACATCGCCCACCTCGGCGTGCGGGCTCGGCCGTTCTCCTACGCGGTGCGGGACCGGGCGGTCCCGACGGGCAGGATCCACGTGGCGGTGACCGGCCCGGACGGCGACGCCTGGGTCTGGGAGATCGGGGAGGACGAGGACGGCGAACCGATCGGCACCGTCACCGGCACGGCGCTCGACTTCTGCCTGGCGGTGACCCAACGCCGCAACATCGCCGACACCGACCTGGTGGTGACCGGTCCCCTCGCCGAGGACTGGATGTCGATCGCGCAGGCTTTCGCCGGTCCCCCGGGACCGGGCCGACCGCGGACCTGACCGCCCCAGCCACCCCCGGACCGAGCCCCCAACCCGAGTTGACCCGCCGGACCGAGTTCAACGCCGGACCGGGCGATCCACCACGACCCGTCGACCGGCCGCAGTGCTCCGGCGGAGCGTCCCGGCTCCCTCGCCGGAGGCGTCAGACGTGCCGGCCCATGAGTTCGGCCAACCGACCGACGAACCGGTCCACATCGTCCTCGGTGGTGTCGAACGACGCCATCAACCTCACCACGTCCGCGTCCGGGTCCCACACGTAGAACGGGAATTCGGTCTGCAGTGCTGCGGTCACCGCGGGTGGGACGACGGCGAACACGCCGTTGGCCTGGACGGGATAGGCCAGCCGGACGCCGGGGACCGCGGAGACCCCGGCGCCCAGGCGCCGGGCCATGGTGTTGGCGTGCTCGGCGCTGGTCCGCCACAGACCGTCGGTCAGGAGGGCCACGAATTGGGCGGCCACGAACCGCATCTTCGAGGACAGCTGCATCGACTGCTTCCTGATGAAGCGGAGCCCGGTCTCGGACTCGTTCCGGAAGGTGATGACCGCCTCCGCCCCGAGCGCACCGTTCTTGGTTCCTCCGAACGACACCACGTCGACGCCGGCCTCCCGCCCGAAGGCGCCGAGGTCCACGTCCAGCGAGGCGGCGGCGTTGGCGATGCGGGCGCCGTCGAGGTGGAGGTACAGGGAGTGGGCGTGTGCCCACTCGGCGAGCCCGGCGATCTCGTCGACCGTGTACACCGTGCCGACCTCGGTGCTCTGGGTGATCGACACCACCCGGGCCTGGACGTGGTGCTCGTCGCCGACGCCGGTGACGGCCGCCGCCACCAGGTCCGGGTTCAGCTTTCCGTCCGGGGTGGGGACGCCCAGGAGCTTGCTGCCCAGGAACCGCTCGGGGGCACCGCACTCGTCGACGTTGATGTGTGCGCTGTCCGCGCAGACCACCGCTTCGTGGGGCCGTAGCAGCGACTGCAGCCCGACCACGTTGGTCCCGGTGCCGTTGAACGCGAAGTAGATCTCGGCCTCCGGACCGAAGTGGTCGCGGAAGAGGCGCTCCGCCTGCTCGGTCCAGGGATCGGCACCGTAGGCGGGGGCGTGCCCACCGTCGTTGGCCCGGGCGATCGCATCGAGGACCTGGGGATGGACGCCGGCCCAGTTGTCGCTGGCGAAGGTCCGCGTCACGGTCCTGTGTTCCGGGCTCATCGGGTGGGGCCGCCGGTCAGTCCCGCACCAGCGGCTTGTACCGGAGGCGGTGGGGCTGGTCGGCGTCGACGCCGAGGCGCTTCTTGCGGTCGGCCTCGTAGTCGCTGAAATTCCCCTCGAACCAGCGCACCTCGGAGTCGCCTTCGAAGGCGAGTACGTGGGTGGAGATCCGGTCGAGGAACCAGCGGTCGTGGCTGATGACGACGGCGCACCCGGGGAACGTGAGGAGTGCCTCCTCGAGCGCGCGCAGCGTGTCGACGTCGAGATCGTTGGTGGGCTCGTCGAGGAGCAGGACGTTGCCGCCGGACTTCAGCACCTTGGCCAGCTGCACCCGGTTGCGCTCGCCGCCCGAGAGCTGGCCGACCTTCTTCTGCTGGTCGCTGCCGGTGAAGCCGAAGCTTGCGACATAGGCCCGGCCGTGGATCTCCCGACCGCCGACGACCATGTGGTCGACCCCGCCGGTGATCTCCTCGTAGACGGTCGCCTCCGGATCGAGCTGGTCCCGAGACTGGTCGACGTAGGCAAGTTCGACCGTGGTGCCGACATCCAGCTGCCCGGCGTCGGGGTGCTCCTCGCCCACCATCATCCGGAACAGGGTGGTCTTGCCGGCCCCGTTCGGGCCGATGACACCCACGATCCCGCCCGGAGGCAGCAGGAAGGACAGTTCGTCGATGAGCAGCCGCTCGCCGTACCCCTTGACCAGGCCCTCGGCGTCGATGACCCGGTCGCCGAGCCGGGGACCGGCCGGGATGGCGATCTCGAGCCGGTCGGCGCGCTTCTCGGCGGCCTCGGCCTCGGCCACCAGGTCGTTGTAGGCGTTGATGCGGGCCTTGCCTTTGGACTGGCGGGCCCGGGGCGACATGCGGATCCACTCGAGCTCGCGCTGGAGGGCCTCCTGGCGAGAGGTGTCCGCCCGCTGCTCGCGGGCCAGCCGGTCCTGCTTCTGCTCGAGCCACGAGGAGTAGTTCCCCTCCCAGGGGATGCCGCTGCCGCGGTCGAGTTCGAGGATCCAGCCGGCCACGTTGTCGAGGAAGTACCGGTCGTGGGTGACGGCGACCACGGTTCCCGGGTAGTCCTGGAGGGTGCGCTCGAGCCACGCCACCGACTCGGCGTCGAGGTGGTTGGTCGGCTCGTCGAGGAGCAGGAGGTCCGGCTTGGACAGCAGGAGGCGGCAGAGGGCGACCCTGCGGCGCTCGCCGCCCGAGAGCGTCGAAACGTCGGCGTCGCCCGGAGGGCAACGGAGCGCGTCCATGGCGATCTCGAACGTCCGCTCCAGGTCCCAGGCGCCGCAGGCATCGATCTTGTCCTGGAGGTCGGCCTGCTCGGCCAGCAACTTGTCGAAGTCGGCGTCGGGCTCTCCCATGGCGGCGCACACCGCGTTGAACCGGTCGACCAGGTCCTTTGCCTCGCCGACGCCGTCGGACACGTTGCCGAGGACGTCCTTGGTCGGGTCGAGCTCGGGTTCCTGGGACAGGAATCCGACGGTGAAGCCGGGGGTCAGACGGGCCTCGCCGGTGAACCCGTCGTCCTGGCCGGCCATGATCCGGAGCAGGGACGACTTGCCGGAGCCGTTGCCGCCGATGACGCCGATCTTGGCTCCGGGGTAGAAGGAGAGGTTGATGCCTTTGAGGACCTCCCGGTCCGGTGGGTAGAAGCGACGCAGGTCGCGCATGGTGAAGATGTACTGGGCAGCCATGCATGACAGTGTGCCAGCCCTGGCCGTGGTGCCGTTCGCCGGGTGTCTTTCCCGGCTTCGACGGCCCATGGGTTGGGTAGCCTGAGGTGATGGCAGCCCCTCGGGACGACAGGACCGGACGTGGCCGCTGAGCCCGGGGCGGCACCGGTGCGACCGGGGACGACGTCCGGCGACCCGGGGGCCGGGCCCCACCCGGGGACGTCCGGCGACCCGGAATCGGATCCGCCCGTGCGGACGTCACGGCGCGAGCAGGTCGGCGTTCTCTTCGGGCGGCTGGTCGAGGCGGTCCGCCACGGCGACGACGACACGGTCGAGGCGGCCGTGCTCGCCCTCAGCCGGCGGAGCAGGTGGCTGGCGCCCCTCGCCCTGTTGGTCGGTGGGTTCGCCATGCTGTTCCAGGGTGTCAAGACCCTGTTCACCAACTGGCGGCTCACCCTCATCCAGATCCTGCCTGCCATGTGGATCTGGGTCGCCATGGTCGACCTGAAAGCCCACGTGCTGCACGGACGGGAGTTCCACGTAGTGAAGGGCCCGCTGGTGGTGACACCGATCGTCCTCGGCGTGGCCGCCATCACCGCGGCCAGCTTCTACCTCAACGCGGTGTTCGCCTTCTCCATCTCCACCAAGGGCACACCCGAGATCCGCCCGGCGTTCGCCAAGGCGAACGAGCACCTGAGGACGATCCTGGCCTGGGGGATCGGCGCCGGGGTCCTGCTCGGTGTGTCGGCGTTCGTCGTGGATCGGTGGGGGGAGCTCTGGTTCGCCGTCTGCATGGGCATCATGACCGGGTTCCTGATGTTCGCCTACGTCGCCCTGCCGTCACGCCTGCTCGGCCTGAAGGCGAACCAGTCGAGGCGGGACAAGCTGACGGCCTCGGCAGTGGGCGGGGCCGTGGGGGCGATCATCTGCTCACCCCCATACGTTCTGGGCCGGGTGGCCCTCATCATGATCGGCTCCCACGAGTTCCGGTACCTGGCCGTACTACTGCTGATCATCGCCGTGATCCTCCAGACCGGGGCCACCAGCGCCGTCAAGGCCGTCAAGATGAGCGCCAAGATCGTCGCCGGGATCTCCCCCGAGGAGGCCGACGCCGAGGTGTTCGGGGAGCCGGCGGGGCCGGCGACGGCGCCGGCGGCGGAGCCGGTGGTGAGGCCGGCGGCGGGGGAGTAGCGCAACCACCTGCTGACCCGACCACGGGTGGGCGGTGAGCGTTCCGAACTTCCCGGACCGCCGATCCGAGCGGGTCGGGCAACGTTCGACCGGCTCCGGTACGGCGATTCCGGGCGATCCCCGAAATTGGTGTTCGTCCCCGACAGTGGTCGACCGGCCACCGAACGGAGCCATCGACCCGAGGCGATCCGGTCAGGTTCCGCCGGTCGCCCGACGGCCCCGATGGAATCGCCGTGTCGATGTCGATCTGTGGCGTCAGTTGTCGGTCGTGGATCGGGCCCGCGGGCGCGTCGCGCGCGCCGCCCTCCTCCGCCGATGCGGATTCCCGGTGCACCACAACGGAAAATCGACAACCACCGGTCGTCCCCGACGGCGCGGATAGGCGGGGATTCCACTTCGGCAAGGTGGTCGGCAAGGTGGTCAGCAACGTGGGCGGGCCACTGTCGGGCCATGTCCTTCGACCGCAGACGACACGGCGACCGGCCCGTCGGATCGACCGCTCCGAGACCCTCCGCCGCGCAAAGTAGTTGCACACCCACTGCAATCTTCTGGAACCGACACGGGCCGGTGTGCGTAGTCTGCCTCTCCCATGGGCAGCGACCTCGATGGGCAGCGACCGGTGTCTGATCGCCGATGGGAGGCTTCCTGGCTCCGCGTTGCCCTGCCGGGCACGGCGGACCGGGATCGGATCGCCGGTCGAAGGGCGTGTCGCCCGCGCTACCGCGGAGTTCGCCCCGGACGGTGGGTGCTACGGGTCGTCGCGGCCGCGGCATTCGTGGTGTCCGGCACGGGGCTGGGCCCGGCTCCGGTCGCTCCGGCCGGTGCCGACTCGTCCGGAGCGGGCAGCGGCGGTGGGTCGGTGTCGGTCGGCGCCTCGGCGGGCAGCGGTTCAGGCGGCTCGAGCGGCTCCTCCGGGGCTCCGTCGGGCGGAGATGGGTCGTCCGGTTCCAGTCCGTGGACGTGCACCTACACGTACCTGGCACTCAACAACGAGGGTGGATTCCCCGCCGGAGGTCCCACACCGGGGGCCTGGTACTCGGTGACCTGCGACGACACGCAGTCCGGTACCCAGGTGACCCAGACCGTGTGGATCACCAGCTCCCAGCCCACCACGACCCCTCCGGTGGACCCGTACGCCCTGGCGGTGCAGGCGGAGAATTCGATCACGCTCCCGGCCCCGTCCATCCATCTGGATCCGTGGGGGACGTCCGTGGTGAACCTCGCCACGTGGTTGTGGGTCGATCCGGCGCTCTGGCACGACGATTCGGTGTCCGCCAGTGCCGGTACGGTGACGGCTACCGCGGTGGCCCGGCCGGTCGCGGTCGTCTGGTCGACCGGGGACGGGGGACAGGTGACCTGCGGCGGTCCCGGAGTCGCCTACCAGCCGTCCGAACCTGAGGCGTGGCAGAGCACCGACTGCTCGCACGTGTACGCGGAGACATCCGCCGGCCAACCGTCGCCGGACGGCGATCCCGATGACGCGGCCTTCACCGTCACCGCCACCGTGGTTTGGTCCGTCACGTGGGAGTCGACGGGCGTACCGGGGGGAGGGGTGCTCCCGACGCTGTACACGACGAGCTCGGTCCCGCTCCGGGTGGCGCAGGTCGAGAGCGTGAACGCCAGCCAGGCGGATGCGGCTGCCCCGGCATCGGCGTCGATCGAGGTCGGCACATGAGCGCCCTCACCGGCACGCTCGCCGGTCGCCGACAGGTGGAGGACGGACCGCCTCCCGTCGTCCGACCACCTACGGGGAGACGGGACCGGAGGACGCTGGTGGTGGTCGCGTCGGTTGCGCTGATCTGTGCGAGCATCGCCGGCTTCTCCGGGCTGTACTCGTCGGCCGACCGCAGGACACCTGCCGTCGTCCTGGTCCGGGCGGTGGCCCAGGGCCAGGCCATCACCAGTGCCGATCTGGGGGAGGCGGACGTCTCCGTCTCGACTGGTGTCGACTTCATCCCGGTCTCCGAGGCATCGCTCATCGCCGGCAAACGTGCGGCGTCGGCCATGCCCGGCGGATCGCTGCTCACCTTGTCGGACCTGACAGGCGCCCCTGGGATCGACCCGGGAGATGCCGTCGTCGGGGTCGCCCTGAAGGACGGCTCGTACCCGACGTCCGGCCTCGATCCCGGGGATCAGGTCATGATCGTCCAGACGGCGAGCCCTGGGGCGGCGCTCGCTTCGCCGACGACGGACGGGGCTGCGTCGTCGCCCGTCGGTGAGGACGTCTCCGGTGCGGTCGGTGCGACCTCCGGGTCGGGAGCCGATCCGGGCACCGGCATCCTCGTTCCCCGAGCGTCGGTGTTCTCGGTGGGACTGCCGAGCGCGAATTCCAGTGGCGGGTACACCCTCCTGGTCTCCGTCGAAGTGGCGTCGACGGTGGCCGCCGAGGTGGCCACGGCGTCGACGGCAGGCCAGGTGAGCCTGGTCCTGTTGCCCACGGGTTCGGCTGCGGGCTCACCCACGGGTTCGGCTGCGGGCTCACCCACGGGTTCGGCTGCGGTGCCGGACACCGATTCGGTGGCCGGATCGGGACCGGTCGGGACGGCCCCGTGACGGTCGTCTCGATGTTGTCGCTGAAGGGGTCGCCGGGAGTCACGACGCTGGCCTGTCTGGTGGCCGCCGCGTGGCCCGGGCCGGGCCCGGCCGTGGTGGTGGAGGCCGACCCGGCCGGTGGCGACCTCGCGACCAGGTTCGCCCTGTCCTCGCGGGCGGGATGGCCGTCGCTCAGCTCCTCGACCCGTCGATCGGACGAGGCGCCGCGTGTGGACCCGCACCTCCAGCGGCTCCCAGGAGGTCTCCCGGTCCTGGTATGTGCCCGAGGAGGCGATCGCCGCTCGGCCCGCAGCCCCGAGGGCCAGGTCCTGCGCTCGGGCCGGGTCGGTGACGGCCCATCCGGTCTCACCCTCGTCGACCTCGGACGATGCGCCGAGGATGACGAAGTCTCCGACAGCTGGCTGAACCTGTCCGATGTCTCGGTCCTCGTCGTTCGCGGTGACCCATCCGGGGTGGTGCAGGTCCGTGAGCGGGCCGATGGCCTGCTCCACAGATGCAGCGGGCGGCTCGGGATCGTGGTTGTCGGCGGTGGCCGTTACGGATGCCGCGAGGTGTCCGAATTCACGGGGATCACCGCCCTGGGCGAGGTCCCATTCGACCCGGCGGCCGCCGACGTGGCGAGCGGTGCCTCCGGTGCGGGGCACCGGCTGGAGCGCTCGTTGCTGTGGATCGCCGCCGGCCGGTTGGCGGTGGCCGTGGCGGCACGGATCGAGGACGGATGGGAGGCGGGCCAGACCCTTGACCACGACGCCGTGCCCCCTGGGGCAACCGCCTCCATCTCACCGGTGCCCCGTCGTACTCGGCTGGATCGCATCCTCCGGCTGAGCCGGCGGACTCCGGGCGGTGCCGGCACCGGCCGCAAGGACAGGGACGGCCGCACCGGCCGCAAGGACAGGGACGGCCGCACCGGCCGCAAGGGTCGGTACGGTCCGGGGAACCCGGTGGTCCCGGACGAGTTGGCGCCCGTCGTCGCGGAAGCGTACGCCGAGGCGACGGACAGGGCTGACGCATGATTGCGCCGCTGGCCTCGACGATTCGCCAGCGGGTCGCCGAGGACCTCGCCGGACACGAGGCGTCGTCATTGACTGGGGACGACCGGAAGGAATTCGCCCGTCAGCGGGCGTTCCTCCACCTCGATGCCCTGTCCGATTCTGGAGACGGCGGTCCGCATGCCGAGCTGACCCACCAGGAGGAGCAGCGACTGGCCCAGACCGTGCTCGACGCCCTGTTCGGCCTGGGTCGGTTGCAGGTCCTCGTCGACGACCCGGACATCGAGAACATCGACATCAACGGCTGTGACCGGGTCTGGGCGACGTTCGCCGACGGATCCAAGCGGTTGATGGACCCGGTGGCCGAGTCCGACGACGAGCTGGTCGAACTCATCCGTTCCGCCGCGGGTCGATTCGGCCTCTCCGAGCGGCGATTCGACACCGCACGACCCGAGCTCGACCTCCAACTGCCCGGTGGCGCGCGGCTGTCCGCGCTCATGGCGGTCTCGGCCCGCCCTTCGGTGTCGATCCGGCGTCACCGCTTCGCCGACCTGTCGCTCGACGACCTCTGCTCGATGGGGGCCCTCGATTCCGACCTGCGCTCACTCCTGTCCGCAGCCGTGCGGGCGCGGAAGAACATCGTGGTGTCGGGAGCCATGAACTCGGGCAAGACGACACTGCTGCGGGCCCTGGCCGCCGAGATCGACCCCCGCGAACGCATCGTCACGATCGAACAGGCCTTCGAGCTCGGCCTCGATACCGGGTCCGGGCGCCATCCGGACATCGTCGCCCTGGAGGCCAGACCGGCGAACATCGAGGGCGAAGGGCGGATCCCGGTGGCCGACCTCGTACGGCGTTCACTGAGGATGAACGCCGACCGGGTCATCGTGGGCGAGGTGCTGGGTGACGAGGTCCTCCCGATGCTGAATGCCATGAGTCAGGGGCGGTCTGGATCCATGTGCACGATCCACGCCGAGTCCTCGGCCGGCGTGTTCCGGCGGATCGCCTCCTATGCGGTTCAGGCACCGGAACGCCTCCCACTCGAAGCGACGAACCTCCTCATCTCCGGCGCACTGCACTTCGTCGTCCACCTCGATTCGGAGATGCACGACCACCCCGCCATCCCGGCCGTCGTGACGGGCCCGGCCTCGCGCCGGACTGGCCGCCGGTCGCTGTTCGAGATTGACGGGTCCGACGGGTCCGACGGGCCCGACAGGTTCGACGGGCGGGAGGATCCCCTCGAGTACTTTCCGGCGCGCGGCTCCCGAGCCCGCTTCGTCTCCTCGGTCCGCGAGGTGGTCGACGCCGAGGGTGTCCAGGTCGTGTCCAACGAGATCTACCGTCCGGGCCCGGACCGACGATCGGTGCCGGCGTCTCCGCTGCGGGCCGAGACGGTCGATGAATTGGGTCGGTTCGGATTCGAATTGCCCCGAGTCGCCTGGTCCGGGTCGATTCGATGACGGCCATCACGACTGAAGAACTGACGGTCTATGGGCTCGGTCTGGCGATGGGGCTCGGAGTGACCGGCCTCACCTTCGGGCTGGTCGTCCGCAGCCCGGTCGCCGGAACCGATGCGGCCGGCAACGCCGGCGGTCCGTCGCGGCTCGGCCGGATGGCCGCCCCGGGCGACATCGGCGGGATCCTGGTCGCCGTGGCCGTGGGGATCGCCTGCTTCGTGGCGACCGGATGGCTGGTGGCAGGGCCGATCGGCGGATTGGCCGCCTACGGAGTGCCCCGCCTGATGCGACAGACGTCGACAGCGACCTCCATCGCCAAGATCGAGGCGGTCGCCACATGGACGGAGATGTTGCAGGGCACGTTGGCCGCGTCGGCCGGCTTGGGTCAGGCCATCGTCGCCACTGCGGAATTGAGTCCGGCTCCGATCCGCGATGCGACCGAGCGGTTGGCCGCCCAGATCCAGGCTGGCGTGCACCCCCGGTCGGCGCTCCTCCGGTTCGCCGACGAGGTCGGGGACCCCTGTGCCGACCGGGTGGTGTGCTCGTTGCTCCTGGCCTTCGCGTCCCGTGCACAGCGTCTCGGCGACCTGTTGGGCGCGCTGGCCGACTCCACCCGCGAGGAGGTATCTCTCCGTCTGCGGATCGAGACCAGCCGTGCCTCCATCCGCAGTGGTGTCCGGACGGTGGTGGTGTTCTCGGTGGCGTTCGCCGTCGGCCTCGCGGTGTTCGACCGTGCCTACCTGTCACCGTTCGATTCGGCGGCCGGCCAGATCGTGTTGGCGATCGTGGCCGGGCTGTACGCGGCCGGACTGACACTCATGGTCGCACTGGCCCGTCCACCGAAGCCGGTACGGCTGCTCGGCCAGGACGTGGTGCTGCGATGACCGAGGACGTGGTGCTGCGATGACCGAGGTCGTGGTGCTCGCGGTGCTCGCCGCCTGCGGCGGCGTCGGAGTCATGATCGGGCTGCGTCCGGTTCGGGTGCCACTGGACGCGGTGATGGCGACGTGGCAGCGACCCGTCGATCCACGTGGATCGTCGGCGCCGGGACGGGGGACGCCCGGGCGGCTCGGAACGGCGATCGTCACCCGGGTCGACGGGGGACGATGGGCTTCCCACCCGCGGATGCAGTCGGTCCTGACCGGTCTGGCGATCACCGACACCGACCCCGCGCGGTTCGCGTCACGTCTCGTCGTGACCGTCGGGCTCTGCGGACTCGGTCCGATCTGCTGCTGGCTCGTCCTCCAGGCCGCCGGGCTCCCGGTTCCACTGGGGACGGCGGTGCTGGTGGCCATCGCCGCCGCGCCGACGGGAGTGTTCGTCTCCGTCGCCTCACTGCTCCAGAAGGCCTCCGATCGTCGGCGTCACTTCAGGGTGGTCGTCGGTTCGTTCGTGGACCTGGTGGTCCTGGGCCTCGCCGGCGGGGTCGGGATCGACGGGGCACTCTTCGCCGCTTCGCAGGTGAGCTCCGACTGGGCTGCCCAACGACTGGGCCGGGCCCTGCTCACCGCCCGGGACAGCGGCATCGCGCCGTGGTCCGCGCTCGCCGCTGTCGGAGCGGAGCTCGGTGTCACCGAGCTCGTCGAGCTGTCGACGACCGTCCAGCTGGCGGGAACGGAAGGGGCACGTATTCGGCAGTCGCTTGTCGCCCGGGGGGCGTCGTTGCGCAGGCACGAACAGGCCGAGGCCGAATCGGCGGCGAACGCGATGACCGAACGTCTCTTCTTCCCCGGGGCGCTCCTGCTCATCGGCTTCCTGGTCTTCATCGGCTTTCCCGCCGTCCACCGCATCCTCGGTGGGTTCTGACCGCCGTGCACCCGAACGTCGTCGATCCTGTGCCCGGACCCAGCGAACCGACCGGCCCGAGCCATGTGCACCCGAACCATCAGCAGCAACCGAACAACCAACAGAACAGGAGCCACACCCATGCCGATCGAGATCGCAGTCCTCTGGACCTACTTCCGTGCCCGATGCCAGGCGATCGGGGGGTTGGACGAGTCGGGCAGCGTGGTGGAGATGGTGATCCTCACCGCGATCTTCGCGGCGCTGGCCATCGCGGTGGGAGCGATCATCGTGGAGAAGGTCACCACGAAGGCCAACTCGATCACGCTCAACTGACTCTTGGCGGCCGATCCCGGCGGAGGCGGATCTTCGGCGCGCCTCCGCCGGGAGTGCGCCGCGGTGTCGGGCGCCACCGGTTCGGCTCCGACGAGGGCTCGTCGATCGTTGAGGCGGTGATCGTCGTCCCCGTGGTGATGCTCCTCCTCCTCGTCGCCGTCCAGGTCGCCCTGTGGATGCATGCGGCACAGGTCGTCCAACTGGCGGCGTCGGAAGGAGATCGGAGCGCCCGGTCGATCGACGGCGGTCCGTCCGCGGGTATCGCCTCGGCCCAGGCGGTGGTCGACGGCGCGGGTTCCGACGTCACCTCGCCATCGGTGGCCGTGTCGGTTCTTCCCGGGGATTCCGAGTGGCTCCAGGTCTCGGGTCGGGCCACGTCGGTCGTGCCCGGACTGTCCTTCGCGGTCAGCGCCAGTGCAATCGGGCCCATCCAGGAATTCCGGAGCGACGAATGAATTCGGCCGGCGTATCCGACGACCGGGGGAGCCTGTCGGTCGAGCTCGTCGTGTTGGCGCCGGTCGTGCTGCTCGTCGTCCTCGCCACGCTCGTCTTCGGTCGGGTGTCCGAGGCACGTCAGCAGGTCGTCGAGGCGTCGAGGGCGGGGGCCGAGATGGCGGCGGTCCTGCCCACGGTGGGAACGGCGCAATGGGTGGGGTCGATCAACGCAGTGATCAACCTCATCGGTCGCACCCATACCTGTGCGCACGCGACGATCTCGGTCGACACCAGCCACTTCGAGCCGGGCGGCTACGTCACCGCCACGGTCTCCTGTGTGGTACTCCTCTCGGACATCGGTTTCCCGGGGCTTCCCGGGTCGACCACCGTGACGGCGTCGGCGACCGCTCCCATCGATCCGTACCGCTCGGTCGGTTGAGTCGGTGAGCGGACTCGAACGGCCCGTGAGGGGACCCTGCCGTCCTTGCGGCGGACGGCCCCCCGCTGCCCCCCGTCCGGACGCCGTGCCATCACGTGGCGACGGTGGGGCCCTCACCGCGTTCGCGGTGTTGCTCCTGGTGGCGTTCATGGCCCTGCTCGGGCTCGTGGTGGACGGTGGTACAGCGCTGACGGCACATCAAGCGGCCGAGGTCGAGGCCGAGCAGGCGGCCCGGTCCGGGGCGGGCGCACTCAGTGTCGACGCGCTTCGTGCCGGTGTGGTCGAGATCGACCCCACAGCGGCGGTCGTGGCAGCCGAGCGGTTCGCCGCGGCAGGCGGTCACCCGGCGACGGCAACCGTGTCGGGTGGCGTCGTCACGGTACGGATCCACTATGCGGTTCCGACGGTGGTCCTGGGTATCGTGGGTATCGGATCCCTTCAGGTATCCGCTGTCGCCTCGGCCGAGGATCTCGACGGCGTGACGTCGGGCGCACCGTGAGCCGCTCCGCCGCCCGTTCCGACGCCGTGGGTCGATCGTTGGCGTCACGCCTGTTCGCCGGCGTCACGCTCACGGTCCTGATCGTCGGCGTTCCGATCTGGCTCGCCGAGATGGGAGGAATGCCCTTCGCCCACCTGGATCCACAGCTGCTGTGGGCGGCGGTCGTCCACCGCCGAGGAGCCGACCCGCGGCAGGTGGTGGACTGGCTCGGTCGGGTCGCGCTGCTCGGCGCCTGGGCCGCCTGGCTGTGGGCGGCTGCGTGCGTGCTGGTGGAGCTCCGTTCCTGGGCTTCCGGTCGGGCACCGTCGCCGTTGCCGGCGAGCAGGACACTGCAGTGGGCGGCCGCGTGTCTGGTGAGCACGACCCTCGCCGTGGGCGTCGCCGGTCGTGCCCCCATGCACGTCGGCCGTGCCGGGATCCGAGGTGGGGGTGTCCACGATCCGGTCCCGGTCGTCCAGGTGGTCGATCTCGAGCCGGTTCCACCGGCGGTGGTCCCGGTGGCGGCCGAGCCCGTCCGGACGGACCAGGGAACGATCGAACCGACGCCGGGCACGGCCGTCGACGGTCGTGCCCGGAGGGTCGGAGTCGACGTCGCCGAGGCGGAGACACCGGTCGCGGTCGCGGGACGGTGCGACCTCCACACCGTCGCCGCCCGGGAGACGTTGTGGTCCGTCGCCGAAGGGCGGCTGGGATCCGCCCAGCGGTGGCGGGAGATCGCCCAGCTCAACTACGGACGGGTGCAGGCGGACGGAGAGGCACTGTCCGGCGACCATTGGATCCGTCCCGGTTGGTCCCTCGTGCTTCCGTCCACCGACGTCGGACGCGGGACCGGCGGGCACGTGACGCCGGACCGGACCCATCCGGCGGAGACGGATCACGGGTGGCGCGGCCCCGGCGGCACGGCTGATCTCCGGTCGGCCGAGCGCACGACCGGAGATCGCGGACCGTACATCACGGGTGGAGCGACCGCGGAGGTATCCCCAGGCTCCACCACGCGATCGGGCGGACCGGCAGTCCCGGATGGTCCCGTCTCACCGCTCGGACCAGTGGTGCCGGTGGTGCCGGTCGGTGCCGGCATCATGGGTGCCGGTGTCACCGATTTGGTCGACCGCCTCCGGAAGGTCCAGCAGCGTCACCGCCAGTCCGGTGCCCGGATCCGTCTCCCCGAACCGCTGCTCCGTCAGTTCGAGCAGCGCCTGCGGGTCGGCGACGGGGCGGTCGTGCTGCAAACGGTCGAAGACGCGGTGCTCCTCCTCCATGAATCGGGCATCGGAGCCTCGCCTCCACCGGAGGTGATCGGGGTGAAGGTGTCGACGGACAGCGTACGCCTGGTGCTCGCGGACGCTCCCCCGGACGGAGTGCCGTCGCCCTTCATCCGTGCAGACCGCTCGTCCGAGCTCTGCATCGATCGGGAGGTGCTCGATCGGGTGGCGGGCCGGCGCCGCCGGGATTCCCGAGGTCGGTTCCCTCTCCCCACGCTGGTCACGATCGGGCGGACCGACGATGACGTCGTCGTCATGGTCAACACCGTGGGTCTCGGGTCGTTGGTGATCGGTGGGGAAGCGCGAGGCGCCGAGGGAGTCGCACGGGCGCTGGCCCTGGAACTAGCCACCTCTCGCTGGTCGAACCAGTTCGACCTGGTCCTTGTAGGGTTCGGCGCCGGGTTCGACCGGTTCGATCGGGTGACGGTCGTCGGTGAGGCCGGGCCACTGATCGCCGATCTCTCGTGGCGCCAGCTCCGGGACCGGATGCTCCTCGACGAGCATGGATTCACCACGGCCACCGAGGCGAGGTGCGCTGACGCGGGTGTCGCATGGGATCCGGTCGTGGTCGTCTGCGGTCCGCGGGTACCACCTGCGGATGCCGCAACGCTCCTCGAGCTGTGCCGGGACGCGACGTGTGGGATGGGCGCGGTGGTGGTCGCCACCGGCGTCGACGTCGACCGGTACGGTCCGGTGCGCACGGTGCTGGCCGGACCGGACCTGCGCTCGCCGTCACTGGCGCTCTTCGGGGAGTTGCTCTTGCCACAGCAGATCGGGACCGACGACGTCGGTCGGGTGCACTCCCTCCTCGACGCATCGGGTAGCGGGGCACCTGGGTCGGGACCGTGGGGGTCCGGAACCAGCGCCACCGACGACCTCGTCGAGGAGCTCGTCGACAGCCTCGCCGACGGCCTCAGCGAGGGCGTCACTGCGGTCAGAAGCCGCGGAGACGCAGCCGAAGTCTCCGCCTACGCCGGCACCCCCGCGTCCTCGTCGGCGAGGGTGAACCCACCCCGGGTGGGCGATTCGGCGGACGGCACCGTGACGGACAGCGCCGTGGCGGACGGTCGGCCATCGCGTCCCGCGGGTCCCCCGGCAGTGTTGCTCTCGAGCCCGACTCGAACGGTTGGGGCTCCCGAGGTGGAGGTTGCGGTCCTCGGGCCGGTCGAGATTCGCGGAGCGTCGCGCGAGTTCACCCGGGCATGGGCCCGGGAGCTCGTCGTCTATCTGGCGATGCACCCGAACGGCGCATCGAACGAGGTGTGGGCGACGGCCCTGTGGCCGGAGCGGTTGATGGCTCCGTCCAGCCTCCATTCGACCGCATCGGTCGCCCGTCGTGCCCTCGGGAAGTCGTTCACGGGCGAGGATCATCTCCCGAGGTCCCACGGCCGCCTCGCCCTCGCACCCTCGGTCGGGACGGACTGGGACCGGTTCCTCGAACTCGCCGACACCGAGGACACGGCGCGGTGGAAGGAGGCGCTGGAACTGGTCCGGGGCCGACCGTTCGAGGGAATGCGATCGACGGATTGGGCGATCCTCGACGGCACGGCCCCGGCGATCGAGTCGGCCGTCGTCGACCTGAGCGGGCGATTCGCCGGGGCCTGCCTCCGAGCGGGTGACCCGCGTGGCGCCGAGTGGGCGGCTCGGCGAGGCCTGACCGTGAGCCCGTACGACGAGCGGTTGTACCGGATGCTGATGCGTGCGGCTGACGCTGCCGGGAACCCGAGCGGGGTCGAGTCGGTGATGGCCGAACTTGTCCGCGTGGTGGCGGACGAGATCGAGCCGATCGAGTCGGTCCACCCCAGCACACTCGCTCTGTACCGGTCGCTCAGTCGGAGGCGGGTACCGACACCTTGACCAGACAGGCTACGCGCAGGGCTTGCGTACCCCGGTCAGATCGACGTTGAACTGGGCGCCGTTGAACCCGAGGGCGGCGTCGTTCGCACAGAACTTCGACGGCTTGAGGTGGTACTCGGCGTTGAACACGGCCTTCTCGCCGACGTACGCGCTCAGCGCCCCGCACGTCTTGTACTGGTTGCACTGCTCGGTCAGCACGGCGTCGGCCAGCGGTTCCATGATCGTGGCGTAGTCGTCTCCGGTGTCGTCCGGGTTCTTGATCCACCAGCCGAGGCCGAGGCTGTGCATGTAGTCGGCCAGGGAGGTCATGTACGCGACCTCGTCGGCCTGGGTGAGCCCCCAGCCGTTGGGGCTGGCGTACTCCTCGTCGATGTCGGTCTCGACGGCGTCGAATCCCTTGGAGGCGCACTGCTGGTCGATCATCGACTCGACGATGGCCAGGGTCGCCGGTGCGTTGATGTTCAGATACCGCTCCGGCCAGCCGCTCACCTTGGCCCCGAGAACTCCGGCCGCCTCGAATTGGTCGTAGTAGGTGGTCGGGATCCCCTCGTCGGCCGCGGTGTAGTAGTTCCCGGCCGCTCCGACCTCGATGTAGCAGACGACGTGCTTGCCCATGGCGTGCAGCGCCGTCACCGTCGAGGCCGGGTTGATGATGGCGTCGATGTCGTAGATCACCGGATCCGGTGCGGGACTCCCGTCGGGCAGCTTGTCGTCGGTGCCCATCTCGTGCGCGTTCTTCAGGTTGAGCGGATCGGAGAGCTCCCACTGCCACGGCTGGTTGCTGAGCGGGGGCACCCACCAGCCGGGTGACGACGTGGTGTGCGGGGTGACGTCGGGCGCGGCGGCGGCCACCGCTCCGCTCGTGCCGGAAGCGCCACCCAGCACGATGAGCAGGACGAGCGCGGCGCCACCGGCGGCCGACCGTCCCAGCAGTCCCCTCGGTACCGTCGGTGTCATCGTGTTCCCCACCCCGTACGTGGCCGCGTGACGTGCGCCGGGCTCCTCCAGGCTAGTGACACCGCACCGAGCGTGCCCGGGCCACGATCCTGGTCAGTCCGGCAGCGGGAGGGTCTCCGGTCAGAGCGCCAGTTCGGCGATGGTCCGCAGGGTTGCCACGTCGCCGGACACCAACAGGCTGGTGGCGATCGACTCGCGCCAGCGCTCGATGTCGTCGCGGATCTTCTCCTTGGGGCCGATCAGCGCGGTGTCCTCCACCAGCTTGGTCGGCACTGCGGCGGCGGCCTCGTCCTTGCGGCCCTCGAGGTAGAGCTCCTGGATCTTGGTGGCCTCGGCCTCGTAGCCCATGCGGGAGAACACGTCGAAGTGGAAGTTCATGGACTTGGCCCCCATGCCCCCGATGTAGAGGGCGAGCATCGGGCGCATGAAGTCGGCCGCGGTCTCCACGTCGTCGGCCAGGATCGTTGCTGCGAAGGCGAAGACCTCGAAGTCCTCCGCCGTGTGGCGGGCGCCTTCGCGGGCGAAGCCCTCGTCGAGGTAGGGCTGGTAGGCGTCGACCGCCCCGGGGGAGAAGAAGATGGGGAACCAGCCGTCGGCGATCTCGGCGGCCAGCGCGATGTTCTTCGGTCCTTCGGCCCCCATGACGATGGGGATGTCGTTGCGGAGCGGGTGGGTGATGGGCTTCAGCGCCTTGCCGAGCCCGGTTCCGCCCGGGTACGGGAGGGGGTAGTGGGGTCCGTCGCTGGTCACCACGTCCTCGCGGGCGACGACCTGGCGGACGATATCGATGTACTCGCGGGTGCGGGCCAGCGGCTTCTCGAAGTTCTGCCCGTACCAGCCCTCGACCACCTGGGGGCCGGAGACGCCGAGCCCGAGGACGAACCGCCCTCCGGATAGGTGGTCCATGGTGAGCGCGGCCATGCCCATGGCGGTCGGCGTGCGGGCGGAGAGCTGGCAGAGAGCGGTACCCAGTCGGACCCGCTTGGTCTGCGAGCCCCACCAGGCCAAGGGGGTGAGCGCGTCGGAGCCGTAGGCCTCGGCGGTCCAGATCGAGTCGTAGCCGAGGCGCTCGGCCTCCGCCACCTGCTCGACCGCGTTGGGAGGCGGACCGGAGCCCCAGTAGCCCAACTGCAGTCCGATCTTCAGGTTCTTCATGGGTTCCTCCCGGCGAGTGCGATCGGGAAGACTCTAC
Organism: Acidimicrobiales bacterium; assembly: GCA_049517675.1. GTDB lineage: Bacteria > Actinomycetota > Acidimicrobiia > Acidimicrobiales > RAAP-2 > Bog-756. Next base: position 28,472 of record JBEKRV010000024.1, read on the forward strand.
CCGGGTGGGTAATTGGGACGTGAGTGAGGGCTGCGGGCGGTTCAGCCGACGTCGACGACGTCGACGACGTCGATGCCACGGAGCCGGATATCGGTGGTCACCAGTCGCAGTTCGAGGGAGCGGGCCAACTCGACGCAGAGTGCGTCGGGGATCCTCAGTTTGTTGCGCATCGCCCAGGCACCGTCGAGCAGGTCGGTGAGGGGGTGCCGCTCGATCGGTGCCCTCGCCAGCGCTTCGACCATCGCGTCGACCCGTGTCTTGGACAGGTCCCCGGCGCGGTGGAGGTGGTTGAGCGCGGCGAGGACCTCGGCGTCCACACTGGCCGGGCTGTGCAGGGATTGGTCGATGAGCGTCCGGGACACCGCGGCGCCCAGTTGTCCCTGGAGGAGCAACTCCACCAGGGCCGACGCATCGATGACGACCTCAGGCATGCGGAGCGGGCGGGTCGTCGCGGACCTGGTCGATTGCGCCGATCACCCGTTCGTGGGGAACGTGGCCCGAGGGCAGTGAGCCGAGCGAGGACAACCAGGCCGTCGTCGAGTGGCCGACCAAGGCGGCCCGGACGGCCGACTGGGCCAGCGAGGACATCTGCAAGCCAGAGTCGCGAGCCGCGGCTGCGAGGGCGTCGGGTAGGTACACATTGATTCGCGCTATGCGCATACTGTACACACATTGAGAAACTGAGCTGCTTCCGGTCGGGGATGCGGTCCCGGATCGGGGATGCGGTCCCGGATCGGGGATGCGGTCCCGGCCCGGGGGTGCGGTCCCGGGCAGGGGATGCGGTCTCAGAACCGTCTGACTTCGGGGACAATCGGACTTCGGGACAGTCGGAGCACGTGAACAGTCTCGGGACCGCCAGACTCCCTGCGTGGGGAAGCTACCGACTGGCGCCTGCAGGGCCCGCTACCGCAGCGGGGCGACGAAGTCCTCGGCGTAGCGCTCGCACTCGGCGAGCCGTTTGGCCCGGAATGATTCGGGTGTGTCGTCGTCGGCCGCCTCGGCCAGCATCCACGGGGCGCAGAGCAGGTCGGTCACACCGGCCTCTTCCAGGCGACGGTAGAGGTCGAGGTCGGGGAAGGCCTTCACCGCCAGGTACAGGGAGAACTCCTCGGCCGCCCGCCCGGCCTTCTCGAGCGCGTCCTGGACTCGGACCACCTGGGCGAACGCCTCCTCGGGGAAGGCGGCCCCGGTGTTGATCCACCCGTCGCACAGCGTCGACGCCCGCAGGAGGGCGGGCTCGGAGTCGCCCCCGCCGAGGATCGGGATCGGGCCGGTGGGCGCGGGGTTCATCTGGCACGCGGGGACGTCGTAGTGGGTTCCGTGGTACTCCACCCAGCCGCCCTGCCACAGGGCCCGCAGTGCGGGGATCATGTCGTCGAGGCGCCTGCCGCGGTTGTGGAAGTCCTGGCCGGTCTGGAGGTACTCCTCCTTGCACCAGCCCACCCCGACGCCGAGGCGCACCCGGTTGTCGGACAGCACCGCGGCGGTCCCGACCGACTTGGCCACCGTGATGAGGTCACGGACGGGCGCGATGTAGATGCCGGTGGTGAAGGTCACGTGCGTGGTGACCGCGGCGAGCGAGGAGATGAGGCACATCGGGTCGGGCCACTCGGTCTCCTTCTCCCAGAAGGGCGCACCGTCGGGGGCGGTCGAGTACGTGTACTTGGACTCGAGCTCGCGGGGGTTGAACAGGTGGTCGGACAGGTAGACCCCGTCGTAGCCCAGCCGGTCGGCGGCGAGCGTCAGCGCGCGTACGTCCTCCAGGGGGAGGAACTGGACAGCTAGGTGGAAGCGCATGGGCCTCGGCTTTCGGGTGGTGGGGGTCGGACCGGGCGGGTCCGGGCGGGCCGGATCGACCGGGTGGTCAGCCGACGGGGGCCGACGGGGCGAATGCCACCGGGATGTGCTTGACCCCGTTGATGAAGTTCGAGCGCAGGCGCTGCACCTCGCCGTCGAGGTGGATGTCGGGCATGCGGTCGAGCAGCCGGTCGAACATGACCCGGATCTCCATCCGGGCAAGATTGGCGCCGAGGCAGAAGTGGGGACCTCCCCCTCCGAAGGCCATGTGGTTGTTGGGCATCCGTCCCACGTCGAACCGGTTCGGATCGGTGAAGACCGACTCGTCGCGGTTTGCCGAGATGTGCCAGAAGACGACTTTCTCGCCCTCGGCCACCTTCTGGTCGCCGATGAGGATGTCGGCGGTGGCCTGGCGACGGAAGTGCATCACCGGCGACACGTACCGCAACATCTCCTCGATGGCCGAGGGGAGCAACGACCGGTCCGCCCGAAGGCGCTCCCATTGGTCCGGGTTGTCGAAGAATGCCACCATCGCCCCCGAGATCAGGTTGCGGGTGGTCTCGTTGCCGGCCACCGACAGGAGCAGGAAGAAGAGGTCGAGCTCGAGCTGGTTCAGGCTGTCGCCCTCGATCTCCGCCTGGGTCAGGACGCTGAACAGGTCGGTGTGCGGGTCGAGCCGCTTCTGCTCGCACAGCTGGTCGGCGTAGGCGAAGAGCTCCATGGCCGCCTGTCCGCTGGCCTCGGCGGAGACCTGGTACTCGGGGTCGTCCGCGCCGACCATCCGGTTGGACCAGTCGAAGACCAGGTGGCGGTCCTCCTGGGGCACGCCCATGAGGTCGGCGATCACCTGGAGCGGCAACTCGGCGGAGATCTGCTCGACGAAGTCGGCCGAGCCCTGCTCGCACACGGCGTCGAGGATCGAGTCGGTCGAGGCCTCCACCTTCGCTTCCAGGTCGCGGATCATCCGCGGGGTGAACCCCTTGTTGACCAGGCGCCGGTACCGGGTGTGCAGCGGCGGGTCCATGTTCAGCATCATCATCCGCTGCTGCCCGAGGGTCTCGTCGTCGAAGTCGTGGAACAGGGTCGCCTGTCGGGCCGAGGAGAAGTGCTCGAAGTCGCGGTTGACGCCCACACAGTCGTCGAAGCGGGTGACCGACCAGAAGCCGTCGGCGAAGCCGTCGGGGTCCGGGTGCCAGAACACGGGGGCCTCCCTGCGGAGCTGGGCGAACCATTCGTGGGGTACGCCCGAGACGAAGTTGCCCGGGTCGCAGAGGTCGATGTCGGCCAGATCCATGTGGTTTCCCCCTGGGTGGAACGCCGGTGCCCACAGGTGGCTGCCGGGAACGAAGAGCCCGGTCCCGTGCCTGGACGGCAGTGACGTTTCTAGAACGTGTATCAGTTATCATAGGACAGCTGCACCCGGGCCTCCAGCGGTACGGAGCCCGGTGGCACGCCGAACGACGGCCACGACGAGCCGGATGTGGGGGATGCACGGGGCACTGACGTGACCGCTGCCTGCTCTCGCAGCCATGCTCTGACCGGACCCGGAGGGCGGCAGCGCCGAACCGACGTCGACCGACGACCCGAGCACGCATCCCATCGTTGCGTATGCAGATGTCGCAGAGTGGAGGGAACCCACGACATGCACCTCGAAGAGACGCCAGAACAGCTGGCACTGCGGGCGGAGCTCCGGGCCTACTTCGCCGGCCTGGTGACCCCCGAGGTGCGCGAGGCGCTCGACTACGAGTCCGAAGGGGGTGCCACCTTCCGCAGGATCGTCCGTCAGATGGGGACGGACGGTTGGCTGGGCATCGGCTGGCCCGTCGAATTCGGCGGTCAGGGTCGACCTCCGACCGATCAGTTCATCTTCTTCACCGAGGTGCAGCGGGCCCGGGTGCCGTTCCCGTTCGTGACCCTCTCCACCGTCGGACCGATGTTGATGCGGCACGGCACCGAGGAGCAGAAGAAGTTCTTCCTGTCCGGGATCCTCGCCGGCGAGATCAACTGCGCCATCGGGTACACCGAGCCGGGGGCCGGCACCGACCTCGCGTCGCTGCGTACCAGCGCGGTGCTCGACGGCGACGAGTGGGTGATCAACGGCAACAAGATCTTCACCAGCGGGGCCGACCAGTCCGACTACATCTGGCTGGCCTGCCGGACCGACCCCGAGGCCCCGAAGCACAAGGGCATCTCGATCATCCTGGTGCCGACGGCGACACCCGGGTTCTCGTGCACCCCGATAGTGACGGTGGGTGGGGTCGCCACGACCGCCTCGTACTACGACGACGTGCGGGTGCCGAAGGACGCGCTGGTCGGTGAGCTCCACGGAGGCTGGCAGCTCATCACCGGCCAGCTGAACCACGAGCGGGTCGGACTGGCCGCGGTCAGTGCCCTCGCCTTCCGCCTGTGGGACGAGGTGGCGGCGTGGGTCGCCGAGCAGGGGTTGACCGACGTCGGGTGGATCCAGAACGACCTCGCGCTCACCTACGCGCTCCTCGAGGCGCAGAAGCTGCTGACCTGGCGGATGACCGCGGCCGTGGCCGCCAACACGCTGGGGGCGGCCGACTCGTCCTCGGTCAAGGTCTTCGGGACCGAGTCGACGGTCGAGATCTACCACAAGCTCCTCGGGATCGTGGGTTCCGCCGGCTACCTCAGCCCGGGCTCGCCAGGGGCCGCGCTCCACGGTGAACTCGAGCGGGCCGCGCGTCAGTCCCAGATCAACACGTTCGGCGGTGGGGTCAACGAGATCCAGCGGGAGATCCTGGCCACTGCCGGACTCGGCATGAAGCGGGGTGCCCGATGACGGACGCCCTCTCGCTCGACGACAAGCTGCAGGCCTTCGTCGGCCAGTCGTCGGGCCCCGCCATGCGGGGACGCCACCCGGTCAACGAGCCGATGATCGACCACTGGGTCGAGGCCATGGGCGACCACAACCCGGTCTACGTGGACGACGAGGCGGCGCGGGCCGCCGGGTTCCCGGGGGTGATCGCGCCACCCACCATGCTCCAGGCGTGGATCATGCGTGGCCTCCGCGCCAGCCTGCTGTCCGACGCAGCCCGCGATGCCGGCAGGGTCTCGGCCGACTCGCCCAGCGACCAGATCATGGCCCTCCTCGACCAGGCCGGGTTCACGTCGGTGGTGGCCACCAACTGCGATCAGCACTACGAGCGGCCGCTCGTCCCCGGCGACCATCTCCAGGTCACCTCGACGATCGACGCGATATCCGGCGAGAAGAAGACCGGTCTCGGCATCGGTCGCTTCATCACCAACCGGCTCGAATACCGGGACCAGGACGGCGAGCTCGTCGCCACCATGCTCTTCCGCATCCTCAAGTTCAAGCCGGGCACCGGGACGACGGCTGCGTCGGTGGAGGAGGAGGCCGCGCCGCGGCCGTTGCGTCCCCGGCCGGCCATCACCCAGGACAACTCGTTCTTCTTCGAGGGGGCCAAGCAGCACCGGCTGCTGATCCAGCGGTGCGTCGACTGCGGAGCGCTGCGCCACCCGCCACGTCCGTCGTGCGCGCGCTGCCGGTCCTTCGAGTGGGACACGCTCGAGTCGTCGGGACGGGGAACGATCTTCAGCTTCGTCGTCAACCACTACCCGCAGGTCCCGGCCTTCGACTACCCGTTGGTGGTCGCCCTGGTCGAACTGGAGGAGGGGACCCGCCTGATCGCGAACGTGTCCGGCATCACCCCCGAGACGGCCGCAATCGGTATGGCCGTCGAGGTGGGGTTCGAGGACTTCGACGACGACCTTTCCCTCCCGGTGTTCCACCCCGCAGACGAGACGAGGACGAACTGATGGACTTCACCTTCAACGACGAGCAGACCGCGGTGCGCGAGGCGGCCGACGGCATCCTCTCCGGCCTGGTCGACCCCGACCGCGTCGCACAGGTCGAGGCAACCGACGACCGTGTCGACCGGGACCTCTGGGCCGAGTTGGCCAAGGCCGATCTGCTGGGTCTGGCCGTGCCGACGGAGTACGGAGGTGGTGGTTTCGGTCTGGTCGAGTTGTGCCTCCTCCTGGAGTCCCAGGGGAGGGTCGTCGCCCCCGTCCCGCTGTGGGCCACCCTGGTGCTCGGAGCGCTGCCGGTGGCCGAGTTCGGCTCCGAACCGCTGCGCGCCGGGGTCCTGTCCGGCGTGGTGGCCGGACGGCTGATCCTCACCGCGGCGCTCGCCGACGTGGCCGACGACATCGCGGTGGGCGGCGCGGGGCGCCCGCCGGTGCAGGCCGGTGCCGGTGACGCCGGCGGCCTGGTGCTGAGCGGCACCGCCGCGGCCGTCCCCTACGCACACGTGGCCGACCGGGTCCTGGTCCCGGTCACCACGCCCGACGGTGTGGTCGTGGCCGTGGTGGACCCGACCGCGCCCGGAGTGACCATCGAGCGGGCCCAGACGACCAATCGGGAGATCCACCCCCATCTCCACTTCGACGCGGTGGCCGTCGGCGCCGACGACCTGCTGGCCGAGGGCGACGCCACCCGTGGCGCCGAGGTGCTGGCGTGGATGCTGAACCGGGCGTGGACGGGGCTGTGCGCCTTGCAGATCGGGCTCACCGAGGCCGCCGTGGCCCAGACGGCCGAGTACCTGAACACGCGTGAGCAGTTCGGACTGCCACTGGCCACCTTCCAGGGGACCAAGTTGCGGATCGCCGACGCGGCCATCGACACCGAGGCCATCCGGGTGACCACCTGGCAGGCGGCGTGGAGGCTGGACAACGGTATCGACGCCGACCGGGCCGTCAACGTGGCTGCGTGGTTCGCCGCCGAGTCGGGCCAGCGGGTGGTGTTCGCCACCCAGCACCTCCACGGGGGCATGGGCGCCGACATCTCCTACCCGATCCACCGCTACTTCCTGTGGGGCAAGCAGATCGAGCTCATGCTCGGATCGCCCAGTGCCCAACTGGCCAGACTCGGTCGTCAGGTGGCAGCGGTTCTGGACGTGGTCGAAGCGGTGCCGGCATGAGCAAGGCCATCATCGAGAACGGCTTCCGCACGACGACTCGCACATTCGACGAGGTCGCCGTGGGCGACGAGCTCCCCGAGCTGGACGTCCCGCTGACCCGCACCCTCATCGTGGCCACCGCCCTGGCGTCCCGCGACTACCAGGACGTCCACCACGACCCCACACTCGCCGTCGAGCGCGGCTCCAAGGACATCTTCATGAACATCCTCTCCACCAACGGCCTGGTCGGCCGGTACGTGACCGACTGGGCCGGCCCGGGCGCCGTGCTCACCGACGTCAACATCCGGCTCGGGGCGCCCAACTACCCCGATGACACCATGACCCTGACCGGCTCGGTGTCCGCCAAGGACGACGCCCCGGGCAAGGACGGGAGGGGAGCGGTCGAGGTGACCCTCCGTGGGGCAAACAGCCTGGGCGACCACGTCACCGGAACGGTCCGCCTCCTGCTTCCGAGCGGAGGTGCCCGGTGAGCGGGACGCGCCACTCCTTCGTCGACACGACGGCCATCGCCGGCATCGGCGCCACCGAGTTCTCCAAGGAGTCGGGTCGCAGCGAGCTTCGGCTCGCCGTCGAGGCCGTGGACCTCGCCCTGCGCGACGCCGGCATCGAGCCCTCCGAGGTGGACGGGATGGTGACCTTCAGCTCGGACACCAATCCCGAGATCGAGATCGCCCGCAGCCTCGGAATGGGTGAGCTGACCTTCTTCTCCCGGATCCACTACGGCGGGGGTGCAGGGTGCGGGACCATCCAGCAGGCGGCCATGGCCGTCGAGTCGGGGGTGGCCGACGTGGTCGTCTGCTACCGGGCGTTCAACGAGCGCTCCGGGAACCGGTTCGGCACGGGCGTCCAGGGCCGGCCGCCGGTCCCGAACGCCGAGACGGCCAACTTCGCCTGGTACGCACCCCAGGGCCTGCTGACCCCGGCCCAGTGGGTGGCCATGGCCGCCCAGCGGTACCTCCACGTGACCGGGGCGACCTCCGAGGACCTCGGACGGGTGGCCGTGGCCGACCGGAGGCACGCCGCCACCAACCCGAAGGCGTGGTTCTACGAGAAGCCGATCACCCTCGAGGACCACCAGGCGTCCCGGTGGATCGTCGAGCCCCTCCACCTGCTCGACTGCTGCCAGGAGACCGACGGGGGCCAGGCCCTGGTCGTCACCTCGCTCGAGCGGGCCCGGGACCTGCCGAGCACGCCGGCGGTGATCCGGGCCGCGGCCCAGGGCTCCGGTCCCGGGCAGGAGATGATGACCTCCTACTACTACGACGACCTGACCGGGCTGGGTGAGATGGCGTCCGTCGCCCGCCAGCTGTGGCAGACCTCGGGCCTGTCGACGGCCGACATCCAGACCGCGGTGATCTACGACCACTTCACCCCGTACGTGCTCTACCAGCTCGAGGAGCTGGGGTTCTGCGCCAAGGGCGAGGCCAAGGACTTCGTGCGGGACGGAAACATCGAGATCGGCGGGGGACTGCCCATCAACACGCACGGCGGCCAGCTCGGCGAGGCCTACCTCCACGGCATGAACGGGATCGCCGAAGGTGTCCGCCAGGTCCGGGGCCACTCGTACAACCAGGTGCCCGACGTGGAGCACGTGCTGGTCACCGCCGGCACCGGGGTCCCGACCAGCGGTCTCATCCTCGGCGTCGACCGCTGAACGTCGGGGCGGTCGTCCCACTCCCTACGATCGACGGTTGCTATCGTCCGCTGCGGATCGCGAATTGACGCGCACCACACGGCGGAGAGGCGGGCGACGATGGCGATGGCTTCCTGGGGCGGTCTGGCGGAGGCGTCGACTCCGGTAGAGGTACGGGTCGGGACGGCCCAGCGCCAGCGGCGGCTCACCGTCCTCTTCCGGTTGATCCTGTTGATCCCCCAGGCGATCGTGCTGTGGTTCGTCGCCATCGGAGCGCTCGTGGTCATCGTCCTGGGCTGGTTCGCGGCGCTGTTCACCGGACGGCTACCCGAGTCGTTCGCCCGCTTCATCCTCGGTTACGTCCGGTGGTCCGCCCGGGTCCAGGCCTACGGCCTGCTGTTGACCGACAAGTACCCACCCTTCTCGCTCGAAGCCGATCCGACCTACCCGGTGGACGTCATGGTGGTGACGGGTCGGCTCAACCGGGCCGCGGTCCTGTTCCGCCTGATCCTGGTGATCCCCGCGGCGATCGTGGCCGACCTCTTGACCTACGGGATCGCCGTCCTCGGCCCGGTGATCTGGATCATCGTGCTGGTGGCCGGAAGGATGCCCGACGCCCTCTTCGGTGCCGGCGCCGCGGTCGTGCGGTACCAGGCCCGGTACATCGGCTACTACGCCATGCTGACGTCGGAGTATCCGGGCGACGTCTTCGGCGACCGGGGGCCGGGTGGGCAGCGTCTCGAGGGAACGGTGTCCGGTACCCCGGATCCACAGCCCCCGCCGCCCCCGACACCGGTCACGTGGATGCCGAGCCCACCCCCGGCGTGGAGCGGCGAGGCGGGGTCGGTGGTGCCGACGGCGCCGCCCCAGACCGCTGTGCCCGTCCCCGCCGCCACCCCGCCGCTACCCCCGCTGGCTCCTCCTCCTCCGTCCTCGGATCCGACGGCGGCACCACCCCCGCCCCCGCTGGCTCCTCCGCCTCCCCCGGTTCCGGGGTGGGTGCCCCAGGGGCCGCCCGGATCGATAGCGCCGCCGGGCGGCTGGGCCAGCGGCCCTGCGCCGCGTCTGTGGCCGTTAGTGCTCACCAGGGCGGCCAGGGTCATGACTGCCGTCCTGATGGTCTTGGGAGCGGTGGCGTCCATCGCGTACGTGGCCGCGGTGCCCCACCTGGTCGGTGTCACGTCCCTCCAGTCGCGGGTGGACTCCGAAGTGGTGTCCGTCGACTACTCCACCTTGGAGGGAGCGAGCCAGACGTTCAGGACGGCGACACAGGCATGCCAGGCATCGCCGGCCGCCAGCCAGTTGGCGTGCCTCGAATCAGCCGACGCCGCGTGGGCCCAGGCGCTCCGGACCTACGGGTCCGCGATCGAACTGATCGGCGTGCCGTCGGCGGCCCGGTCGGCGGCGACGGCGGCTGTCGAGGCGGCGAACTCGGCCGCGTCGACGTTCGAGAGCCTGGCATCGTCGCCTGACGCACAGTCGTACTCGGCTGCCGCGGTCGCCCCTTCCATCTCGGCGTCGCTCGACGCCGTGGACCGCACCTACGACGAGCTCGTGAGTACTCTGAACGACAATTAGCGACGGAGGGAGAGACCCCCGACCGGTTCGGTTGCCACCGCCAGAACGGCGGCCATCGCCGGTATCGTCCGGTGTCGTCCGGACCCGCCGCCGATCCGAGAGGGAAGGTCCGCTTGACCGATACGCTCCACCGCCTGTTCCGCGAACCCGTGGCCGCCAAGGTTCCCGAGGTCACCGTGTTGTTCTGGTTGATCAAGGTCCTCACCACCGCCGGGGGCGAGGCGACGTCGGACTACCTGTCCCTGCACAATGTGCTGGTCGGGGGTGTCATCGAGGCCGGACTGCTCGTCGTCTGCCTGCTGTGGCAGTTCCGCACCCGGCGGTACGTCGCCGCCGCGTACTGGTCACTGGCCTTCGCCATCGCCATCTTCGGGACCGGGGTTGCCGACGTCATGCACAAGACGGTCGGCATCCCCTATCTGGGCACATCCCTGTTCTGGGCCGTGGTACTGGCCGCCGTCTTCGTGGTCTGGCAGCGGACCGAGCACACCTTGTCGATCCACAGCATCACCACCCAGCGCCGCGAGCTCTTCTACTGGGCGACGGTGTTCGCCACGTTCGCCCTGGGTACCGCGGTGGGCGACTTCACGGCCTCCGCGATGGGGATCGGGTACCTCGCCTCGGGGGTCGTGTTCGGCGTCCTGATCATGATGCCGGCCGTGGCCTGGTGGCAGTTCGACCTCGACGAGGTGGCGGCCTTCTGGTGGGCCTACGTGCTCACCCGACCGCTCGGAGCTTCGTTCGCCGACTACGTCTCCAAGCCCCGTTCGCTCAGCGGCCTCGGCTTCGGCGACGGACCGACGGCGGCGGTCATCGCCGGTGCCGTAGTCGTCCTGGTCGTGTACCTGTCGGTCGCCAGGAACGACATCCAGCCGGCCCGGGACGCCACGACGAATTGACCCGCCCGGCCAGGAGCCAGTTCCGGTCCCGAACCGAACCGGACCGGACCGGCGGCATCGAACCGGACCGGGAGAGGCGATCCGGTCCTGGTCACCGGGTCAGTCCTGGTCCTCGGGCCCTTCGGCGCGCCATGCCCGGAACAGCTCGGTGAATTCGTCCCGTGCCTCGGGGGTGAAGTCCTCGGCGGCGAGGCTGCCGGTGGTCGCGATAGTGACCCGCATCTGCTCGAGGTAGGCCGTGCAGTTCGGACAGTTCCGGAGGTGGCGCTCGAAGCGCCTGCGCTCGCGGCGTGGAAGCGCTCCCTCGAGGTAGTCGGTGACCAACTCCACCACTTGCTGGCAGACCAGGTCCTCTCGGCGTCGCACGAGTGCCATCATCGCCCCCTGGTCTCGAACTCGTCGGCGAGCACCGCCCGCAGGTGGCTCCGGCCACGGTGGAGGAGGACCCGCTGGTTCCCCTCGGTGAGACCCAGCACCTCGCACACGTCGGCGCTCGGGAGGCCCTCCATGTCCCGGAGCAGCACCACGTCGCGCTGGCGGTCGGGGAGGGTGTCGATGGCCTTCGACAGGCTCGGCGCCCACGAGGCGGCAACCAGGCGGTCGTCGACGCCCGACTCCCACGGGACGACGGGCTCCGCCCAGGCGCCCGACGAGTCGAACCGGTCGGGACTTACGGTCGGTTCGGTGGGGTCGAGAGGCAGGTGGCGATGCTCGCGCACGCCGGCCGTCCTCGCCCGGTTGACGAGGATCCGGAACAACCATGTCTTGAACGAGGAACGGCCCTCGAACCGGTCGACCCCGCGAACGACGCCCATCCACGTGTCCTGGACCGCCTCCTCGGCGACCGCGTCGCTGGGCACGAACGTGCGGGCGAGTCGGAGCAACGATCCGTTGTACCGGCCGACCAGTTCGAGGAATGCCGACTCGTCGCCGCGCCGGAGGCGGGCGAGCAGCTCGGTGTCGGACTCCATGGGGTGCACCCTAGGCCGAGCATTCCTGTGCGGGGGCGCGCCGTTCACCTTCGCCGGGGTACCCGGGTCGGGTCCGAATGCGATCTCCACGACGGGTGCGATGGACACGGTGTGCAGTCCGGTCGCCCGGTGTCACCGTTACAGGAGGAGCGCCGTCACAGGGGGATCACCGACAGGAGGAGCGCCGTCACGGGGGGAGCTCCGACAGGGGAGCGCCGGTGTCCCGTCAGTGGCGGCAGCGATCGGAGGGACTGTAACGGGACCGGTTCGCCGGGGACAGAGCAGTGACAACCCTGTCCACCTCAAGGAGAACCCATGCGACGTACCCTCAGAATTGCTGCGCTGGCCGGCGCAGTCGCCACCGTGACCGCCCTCTGCTTGCCCTCGGTGGCCGGCGCCGACGGATCCCCGCACAACCCCTTCCGCTCCGACGCACCCGTCTACGTGCAGACCAACGACCCGACCGGCAACCAGGTGGTGACCTACCTTCCCGGTTCCCGTGGCGGCCTCGTCGAGGTCGGCCGCACCCAGACCGGCGGACTCGGAGTCGCCGTACCCGGTGCCGTGGTGGACAAACTGGCATCGGAGGGCGGACTGGCCTCCGACCCGGCCGACGGCCTCCTGGTCGCGGTGAACGGCGGCAGCAACACCATCTCGGTCTTCCATACGGTCGGCAGCTGGCTGAGTGCGCCGCGGGTCCTCCCCTCGGGTGGCACGACGCCGGTGAGCGTGGCGGTGCGGGGTGACCTCATCTACGTGCTGAACGGTGGCGGTACCGGATCAATCCAGGGCTACTACGCGAACTCGTTGACTCCGGTGCCGGACAGCAACAGGTCGCTCGGACTGACGCCGGGGCTCACCCCCGCGTTCCTCAACACCCCCGGGCAGATCGGCTTCACCCCGAACGGCCATCAGCTGGTGGTCACCACCAAGGCGAACGGCAGCGACATCGACGTCGTCGACCTCAACTGGTTCGGCGGCGTGGCTGGTGACCCGGTGGTCAACCCGTCGGCGACCCCGGTGCCCTTCGGGTTCACGTTCGACCGTGCGGGCGACCTGGTGGTGACCGAGGCGGGAACCAGTGCGCTGACCACCTACTCGGTAGCCGCCGCCGGGACCGTGACCGAGCTCGGATCGACGACGAACGGTCTGGCCGCGCTGTGCTGGGTCGCCACGAACGGGAACTACTTCTTCGGAGCCAATGCCGGGAGCGGTGATGTGACGAGCTACACGATCGGTGCCGACGGCACCCCGACGGTGGTGGCCAACACCACCACGGATGCCGGCCCGATCGACCTGGCAACCTCTCCCGACGGTCGCTCGCTCTACGTCGAGACCGGTGGCAGTGATGTGGTGGACGTCTTTGCCGTGCAGGCGGACGGCTCCATGGTGCCGACCGGGTCGGTCACGGCCGAACTGCCCGGACACTCCGGGCTCGAGGGGATCGCCGTCGGCAGCTCCTGGTAGCAGGTGCGGGCGTGGCGGGCGCCCCTCGTGAGTGGGTCCCTGCGGGTGGTGCCGGTCCGGTTCCGGTGCCATCCGCAGGGGCGCTCCCGGGTCCCCCCGTCGCCGCGGCTCAGCGCTCGGCGACGATCCGGTCGAGCTCGTCGATGTCCGCAGGTTCGAGGCGGCGGTAGGGGGCGTCCTTCTCGGGTCGCCACCACACCGGCTCGACGCAGTGCCATCCCTCGTTGCGCAGTACCCGCTTGAGCACCTTCGTGGTCGCCGTCACCGGGAGCTCGTCGGTGACCCGCACGTACCGCGGCGCCCACTTGGTCCCCATGTCGGTCTCCCCGTCGAGGAAGGCGGCGAACCCGTCGGGGTCGAAGGTGCACCCTTCGTGGAGCAGCAGGGTGGCCATGACCTGGTCGCCGACCACGGTGTCGGGGACGGCGTACACCGAGGCGAGCACCACATCGGGGTGGCGCTGGAGGATGCTCTCCACCGGCGCCGATGCGAAGTTCTCCCCGTCGACCCGGAGCCAGTCGTAGTCCCGGCCTCCGAAGTAGAAGAAGTCGTCATGGTCGCGGTAGGCGAGGTCACCGGTCCAGTACCACCCGTTCTTCACCCGGGCCTGCTCCGCCTCGGCATTGCGCCAGTAGCCCTCGAACCCCGCGCCGCCGGTCTGGCTCACCATCTCGCCGATGGCCTGCTCGGCATTGAGCAGGCGGCCGTGATTGTCGAACTCGGCACGGGGGCACTCCTCACCTGTTTCCGGGTCGAGGATCAAGGTGCCGGGGAGCGCCCGGCCCAGCGCGCCCCTCGGGGTGTCCGGCGTGCGTTGCACGGCGGCTCCGCCCTCGGTTGAGCCGTAGGCGTCCTGCACCGCGCATGCGAATCGTTCCGCGAACCGGGCCACATCGGCCTCGGCCGCCTCGTTCCCGAAGCAGCGTCGGAGGGTGTTGTCGGCGTCGTCGGGGCGCTCGGGCGTGGCCAGGATGTACGAGAGCGGCTTGCCGACGTAGTTGAAGTAGGTGACCCCGTAGCGCCGGACGTCGACCAGGAATTGGGAGGCGCTGAACCGTTCGCGCAGGGCGGCGGTGGCGCCGGCGGCGAGGGCCGGCGCCCATCCCGCCATCAGCGCGTTGGAGTGGAAGAGCGGCATGGCCAGGTAGCACACGTCGTCCGCGGTGAGGTCGAACATCTGGGCGACGGTGGACCCGATGCGGGCGAGGCGGCCCTGGCTGCACAGGCATGCCTTGGGGGCGCCGGAGGTGCCGGAGGTGAACAGCAGGAGACCCAGGCTCTCCTCGGTCACGCCCACGGCGTCCTGATCGGGGAGGGGACTGCCGGCGCATGCGCCCACGAGGTCGCCGTACGCGGTGGCTGCCCTGCCGGTGTCGCCCGACGGGTCGTCCACCACCAGGATCCTGTCCGCCGGGAGGGCGGGACCGAGGTCGTGGCCCTCGACCAGTTCCCGGTAGGTGGCGTTGGTCACGAGGAGTTGGCACTCGGTGTGGGACAGGTCGCGGGCGAGTTCGTCGCCCCGGTGGGTGGGATTGCCACCGACGACGACGGCCCCGGCCAGAGCCGCCCCGCCCATCCAGAACACGTACTCGGGCACGTTGTCCATCAGCAGGGCCACGTGGAAGGGGCCGGGCCGGCGAAGCGAGAGCAGGAGCGCGGCCCGATCGGCCTGGGCCTGGACCACCTGATCGTGGGTCCATGTACGATCGGAGAAGGCGAGGCCGACGCGGTGGTCCCCGGCGCGGTCCCGGATCAATCGGTCGATCGTCTGCATCGGTTCCCCCTGAGTCGTGAGCGACAGGTGACAGTACGCCGAATCCAGGGACATAGGGTCGCCCCGGCTCCTTGCTAGGCACAAATCTGCAACACGTTGCAATTTATCAAGGCTGCTGTTACCGTTCGGAAGGCCAATTCGCGGACCGAGAGGAGCCCTTTCATGGAGTTCGGAGTCTTCATCAACGGCTATCTCCCGGGCGCGGCGTCCCGAGACACCGACGCCGAGCACCTCATGCTCGAGCGCGAGCTCGAATTCGGCATCAAGGCCGACCTCTACAACTGGAAGTACGCATGGTTCGGCGAGCACCATGCGCTGACGGAGTACTCCCACATGTCCGCACCCGAGGTGGTCATGGGCTACGTGGCCGCCCGGACCTCACGCATTCACCTGGGCACCGGCATCAACAGCCTGAGCCCCCGTAAGGAGCACCCGGTCCGCTACGCCGAGCGCGCCGCCATGCTCGACCACGTGACCCGGAACCGGTTCGAGTGGGGCACCGGTCGGGGGGCGGGCAGTCACGAGATGCGGTCCTTCAACATCATGGACAAGGACTCCACCAAGGCGGAGTGGAACGAGGTCGTCCGTGAGGTCCCCCGGATGTGGGAGCAGCGCGACTACATGTTCGAGGGCGAGAGCTTTACCGTGCCGACCCCGCACAACATCCTCCCGAAGCCGTACGGAAAGGGCCACCCGCCGATCTGGGTGGCCTGCGGCAACCCCGGGACCTTCACCACGGCCGGCGAGATGGGGATCGGCGCCATCGCCTTCAACTTCGAGCCGGTCTTCTCGCTCAAGGGACGGATCGACTCCTACAAGCAGGGCATCGCCAACTGCACCGAGCCCATCGGCCAGTTCATGAACGACAACGTGATGATCACCAACTCGGTGATCTGCCTGGCCGACCGCGACCGGGCCCGCGAGATCGCGCTGCGCCACTACCGGGGCTACCTGTACTCGCTGGTCTGCCTGTACCACGACACGATGCCGAAGCCCGACTACGCACCCACCTGGCCGGCCACCATCCCGCCGGTGGCCGACTACGACGCGCTCGACCGGCTGATCGACGAGGGGTGGTTGTTGTGCGGCAACCCCGAGGAGGTCGCCGAACAGCTGGAGCGGTACCAGGAGGTCGGTTGCGACCAGGTGTGCTTCGGACTTCCGAGCGACTCGCTGGAGCACGACGAGGTGCTCGAGATGCTCGAGGTCTTCGGCACCAAGGTGATCCCCGAGTTCGACAAGGACGAGGTCCACTCGACGACCCGCTACCGGGCCACCGCCGAGCGCAAGTACCCCGACTTCGGCTTCGACGTGCCGGACATCACCGTCCCCGGGCTCCCCACCAATGCGCTGATCCAGCTCGACGGCACCCGCACCTTCTGAGCCCGCCCCGCACCTTCTGATCCCGATTTGCCGGCCGATCCCGATGGGCCGGCCGACCGGAGCGTCGTCCCACCCGGCCGACCGCCCACCGCACCCCCGGCTCGACGACCGGTCAGGGGGCGGTGGTACTGGGGATGGTCTGGGTTCCGGCCGTTCCCACGTACACCTGCCAGCTGCAGGTGGTCGTGACCACGAACGTGTACACGCCGGCCGAGGTGAAGGGTCGGTATCCTCCCCCTTCGAGCCCGGCCTGGTCGGTGACCTTGACCGCCGTGCCGCTTGCCCGTCCCGCGGTCAACACGAAGGGTCGGCGCGAGACCGGGTCGGTGCAGGCGAAGTGCCACACCAGTGACCACGAGGAGGGAAGGGTCACCGACGGCAGTGTCGCGTCGCCTGTCCCGGTCCTCGACAGATAGGGCGTCCCCGCCCTGTGGGTGGTCACGGCGGGCGTCGGATTCGAGCTGCAGGCGGCCGTCAGCAGCGCAAAGGCGGCGAAGGATGCGAGCGGGGCCGACCTCGTGGGCTTCGGCGCATTCATGGGACTCCTCGGGGGCGGATCGTGGCGCACGAGCACGCGGGTCGGTCATCGTAGCGGGCGGATGGTGACCCGGCGCGACGCAGAGGGATGACCACCGCAGGGGCCGTGCCCCAGGCGTCACGCCGCAGGGGCCGTGCCCCAGGCGTCGAGCAAATGGTCGACCGTCGTCAGGGTGGTGATGAGCGGGAAGGTGTTCTCGAGCACGGCATCCGCGTACTCGGCGGGGATGCCGGCGACGGTGTCCCGGGGGACCACCACCTGGTAGCCGAGGTTGCACGCCTCGATGGCCAGGCCGAGGACGCCGAGGTTGACCGACACCCCGGTGGCCACCACGGTCCGCACGCCCAGGCTCCGGAGCCAGATGTCGAGGGAGGTCCCCGAGAAGGGCGAGACCCCGTGCAGCCGGGCACAGACCAGGTCGGCGGGCTCCGGTCCGAGCCTGTCGACCAGCTCGGTCGCCGGGGTGCCCACCAGGAGGTGGTCGGGATTGCGGACCATGGCGGCGATGAGCTGGCAGTTCACCGTCGAACCGGCCCGGTCGCCCCGGAACTCGGCGGTGCAGTGGACGACCGGCACGCCGAGGGCGCGGGCCGCGTGCAGGAGGCGGGCGGTGTTCGCCACGACGCCCACCTGCTCGGCGGCCTCGGCGAGCTGGGGGAAGGCGGACAGGTCGCCGACCACACCCCGCTGGATCTCCATGGTCAGGACCGCGGTGTGCCCGGGTGCGGCCGTGCCGGCGAGATCAACCGGCACGGCCGCACCCGGTGCCGGTCACGAGCCTGCCGCGGTGCGGTCGCCCCCGGCGTCGGTCTCCTTGGGCACCTCGGCCACGATCCCGGTGGCCCACCGGTAGTCGGGCTTCCCGCTCGGGGACCGCTCGATGGTCTCCACCACGTGGAGCTGTCGGGGGACCTTGTAGCCGGCGATGGCGTCCCGGCAGTGCGCCTGGATCTCCTCGAGCGTGGGGTGGTGGTCCCCACGGGGCTGGATGATGGCCGCCACCCGCTGGCCCCACCGTTCGTCCGGAGCGCCGACCACGATGGCGTCCATGACGGCGGGGTGGGAGCGAACGGCCGACTCGACCTCTTCGGGAAAGATCTTCTCGCCGCCCGAGTTGATCGAGACCGAACCGCGTCCGAGCAGGGTGATCGTCCCGTCCGCCTCGATGGTGGCGAAGTCGCCCGGCATCACGTAACGCTTGCCCTCGACGTTGATGAACACCTCGGCGGTCTTGACCGGGTCGTTGTAGTAGCCGACGGGGATGTCGCCGGACCGGGCGATCTTCCCGATGGTCCCCGAGCCCGGCGCCACGGGCTGGAGGTCCTCGTCGAAGACGACCGTGTCCCCGAGGACGCTCACCGTGGGGCCGCTCTTCATGGCCGTCCCGCCCTTGGTCATGGTCGCCATCCCGTTGTTGCCCGACTCCGACGAGCCGATGGCGTCGACGATGACGAGGTTGGGGAAGTGACGGAAGAACTCGTCCTTCACCGGCGCCGAGAACAGTGCTGCCGACGAGGTGACAGCCAGGAGCGACGACAGGTCGTAGGAGGCGCCGGGCTCGTCGAGGGCCTCGATGAGGGGCTTGCCCATGGCGTCCCCGGTGATCATCAGCGAGTTGGCCTTCTCGGACTCGATCAGCCGCCACACCTCGTGGGGATCGAATTTCGGGATCAGGATGGTCCGGTTGCCCACGAAGCTCTGGCCCATGACGCACCACTGGGTGGCACCGTGCATGAGCGGGGCGATGGGGAGCAGGGTCAGCTGTCCCGCCCGTCCCTTCTCCACCATCTCCCCGGGCGCCTGCACCCGGGTGTTGGTCGTCGGGTCCACACCGCCTCCGAGCGCGTAGAAGACGTCCTCGTGACGCCAGACCACGCCCTTCGGCATCCCGGTGGTGCCGCCGGTGTAGAGGACGTAGTGGTCGTCACCCGAGCGGGGCTCGAAGTCGCGCTCGGGTGAGCCGGAGGCCAGCGCCTCCTCGTAGGGCACCGTGCCCTCGGCGAGGGGGACCCCGGAGCCGTCGTCGATGCCGATCACCAGACGGAGGTCGGGCAGCTCGGGCAGCAGGTCCGTCACCTGGGGGGTGAACTCGGCCTGGTGGACGAGCGCGACCAGGTCGGCATTGGTGAAGAGGTAGCGGAGCTCGTCCTTCACGTAGCGGTAGTTGATGTTGATCCAGATGGCGCGGAGCTTGAACACGGCCCACGCCGTCTCGACCCACTCGACGCTGTTGAGGGCGTAGATCCCGACGTGGTCCCCCGGGCCGATGCCCTGGGCGGCGAGGTAGTGGGCCAGCCGGTTGGCCCGCTCCTCCATCTGGGCGTAGGTACGGCGCTCGCCCGCGGCGATCAGGTACTCGCGGTCGCCGTAGGCGTCGACGGAAGCCTCGAACAGGTCGGCCAGGTTGAAGGTGGTCATCGCGCAGATAGTAGAACAGGTTTCTGTCCCGCTGACGGGCACTTCGAGCAGGCGTCCCGCCCCCGTGACGACGGGCTGGTCACCGGCCGGTCGTCATCCTTCCGGGGAGTCAGTCCGAGCCGTCGGTTCCGAGGTCGCCGGCGACCGGCTGCTCCACCGGGCTCCGGAGCTCGGACGGGTGCTGCAGCTCGGCCAGGCTCTCCCGAACCGTGCGGACGATGCCGTCCCCGTCGAGGCCGAGCCTTCCCAGGATCCGGTCGGGCCGACCCTGGGCGAGGAACGAGCGGGGTATGCCGCGGTGGACGACCGGCGGGCAGGCCCCGAGGGGCAACGAGGCCCGCAGGGCGTCGACCAGGAACATCCCGGCACCTCCCTGGCGGATCCCGTCCTCGACGGTGAGGACCATGGCGTGGCGACCTGCGCTCTCCAGCATGGCCGGGTCCGGGTGGGAGATCACCCGGGGATCCCAGACGGTCACGTCGATGCCCTCGTCGGCCAGGCGCCGACCGGCGGCTTCGGCGGCACCCACCATCTTGCCCACGGCCAGGATGCAGACCGATCCGTCGCCCTCGCGCACGAGGCGGGCCTCGAGTCCCGAGCCCTCCGAGCCCGGGACCACCGCGGGGGCGGGGGTCTTCGGGAAGCGGATGGCCGACGGTCCGTCGAGGGTGAGGGCGGTGGCGAGCATGGCCTCGACCTCGGGGGCGGACGAAGGGGCGAAGACCGTCATCCCCGGGATCGACAGGCACAGGGCCATGTCGAGGACGCCGTGGTGGCTGGGCCCGTCGTCGCCGGTGATGCCGGCCCGGTCGAGGACCAGGACCACCGGGAGCTTGTGGAGGCCGACGTCGAGGTTGGCCTGGTCGA
Organism: Acidimicrobiales bacterium; assembly: GCA_049517675.1. GTDB lineage: Bacteria > Actinomycetota > Acidimicrobiia > Acidimicrobiales > RAAP-2 > Bog-756. The sequence goes on from JBEKRV010000024.1 coordinate 48,761, forward strand.
AGGCCCGTGAGAAGAACGTGGAGTACACGGCCACCACCGGACGGAGACCGATCATGGCCATCCCGGCGGCGGCGGTCACCGCGTGCTGCTCGGCGATGCCGACGTCGACGAAGCGGTTGGGGAACCGGGCCTCGAAGGGCAGGAGGCCGGTCGGACCGGGCATGGCGGCGGTGATGGCCACGATCCTCGGGTCGGCTTCGGCGTGGATGAGCAGCGCCCGGGTGAACGCATGGGTGTAGGTGGTGGCCGGCAGATCGGCGGCCAGCTCGGTGCCGCCGATGGAGAGCGAGGCGTTCTGCAGCTCCACGACGGCCGGACCGGACGGCCCGTCGGGACCGTCGAGGGAAGGGGGGCCGGGCGGCGCCGTCTTGACCTTCACGTCGTGCAGCCGCTGGATGTCGTCCTCCTCCGCCGGAGCGTATCCCCGGCCCTTCTGGGTCAGGACGTGGACGACGATCGGCCCCTCCCACCCGGCCGCATTGGCGAGTGCCTGCTCGAGCCCGCCGATGTCGTGGCCGTCGATCGGGCCGACGTAGCGGATCCCGAGTGCCTCGAAGAACGTGTGCGGGGTGACCACCTCGCGCACGGCGCTGGTGAGGCCGTGGATGCCGGAGTAGGCCAGCTCACCCACGGCGGGGAGGTCCCGCAGGATGTTGCGCAAGCGCTGGCGGGCCTGGACGTAGGCCGGGGACAGCCGCAGGTGGGTGAGGCTCAACGACAGTTGGGACACGGTGGGCGCATAGGAGCGACCGTTGTCGTTGAGCACGATGACGACCCGCTTGCCCGAGTGGCCGAGGTTGTTGAGGGCCTCGTAGGCCATGCCGCCGGTGAGGGCCCCGTCGCCGACCACGGCGACCACCCGGCGGTCGCTGCCCTGGAGCTCGAGGGCCGTCGCCATGCCGTGGGCGTAGCTGAGGACGGTCGAGGCGTGGCTGTTCTCCAC
>JBEKRV010000025.1:0-137702 GCA_049517675.1 Acidimicrobiales bacterium
CGAGCACAACGACGGTGTCGAGGCATTCATCGAGCGGGTGAGACCTCGACGGAGGTCGTCGAGGTCCCCGTTCAGATAGGGCTGATACTCGGGAGCAGTGACCAGTCGGGCTTGCCCGCGTAGAGCAGGGCCCGCAGTGCATCTCTTCGTCGGGACGCCGTCACGTCGACTGGCTGACGGCACTCTCCGACAACACCTTGTGTGCTGGCGCATCGACGACGTCGGGCGCCTGGTCGCAGAAAACATCGTTTTCGCCGACTCCGATCACCCCGCTCTCGCCCATCTCGGCGATTTGGCACAACAGCTCCTTCCTGGCTGGATCGCCACCACCGACACGTCCTGGGTACGAGTCATGGAGGCCAGGGATGAGGTCATGGTCCGCCGCGACATGAACAGCTCAGCCGAGTGGATCCGGGGACGACGTGTGCTGGTGCTCGGGTGCAGCGCCCTAGGGGGTCCGATCGCCGAATTCTGCGTTCGGGGAGGCGCCGAGAAGGTGGACGTAGTTGACGGAGACGTGGTCACGCCCGGGATCCTCGTGCGCCAGCCCTACGCCGACGGTGACATCGGCCTACCCAAGGCGGTGGCGCTGGCTACGAGACTGAATCGGGTCCGACTGGACGAGCCGGTTCGACCAACTGTCGGTTCCGCACAGGCCGTCGTACTCGCCGACTGTGCTCCTCCCCCCGATGTCGATCTGGTGATCGACGCCACGGCGGACGCCTCGGTCGCCTCGTTGCTCGAACTACGCCGCTCCCAGTCACGCGACACTTGGCCGACCGTCATGTCAGTCATGATCGGTCATGACGCCCGACGGGGTGTCGTCACGGTGGTCAAGAGAAGGGCAACTGGTGCTGGTCGACACTTGCTTCGACGGCTGTCGCTTGCCGGTCGAAGTCACCATGCCGGCAGGCTCGACGATGTCGTGGCTGACTTCTTTCCGGCCGACGCCCGCTCCGCGACCTTTCAGCCTGAGCCGGGATGTTCATCGCCCACCTTCACCGGATCGGCAGCCGACCTGGCGGCACTTGCCGGGCATCTCTTCGACGCGGGACTGCACGCCGTAAACGGGGACGGCTCCGGTGAGAGCACCATGCCAATGGTCGCGGCGATCGCTCGCCTCGGCGAGGTCACTGCTGGGCCGGGCCAGCCCGGAACCATGTGGTTCGGATGGCCGAACGACCATGTGTGCCACGATGCCGAGACGGGCTACGAAGTCCGAATCAGCCAGCCGGCGCTAACGCGCATGCGAGCCGAGGTCCGCCGAGGCGCGCGCCTGCGGGGACCCAAGATAGAGACCGGTGGCCTCCTGCTCGGCCAGGTCGATGACGCCTGTCGGTGCATCTGGATCGACGATGTCTCCGGCCCTCCTCCCGACAGCCTGCTGTCCGCCGTTCACTTCGATCACGGTGTCGAGGGTGTTGAGGAGCTCGTCGCCTATCACCGAGATCGCAGCGGAAGGCTGGAGGCGTTCATTGGGATGTGGCACAGCCATCCGTACGGCGAGGCCGCGCCGAGCCCAACGGACAAGATCGGGATGCGGATTCTCATTACGCCGTTGGCCAACAGCCCGAGTCGGGCGCTGATCGTGATCGTCGGAGGGGACAAGGCAACTTGGTCGAGCTGGGTCGACGGTGGTGGGGCACCAGACATTTTCGTGCAACTCGTCACCCGAGATACCGAGAACGCACCGAGGGAGGCGCCGCCAACTCCTGCGAGCCACCGAGCCGAGGGCTGGCCAGGCGGCTGGGGTTCGCGACCGCGGTCCTATCGACCAACGAAGCATCGGGGGCGTTTACTGACGCGTCGACTTCGGAAGGTCCTGCGACTCCGATGAGCACGCCGCGTATCGGTCTCGCGCTGTCCGGCGGAGGATTCCGCGCCACGTGCTTCGGCCTCGGCTGTCTCCGAGCTCTTCACGGTCAAGACTTGTTGCGTAATGTGCGCGTGATTTCGGGCATTAGTGGGGGAAGTGTCCTTACGGCCTTCTATGCCTATGGGCCGGTAGAGTTCTCTGCATTCGATTCCCTCGTCGTCGACCAGCTGCGGCGCGGGCTGCAACTAGAGATGGTGACCCGGGCGCTTCGTCCGGACTCTGCGATGCGCAACCTGATCCATGCCACTCGCTCCGGTGTTTTCCGACGAAGGGGCGAGCCGCGACTCCGCGGCGCCAATCGCACCGACGCCCTCACGGATACGTTGGCGGCCAGGGGTCTCGGGAATCGTGTGCTCTCGCAGGTCACCCATCACGATCTGGCAACGGTGATCACCGCTACCGATCTGCGAACGAGCAACGCGATGCGCTTCGGCAGCCTAAGGAGCTCCTGTTCTGCATATGGGACGGTCGAGGAGCAGGTCCTGGTCGCCGAAGCGGTCGCTGCCAGCGGCGCGTTCCCTCTGCTGCTCCCCGCCGTCGAACGCACATATACATTCCGACGCAAGCCCGATGAGCCTGGTGAGCAGCATGCCGTTCTGCTCACTGACGGCGGCGTCTACGACAACCTCGGACTCAGTGTTCTGGAGCCTGGTCGTTCCATCTCGTATACGGCGCACACTTACGACGTCGACTACATCATCGCTTGTGACGCCGGTCGGGGCCGACTGCCGCTGGCGGCGGGACATTTCGCGGCAGCCCGCCTGAAGCGTAGTTTCGATGTGACATATCGGAGAGCCCAAGATGCCTCGCGCGGACGTCTCCACGAGGCTGCCGACGCCGGGCTCATCCAAGGCTTCGTCCATGCATACCTCGGAATGCCCGACGAGCGCCTTCCCATGCCCCTCGCGGATCTGGTTCCAGCGGAGGATGTCCGCCGGTACCCAACAGACTTCCGAGCGATGTCACAAGGGGAACTCGATGCGATCAGTCTCCGGGGCGAACAGCTAACACGAACGTTGCTCGCCCACTATTGCCCCGAGTTTTGATCCGGGTGATCCCAGCGTTCAGCCGGCAGCGCTCATGGTGTCGGAATCCCGAGCCGGCTTCCATGCTCGCAAGTTCGTCGCGGTGAATTAGCAGCTCTGCCAAGCCGGCATTCGGGATCATCCGATTGGCCGGTCGAGTCCACGATGAGACGGCATCCTCGACTTTCAGGACGCTCTTGGTCTCCCGGGCGCCTCCCAAATCTGGTCCGATCGCGGGGCGGTGTACGCAGGAGAGAGAGTGCCACCCACCCACTTGGGCAATGGATCCGGCCGACGGTCCCTGGCTCGACAGGGGTCCGGACGACCTGAGGGTGACGTTGAGCTCACATCGGGAATCGCATCGGTTCACTCAAGGTGACGTCCGCCCATACGGCGTAGCTCCTGTTCAGGGTCCAATCTGACCGGGGTGACGTTGAGGGTGACGTGCATCCGGAACATGGGAGACGGCGAGGACGCTCGGTCCCGCACAGAGCCCTGGAGGTCCAGTGATCCCTCACTTGTTTGCCCCAAACCTTGCCTCGCCACTCATGGCCGCCAGCTTCAACATCACCCCGAACAGCTCGCTACCGGGTTCGTCCCAGGTGACCTCCTTCCTCGGCGGGATCGAGCAGTGGGCCGTCTACGCCTGCCTCCTCGGTCTGATCATCGGCGGTGCCGGTCTGTGGTGGGGAGTCCAGAACGGGTCCATCAACCGGACCTCGGTCTCCCAACACAAGGTGCTGGCCGCGTTCGCCGGAGCGGTCATCATCGGGGCCGGGGTCTTCCTCATCACCTGGGCCTTCAACTTCGGCACTTCGGTCAGCTGAGATGCTCCTCGGTCTTTCACTCTTCGATCCGCTGGGCGGCATCGGCCAGGACATCGTCGGATGGTTCGGGCACTCGATCTCCCAGGGGATCGGCGGGTTCGCCAGCTGGGCCATCGGCGGCGTGATCCACGCCATGCAGGCGACCACCAATCCGGACTTCACGTCGTGGTTCAAGGGCCCGTGGCGGGCCATGCTCACCGTCGTCGCCTGGCTGTCGCTACCCATCCTCTTCATCGGAGTGGGGACCGCCGCCCTGCGGGGTGACCTGACATCGGTCCTGAAACGGGGCCTCGGGGCTCCGGTGGTCATGGCCATCGGAACGGCCGTCGCGATCCCGGTGACAGCGGGTGTCCTCACCCTGGTCAATGCCTGTTGCAGCCTCCTGGTGAACGTGGCGCTCGGAGGCAACCAGGGGTTTGGCCAGGGCCTCGGTCACCTGTCCGATTTCGCCGTGTCGGCCACCGTCACCACCGGCGGCAGCAGCCTTCCTGGGCTGGCGGCTGCCCTAATCGTGGTGCTGGCCGGCTTGGCCGCTCTCGTCATCTGGTTCGTTCTCGCCCTCCGAGGAGCGCTGCTCTATCTGGAGGTGCTGGCCATACCCCTCGCACTCTGCGGGCTCTACTGGGGCGGGACTGCCCACTGGATCAAGCGCCTGGTGGACCTCATCATCGCCACGATCATCTCCCAGCTGGTCATCACCATGCTCATGGTGCTGGCTGCCGCCGACCTCAACAGCGGCCAGCTGTCTGGGTCGAATACCGGTGCGGTCGGTGGGGACATGACGACGCTGTTCCTCTGCCTGGCATTCCTCATCCTCGGTTCGCTGGCTCTTCCCATGGCCCTGAGGCACGTGCCGGCAGCGACCGAGCATGCAGCGGCTGCGGCATCACAGATCAGCGCGCCGGGTCGAATGACCTACATGGGGAGCCGTGTCGCCGGTACGGCGAAGATGATGGGAGGCGGAGGCGGCAGCAAGGCGCTCGTGGAAGCAGGGTCCGCGGCTGGACCCGTGGGTGTCGCGGCCGCCGCCGGAGCAGGGGTAGCGGCTGGCGCCGCCAAGGCCGGCCCAAGGGCGGCCAATGAGGGCTCTGACCCGAGTGGGACCCGATCACCAGCTGCCACCGGGACCGGCTCGAGCAGCACCTCGGGGAGTCCGAGCTCGGGCGCACCGACGGCCGGCGGCGGTACGGGGGACCGTGCGGCTGGCGATGCAACGACCGGCGGGGCAGCACAGGCCGCAGGAAGCCAACCCGGTCAAACGGGCCGGGATCAGCGCCGCTCGCCCGAAGGCTCTCCGCCGTCCGACTCGGTATGTCCCGGTGCCTCGAACGCTCCGGGAACGGTCCAGGGAGCCGCCAACCGGGCCGGTCGAGCTCCCGGCTCATCGACCCGGAAGGCACCGGGAGGATCCCATGGCTGAGAGCGGCACGCTCTACAACTTCGGCGTCCTCACCAAGCGCTACGAGCTGATCAGCCGGACCGCCGGCCAGTTCGCCCCGGGTGTCCTCGGTGCGGCAGCCGGGTTCGTGATGATCCTGGAATCCATCCCGATGCCGGTGCCCTTCGTGCCCGTGCTCGTCGGCTTCTGGTTCGCCCTCGGCCGGATGCCCTTCGGCCGTCATCGTGGCACCAAGGTGCGCGCTCTTGTCGGACCGTACGTGCGCTTCGGGATCCTTCAAATGCGTGGTCAGTCCCGCTGGGAGATGCCACAGACCTGGTTGCGCGTGGCGGTTGATGCGGGGGTCAACACACCAACCGATACGGCCAGCAATGGGGCTGCATTCCTCGGCCACGCCGAGCCCTTTGTCCTCGCGGAGCCGGAGACTGCCCCGCAGACACGCCGAAGGCCGACGGCGAACGTCCGGCCACGGGGTCGGACTCCACGCCCGAATCGATCACCACACGTCGGCGCGGTCGTGAACAAGTCGTCGGGAGGAGCAGCTGGCGATCGGCACCGGAAGTTGCGGACCCGGAGAGCGAGAACAGCAACATCCGAACAGCTGCCGCCGGAGCTCGGTCGGCTCCGCTTCGAGGCAACCACCCTTGATGGGTCAGAGGCGGGCCTGCTGACCGAGCGGGTGGGACGGCGGAGACTGCTCACCGCGGTGGTCTCGGTGGCGGGAGGCGACCGCTTCGTGTTCTCCGGCCCTGACGAACAGGCCGCGCAGATCAGCCAGTGGGGCGAGGTGCTGAAATCCATGGCGGCCGAGGGTCCCGGACTGCGGCGTCTGCAGTGGGTCGAGCGCGCCACCCCCCAGCCGTCGACGGTGCAGTCGGACTGGTCGGCCGCGGCCATGAGCCAGGTGTCAAGCGAGGAGTGGGACGACTACCAGTCGCTGCACGCGTCCATCGGCACCGCCGCCATCCACCACGACGTCTTCCTCGGCGCCCAGGTCGAGACTGAGGCCACCGGCGCCGACGCCCTGTCCGAGGCCACCAGTGAACTGGCCCAGCTTTGCGAGCACCTGGTGGCGATCGGTCTGCGACCGAAGGTCCTCCCCCGCCGGGGAGTGGCCGCCGTACTACGCCAGTGGGCCGATCCGACGACGGCCGAGCGCTTGGCCCTCTGGGGCGAAGGGTCGATCCCGACCACGCAGGCGGGACCTGCCTCCCGCCTCGTCGGCTACGACACCGTCCGCACCGACGGCTACGTCCACCGGGTCGGCCAGATCGCCGCCTGGCCGCGCATCGACGTGGGAACGGAGTGGATGTACCCGCTGCTGGCCACCGCCGTTCCGGGCTCGGTGCGGACGGTGTCCATGCACCTGGAGGCCGTCTCCACCGAGCAGGCCTTCGCCGAGGTCCGCGACGCCCGCACCACCGGCGGGATGGCCCAACGCAAGCGGGATGAGAAGGGAATCATCACCACCGAGGAGGAGGAACGCAGGGTCGACGAGGCTCGCTCTCGGGAGCGGGAGCTGACCCGAGGGTTCCGCCAGCACCGGATCGCCGGCCTGGTCATGGTGTCGAGTCCCGAGCCCGAGACAGCCGCCCGGGCCTGGCGCCACGCCGAGCGCAAGGCCACCGAGTGCCATCTCGACCTCCGGGAGCTGCACGCCCGAGGACATGAGGGATGGGCGGCCACTCTGCCCCTGTGCCGTCTGCAGTTCTCCAGGGGGCTGCTGTGACGCTGAAACTGCCGCCCATGTCGGTCACCACGAGGCACTCGGCCTCGGCATATCCGTTCCAGTGCCAGGCCGGGCTGCCGCTGGTCGGGCCGATCATCGGCCAGGAGGTCCTCGGCCAGGGGATGTTCTGCTACGACCCGTTCTGCCTCTACGAGACCGAGACGCTGCTCTCCCCGTGCATGCTGGTGTCGGGCAACAAGGGCTACGGCAAGTCCGCGTTCGTGAAGGCCTACCTCCACCGCCAGGCCATGGCCGGAAAGTGGATGGCCATCCTCGACCCGAAGGGCGAGTACCTCGACCTGGCTGAGCGGGACCAGCTCTCGGTCCTGGCCCTGCGCCCGGGCGGCACGGTGCGGCTCAATCCACTTGAGGCCGGGCCCGATGCCGTGGACGCCTTGGTTATGGACCCATCAACTGTCGGTACAGCGTCGGATGACGTCCGGGGTCGTCGCATCGGGGTCGTCGTCGCCCTGGCCGAATCGGCCACCGGTCGGCCAGTCACCAGCGACGAGCGCTCGGTCGTGACCGCTGCCCTCATGGAACTGGAGCGACGGACCACCGGTCGCAGAACGCCGCGTGACGGTCCGACGCTGCGCCACGTGATGAACCTGCTGATGGAGCCCACCGAGGGCATGGCCAGCGAGCTCCGAACGGACACCGCCAACCTGGCCACCGACGCCCGATCGGTGGCCCGAGGACTTCACCGCCTGGTCGAAGGGGATTTGGCCGGGATGTTCGACGGGGAGTCGACAGCCACGGTCGACTGGTCCGGGCCGGGGATCGTCGTCGACCTGTCCGCCGTGCTCCAGTCACCGGCCTTCTCGTCCATCCTTGTTTGTGCCGGGGCGTGGTTGGCCCAGGTGGTGGCGAGGAAGGACCGCCAACGAATCATCGTCGTCGACGAGTGCTGGAAGGCCATCCGTGATGCCGGCTTCGTGGCGTGGGGGGAGGAGACCCAGAAGCTTTCCCGCGGCTACGGAGTCCAGTTCGTGACCATCGTCCAGCGCATCTCCGATCTGGCCTCCCAGGCCGACGACGGGACCGCTACTGCCAAGCGGGCCCAGGGGTTTGTCACCGAGGCCGAGACCAAGGTGACCTTCAACCTGTCCGGGGGAGAGGCCCGAGCGTCCCAGGACGTCATGGACTGGACGGAGTCGGAGACCCAGCTCGTGCCCAGGCTCCCCCGGGGCCGGGCCTTGTGGCGAGTAGGTGAGCACGGCGCCATCGTCCAGACCATCCTCTCTGCCGGCGACGTGGCGATGTGCGACAGCAACCAGGCCATGCGGCGCGACAGCAATCAGGCCGTGAGGACCCACTCGTGACCGCGGGGAAGACGCCTCGTCTCACCTGGGCCCGAGTGGGGATCGCCTTTTCGATCGGGCTGGTGGTCTTCGGCTCAGTCGACGCCATCCTCCCCCGTCCCACCCTTCCCAGTGCCTCGGTCTCCGGGCTCGGAGCACCGAGGAGCCCCAACCCTCACGTGGCGAACTCAGGGACGAAGACGGGCTCCGCCGTGCCGCTGCGATCGGGGGCGAACACGGCGGCCCAACAGGTGGCGGAGCGATTCGTCGTGGCCACGGACACCACCGATCCGACCCACCCCGAAGGCGACGCACCCGAACGAGCCGTGCTGGCCCCGAGTCTGACCGTGTCCAGCCAACTGAATTGGCCGGAGGCCTGGGTGACGGAGGACCGCAGAACGACGGTGGTGCTCGACCCGCCCGGTCCCGCCGTTGCGGTGGGTGCCGGCCAGGTCGCCGTGGTCGTCACCGGTCGGACGGTCGTGACCACCGACGCCAGGCCGTACACGGAGGTGCCAGTGGACGAGCGGATCACGCTACGGCTCATCGGATCGCCAGCAACGGTCGCAGCAGGAAGCGCCTCACACTGGGTGGTCACCAACGTCGGAACCGGCTCATGACTGACAAGTTGCGGAGTCAAGGTGAGCGCGGCCTGGCAATGAGCACGGTGCTGTCGTGACTGTTGCCGCCAAGGCCCTGGCGATCGTCATCGGCCTCTGCCTGCTAGTGACGTGCGCCATAGCGGGCGGCGCTCCCGCCGCGGCCAGCAATGACCCGTCCACTGTCGCCAGCTCGACCATTCCCGGTGACCTCCTCGCCCTGTTCCACCAAGCGTCGGCAGCCAGCACCTGTGGCGTGCCGTGGTCGCTGCTGGCCGCCGTCGCCCACACCGAGTCGGACTTCGATCCGACGGCCGTCTCGTCGGCGGGAGCCGAGGGCCTCTTCCAGTTCGAGCCATCCACCTTCGCCGCCTACGACCGACCCACCCCCACTGGTGGGATCGTCCCACCCAGCCCGTTCGATCCCGTCGATGCCACCTACGCCGCGGCCCGCTACCTCTGCTCCCTCGGGATCATGGCCAATCCCACCTCGGCTCTGGTCGCCTACAACTGCGGCAATCCTGGTCCTGCCTGCCAGGCCGTCTCGGCGGGGTACGCCGAACAGGTGCTGGCCACCGCGGCCAGCTACACCGCCGGTAACACTGCGGCCGGCACCAGTGAGACCTCGGCTGGTGTGCCCACAGCCGTCCAGGCGGCAGCCGTCGCCTACGCCGAATCACAGATCGGCACGCCCTATTTCTGGGGCGGTACGAGCCCACAGACCGGTTTCGACTGTTCGGGGTTGGTCGTCTGGGCCTACGGGCTGGCCGGGGTGGTGGTCCCCCGGGTGGCCAACGACGAGTGGCAGACCGAGCCTCACGTGGCCATGGACGAGCTGGTCCCCGGCGACCTGGTGTTCTTCGGCACGGGGAACTATGCGGACCACGTCGGTATCTACGTCGGCGACGCCGCCATGGTGGATGCTCCCTACACCGGGGCCGACGTGCGAATCGACACGATCCCAATGACCGCTGGTGCTGTCTGGGGCAGCCAGGTGGTGCTCGGAGCCGCCGATCCAGTCTCCACTCCGGTGGTCTCCTGATGGCGGCGTCCAAACCGGTCCACGAGGCGGACGCGCTGGCCACGATCATCCCGTTCCGGCCGAGGCGTTCACAGATGGCGCAGCATCCTTCCTTCCATCCTCAGGAACCACTTCCGCCCGCGGCCACCGACGATCCGCCCTCACGACCTCATTTGCTCCCGCAGCAGCTCTCACTGTTCGAGGAGAGCACGGTCTGATGAAGACCCGACCGATGAAGGTCGCCGGCAAATGAACCAGTCCCGAGGTCCGTTCGACGGGACGTTCGTGGCGTTCCTGGCCGTGGTCGGCTTCGTCATCGGTGAGGGCCTGGCCACCGACCTGGCCGGCCAGCTGGCCTCGCTGGCCTTCGGTTCCCACCGTTTCGTCCCCGGCGGAGTAGGAACCGGGGCCACCGTCTTCCTGCGGCTGTGGGGCCACATCGGTGACCCGAAACTGGCGTGGGCGCCCGGGGCCCGGATCCTCCTTCCGGGGCCACTCGCCATGTGGACGGTGCTGGCCGTCGCCGAGCTGCTCTTCGTCGCCACCGCCGTCGTGGCCTTCCGCTTGGTTCGTCGGGCTCAGAGGTCGTTCGGTGGCCCACAGGGTGGCGGAACCAAGGTCGGACGCGCCGAGGTCGAGCGTCGCATGGGGCGAAAGGCTGTCGAACGACACACTGCCGCCCTCTATGGGGACGACGCTGCTGCAAAGCGTGAGCCGCTCGCTCTCGGGATCGACGTGGCCACCGGGGTCCGGCTGTTCGCCAGGTCGGAGGACTACATCCTGGCGGTCGGCGTGCCCCGGGTGGGCAAGGGCGAGGGATTCGTGATCCCCGCCATACTCCGCCACAAGGGACCGGCGGTGGTGACCGCCACCCGGCACGACACCTACATGGACACGAACCTTGTGCGTGCGGGACGGGGTCAGGTGTTCGTGTTCGATCCGCAGGATCTCGTCCCTGGTGCGGAGAAGCTGCGGTGGAATCCGGTCAAGGGATGCGAGGTCCCCCAAAAGGCCATCCTGCGAGCCCGGGGGTTCGCCGGGTTCGCCGGGGTGGGGCCGGCTGTGGACGGTGGTGGCGCCTACTGGGAGCAGGTGGCGGCCTCCATCATCCGTTCCTACCTGCACGCGGCGGCACTGGAAGGCCTGGGCGTCGAGCGGCTCCTCGACTGGTCGCGTCGGCCCGCTGCCCGCGAGCCGATCAAGATCCTGTCGCGTAACGCCAATGCTGCCCGGGGATGGGACAAGGACCTCGCTGCCTCTGCGGAGGTCGAGCCCAGACATCGGGACTCGATCTGGGCGACCGTCCGACGGGCGTTCGACTGTTTCGCCGATCCCAAGGTATTGGAGGCCACCCGGATCGACCACGACACGTTCGACCCCGCCGCCTTCCTGGAGGAGAACGGCACCATCTACCTGATGGGCTCACCGGGTGCTCAACACTCGGTTGCCCCGATCGTCGCCGCCCTCATCGAGGACATCGTCGACACAGCACGGCGCAAAGCGGCCCTCTCCCAGAGGCGTCGCCTCGAATCGGGCCTGGTGCTCATGCTTGACGAATGCGCCAACATCGCCCCCCTCGGCGATCTCCCCAAGCTGGTCGCCGAACTCGGGGGTCTGGGAATCACCACCGCGGTCATCCTGCAGTCGGTGGCATCTGCCCGAACCATCTGGGGCGAAGCCGGTGAGCGGGCCCTGCGGGACCTCGCCAACATCACTCTGGTGTGGGGCGGACAGAAGGATGTGGCCTTCCTGGAGGAGATCAGCAGGCTGGCCGGCGAGCATGACGAGCTGGTGGAGACGGTCACCCACAACGAGGCGGGCCGGTCGAGCTCGTGGACGCCACGCCGGATGCCGGTCCTGCCGACCGGAGACATCGCCAATCTGGCACCCAATCACGCCGTTGTGGTGTCCCCGCACCTCCGGCCTCGGATCACCCACCTGCCGTCTTGGCGGGAGGACCGGAGGCTCGTCGACCTGGCCAAGTCGGCCGGTGGCGCCACATCGATGGCGGCCGAGCGTGCCTGACGCCGCTGGAGACAGGACACCCGGCGACCTTCGGGCGCTCGTGGAGGAACTCGTAGGCAGGGTGGCGGACCTCCAAGACGAGTTCGTCGACTTGAAGTCGGGGCGGTCTGCTTCAGCGACTGCCGCCAGCGGAGTGCCGGCCACGAGGCGGACCCTCCCGACAGATGGCGAGCCGGTCGATCTGGCTGTGCTGGCCGAATGGGTCAACAGCCTCCAGGTCCGGTACGCGACAGAGGCGGAATGGCTCAAGCCGTGCTGGTGGCGTCACGGGTTCGTGGTGGAGGAGCTGGCTGCCCTGCGGGAGGCGTGGCTCGCCGTCTACGACGCCAGCGAACCGACCGATCGGGCAATAGGGCTCAAATGGCACGAAGACGCCGAGAAATGCCGAGAACGCGTACGCAAGACGATCAGCATCGGTTCCGGCTGTTCCGCCGTGTCCCACGTGCCGGACGATCCGGTCACCGATGATCCCCGCTGGACCGAGGAGTTGGCCGCTCTCAAGCGTCAGCGGCCAAGCGAATGTGCATCTCGAGTTGCTCTCGACTCAGGAGAGTAAGGATCGCCAAAAAGCCCCGAGCCCTTTCGCGCTTCACCGACAGACACTCGATCGCCGCTTGCTTAGGTACTTAGGTACCACTACACTTTAGGTATCAGGAGGTGAGTGCGATGGCTCAGGCACCGATCAAAGTGAACGTGGAGACGAAGGAGCGCATCCGCTACCTGGCGGCCCTGGTCGACACGACCCAGGCCGAGGTGGTGGACCGTGCCGTTCAGGAGTACGCCGTCCGCCATGCCGATCTCATCGAGAAGGGCATTGATCGGGCCCGGTCGGTTCTCGCTTCCGGGGACGTAGCCCTCGCCGCCCACCTGCTCGGCAAGCCGCTCGACGACGTCCAACGAGTCTCGGGCGGAGCCGGGCAGAACAGCTAGCGGAGCCCCAGCCTGACTGACTCGTACCAGGCGATGTCGCCGGTAGGCCAGTCGTCGCGTGCTTCGAAGACCGCTGGAGAGACATGGGCTTCGAGCGACGCGAACAACACGTCGCGCAACTCCGGACGGATGAAGGCCCCGTCAGTCGCCCGGACGCAGATCCCGCACCAGATCTCCTCCACACCGCCGCCTTGGATCACGAGCGCCCTGGCCGGCAGCCAGCCGTCGAGATCCGTGGCGCACTCGGTCCCGCGGTCGGCGAGCCCACGGTCGACCAGCTCGAATAGGTCCGAGGTCAGCCGCCGGTGGAGGCGGAGGACCTCTTCGACTTGGTCCCGCAGGTGGTCATCGTCGGTCGGCAGGAGCCGATCGGAAGCGTGCAGCTGCCCGAACCATGCGAAGGCGTCGCTGTCGGACCCGTCCTCTCTGCGACGGACCGCACAGAGCCACACCACCCCGTCATCGTCGATCCAGGTGGCCCCTCGTTCGGTCGATACTCGCAGCCGATAGACGACCGGGTGGGCGATGGAGAGGATGCGCTTCTGACCCGTCGGTGACGTCGGCGCGATCCGCCGAAGTTCGGCGAGCCACGGGTGGTCGATCTCTCCCAGATCGACGGCCAACTCGGGCAGCTCGAGGCCGAGGTCTTCGACCAGACATCGGATCGTCGGACGGGCACGTCGGTCGTAGCTCATGGCGTGGCCGGATCGTAGCCGTGGCCTGTCTCGTCACCAGGAGGCAGGTCCATCACAGCCCGAAGCCGCCGCCGACATCGCGTCCGGACTCGCTGTCGCGACTCCAGGAGAAGGGCGGTGGTTCGGGCAATGGAACCACGTCGTGGGCGGTGTCGGACCGGGCGGTATCGAGGGCATGCACCCGATCCCACAGTGACGAGAGCCACGGCTGGTCGGGTTCGACGTCGGAGCTACCGAGTGCCGTGAAGCCCGCCGACTCGACGGTGCCAATTGCCCGCTGCCAGTGGGCATGCTGTTCGGGGTCGAGTGGTTCAGGTCCGAGCGAGTCCGAGCCGTCGACGCCCCAACGGCTCCGGTAGGCCTCGATGGCGCCGGCCGCGGACTGCCACCGTTCGACACTGGTGATGCGCTCGGGAAGGGAGCCCAGGGCTGCCGTCGTGTGGTCCGGTTGGCTGTAGGCGGCGGCTTGGCCGAGCCGGTACTCGTGACGCCGGAGGTCCTGGTCCAACCGGGACCATGTCTCGATCTCGGTGCGGTGACTACTGACCCACGAATCGCGGCGTCGTTGCGCGGCGAGGAGGGTCTTCACGTCGTCATCGGCTCCGGGCTGAGACTGTTCGGCACTCGACGAGTCGAGGGGCCGCAGGTAGGTGTCGGCCAGCTGGCGAGTCACGTCGGCCGGAGCGTGATCGGCGATCCACTGGCCGAGGGTGGCGTGCTCCCGGAAGACGGCATCGAGGTCCTCGTGCGTCACGGTCGGCCAGGTCGGCGTCAAGTCCCGGGCCATGGTCTGTTCCCGGTTCCGGGACAGGGCGTCGACAAGGGACTGGAGACCGTCGCGTTGGGTGAGGTCGTCGGCGTGATGGCCGATCTCCCATCTCGGGTTCTCCGGGGAGGCAACATAGAGGTTGTTGGACAGCCGCCCCCGGGAGAGCTGGGTGTAGCCGGCCTCCTGGTAGAGGCTGTCGCCTCCGAGACCGAAGGTGTGGTCCACGGTGATCCCTTGGGAGCGGAACACCGTGAGGGCATAGCCCAGGCTGGTGGAGGTCTCGGCGTAACTGCGGGGGAGGACGGCTTGCCGCCCGCCGTCGAGCTGGACGACCAGTGACCCCGTCGATTGGGCGAGGGTCTCGTCCTCCATGCCGGCAGCAACGTCAACACCAACGTCACCCTGGGTTAGGGGAACGTCACCCTCCCTGGTGAGAGCGTTGTCCGTTGGCGCCACGTCTCTCGAGGGAAGCACCGCCACTACGGTGCCGAACGTGCCGTTGCGGAGCCGGAGAAGCTCAGACGTACGAACGAGGTCTGCAGCGGGTACCCGCTGGTTCTTCTCGAAGATGACCCGGTCCCCCACGCTGAACGCCTTGGCGCCGATCCTGAGCTCCTCGCCCAGCTCACCGGCTGCCTGGCGGCGGGCCCGGACCATGTCGTTCAGCGCCGCGACATCGGATCGACGGACGGCCAGGATGGCGGTCGTTTGGCCCTGAGTCGTGCGGTCACGGTGGACCGCCCACCAGTCCTCGACAATGTGACGCCGGGCCTCGTCGATGGTGCCGGCGATGGTCACTCGACCGTGCTCGGTATAGGCCTCAACGGCGGGGGTCACGTCTCCCTCTCGCAGGGCAACGAGGGCATCGCGCTCCCACTGCTGGTCGGCACCGGACTGGCGGCGGTTGGTGGTGAGGGTGACAACGTGGTCGCCCAGTTCGGCAGACAGGGTGCGCAGGGCCCCACCGGCGTCGATGGAGGAAAGCTGGCGGTTGTCGCCGACCAGGACCAACTTGGCTCCGGCACCGTCCACGTAGGAGCGGAGCTTGTCGAGCGGGCGTGTCCCCACCATGGACGCCTCGTCCACGACAATCACGTGCCGGGAGGTCAGTCCACCGCCCTCCCGGAGGTCGGCCAGGAGCTGGGTCAGCGAGGAACTGGGGATGCCGGTACCCCCCTCGAGGTCGGCGGCCGTCCTGGCTGCCACGGCCGTGCCGATTACCCGGAAGCCGGCCTCCTCCCACCCGATCCGGGCGGTGCCCAACATGGTCGACTTTCCGGTTCCCGCCTGCCCGATCACCAGGTCGTAGCCGTTGCCCGAAGTGAGGAGCTGGCGGACGCCGTGGGCCTGTTCGCCGTCCAGGTGGGCGTCGTGAGCGAGCACCTCGTCGACTGTGACCGATCCCACCTGTGCGCATCCCGCACCGACGCGTACCTTTGCCGAAGCAACGATCCGCTCCTCGGCGGCCAGCAACTCGGTCGTCGTGTAGCGCCGGTCCCCGCTGGTGGCCGGGACGACGTGACCGCTCCGAGTCCGGATGTGCTCGGTGCCGGCGCTGAGATCAACGTCGCGATCGGCAAGGACCCGCACCACGCCATCCCGATCGAGGAACCTGGCGGTCAGTGCCGCTGCCTCGTCGGGGGTGACGTCGAATGCCCTGGCCACAGCACTGATGGCGTCTCGCCGGGAGAAGCTCGATCCGAGCAGGGTGACGGGCAGCACCCGGGTTCCCGGAGTGCCGGAGTCCGCGAGATGTTGCTCGTCGATTTCCCAATCATCGAGCGACACGCTGCCCTCGCCGGCAAGGACCCGGAAGACCTCCTCGACCTCGCCCGATTCGGGTGGGGCAGTCACCTCCTGGCCGAGGGCGGCGGTGAGATCGTCGGCGGTGGCCGGGCGAGTGCCACCGGCGCCGTCGGGGAGCTCGATGGCGGAGAGCTGCTCGTCCCAACCGTCGCGCAACACGTCACCGGCGATGCTTACCGTTGGCTTCCGTTCCCGGGTGACGAGTGCCACCTTCGCTGCAGCTGCGGCAGACGTGCTCCCCAGCTGCTCCATCGCCTGTTCGATGTCGGCTCGACGCCTGGAGAACGCCCGAAGAATCGCCTTCGGGACGTCCGCCAACTCGCTCAGACCGTTGCGCTGTACCTGCCAGCGAAGACCGAGGGGCGCCAGCTCGGCCCGGAGCGCGGATCGGTAGAGGGCACCGCCGGTCATCTTCCACGTGAACAGGTGCCGGCCATCGGGTGCGGACCACTGGCCATCGCCACCACGGACCAAGTTGGGGACGACGACGTGGGTGTGAAGCTGGGGGTCGCCAGCTCGACTGGTGCGGTGACGGAATGCTGCGCCGATGAAGCCGTTGGACTCGATGAGCTGGTGGCCCCCGGCTCCTCTCCGGGCGTAACACGCCTCGGTGGAGAGGTGATCGAGCACGGCACCGACTGCCCGATCGTGGGCGACGGAGATGGCGTCACGGACCTGGTCGGGGCCGAATGCCCAAAGTAGGGAGATGCCCTTCGGAGCGGAGAACGTCAGGTCGTAGCCGGGACGACGTTCCTGGCTGAGGCGGGCGCCGAGGTCATCTCCGACCGCTGACTTCCCGGCGAGCAGGTTCCGGAGCATGTCGGCGTCGATCTGGCCGGAGAGTCCGAGCGATTGTGCGGTGGATCCGATCCACTGCCCTGGCGCTTCACCCCGGCCGAGGTAGTAGTCGTCAACGTTGTTGGCGACCTTGTCGAGGTAGTACTCAGCACCACCCGAGATCCCGAGTCGTCCTATCGAGAGCATCGGCACGTCCAGATTGGGGCATCTGGCGGTCGCTCCATGGCCACATCGTCCGGATATGCGTCACCCTGAACGTCACCCTCACCAAAAAGGGTGCGCTACCAGGAACGACGTCCTCCGACACGTTCGGTTTTGCGCCCGAAGGGCGGTCGGACTCGACCGAGTGCACAGGTGTGGATAATTCGTCCCGCTCCAGCGCAGCCGACCTAAGTGGGCCTGGTCGTCATGGCGGGCTCAATGCCCGGCGTGACCGCCTCGATCGCCAGCGATATCGGCGACGCCTGTCGGGGTTGCCGAGGGATGACAGTGGGGCGTGGGCGGGATCGGGCGACAGGGACCCGTCCTGGGACACAACCATGCCCCGGCTCGAGACCGGGGCATGGTTGTCAGCATCCTGGCCCACGCGACCAGCGGGCGGGACCAGATCGCCGGCCCCGCCCGCTCGATCACTGAGGCGGTCAGACCGATGTGGACTCGGCGCCCTGGTCGTCGTCGGCGGCGTGGCGCGGGGCCCGGTGGACCTCGGTGGTGGCGAACCGGAGGCTGGCCGCGATGTCGTCGGCCACGATCTCGACCTTGGACCGACGCTCCCCGCCGTCGGTCTCCCAGCTCCGCTGCTCCAGGCGGCCGGAGATGAGCACCCGGCTGCCCTTGGTCAGGCTGAGGGCGACGTTCTCGGCCAGGTCCCTCCAGCAGACGACGTCGAGGAACGAGACCGACTCCTCCCACTCCTTGGTCTCCTTGTCCTGCCACCGGCGGTTGACGGCGACGGACAGGGACGTGGTGGCCTGGCCCTCCCGGGTGTAGCGGATCTCCGGATCTCGGGTCAGGTTGCCTGCCACGGTGACTGCGGTGATGGTTGCCATGGTGTTTCTCCTTTTCGGTTGATGCCGGGTGGGGCGCTTTTCGCCCCGCTTGGCCCGACATCAATCGGTGAACGCCGATTTCCCACGCCGGCACCGGCGGTCAAGTGAGCGAGCGCAGCGAGAGTGAGAAGCGAAGGCCGGATGGTGAGGCGAGGGACGAGCCGTGCCCGAAGGGTCACCAACCGAGCCGGCGCCTCGGAGCGTCGACCTTGACGGCCAAGGGGCCGGTGTGTGACTTACAGCCCGCTGACCAGGAGAAGGTGACGTTGAGGGTGTGACGTTCCTCAATCCGAGGGTGACGTTCGTTTTCCGCACGCCGAGCGCCGCACGGCGGCGGTGTGCCACTCCGAACGGCCCAGTTCGGTTCAGCTCGGCTCAGTTCCGCTGAGTCCACTGCCACTGGATCGAGCGCCACGCCTACTCCAATAGCCACAAGAGGAAGCCGACACGGAAGGCGCGGGCATCCGAGGGGTCGACCCTCCCATGGGCCGCCCGGTCGGACCACCGACAGGGGCCCCGCCCGGCCCCGGTCGGTCATGCCGGCCCGGGGTAGGCGTCCCGGTCGGAGAAGGGACCGAAGGCGTCGTACTCACCGACCTGGTGGGTGAGCTGGGCGTCCCAGTCGATCCCGTCCACGTCGGTGGTGTTGTACGGCTCGTCGAACGGACAGTCGGCGGAGTTACGTGAAGCGGCCATGACGGCCTCCTTTTCGTTGAGCGGCGGTTGCCGCTGGGTACCGAACAGGAGGTCGCCGGGGACCCCGCCGGAGTCACGGGGCGCCCGCAGGGCGAACGAGGACACGAAGGCCGGATGGTGAGGCGAGGCACGAGCCAGCCCAGAGGGTCACCTTCCGTGCCGGCGTCCTGCAGTGACCCTTGACGCCGGAAGGGGTGGCGACAGACTGAGCACCCCCAGCAGACCCCCGAATGCGCCAGAGCACCGGACGGACAACTCGACGTTGTCCGTCCGGCGGGGCTGTGCGGCCGAGTCGCAGTGCCCGGTCATGCCGGGACCACCTCCTCTTCCGACTCGGTGGACTCCAGAATCGTCCGGGCACAGGCCAGCACCTTGGTGGCCGTGGCGGTGACGGCGGTGGCGTCGCCCCCGCTCCATGCGGTCAGGTACCCGGTGGAGTAGCTCGAGGTGTCGAGCCCCCAGGCGGCGGAGACGATGTAGGCGACGGACTCGGCCTCGACTTCGACCGTGCCCCGGTGATCGTAGAGACGGTACTCGTGCAACAGGACGTGGGCGAGCTCGTGAGCGAGCGTCTTGCACGCTCCGGCAGGATCGGCCGTGCTCTTCACCGTCACCGACCGGTCTCCGTAGTAAGTACGGCCCCAGGCAGCACCGAGCGACTCGTCGTGGTCCGGACCGAACCGGACGGTGAAGCCGGCCTCTTCGACCCGCTGGACCAGGGTGTCCCACATGCCCTCGGGCGCAATGCCGACCGGGTGTACGACGTTCAGACCGTCGTCGGGCAGATCCTTACCCTCCGTATCGGCCACGTCGAACACGTAACCGACCCGGAACCCGGCCACCCGGGCGTGGGTGGTCGTCTCGCCGCTGTCCGAGTCCTCGACAGTGGTCCGTCGAACGCAGGGACAGAGGATGGCGATGCCCTTGGCCCCCTTCTTCACGCTCCGACCGAGCGACTTCCAGGTGTGGAACCCGGCCACCCGGGTGGCGTCCGGCCGCTGCACCATGATCAGGAAGGTGTTGTTGGCGCTGTAGCGGGTGAACTTGGCCGCCACGGCCAGGTAGGCGAGCCACTGGTCCGAGGTGGTGAGTGCCTCGACACCGGCAACGAGTTGATCGTGTGCCAACTCCGGCGTGAGCTTCGGTGAACGTCGAGCAGTTGCAGTAGCCATGTCGGCCTCCTTCGGTTGAGCAGCGGTTGCCGCTGGGTACCGATCAGGAGGTCGCCGGGGACCCCGCCGGGGTCATGGTCGAGCGAAGCGAGAGTGAGAAGCGAAGGCCGGATGGTGAGGCGAGGAACGAGCCGACCCGACGGGTCACCATCCGTGACGGCGCCTCGCAACGTGCCATTGACGCCGGAAGGGGTGGCGACATGATGAGAAACCCAGCAGACCCCCGAATGCGCCAGAGCGTCAGACGGACGATTCGAAGTCGTCCGGCCGACGGCGCTGTCCAGATGGACATCAAGCCCGATCTTCCCGTGGTAGTCGCCGGTGACGGGTACTCGGCTTTGAGAGTCCGACCCGTTCCCTGAGTGGGGGGATCTCCGTGGCAGGGTCGTACCTACATGCCTGCGAGCGTGTGGGAAATGCGAGAATGGCAGGATGACCGACGACGCCACCGGACCTGAGCCGCCTGCTGTGGCACCGACATCTGCGTCGCCCGACGCCGGGGGGCTTGTCTTCGAGCGAGTCGGGGACCCGCAGTCGAAGATTCCCGTCAGTATCAGCTACCGGATTATCGAGTTGTTCTCTGGGAGCCTGTATTCGAGTCCCAACAAGGCATTGGAAGAGCTGGTCGCCAACTCCTATGACGCAGGGGCATCTCGCGTCGATATCGTCCTCCCTGGGAACCTTGCAGCGAGCAACGCCACCATCTGGGTCATCGATGATGGCGAGAGCATGGACCTCGGTGGGCTCGTTGACCTATGGAAGATTGCCCGGTCGAGGAAGCGGGAGCGGACCACTGGACGGTCGAACCCGATCGGCAAATTTGGAATCGGCAAGCTCGCCACTTACGTCGTCGCAAGCAAGCTCACTTACCTCTGCAAGACGCGCGAGGGGCTCCTGGGCGTCACGATGGACTTCAACCGCATCGACCAAGATGCCGACCGGGAGACCGACGTCGAACTTGCAGTCCGTTCGATTTCGAATGAGCAAGCGGCAGAGGCCCTCGGGCCGCTCCGCGCCCTTGAGGGAGGGGGAGTCGTAGCAGATCGTCTCCTCAGCGCAGACTCCGGAACCTGGACGGTTGCGGCGATGAGTGCGCTGAAGCCCGCCGCAAACAATGTCAAGCGCGGTCGCCTCGAATGGATTCTCTCCACCGCCCTGCCCTTGAGCCCGGCGTTTGCGCTCGCCGTGAACGGCAGGGCCATCGTCTCGACAGTTGAGAAGATCGAGATCGTTGATGAGTGGAAGGTCGGCGAGAATGATGACCTTCCAGATAGCTGTACCGTCGGCTCCGACGACGATGGCCCGTTCGTCGAGGTCGTAGGGCTATCAGGAACGCTTCGTGGCTCGGTTTCCGTCTACGAAGACACGCTCACCTCGGGCAAAGCATTGGAGTGGGGCCGCAGCCACGGGTTCTTCGTCCAGGTGCGAGGACGGCTCGTCAACCTTGACGATCCCTTGTTCGGCCTACCAGCACTTTCGCATGCAGCCTTCAACCGGTTCCGAATGGTTGTTGATGCAGATGGGCTCGATGACTTTCTGACGTCCACGCGAGAGTCGGTCCAGAGCGCACCGGCCGTCGAGGCGTTCCGTGCTTACCTCCGCTCGGAGTTCAACCACGCCCGTGCTGCGTACCAGGAGTGGCAGGACGAGCAGGTCGAAGCGGCGAAGATCGGAACCCGCATCTCGAACACCGCTTCGAGTCTCTCGCGGCGACCGCTGGTCGCCGCTGTACGTCGGCTAGTCGACGGTGACTTGGATCATCTGCTTCTCACGGCGACGCCCAGTCTGGAGGCCGACGAGACCGCACAGCTCCTCGTTGAACTTGAAGAGAGCCTCGACAAACCCAATGACGGACCCATCCGGGAAGTAGAACCCGCTGCCCTCGGTGGGGACCAGTTCATCGCCACCTACGACCCCGCTGCCAGAAAAGTCCTCGTCAACGTCCTCCACCCGTTCTTTGCGAACTTCGTCGACTCAACGAAGGACACGTTGCCCTTCGAGATGATTGCGGTGACGGAGATTCTCACCGAGGCATACCTTTACGAGGAAGGCATCGCTCCGGAGATCGTAGATCGGATCATCCGACGCAGGGACGCCTTCCTGAGGGAGTTGGTGAAGGAACGTCGAGTCGGACCGGCGACCATCGCGCAGAACATCATCGATCAAGAGGCCAACGAGGATGGGCTCGAAGAAGCTCTCCACGACGCATTTCGGAGCTTGGGCTTTGTCGTCACACCCATGGGAAAGAAAGGGAGACCAGATGGTCTTGCGAAAGCGATCGTCGGAGTTCGAGACGGTACCCGGCGTGACTACTCCTTCACGTACGACGCGAAGAGCACGGGTAGTGCTGCCGTCGCAGCGAAAACGGTTGGAGTAAGCACCCTCGCTCGCCACAAGCAGACCCACAGAGCTCAGTACTCGGTGGTCGTCGCGAAGGATTTTGAAGGCGGCGACGATCCAGGAAGCGCACTTGGGCTGGAGTGCGCCGAAAACGATGTGATTCCGATACGAGCGCGCGATCTTGCGCTACTTGTCCAGGTCGCCGCGGCTCGGGCCGTGCCCCTTGTTCGACTTCGAGAGATGCTCACGACCTGCCGAACGGCCAAACAGAGTCACGACTGGATTGCTGCTCTTCCAGACGAGGCGGAGAACCTGCCGCCACTTAAGGCCGTCCTTGAAGTACTTATTGCCGAGCAGGAGCAGAGCCAAGACGCCGTGGAGCTTTCGGCAATTGTCACTCGCCTTCGCATCCAAGAGAGCATTGAAACCAAGAAGGAAGAGCTTCGTGAGTGGATTCAGGCCCTCTCAGTGATGGCTCCTGGCCATATCACGATCCTCGGTGATATCGTGACTCTTGAAACGAAGAAGGAACGGGTACTCGAAATGCTGGCCGAGCACAATCGCGAACTTCCGCTCCACGTTCGAGCCATTTACATGGACCAATGGCTCGACACCCCGAGCTAATCCTTGCGACGAAAGACGAGGACGTATTCAGTTTCGATATTGGCATCGTTGTGCCGCTCATAGCTCATGTAGCGATTCTTGACTGGGTACCACCACACCGCCTCAAGATCGAACCACTCCTGGGAAATCTCGGCGAAGAGCTGGGTGGTAGGAATCTGACTGCTATTCCATGACGAATGCCCGACGACCATGGCCACCGGGCCCCCTGATTTCGTTACCGAACCGAGACCCGCGAACGTCTTTTGCATGGCGACGAGGTAGTGCTTGAAAGCATCGGCTCGCTCCGGCGACACGTCACGGATGCGCGACTCCCAGTCCTTGGCAAGCCCCGTCGCAAGCACTCCGTCAATGACGAAGCGATCGCTTTGTGGCACCTTGGGGCGACCAATGTATTGGCCCAGGAGCTGAAGGCGATCATCCTGCGATGCAGTGAGGCCTAGCCAGAAGTGTTCGAGCTGGTGTCGTCGGTAATAGTCGACGGCGCCGTGATAGGGCGGGCTCGTAATGATGCCGTCGACAGGATCGGCAAGGTAAGAGCCGATCTTGGTCGCGTCTCCGATGAACGCTTCCGCAGGCTCACCGCCTCGACTTGCCCTAGTGAACTCGGTGACTGCCTTAATCGCTTTGTGCAGAGCCGCGGCGAAGAGGCCGTAGGGGTCGACGATCCTGCCCGCCTCATCCCTTCGCCTCATATGGGCCGTGAATTCCAGACCTGATACGGCAACGGGATCGGCATTGGATGCATTCCTGATGATCGACGCAAACACGACATCAAAGAACTGGCGGTGGTTGTCAGAACAAGGAAGCAGTGCGATGCATTTCCTGATGTTGGCGAGATCAACAATGACGTACCTACGGAACCAATGGAAAAGATTCGGGATGGCTGGAATTTCACCGCTCAGCTCCGCTGCGTCCCGATCATATTTCGCCACGGAGATGTCCTTCTTCATCAGTCGTTGGTAGTCAGCGGAGGATCGCTGTGTCACTATCAGCGACTTGAGCAGTCGGTCTGCATTCTCCTGAAGCACCTTCGGCTGGAATCGCGAGACCTTGGCATTTGCCAGGAGCACGGAAAGTGGATCGACGTCGAAGCCGACACTTGGACGGCGGGCAACTGAGGCCTCGACCATGAGCGTTCCGCTCCCACAGAATGGGTCGAGAATGAGGTCCCCGGGTTTCGTGTACCGATCGAGGAGGGACTGCACGACAGGGGGATGAAACTTGGCCGGGTACCGAAATAGGTAATGGGTCAGCTTAGGGAACTTGTCACTCGAGAATGAGAGGCGCGCCGGAACGAGGTTGAGAGCCGAGAGTCCGTCGAGCGCCCTGCCAGAAGTGTCCGCTTCTTTCGCTGCGCTGGTCACTGTCATCTAAGACCACCCCGCGCCTTGCCCGTGCTCCGGACGAAGCAGTTTCGGAACACGTTGAAGCAGGTCAGGGCAGTACGTGGCAGGCTCATGTATGACGATGATGACAGATGCCCAGGGCCCACTGCTGAAATGAACTGCCTAGTCATCGTGGAGCAGTCAACCGTTTCTTGCGGTAGCGAGGCCGCTGATCGGCGGAATGCCCGGTTTGCAGACCTGAGGACCACATCCCTTAGACCCTGAAGGCGTGAGTCTGAGAATGAATCTACACCGCTCCTTGCGTGTAACAGAACTCGGGCCAGGCTCTCGATAGGCACGCGTCCTCCCTGGTGAGACCCGTTCCGGTAGATGGTTGTCGAGTTGGCCGCGGAGTGTCCGGTTGGGCATGGCAGCGCTCGGCCGCAGACGACTGAGGCACTCGATGCTGAACGCAGCCTGCGTCGGAATTGGCATCAAACCGCTTGGCGCGTCGGCAGGACAGCGTCGTCATCGTCCTGCAGCACGACGACCTCGGAGGCTGCCTGCCTCGAGTTGCTGAGCGAACGGTAGAGGTCGAAGGTGGCGGGTTCGAGATCCTCGGCGGGATCACCATCGACGGCCAGAAGGGCGTGAAGCTCGTTCCAGATCTGCTGGCGGGCAGTGTCGTCGACAGCCGATCGAAGGAGGAGCCGCCAAAGGCCTTGGTCGTAGCGATTGGCGAGCTGGCCTTGGCGGGCCGCCCAGGCCGCCAGTCGAGGATCACCGTCGTCGAGAGCGAGTTCGCCGAGGGTCAAGGCCGCGTCGGTGATGGCATCCCCGACGACGTAGGACAGGCCTCCGGCCGACGTCCATGGGTCCGGATCGACTCCAAACGGAGCGCCTCGGACGAGCCCCAGTGCTGTTTGCAGTTTCCCAGGCCCTCCAGCAGAGATCGCCAATTGAAACTGCTTCCAGTCGGTCGTGACTCGCTCGGTCAGTGAGAACCGCTGCGTGGCCTTGTCGTAAGCAAGGAGGTCAGGATCGCCGGTGATGGCTTCAAGCGAGCGCCGGGTAAGGAGGACCAGGTTGCGGACATACCCGTCGCTCAGCGCCTTGTCCGGAGAGATGTCGGTGAGCCACTCGCCTCGGGTGGCGTTTCCGTCGTGAGCAGCCAGGTAGACGAGGAGCTCGACGACCCTGCGGGCCTTGGTTCCCGCCGTCGGCGAGACGGCCGCAACGAGATCCTGGAGATCGCTGTCGCCGACGGAGATCGTCGGCTCTCCCAGGAATCCGATCATCACCTCCCCTACGGACGTCTCTCCGCGTGGCTGAAGCAGCCCGCTTGCCTCGCTGTGGTCATGGGTCGGCGTGCCCGGATCCTCCTCGGCCAGCTCGAACAGGGTCTGCACCTCTTCGAGTGAGTCGTCGCTGATCTGCGGGGGCTGGACCGAGTCCAGCCCGTGGTTCTCCAGGTGCGGATGGTCCGGATCAACCGTGAGCTCCGTGCCCTCCGGTGCGAGAGGACCCGCGGTCAGCAGATGGACGTTCCCCCTACCGCGGACGGCGTCAAGGAGCTGATCGGGGGTGGTCTGGGAGTCGACCAGAACGATGGCCTGATGATCGGGTCGCGTCCATGCCGTCGCCTCGTTGAGGTCGTCGACGACGACCCCTCCATCGAGGCGATCGACCACGCCGTAGCCGAAGCCGACGGCAACGACTGCTGTCCCGATGGGTGCGGTCGTGCCGGCTAGCTCGGTGGCCACGGCGGACAGGATGCCTTCCACCCGGTCTGCGGGGACGGTGATGTGGATCGACCGGTAGCCGTTCACGTTGAACAGCACGGACCCAACTGTGCCCTGACCCACGGTGGCAAGGGCCAGAGGGACGGACGAGGACCCGGCGGCCTCATCGACGACGTCTGGATCGGTGGTGAAGGGCAGGTGCCAAACGTCCGGCCGATCGGGCCGACGTACGAACGGGGCCAGAGGTTCGGGACTGTCACCGGTCACCAGTAGATCGAGCCCATGGTCCATCAGCTCGACGCCCACCACGTCCGGTGGTGCCACACCGGCAACGTCGGCGGCGTGGCCGAGCAGCTCGGCCAAGTGGCAGACCCAGAACACGTGACCGGATCGGGCGTAGTGGCGCAGCTGCAGCTCGAGATCGGCAAGCGGGCTCTTCGGTTCCGGCCGGGGGATGCGGCCGCCGAATGACCGCCGCCCGATCTGTCGGCGCCGCCGGCGGTCCAACGCGGTGACGAGGCCGACGGCGGTGAGGCCGAAGAGGCCCGCGCCCACGGCGATTGGTCCGATGTCACTTCCGGGCGCATGCGGAGCAGGTGGATGCGTCTTGGCGACGGCGTTCGACCGGACAGCGTGGGTCGAAGTTGCGTCTCCAGAATGGTGGAGAGTGAGCGGCGGCCGGGATGAAGTGGTCCCGGCGGGCGCCGTGATACCCGTGTGGCTCGACGGCACCGATGGAGTGTCCGAAGGTGGGCGGCTCGTGCTGGGTCGATGTGCGTCAGGGGTGTTGATCGGCCGAGGAAAGTGGCCGTTGCTCGTTGAATCGCTGCCGCTTCTACCCCTGCTCCCGAAATCACCGCCAATGGACCCGGGCGTCCCGGCGACGGGCGAGGTCACAATCGGAGTGGCGGGCGAAGCTGCGGGCGAAGCAGCCTGCGGTAGCGGAGACGTGGCCGGCACCATCGGCGGTTCCTGGGTGGCGCCAGGGATGGTGAGTGACCACCCCGGATAGATCCAATGGGCATCAGTGAGGGCACCACCTCCCGGCTGGGAGAGGCCCACATTCGCCTGGTAGATGGCCTGCCAGCGTTCGCCGTCGCCGTAGTACTGGACGGCGATGCTCCACAGCGTGTCGCCGGGCACGACGGTGTGGGTGACGGTGGCCGGTTGCGCGGCTGATTGAGTGGCCGAGATGGGAGAAGCGGACACCAAAGGGACGATCCCCGGGGTGGTCTGGGAAAGCAGCTGCACCACCGGGGCTGGGCTGGCCGGAGGTCCCGTGCGCGCCGTAGTGGCAACAGCGTGGGCACCACGGAGCTGACCGAGGATCAGGACGGCGGCGATGAGGGCCGCCATCGCACTCGAGCCAACGAGGTGGGAGCGGTGACCGGGTCGGCGACCGCGGAGATGGAGGACGAGGCCGGTGGCGACGGAGAACACGAAGTAGGCCCAGGCCAGCCAGGCCAAAGTGGCCAACATGCGTGGCCAGAACGAGTCCGGGATCGAGGCCCCGAGGGCATGGGCCGTCTGGGTGCCGCTCGGGACGTGGTGCGGGAGCGGCCACCCGACGAGAGTGGAGAGCACGATCGGGATGCCCACCAACCCAATGACCAGGACGCCAAGGGCGCCGAAGCCGGCAGCGACCTGGCGACGTGTCGGTCGAGTTCTAGCAGCCGGTCGGATTGCGGCGGTGCGCGCGACTGCGGTGCGATTGGATCGAGGGGGCACGGTCATCCTCCTGTGGTGATGCCACTCACATCGGTCGCCGACTCGGTGACCGACAGGGCCAGACCCCCGACCCCGATGAAGCCGAGGAGCTGGGTGGGCAGGCGGTAGCTGATCTGGGCGTAGACGGTGTTGCCGACCACCCAGGCGGTACCGGGCTGACCGGCGGACCTCATGTAGTTCTCGGCCATGGTGACGGCAACCGAGGGATCGACAGCAATGGTGCCGGCGTGCAGCTGGCCTACGTCCAGCGATCCCGCACCCGCGCGGGCCGCCTGTTCGGCCTCGGAGGCGGCCTGTTGTTTGGCGTCGAGGTAGTGGCCCCCGTCGGCCACCAGACCGGTCAGGGCGAGGAACATAGTCATGAAGACGGCGGTCATGGCCAGGAGCTGTCCGTCATCGGAACATCGATAGGCAGTTCGTCGGTGGTCAGTGCGTCGGTGCAGTTGCGCTCGCCACCTGCCGATCGATCTTCCACAGCGCACGGCCGCCCTCATGTGCCGCCACCGACCGTGCGGAACTGGTCGATGTGGGCCACGGCAGTGGCCGACAGGGTCTTCGACCCGGGCACGCCCGGGACGGACACGTCGGCCAAGCTGGTCACACAGGTCACGCTCACCGACACGGTGCCTCCGGCTATGAAGTTGGACGTGTCCGTCGTGATCTGGGGAGCAGGACAGGTGAGCCCGGCCCCGGCCAAGGTGCTGGTCACCGCTGTGGTGGCCTGGGTCTGGGCATTGGCTCCGTCGGACTGGACGACGGCCGCCTGGACACCGGCCCGCGCCGCCGACTCGACGTCCCCCTGGGCCGAATCGACCCGGCCGAGGGCGACCATGAGCACGATGATGATGAGCAGCACCGGGGCGACGATGACCAGCTCGGCGATGGCCTGACCTTCGTCTCCACGAATCCGGCGATCTCGGTCACCCACTGGTCCGGTACTCCTGGATCGGTGCATTGCTGGTGGCCGACACCTTGAGATCGAGCCACGGGATGAGGGCCTGGGCCCGACCGGTGACGGTCACCTGGGCCACATCGCCCGACAGCGTGCTGGTGACAACCTGTGGATTCGTCAGCGTCCCCGGACCGGTGGTGGCAATGAAGCTCTGGGCCGCCTGAGTTCCGGCGGCTGACGTCGAGCCGTAGCCGGATGCCACCTGACTTCCCTGCTCAGCTGCCGCCCGGGCCAAGTGGCTGGCGTGGGACCACAGGGCGTACTGGACCCCGCCGATGACCAGCAGGAAGAAGACGGGGAGGCAGACGACGAACTCTGCCAACCCTGCATCGCCTCGACGGCGGTCACCCCCATGTCGGGCCCGCCGTCGGTGGGCGCCCGGCCTACGAGGTGTTACGGAACGCAAACCGAATGGTCCATCAGGCGGGTCGGTGAGCGAATCCGCAGGCAAGACCGAACGGACTCCATGGCGCGGTGCTTCGCACGACACAGCGTCTGAGTGAAGCTCTTCCGGAACAGCCGTATGAGGAGCCATCCGCGACTTGCTCAGGGAGTCTGGATGTTGTTGGCGGTGGCGGTCAGCTTGCTCACCACGATGGTCACGATGGCAATGGCTGCCACGACCACCAGGGCGGTCACAACCACCCAGGAGGCGATCTCGCCGCGGTCGTCGCCCAGGACCGGGGTCAGCCGAGCAGAAACGTAGGCACGAATGAACCGGACCATGGCCACGACGGCCTCTGCGGCCGATCGGGCCTTCTCCTTCAGCTGGCTGGTGATTGCTCTCATGGGCATGGTGCGCTCCTCGCTTCGGTTTGCAGTTATGGGCTGGTTGGTTGGTGGATAACAGGACAGGGCTGGGGAATCCGATCGCTGTTCGAATCGCTCACCGCTCGGTTCGACCTGCAGCGGGGGATCACAAGTGGGTCCCGGTGAACGAGGCCAGGGCGGGATAGAAGATGAGGAGGCCGTAGCCGGCCATAAGCAGCACGCCGGGGAGCAGCATCTTCTGCGTCACCGCTTGAGCCGAGTCCTCCAGCGCGGAGGTCTCCTTCAGCCGGAGCGAATGGGCCTTCGCCTCCAGGGAGTCGCGGATGCGGGCTCCATCTCCGGCCTGGGCCATGGACCGGGCCAGATCGGTGAGGTCCGGAATATCGAAGCGGACAGCCAGTCGCTCGAGGCCCTCCCAGGGTTGCTTCCGGTAGGCCTGGGCCCAGAGGAGGCTCTGGGCGATTTCGCGCATCGCCCAGTCGGTGGATGACACCGTGGAGGCCACCTCCAGTGCGCTCGACCACCCCATGGCCCCGGCCATGGCCATCGACACCAGGGAGGAGTAGGTGGAGAGCGAGTGGCAAAAATGCCGACGCCGGCGGGTGGCGGCCTGATGCAGATCGATGAACGGCGTGGCCACGCCGAGCGCACCGAGCACCAGCACCCCGAGAGCGGGGAGCTCAACGCCCGAATGCACCCCGACCGCTCCGGCGGCGGCCCAGGCCACCGGGCCGAGCAGGGCCATCCCGATGCCATAGGCGGCGACCTTGACGGCGAACGTCTCGGTCGGTGTGCCGGTGATGGCCAGGTCGGGTAGGACGATGTCGGCGAGTCTTGGGACCTTCCGGACATTGACCTCGAACGCGTGCCCGCAGAGTCGACGGGCCCCGCCGACTCCGTGGGTGAGGACGTCCGTGGGGGCGGTCACGTGCTCCCCGGACAGACGGGCGAGGGCTGCCCGGAGCGTGAGCGGCGGAGGGAAGAGCCCCCAGACGACAGCAGCAAGACCGACGCCGATGCCGAGTCCCATGAGGATGATGACGAGCATCGAAACCCCCTACCTCCGTCCGGCCTGGGCCGGAGCGCCGTTTCCAATTGGGCCAGTTCCGACTGGACCACTACCGCTTGTGCCGTGTCTGGCTGCTTCACGTCTAGAAGTGGTGCCCGATGCCGGTGCATCTGAGCCATTAGCCGAAGCCGTGTTCCCTTCGCCCTTACTGAACAGCCGAGGCATGGGTTGGGGACGGGACAGCCGGTTCATGGCGGCGAATCCGGCGGCAAACAGACCAGCCACGGCCAGCAGCACGATCTGGCCGACCGGGGTGCCGAACGGCGTGAAGTAGCCGTGACCGATGAGCAGCACGCCGAACGTGAAGACCAGGGTCACGGCGATGACGAGGCGCATGTCCCGCCGGGGCTTGGCCCGGGCGATCTCGATGCGCTGCCAGAGAGCGATCTGGTCTCTGGTGTTTGCCGCGGCGGTGGCCAGGAGGCTCTGCAGGTCAGAACCTCCGAACCGACTGGCCAGGATGAGTGGGGCGACGGCTTCGTCGACTGCCGCGTCGCCCAGCTCGTCGGCAAAGGTGTAGAGCGCAGCGTCCAAGGCCACGCCACCCTTGATGCGTACGACGAGGGCGGCCACGTTGTCCCGGATCGACGGTGGTGCGGTGTGCACCGTGGACTCGATGGCAGCCAGCAGCCCACGATGGGCGGCGATGCTGTCCCGAAGCGCCTCGATCCAGGTGGCCAACGCCTCCAAGCGGTTGGTGACCCGACGACTCGTGTTGGGCTGGAGGGCGGAGCGCAGCGTCCAGCCCACGGCTCCACCGATGGCTGCACCCACCGGCCAGCGGGTGACCAACCCGACAATCAGAGCCAGCGCGACCGCGCAGATGGCGGCCTGCCGGTTGGCTGGGTCCAGCCGCTTGATTGCCGCCATGCGGCCGACCGGGGCACCGGTCGGCCAAAGGCCCGAGATCACCAGGGCTATGCCCACCCCGATGCCGGCGCCTATCAGGACGACGACCGGGGTCATCGGTCGGACCTCATTGTCTGAAATCTCATTGCCCGAACCCATGGATAGGTGCCACGTAGCCCACGTCGGCGAGGCGCTCGCGCAGGCCCGGCGGCATACCCAGGTGGAGCACGGCCGGTCCCCCGCCTTCGGGCTCGGCGAAGATCTCGGTCGAGATGACGTGGGGTCCGTCGGCGTCCTCCACCACCCGCACCGAGGACACGTACCGCCGGGCCAGGCCCGACGCATCGGGCCGTTTGCGCACGAAGATCACCAGGTCCAAGGCCTGGGCGGTGAGCTGAGCGGCGGCGTTGTCAGAGAGGTGCTTGGGCGACTGGGAGGCGTAGGTCTTGATCTTGCCGAAGGTGCCCTCGGTCGAGTCGGCGTGGATGGTGCACATCGATCCGGCCTTGCCTGCCGTCATGGCGTTGAGCATGGGCACGATCTCGTCCCCGAGCACCTCGCCCACGATGACCCGATCGGCGTCGTGGCGGTTGGCCCGTTGGACCAGGTACTCCATGGACACCGCCCCCTGGCCTTCGGTGTTGGCCTCCCTCGTTTCCCACCCCACACAGTCGGGATGGCGATGGGGCAGTTCGTGCAGCCCGAGTTCGTAGGACAGTTCGATGGTGACGATCCGGTCGGCCGGGTCGGCCTCGGCCGCCAGGGCCCGGAGCAGGGTGGTCTTGCCGGCGTCGGTGCCACCCGAGACGATCAGGTTGAGCCTGGCCCGCACGGCGGCGGCCAGGAACCGGCCCAGCTCGTCGGTGATCGAGTCGGCCAGGTCGTCCAAGGTCGGGTCGACCAGGCGGTGCCGGCGGATGGACACACAGGGTCGGTCGGACACCTCGATCATGGCCGACAACCGGTGCCCGCCCGCCAGGTGTAGGTCGACGATGGGCTTGGCGCTGTCGATCCGGCGCTCACCTCCGGTGTGGTGGGCCCGGGCCGCCCGCTGCACCAGCTCGATGAGCTCCTCGTCGGAGTCGGCAATCGGGTCGACCTGTTCTTTGATCCCGTCGGCTCGCTTGACCCACACTCGATCGTGCCCGTTGATGTTGATGTTCTCGATGTCGTCCTCGTCGAGCAGCATCTGGAGACGACCGAGGCCGAGTTGGCTGGCCACCAACCGCCGGACGATCTGCTCCTCTTCCTCGACGGTCGGGGTGGTGACTGCCCCTTCCACCATGGACCGGGCCGCATCGTCGATGGCCTCTCGGGCCAGCTTCTCGACGAACGAGCGACGCTCGCCCTCGCTCA
Source organism: Acidimicrobiales bacterium (assembly GCA_049517675.1). Lineage (GTDB taxonomy): Bacteria > Actinomycetota > Acidimicrobiia > Acidimicrobiales > RAAP-2 > Bog-756. Next base: position 32,474 of record JBEKRV010000025.1, read on the forward strand.
TGCCGGCGGCTCCGTAGCGGACGATGCCGTCGGCCACGTGCTCGGCGGCGAACTGCTCGAGTTCCCGACGTTCGGAATCGTTCATCGGCTCGCCTCCTGGGTTGACCCGAAGCCGGCCCCGGCCAGCTGACCCTCCGGCAGGGTGCGATCGAGGGTTTTCCGTGGTTGGCGGATGACTGGTTGGTGGATGTCCACGGGGCCAGCTTGAGTGGGGACATCAGTGGGCGCCGCACCACCGGGTGGAGCAACGTCAGCGGGGTCGGCTCGGGTCAACGCCTCGGGCACCGACAGTGGGTCGGCTGCTACCGGCGAGATCGGCTCTACGCCCAGTGCTTGGACGGCGTCGGCCGCCCATCGGAGCAACCGGGTCCGCTCGAGCCGCTTCACCGCCCGTCGGTTCGCCAGTGCGGCTGCTGCTCCCGGGTCGTCGGGCATGGGTGGGAGCACCTCGACAGCAAGGGTGCGTTCGATGTCGGCCGCCGAGAACTGGGCGGTTCCGGTGGGCACTACGAGGAGGCTCCGACCTCGCAACTCGGCGGCCAGTCCGGGCAACGCCTCTCGCAGATGGACGATGGACTCGAGCGTCGACTGGCAGAGCACGACCAACGCATCAGCCCGAGCCAGGATGTCGCGCACGCCGCCTCCCAGGTTGGGGAGCAGGCGGCCCACGTCGATCACCACATCCGCATCGAGGGCGCTGAGCGCATCGGCGATGATCGGCCAGGCCTTCTCGTTGGCGACCGCTTGGTGCATGCCCCCCAAGCCAAAGAGCACCGGGAGACCCCCGGGAAGGTGATCGACGTGATCCCAGACGTCCTCGGGAGCGAGGGTGCGCCGTGCTGCAGCGAAGAGGGAGGACAGGCCTCCGCTGGGTGCCATGGCGTAGCGGGGAGCGAGGTCACCGCCGAAGGGATCGGCCTCGACCAGGAGAACCTGGCGGCTCTCCGGCCAGCTGGCGGCCAGGGCGGTGGCCGCCGTGGTGACGCCCGGTGAGCCCTTGATGGAGGCGAGGGCGATGAGGGTCACCGGGAACCTCCCGACTGTGCAGACGCTGTCCCCTCGCTGACCAGGGACAGTCCGATCTGATCGGCGGCCGCATAAGAGGTGACCTGGGCTGCTTCCGAACCCGGGATCTCCAAGGACACCGACGCCACGTACTGGGTCTGGTTCGCCGGTGCGGGGCCGACGGCGAAGACGGTGGCCGAGGGGACCAGCGTGCTTCCAATGGTCCCGCCAGTGTTTCCGCCGGTGGTTCCGCCAATGGTCGACCCCTGGCCCGCCTGGGGCACGGCGACCACATGAACCACATCGCCGGCCACCAGGGCCACCGAGGGCATCTGGTCGCCCTTCAACAGAACGCCCACCACCTGTTCACCCGACGCGAGCTGGGGAGTGGCGGCCAGCATCTGCCTGACCAGCACCTGGCCGGGATAGACGGGGGTGTCGAGCTGCTGGCCGACCACGACCGAAGAGCCGGTTGCCGCCATGGCCGTGATGTTGCCCGAGGCCGGAATGGACGCGGTGGCGAGGTCGCTGGCCGTCAGCACCGTGCCGGCAGGCAGGCTCTTGGCTGCTACCAGGATGGACACTTTCTTGGCCGACGACTGGAACACCGCTCCCGCCACCGCCGCGCACACCAACACCAGGGCGACGCCAAGTCCGATCTGCCATGGACGGCGCTGATGGGTGGTGGACGAGATCCTCAGGCCGCCGGCCCGACTCTCGCCGGTGGGTGGTGGTGCGGTGAAGGCGGAGCGGGTGGGGGCGGTGGTGATGGCCATGGAGACTCCCGTTGTTCAGTTGTTCACGGACTCGATCTGGGCCACCTTGAGGGAAGTCACTCCCCGGGTGGTGAGACTCGAAAGGGCGCCGGCCGAACCGTTGGGACCCGCCCAGGCCACCGTCCAGGTGATGGTGGCGGTGATCGCGAAGGCGGCATCGTTCGGATTGCCGTCGGGGGAGGATTGCCCGGCCGAGCTGGTGGCGTAGGTGTGCTCGCAGGTGGTCGACTGACTGGTGGCCGGGAGCGCCGGGTCGTAGGGAGTGCCGGGGCCATTGCAGGCGATCATCGATCCGTCGCCGGTGTTCCAAGTGACATACGACGGTGTGGCGGTGGCAGTTGCTGCCACGCATCCACCGGCATTGCAAGCCTGGGCCGTCGTGGACAGCGGATGCCACATCGAGGAGGTGATCCAGAGCCACTCGGCCAGATTCACGTAGCCCGTAGTCGACGGGCTGAGCGTCAAGGTGGGGGTCGGGAGCTGCAGCTCGCTGGCCGCCTGGGCGCCGGCGACGGCAGGATCAGGCGGTGGGACAGTGGGTGCCGCCTGACCAGTCGCCAACCACACCACCCCGGTGGCCTGACTGGACGCACTTCCAGTGGCACAGGTGTTGAAGTACCAGGCACCGGGTTGGGTCGCACCGGCCGGTGGAGGTCCCCCGTCCTGGCCCGGGAACTCCGTCGAATAGGGCACGTAGTTCGGACACGTCGGCACGGAGACCGTGGTCGCACCGCCGCCACCGGTCGTTGTGCCTCCACTTCCACCGCCCGAACCGGTGCCTGAGCCCGTGGAGCCTGGTACCCCACTACCGCAACTGACGGTGCTCCCGTTGTCGGTGCAAGTACCGGTGGTGCCTCCTGCGAACGCCTCCCCCGTCGGGACAGACACCCACAACGCCGAGAGGGCAACGGCCGCTGCGGTTGCCTTCATCGTCCTCCTCATGGGCACTTCGCAACAGACGACGTCTTGAACGAGGCGATCTTCCAAGAGCCCCCGATCAACTGGAGCATCCACGATCCCTGGCCACTACCAGCTCCACCGTCCAAGGTGGCCGGGCCCGGTTTACCGGCCGCAGTGGTAGTCCCAGTATCGTGAATGCAGCCCGCGACCGTCGCCGTCGTTGGAGTGAGGGCCACGACCTTCGGCGTGCCGAGATCGAACGATGTCGGGCCATTGAGCTGACCCATCTTCACGCCGACGAGGAACGTCTGTTCGGACTTGAGGGCAGGATCGACGAAGTAGTTGGCCAGGTTCGGCCACAGCGTGGCCGCCGTCTGCCCGGCCACAAGGTTGGCCCGATCCTGCTGCCACGGCGCCTGCAAGTAGCCGTAGAGGGTCTGTTGGGCCGATTGCCAGGCGTTGAGCACGGCCGCCTGGTTGCCGGTGGTAGATCCACCGGTGGTCGTGGTTGTCGGCCCAGCCACGGACGTCGTTGGGGTAGAACGCACCGTCGAGGTTGGTGAGGAGGATCCCGACCCGCAGGCGGCCAGGCCCATAGCCGCCATCCCCAACGCACACCCGAAGGTCCAGTTCCGAACTCTGCCCTTCTGCCCTTGGCTACCCATCCGGTTCACCCCTCTTCTCGTCCTAGCCCGCAGTCCCCGCTGCCGGACAAGGTCTGCGCTCCACGCCGTCTGGGAGGCGCATCCGGACGCAGCATGAACGTCCAGCGTCACCCTGAACGTCACCCTCGGCCCCCGAACAGAGAATTTCTCGGGGCAGATGACGGTCCGGTTCAACCGGCCGCATCGACCAATTCCGGACTTCGCCTGGACGATCGCCAATAGCCAGGCCAACTTCACCCTGAACGTCACCCTCCCTGGTCAGGGACCTGAACTGGACCTGCACGCGGTCACTGGTTCGGGGCGCGCCGGAAGCAATCGGTACCACCAGAGCCCTGCGAGGGTGACGTTGCTCTGCCCGGCGAGCAGGTGACGGCTTGTTGCCGCCGAACGGGTCTTTGAGATTCAGTGACCCTTGTCCAGCGCACGCTGGAGCGCCCAGGTGACGAACTGGGAGACGCTCCATCCTCGGCGTTCGGCTTCTGATCGAACTTCTTCTCGGAGCACTCGATCGAGCCAGTAGGTGGCACGCACGTGCCGGGCCTCCCACGACTGACCGTCGGACTCCGGCACCTTTGCGCCTTTCGAGCTTGAGGTGCCACGAGCTTGTTGAACCACCAGCGCTTCCCTTCGCCTGACTCGACCTGCCTCCGCCAACCCCGGCCCTTGTCAGCATCACGCTGGTCATCGTAGTGAAACCACGTACCGTATGCAACATACCGTACACCGCATACGGTCCGTGGTCACACTCTCACCGAGCGTGGAGACTGGGAGATGGGCCGTGTCGAGGTTGATCAGACGGGTCCACTTCTGAGCGGATCCGGGCCCAGGGTGACGTTGAGGTTCTGAGGGTGACGTTCAATCGCTCGGGTTGTTTCGCGAAAGGTCCCTGCGGGTGACGTTTCGGGTGACGTCGGTCTGGACGATGGGTCGTGACGGGTGCACGAGGCCCCTGTCACGACCAGGGAGGCGCAATGTCCCGATCATCGTCAGCCGTCGAGCGAGGGCCTGGAGGTTTGACTCAGGGAGCACTGAGGTCGGCGAGCGAATCCAGAGGCGACCGACTCCGGGTCGCCGAAGGATCCGACCCCTCGCCAGATGTCGACATGCCGGTGATCGACAACCTGCGGCTTGTGCTCGTTACTGTGAGCGGTTTCGAAGTGCCGCTGGTCACCACGCCAGCGCAGACAGCACGGCTGCTGAGGAGTTTCGACAAGACGCACGTCGCCACTCGGGGCGGCGATGGAGATCCGGAGGCCCCGACGTACCGGAGGGTGCACCATCCGCGACCCGTCCCGGTAGACGAGTTGCTTGGCCGAGTTCGGCTCGTCAGTCGATTCGAGACGGCGCACGGGGGTGGTGCGGCATGAGCAGAACTCCTTCACCCCGACAGCGCCCGGATGAGAACAGTCGCTTAGCGAGGACGACACGTGATGTCGCTCGTTCCCGTGCTCGCGATGAACGCAACTGTGCCCAGTGGTTCGCCCGCTTTGAAGAGCGCTGCGAAGAGCCCACTGGTCGGCCGAGCCGCAGCGAGGTCCGGCGGCTGCAGAAGGAGCTCGCGGCTCTGCGTCGATTGGTCACGGGTGAGCAGATCCCGTAGGCCCCCAGTCGGGCATTGTGGTCAGCTCAAGCGGAAGCGTCTCCTATTCGCCAGCTGCCCTCCAGTGTCAGGTGGCGCTCGGTGACGAGACCCGCCACCCACGTTCGCGATCAGAGCGCAACAGCAGACCTGATCTCCATCCCCGAAGCAGCCCGTCGTGTCGGATTGCACCCGGACACCCTGTATCGCCTTTGTCGCACGGGCCTATTCCCGCCCGCCCTTCAGATCGGCTCACGATGGAGAGTGTCGGTACCGCGATTGGATAGGTACCTCCATGGCGAAGCAGACGGCTCGGAGGGATCCCGGTGGCGAGATGAGGGCGAAACGCAGACCGCTCGATCGCGAACGGCAACTGGCTAGGCCGGGGAGCAATTCCCTTGGCTGGGCCGTAGACGGAGCGTGATCTTGGAGCTTAGACTCGATGTTTCAGTCGGAAAAAGGATGGAATGCGGTGGATGAGGAAGTCTTGACCGGGCAGAACGCCTATAAGGATATCTTTGCCGACATCCGCGACATTCCCAAGAAGATCTTCACTCTTCCGACCAGTGGCACCGTTGCGCTTTTCGGCCCGGAAATCGGCATAGTCGACACTCCGGAATTTCAGAGACTAGGCGGCGTCAAGCAACTAGGTACGAGTTACGTGGTTTTTCGCGGGGCGCTTCACACTCGATTTGAGCATTCGCTGGGCTCCCTTCATCAGGCGGAACGCATGATCCAGAAGATCATTGCGAACCCCTATAGCCCCAATCCCGACTTTCCCGCGTGGAGGCTAGCCCGCCTTGGCGCACTACTTCACGACCTACCGCACGTTCCGTTTGGGCATACCCTCGAAGACGAGTTCCACTTGCTTCAACGGCACGACAAGAATCCTGACCGAATGAAGACTCTCTTGGAAGAGAGCCCTATAGGTGAAATCCTGCGGGAACAGCTCCCTGACGGGGAATATGACGAGTTGCTCGCGATCCTTCACGCTAAGGATGACGCCGAGATGGCAGCTCTGAAATACCCGTTCGTCGGGGATATCGTTGGTAACACCGTCTGTGCCGACCTTCTCGACTACGTGCCTCGCGATCTTGAGGCATGCGGAATGCCCGTCGCCATTGGGGACCGATTCATGGACTTTCTGTCGATCTCAAGCGATCTGGAGGGGGGCGCCCAAGACCATCAGCGGATCGTTCTCAACCTTGACAAGCGCGGGATGCCCCGGCCGGATGTCGAGAGCGAGGTGATCAAACTTCTCACGTACCGCTATGAGTTGGCGGAGCGGGTTTACTTTCACCACGCGAAGAACGCGGCCTCGGTGATGATCGCGCGAGCCGTCCAGGAGGCAGGTTTCGCATCTGATTACACGGCCCATCCCGAGCTCGACGAGAATTTCAAGCGGCTTTCGGACGAACTTCTGTTGCATTCACTGGTTGATCCGAGGATAGAGCAAGCACTCGGTCTCACTACCCAGGCCGTCGGCAACCGCGACCTAGCCGCTCGTCTAGCCGCGGACGTTACTCAACGCCGCCTATTCAAGATTGCCTACCTGGCCGTGCATGACGACCTTGTTGACGGTGCAGGTCGAATCTGCGAAGACTACGGTCAGGATCCGGCAGCCCGGAAGAGCCTTGAGGACGAGCTCGCGATAGCGGCCGGACTTCAGCCCGGCGAGGTGCTCGTTCACGTGCCGAGACACCACATGATGACAAAGGATGCGGAGGTCCGAGTTCGAACGTCAGCTAACGAGATCGTCACTCTGACGCAATGGGATAGGCGTCACGGCAACAGGGTCGAGGCACTGAATCGTGCTCACGAACGGCTTTGGCGGCTGACCGTGTACATCCACCCCGAGCGCCTTCACCGCCGCGGCCTAGTCAGCGCCAAGGCTGAGCAGATCTTCAAGGCGCCTTCCCGATACGTTGACACCCCAGCAGTCCAGCCCTACAGGCAAGCCGTGTATCAGGAGCTCACCCGTCAGTACGAGCTTGACGAGGATGATCGATCCGCAATGATCGACTTTGCTGCGCAGGAAGAGGAAGGGGGGACCCTCGACGCAAGTGAGGCAGCTCTGCTCGATTTTCTTTCAGCAAGGCGCAGCGCGGCTGGGCGACCTGAACTGGCCACTCGACAGCCCAACGAGGCAGGCTAGGACTCTACGCTGACAGGGGGTAGTGAGGCAGCTCTCCCGTCGACCCTCCTCGAGCCAACGCGCAAGCACAGTTCAACAATCGCCTCCGATCACCGCATGCGATACAGAGAATCCGACCGGAGCCGGCCGAGACCAGCGGTTCGACAATGCCAAGTGCTGCGAGTTGCAGAAGAATTGATTCCTGCGTGATACCGAATCTCGCTGCAGCGCCCTCAACGTCCGATGCCGGCATCGTCCCGACCGCTGAAACCGGCGCCAAAAGCTCTCTGGCGAAGGCATCACAGAACCTCTCCTCATCGGCGGATGACAACCAAGGGCAGCGGCTCCGCTTCACCAAGATGTGACCAATTTCATGAGCGGTAGTGAGTCGCTTCAAGTCTGCTGGAAGTGACGAGCGGACCTTGATCGTGTCCGCGTCAAGTGTTATGCCGAGCGCAGCCATCTCTCCTTCACGAACTTCGATGTCGTTCCTGGAGGTGAGGCTACGTAAGTCGATCGGAAAGTCGTCCCCAATGCCCCGAACACTGGTGCTGAGTGAGACAACGCTTCGCCACCAGACCGGCAGTCGGGGAGCGCTACGCATTCACTGCCTCCCGTGAATGCTGCGTGGATCTGGGCTGACGATTTAGCACGGCTCGGTCAATAGGGGCCGCACTCCGTACCGCTTCAGCCCGCCAGGCCTTTAGCGGAAGTGACATCACGTGGAGCAGCTGCTGATCGGGCCTCTGGATAAGTGATCTGAGATCACCGGCTTGGCCAACCTCGATGACGTCGTTGCCGTCCCAAAAGAGGGCCGTCGCGTGCATTTCCGCTCCCCATGCCTCGACCTTCTTCTTGACCATTCGGACGGTCTGCATCGGGCAGCCGGCATCCCGCAGGGCCTTCACGCTGCGGACCGTGATCAGGTCCGTAACAGACCAGTATCTCGTCCAGCGTCTGCCTTGAGGCTTCCTCAGGGAGGGTTGAACCAGCTTCGTGCGAACCCAATAGTCCAGGGTGCTCGGTGCAACGTCGGCGATCTGGCACACCTGGGGCGAGGAGAAGCCCAGGGTGGCTGCCATAACCTTAATCTTAAAGACTAAGATTACGAAAAGCCAGAGCTGCCTTGCTCAGCTCTGCTCCCTGAGGCGCTCGACGCACTAGATTCTTGATGTGGCCAAGGGTGTCTATGTCGCTAGCCCGTTGGGATTTACCCTTGCTGGGCGGCGAATGCTCGACGAAGTAGTCATTCCGGGTCTCAGCGACCGCGGCTACTGCATCTTGGATCCATGGGATGAGGGTGGCCGCATCTTCGACGGGATCCTTGATGAGCCGGTTGCGACTCGCAATCAAGACGCAGTCTTGGAGCGGGCGACACGCGTAGGTGCCCGTAATGCCGAGATGATCCAGCAGTGCAGCGCAGTGTTAGCAATTCTCGATGGCTGCGATCTCGACTCCGGCACGTGCGCCGAGGTTGGCTATGCCGCAGCGCTGCCTCGCCCCGTCGTCGGCGTGCGAACAGACTCGCTCTCCGTCGGCGACTTCCCTGAGCTACCGATCAACCTGCAGGTCAAGTTTTTTGTTGAGCACAGCGGCGGCGAGCTCGTGTTCTCACTGAACGCCGCCTACGCAGTGCTTGAGGACTTGCTTGGTGTCTGAGACCGGCCGGTCCGGCTCAGCACTCTGGCTTCCACAGTCACAGTGTTTGGTCCCGCGATCCCAGGACCAACGCGGCACCCAGCAGGCCGGCCGCCTCCCGATCTCGCTCCGGTAGAGCATGGGCGTACCGATCGAGTGTCATCGTGGCCTTGGCGTGTCCGTGCCGCTCGGCAACCGTGCGGATATCCACCCCGGCAGCGATGAGCGTCGTGACAGAGAAGTGCCGCAAGTCGTGGAACCGGAAGTCCCATCGATCCCCCGCAGGCATTTCCGTACGAGTGGCCTTCGGCTCCGTCAGCCGAAGCTTGTCCAAAGCCGGCTTCTCCATGGCCCGGCACAGTTTCCCGAACCCATGGGTCAGAGTGTCCGGATTGGCCGGCAATCCCCCGTTGGCGTTGTACGACAGCACGTAGGGGTCGTCCACCAGGTGCGAACCGGCACGCTTCGACAGCTGGACCATGTAGGCCCACCTCCGCTTCAGCACTTCCACACCGATCGGATCGAGCGCTAGTTCACGGCTGGCGTGCGTCTTCGTCGGCCCGGTGTGCTGCTCACCCCGTGCCACGGTGAGCGAACGCGCGATGGTCACCCGGCCGACGACGAGATTGACATCGGACCACCGAAGCGCAACCAGTTCACCCCGGCGGGCCCCGGTCAGCGCGGCCAGGGCCACGGCGGTACCCAGCACCGGATCCTCCTCGTCGGCTGTTTTCACCATGTCGGAGAGCTGCTTCGGGGTCGGCACCAGCATCTCCTTGCGGACGGGCTGCGGTGGTGTGGACCGGTCGGTTGGGGCCCTGTCGATCCATCCCCACTTCACCGCCTGGCGGCATGCCGCGGACAGGATGGCGTGGTACTGGTGCACGGTCGACGGCGACAGCCCTTGCTCGAGCCACATCCGGTATGCCCCATCGAGGGTGTCGGGCTCCAGCCTGTCGAGCCTCAGATCGCCGAGCACGGGCCGAATTCGGCTGTTGATCTTCGAGCGGTTCTCGTAAACGGTCCGCGGGCGCTGCCGCTGCGAGGCGAATTCGAGCCACTTGTCAAGCAATTGCCCCACAGTAGCGGTCGTTCGCTTGAACTTCCCGGCACCGACCTCCGCCACGAGGGCAGTGAGCGCCTTGGCGGCCGCCCGCTCGCTTCCCGTGAACGTGCGGGACACCTGGCGGGGCTTGCCGGTCACAGGGTCGGGCCCGGCAAAGGCGCGCAGCTGCCAGTGGCCGGGCGTGCGCTCGCGCATCGTTCCAGGTCGGCTCTTACTGCTGGTCCTCGCCATCGCTCCAGGCTACCGCCTGGAGGACCTTTTGTAGGACTTCTGTAGGACACTGGCACTTTCCCGTTCTAGAAAAAGTGCCTCTGACCTGGTGGGGCTAACAAGAATCGAACTTGTGACCTCAGCATTATCAGTGCTGCGCTCTAACCAACTGAGCTATAGCCCCGCAAACCGGACACTGACGCTACACCACCCTCTGACCCATGCCGGAGTCGACGGCACGCCGGGTGGCGGTGATGGGTTACCGGGTCAGCCGTCCCCGGGGGCCTCGCCGGCGACCGGGGCCACTGCGGCCACCGCGTCACCCTCGCCCAGGTTCATGACCCGGACGCCGGTGGCGTCACGTCCCTGGCTGGCGATCTCACGTACCGCGGTACGGATCACGACACCCGAGGTGGAGATGAGCAGCAACTCGTCGTCGAGGCCGGCCATGAACGCGGCGACCACCCGGCCCCGCTTGGCCGTCAGCTTGATCCCCCGGACACCCTGGCCGCCACGGGTCTGCCGGTTGAAGCGCTCCACCTTGGTCCGCTTGCCGTAGCCGGCATCGGTGACGATCAGGATGTCGGCCTCGTCCCGTGCGACGTCGCACGAGACCACCTCGTCCTCGGGCTTGAGGCGGACCCCGCGCACCCCGGCGGCGTCACGGCCCATGGCCCGGACGTCCTGTTCGGAGAACCGGATCGTCATCCCGGACGAGGTGACGATGAAGACGTCGTCGTCCCCGTGGGTCTCCACCACCCGGACCAGTTCGTCACCGTCGCGCAGGTTGATGGCGATGAATCCTTCGCGCCTCGATTTGTCGTACTCGCTGAACGCCGTCTTCTTGATCTGCCCGTGCTTGGTGGCGAACACCAGGAAGCTGTCGGCCGGGAAGTCGCGCGTCCCGACGATGGCCTGGATGCTCTCGTTGGGCGCGAGTGGCAGCAGGTTCACGATGGCCGTGCCCCGGGCGGTGCGTTCCTTCATCGGGATCTCGAGCGCCCGCAGGCGGAACACCCGCCCCCGGTTGGAGAACAGCAGGAGGTGGGCGTGGGACGACGTGTGCACCACGTCGTCGATCAGGTCCTCCTCCTTCAGCTTGGCGCCCTGCACACCCCGGCCCCCCCGGGCCTGGGTCCGGAACGCGTCGGCCGACACCGCCTTGACGTAGCCCGCCCGGCTCATGGTCACCACGAGCTCCTCGTCCTCGACGAGATCCTCGACGTTCATGTCGCCCGGGTCGTGGGTGATGGTCGTGCGACGCTCGTTGGCGAACTTCTCGCGGATCTCGCCCAGTTCGCCGGCGATGACACCGCGTAGCTTGGCCGGGTCGTTGAGGATCGACTCGAGCTCGGCGATCTCCTCGAGCAGCTTGGCCAATTCCTCCTCGAGGTTGGAGCGGCCCAGCCGGGTGAGCCGGGCCAGCGTCATGTCGAGGATGTGGTTCGCCTGCTCCTCCGAGAACTCGAAGGGTGCCACCCGCAGAGCCTCGAGGGCGGCGGGGCGGTCGTCGGAGCCCCGGATGGTCGCGATGACCTGGTCGAGCATGTCGATGGCCTTCAACAGTCCCTCGACGACGTGTGCCCGCGCCCGGGCCTTGGCCAGCAGGAACTCGGACCGCCGTGTGACCACCTCGACCTGGTGGGCCACGTAGTGGGTCAACATCTGGGCCACGTTGAGCGTGCGCGGCACGCCGTCGACCAGAGCGACCGCGTTGACGCTGAAGGTGGTCTGCATCGGGGTCTGCTTGAACAGGTTGTTCAGGACCACGTTGGCGTTGGCGTCGCGCTTGAGGCGGATGACCAGGCGGGTCCTGCCGCCCGAGGAGTCGTCCTGAGCCTCGGCGATACCGTCGAGGTCACCCGCCCGGACCAGGTCCTCGATCCGCTTCGACACCGACGCGATCGACGTCTGGTACGGCATCTCGGAGATGACGATGCGGGTCGCCCCGTCGCGCCCCTCCTCGATCTCGGCGACGGCGCGCAGTTTGATCGAGCCGCGGCCGGTGCGCAGGGCGTCCTGGATCCCCTGGCGCCCCAGGATCAGCGCACCGGTGGGAAAGTCCGGTCCCTTGATGAACGCCATCAGGTCGTCCGGGGTGGCGTCGGGGTGCTCGAGCAGGTGGGTGGTGGCGTCGATCACCTCGCCCAGGTTGTGGGGAGGGATGTTGGTGGCCATGCCCACGGCGATGCCCTGGGACCCGTTCACCAGCATGTTGGGGAAGCGGGCCGGGAGGACCGTCGGCTCCTCCGACGTGGAGTCGTAGTTGGCGGTGAAGTCGACCGTCTCCTGGTCGATGCCGCTCATCAGCTCGAGGGCGAGCGAGCCCAGCCGACACTCGGTGTACCGCATGGCTGCGGGTCCCTCGTCGGGTCCGGTTCCCCCGAAGTTCCCGTGGCCGTCGATCAGCGGGTGCCGCATCGAGAAGTCCTGGACCATCCGGGCCAGCGCCTCGTAGATCGCCGAGTCGCCGTGCGGATGGTACGAGCCCATGACGTCCCCGACCACCTTGGCGCACTTGGTGTGCGGGCGGTCCGGAAGCAGCCGCTGGTCGTACATCGAGTACAGGATCCGCCGGTGGACCGGCTTGAGACCGTCACGGACGTCGGGTAGTGCCCGGGACACGATGACCGACATCGAGTACTCGAGGAAGGAGCGTTCCATCTCCTCCTGGATCTCGATCGGCTCGATGAACCCGGTGACTACGTCGTCGGTGGTGTCGGACCCACCTCGGCCCTCGTTGTCACCTCGTGGCATCCACTGCCCCCGTCTGCGTCGCTGTCGTCTGCACTGCTGTCCTCTGTGCCGTCCCCGTCATCGGTCCCGCGAGCTCGCGGCGCGCCGTGCACGCACGGCACCACCGTGGCCCTGCGGCCACCACGTCAGATGTCCAGGAATCGGACGTCCTTGGCATTGGTCTGGATGAAATTGCGCCGTAGCTCGACGTCCTCGCCCATGAGCACGGAGCAGACCTCGTCGGCGATGGCGGCCTGCTCGACCGCCACCTGGAGGAGCGAGCGCTGACCCGGGTCCATGGTGGTGTCCTTCAGTTCGCCGAAGTCCATCTCCCCCAGACCCTTCAGGCGCTGGAAGTCGGCCTTGTGGTTGGGGTGCTCGACCAGGAACGCCTCTCGAGCGGTCTCGTCCTTCAGGTAGATCTTCTCCTTGCCCACCAACGTCGAGAAGAGCGGGGGCTGGGCGACGTAGACGAAGCCGCCCTCGACGAGGGGCTTCATCTGGCGGAAGAAGAACGTGAGCAGCAGCGTCCGGATGTGGGAGCCGTCCACGTCGGCGTCGGCCAGGATGATCACCTTGTGGTAGCGGATCTTGGTGACGTCGAAGTCCTCGGCCAGTCCGGCGCCGATGGCCGAGATGAGCGCCTGGATCTCGGTGTTCTTGAGCATCTTGTCGATGCGGGCACGCTCGACGTTGAGGATCTTGCCGACCAGCTTCCCCGGCAGCCCGGCGCCGTCCAGGGCCGACTTCCGGCGGGTCAGGTCGCGGGCGGAGCGGGCGGCGACCCGGGCGCGGGCGGCCAACAGGCCCTTCTGGATGACCTGGTTGGCCTCGCGCGGATTCTCCTCGAACCATTCGGCCAGCTTCTCGTTGGTGGCCCGCTCGACCAGCGACCGCACCGGCACGTTGCCGAGCTTCCCCTTGGTCTGCCCCTCGAACTGCGGGTCCTGGAGGCGCACCGAGATGATGGCGGTGATGCCCTCGCGGATGTCCTCGCCGAGGAGGTTGTCGTCCTTCTCCTTGAGCGCACCACGGGCCCGCGCGTACTTGTTGACGACGTTGGTGAGGGACTTCTTGAACCCCTCCTCGTGCATTCCACCGTCGATCGTCGAGATGCCGTTGGCGAACGAATGGATCGATTCGTAGTAGCCCGAGTTCCACTGGAGGGCGATCTCGACCTCCATGGTCTCCTCCTTCTGTTCGAAGGAGCAGACCTTCCGGAACAGGGCCTCCTTGGCCGCGTTGAGGTGGCGGACGTAGTCGACGATGCCGTCGCGGTACTTGAAGGTCTGGGCGGGCTTGCCGTCGACGCGCTCGTCCACGAAGTGGATCTCGAGGCCCTTGTTCAAGAAGGCCATGACCTGGAGGCGCTCGATGACCGTCTGCGCCCGGAACTCGATCTCCTCGAAGATCGAGGGATCGGGCCAGAACGAGACCGTGGTGCCCGTCCGGCCCCGGGGAGCCGGGCCGGTGACGGTGAGCTTCCCCGTGGGCTTTCCGCCGTCCACGAACTCCATGACGTGGTGATCGCCGCCGCTGTCGATCTCCAGCAGGAGCCGGGTCGACAGGGCGTTGACCACCGACACGCCGACGCCGTGGAGCCCGCCGGAGACCTTGTAGCCACCGCCCTCGCCGAACTTGCCCCCGGCATGGAGCACGGTGAGCACCACCTCGGCCGCGGTGCGGTCCTTGTACTTCGGGTGGAGGCCGGTGGGAATTCCCCGTCCGTTGTCCGATACCTTGACCCCGCCGTCCGCCAGGAGCGTCACGTCGATCCGGTCGCAGTGACCGGCCATCGCCTCGTCGATCGAGTTGTCCACCACTTCCCACACCAGGTGGTGGAGACCGGTCGGGCCGGTCGATCCGATGTACATACCCGGTCGCTTCCGGACCGGATCGAGACCTTCCAGGACGGTGATGGACGCAGCGTCATACGCGGGTTCCCCCACGTTGCGCTCCTTCTCGGTCTTCAGCGCCACAGGCGCGCCCTTTCGCAGTACTCGAACGATTGGGGACCGGTGCTCCGACGGTGTCCAGGTCGTGTGTATCCCACGTCCGGGCCTTCGGACCTCCCCCGATCCCAATGCTCCATTGTAGCCGCCCGGTGTATCGCCCCGGGCCATCTCCCGGACCCCCGAGGGCCTCCGTCAGCGCTTGACACGGACCTCCAGGCGCCCGGGCCGCTCGACCCCCGCGTAGTCCGCCGCCCGGTCGAGGAGCGTGTCCCCGAGGCGCCGGACCTGGGTGGCCCAGGCCGGGTGGTCGACCGTCACCACGAGGGCCGTCCGGTCGATCCTGACCGGTTGCACGTGCTCCGCCATCGCGTCACCGACGATCTCCGACCAGCCCGAGAAGAGTCGTCCCAGCCCCTGCGCCCCGACCAGCCCGAGTCGCTCCGACAGCGCCTCGAGCGAGCTGTCGAGCGTCCTCGGTTCCGAGTCGCGGCGGTGGGGTGGCTCGGGGCTCACGGGCGGCCTCCGGAGGCCGCCACCCGGCCGCTTCCGTCCATCGCGTACACCTTGGCCGCCTCCACCTCGGGAGGCGCCGGCTGCGCCGTCGTCAGCATCGCCTGGCCGGGAGGCAGTCCGGCCAGCAGGGCCCGCGACCGCCGGGGGTCGAGCTCGGAGAACACGTCGTCCAGCAGGAGCACCGGAGCGGTACCCAGACGCTGGGTGGCCAGCTCGTGCGCCGCCAGCTGGAGGGCGAGTGCCAGGGACCGCTGTTCGCCCTGGGATGCGTGCGTCCTCGACGGCAGCCCGTCCAGGGTCAGCTCGAGCTCGTCGCGATGGGGGCCGACGGTGGACACCCCCCGCTGCACGTCCTTCGCCCGTGCTCCGGCCAGGGAGTCGAGCAGGCGACCGCTCCACGATCGGACATAGGTGAGCCCCACGCCGGTGGCGGCGCCGGCCAGCCGCGAGTAGTGCTCGGAGGCCAGGGGTGCCAACTGGTCCACCAGGAGCTCACGCGATTCGACCAGCCGAGTGCCGGCGTCGTCGAGGCGTGCATCCCAGACGTCGAGTGTCGTCGCCGTCCCGACGTCGAGCGTGGTTCCGGCGCCGCGGAGGAGCGCCGCCCTCTGTCGCAGCACCTTCTCCACCTCGTCGCCGGACCGGGCCGCCTTCGGATCGACCACGGCCAGCGTCACGTCCAGGAAGCGGCGCCGGTCGGCCGGCCCCGCCCGGACCACTCCGATGTCCTCCGGCGAGAACACCGTCACCCGGAGCGCTTCGTGGAGGTCGGCGCGCCGGCGGACCACCTGCCGGTTGACCTGGGTCCTGGACCGGCCGGTGGCCAGCACCTCGGCCTCGATGGTGAGGCTCCGGTCCTCCACCATCGTGTGCGCCCGCACGATGGCGCGTTCCGCCCCGCGGCGTACCATGGCCTCCTTGGGCGAGCCGCGGAACGACTCGAGGGTCGCCAGATAGGCCGTGGCTTCGAGCAGGCTGGTCTTGCCGGCACCGTTGGGGCCGGTGATCACCGTCGTCCCCTCGGGATCGAGTTCGACGTCCGCTCCGGTGAGATTGCGGAAGTCGGTCAGGGCCAACGAGACGAGGTGCACGGGGGTGCCGGAGCCCGGTCCGGCTCAGGACACGCGGACGGGCATCAACAGGTACCGGAAGTCGGTCTCCTCAGCGGCCCGCACGGTGGCCGGCTTGGTGGCGTCCACCGTTTCGAGTAGGACCTCGTCTCCGGCGACCGCCTCGACCCCGTCGATGAGGTAGGTCGGGTTGAACGCGATGGTGAGGTCCTCGCCCTCGAAGTCGGCGTCCACCGTCTCGCTCGCGTCGCCGACCTCCTGGGACACCACCGTCAGGTCCACGCCACCGTGGCGCATCGACAGGCGCACCGGGGTCGTGTTGTCACGGACGAGGAGGCGGACGCGGCGGAGGGCGTCGAGGAGCGAGTCCTTGCCGACGTGCAGACGGTTCGGGTAGTTCGCCGGAATCAGTTGGCGGTAGTCCGGATACGTCCCGTCGAGGAGGCGCGTGCTGACCTTGACCTCGCCGGCGGTGAACGTCACGTCGTGTTCCCCGATCGACAGGCCGACCATCGGCCCGGGCGCGGAGCCGTCCTCCCCGTCGGGCCCGCTCTCCCCTCCCTTGGTACCCGTACCGAGGGCCGACAGGCGCTGCAGTTCCCCCAGGGCGCGTGCGGGAACCAGGATCTGCGATGCCCCGGAGAACGCGTCGCTCCCCTCGATGTCGCGCAACGCGAGCCGGTACGAGTCGGTGGCCACCAAGCGGACCCCGGTCCCCTCCGGAGCGATCAGCACACCGGTGAGCAACGGGCGGGCATCATCGCTCGATGCGGCGCGGACCACTTGGCGCAGGGCGCTGGCCAAACCGGAGGCCGGCAGGAACGTCGCCGGTTCGGGGGGCTCGGGCAGCGAGGGGAACTCGGCGACCGGGAACGTCCGGAGGCTGAACCTCGACCGGGCGGCGCCGATCTCGACCTTCTCGCCCTCGGACTCGATGGTCACCGCTCCGGGTTCCAGCGAACGGACGATGTCGGCGAGGAGCTTCGCCGGCGCCACACAGACACCGTCGGTGATCCCGATCGCCTCCGTCGAGACGTGCATGGTGAGATCCAGGTCGGTCCCGACCACCGACAGGTGGTTCCCGACCGACTCGATCCGGACCCCGCTGAGCACCATCTGAGCGGACGAACGGGTGCCGACGGCACGACCGGCCGTCGCCAGCACTTCGACCAACGAGTCACGCTCGCATCGAAACTTCACGAAGAAGTCCTTTCTCGCATTGTTTCTTAGTTAGTTACTTAGAGAAATTTCTAGTGATGGTAGTAAGGGTTGTGGACTGTGGACAGACCAGTGTTCTCCCAGGCCACGAAGGGTATGGATTTCCACCCGTCGTCCCCCGAATGTGCCCGCCCGTCCCCCGAGGGTGTCCGCGGTGTGTCCCGTTATGGACAAGTTCACCCGAGTTCACAGAATTACCCCAGATCGACCCGGTGATATCCACAGGATGCGCACAAGCTCTGGATACCGGTCGGACATCACGAGCCGCTCTTGATGCGGACGATGAGGTCGGTGACCTGGTTGTAGATCTGGTGGCGTTCCTTCATGAGTCCGGCGATCTTCTCGACGGCGTGCATCACGGTGGAGTGGTCCCGACCACCGAATTCACGGCCGATGGCGGGGTAGCTGAAGTCGGTGAGCTCCCGGAAGACGTACATGCTCACCTGTCGTGCGGTGACCAGGGGGCGGCGGCGATTGGGACCGCACAGCTCCTCGACGGAGAAGCCGAAGGTGTCCGACGTCGCCTCGAGGATGAGCTGCGGCGTGATGCGCCGGGGCTGGTCGGCGGAGACGATGTCGGACAGCACCTCCTCGGCCAGGGCCCTGCTCATGGGTTGGTGGTTGAGGCTGGCGAAGGCCGTGACCCGGATCAGCGCGCCTTCGAGCTCGCGGATGTTCTCCTTCACGTGGGTGGCGATGAACTCGAGGACCTCGTCGGGGACGGCCACCTGCTCGTGTTCGGCCTTGGTCTGGAGGATCGCCAACCGGGTCTCGAGCTCGGGAGGTTGGACCTCGGTGATGAGACCGGACAGGAAGCGGCTCCGCAGCCGGTCCTCCAACGTGGCGATGGATTTCGGGGGCCGGTCCGAGGTGAGCACGATCTGTTTCGAGGCACCGTAGAGGGAGTTGAACGTGTGGAAGAACTCCTCTTGCAGGGACTCCTTGCGTTCCATGAACTGGACGTCGTCGATGAGGAGGACGTCGCACTCGCGGTACCGCCGCTTGAACGCGGTGGTCGAGCTGTGGCGGATGGCGTCCACGAATTCGTTCATGTAGGTCTCGGTGGTGACGTAACGGACGTTTCGACCACTGAAGTTCTCGAGGACGTAGTTGCCGATGGCGTGGAGGAGGTGGGTCTTGCCGAGACCGGCGTCCCCGTAGATGAACAGCGGGTTGTACGACCGGGCAGGTGACTCGGCGACGGACTGGGCGGCGGCGTGGGCGAACCGGTTGGACGACGCGATGACGAACGTGTCGAAGGTGTACCGCGGGTCGAGGACGGGGGTGGGCCCGTGGTCGGTCCGGGAGCCGGGAGCCGTCCGGGTGGACACACGGGTGGCGCTGGCCCCCCCGAGGTCCGGTACGTCCGGCTGATCGGCTGCGACCCCGGGATCCTCGAGGGGCGCCATCACCTCGAGATGGACGGTCAGATTCCTGCCGATGGTGCCGGTGACGGTGTCCTGGATGAGGCCGAGGAATCGCGACTCGACCCGGTCGCGGATCAGCTTGTTCGGTACCCCCAGGAGGATTTCATGCTCTTTGATGGACACCGGTGTGATTCCGGACAGATAGGCCTGCCAAATTGCGTCCGACACCTGCTCGCGAAGAGCCTCCGAGCATGATATCCACAGGTCTTCCGTGTCATTCACTTGGGCCTCCGCCCTCTGACTGCCCAATTGGTCCACAAGGATATCCACAGCTGTGGACGAGCACCTTCGGATGACGCTCCCTCCCCGGTGGAAGAGGTGCGCTGTCACTCCCTGTTCACTGAGTCCTGGTCTGCGCACGCTGGGGGGAACGGGTCCTGTCCGGCGAGGCTCCAAGCGTGCCTGGCTCGGAACGGTACACCGTGGTCGCCGACGGTGCCTACGGGCTCCGACTAGAGCCACCGGCGCGTTTAGGCGTAGCATGTACGTCGAATGCCCAGTCCCGAGCGACGGGGCCCCCTGCCGAACTGGACACCGATGTCCGCGGTTCAGGGCGAGGAAGGATGTGGATGGATGAAACGGACCTACCAACCCAACGTGCGCAAGCGCGCCAAGACCCACGGCTTTCGCAAGCGTATGTCGACCAAGGCCGGCCGGGCGGTCATCAGGTCGCGCCGCGCGAAGGGACGCCAGCGCCTGTCGGTGTGACCGAGGGCCGGTCCGACCGGCCGGTGCGACCGGGCGTGAGTCCGATCGGATCCCGGCGCACGTTCGCCGACCTGCGCAGACCTACAGGAAAAGGCAGGTACGGGCCCGTGTCGGTGAGTTTCCTGGCGAGGCCGGACTGGTCCCGTCCCGAAGTCGCCTACGCGGTGAACCGGAAGGTCGGGAGCGCCGTCCAACGGAATTTGCTGCGGCGACGGATGCGGGCGATCGTGTCCGATCGTTCGGGAGAACTCCCGGTCGGGGCATACCTGGTGCGCAGCGGCCCCACGGGGCCGTCGCTCGATTTCAATGAACTGAAGGTGGCAATGAGCCGAGCAATCGAGAAGGCGACGAGTCGGCCCCACCCGGGTTCGCCTGACGGCATCCTGCGGACCGACGGGGCCGACGGGTGACGTCGTCCACCGTGCGCGCACCGGCGTGCGACGACGCCGCACCTGGCGGCTCGCCCGGGATCGCCACCCGTCGCCCGGCTTCGTCCCGGATGCTGCTCGCGGCGATCCGCGGGTACCAGATGGCCCGGGCCGGCCGACCCACCGGCTGCCGTTACCTCCCCACCTGCTCGGAGTATGCAGCGGAGGCGATCGATCGGCACGGAGCGGCGCGGGGGACCGCCCTCGCCGCCCGCCGGCTGGCGCGATGCAACCCGTGGGGTGGCCATGGGATCGATCCCGTACCTGATCGGAGTGCACCATGAGCTCGCTCACCCACGCCATCGGCGGGGTCTTCCAACCGCTCCTGAAATTCATCGCCGACATCCTGGCGTTCTTCTACGCCCTGATCCCGAGCTACCCCGTGGCGGTCGCCCTCCTGACGATCGTGGTCATGGCCGCCCTCACCCCGCTGACGGTCAAGAGCACCAAGAACATGGCGGCGATGCAGGCTCTGGGTCCGGAGATGAAGAAGCTCCAGCAGAAGTACAAGGGGCCGGAGAATCGGACCCAGCTCAACGAAGAAATGATGAAGCTCTATAAAGAGCACAAAGTCAACCCGGCTTCTGGGTGCCTCCCAATGCTATTGCAGATGCCGTTCTTCTTCATGCTCTACAGCGTTATTCGTGGTATCACCAACACCGTATCCAAGGGCGTGGCGATTCCATACACGGTGACAAGCACCGGGCTCACTCAGAACCAACCGAGCACCTGCCACGTCGAGGTGTGTGCCGACCCGAGGTACATCTCCCAGAACACGAAGATGTACCACGACATCGTTGCTGCTCACGGCCAGCTTCTTTCGGGAGGGATGAACTTCGCCACGAAGCTCCTCTCCCACCACAGCAGTCCGTGGATGCTCATCCCCTACGGTCTCCTCGTCGCCGGTGCGGTCGGTCTTCAATACCTGCAGATGGCTCGACTCAATGCCCGAAATCCACAGGCGAATGCCGCCAATCCTCAGGCGGCCATGATGCAGAAATACATGCCACTGATCTTTGGTTTCATTTACCTAAATGTCGCGGCAATTCTCAACGTGTATTTTATTGTCTCGAGTGCAATCAGGATCGGCACACAGGAGATCCTCTTCCGTCGTGGGATGGTCCCGGGACCCAACGCGCCCACCGCTTCGGCGGGTGGCCGGAACCGAACCCTGGGTCCGGCCAAGGAGGCGAAGGAAGTCAAGGAGTCCGGGGTCGAGACCTCCGAACGCGCACTCCCGAAGGCCAAGGGCCCCGAGACGAGCACCAATGGAACGGCGGGCGGTCGCAGCTCCAAGGCGAGTCCGGGAACACCTGCCTCGGGCAACCGGTCCAACTCGTCGTCCAACGGCAGCAGCAACGGGTCCAACGGCAGTTCGACCACCGAGGGAGCGGCCAAGAAGCATCCCCGGTCGAAGGCCAAAAAAGAGAGAAAGGCGCGCTGACACGTGGAGTGGGTGGAAGCAAGCGGAAAGTCCCTCGCCGAGGCGAAGGAGACGGTGCTCGACATGCTGGGTGTCGCGGAGGACGACGCCGAGTTCGTCGTCCTGAGCGAGCCCAAAGCCGGGCTGTTCGGAAGGCTGCGTGGTGAGGCGAGGGTCCAGGCTCGGGTTCGCCCGGTAACCCCTCCCCCGAAGAGGACCCGACGGCCCCGTCCGGACAAGGACAGGAAGCGGGAGGGCGGAGACCGTTCCCGCTCGAAGGGGACGGGACAGAAGAACGGAGCCGCCGCCGGTCGCCAGGAGGCCGGTCGTAGTGCAACCGACGGGGCTGGGAGATCGGCGGACGCCCCGAAGGCGGCCACGTCGACCAACGGCAACGGGAAGACGGCGGGCGCCGGGCGGCGGAGCCGGCCCCGCAGCGACCAGTCGAAGCAGACCGAAGAGCAAGCATCGGGCAGGACGTCCGGAGATAGTGAGGGCAGTATGGAAGAGTCGTTGACACTGGAGCAGCAGGGGGAGGCGGCCCAGCAATTCCTCGGCGGACTGGTGCGCGAGTTCGGACTCGATGCCACGGTCGAGTTCTCGGAGGTCGATGAGGACACCGTGCAGGTTTCGGCCACCGGGGACGATCTCGGCCTCCTGGTCGGTCCGCGTGGAGCGACGCTGGCTGCGGTCCAGGATCTGACCCGGACGTTCGTGCAACGTCAGTCGGAGAATCGGACCGACCGGATCCTGGTCGATGTCGGGGGGTACCGCGAGAAGCGGAACGCCGCGCTCCGTCGATTCGCCGAGGGGATCGTCGAGGAGGTCAAGAGCTCCGGTGACGAACGAGCCCTCGAGCCCATGTCGCCCGCCGACCGGAAGGTGATCCACGACACCGTCAACGAGATCGAAGGCGTGGAGACGCGCTCCGACGGATTGGAGCCCTCGAGGTACGTGGTGATCTCACCGGCCTGACGGCCCCCGGTGACCGGAATGGTAGGGCGGCACCGTGGCACCGGGCACCACTCGGTGCCACGTCCGCGTCCGGGCTCGGGACGGGCCGTGACGCCCGGCCACCGTCGGCGCCGGATGGGGAGCGGTCGGCGGATCGAGGGGGAGGAGCGGACGGGTGACCACTGACGGAATCGACAGGGATCGTCTGCTCGACATTCGACTTCGGGTGCAGTCCGTGGTGCGTGGTGTGCTCGCCAGGGCGTTCGAGTTGGGATTCCTCGGGAGCATGCCGATCGATGACCAGATCGACCACGCGCTCGGATTCGTAGCCGTCGTCGAGGCGGGACTGGGCCGGGCGCCGGCGAACGTTATCGATCTCGGGACCGGCGGGGGGGTTCCCGGAATCGTTCTCGTCGCGTGCTGGCCGGACGCACGGGTTGTCCTCATGGATGCGAGCCAACGACGGACCGACTTCCTGAAGGAGACGACCGACGGCTGGCCGATCGCCCGACATGCCGAAGTGGTCCGTGGCAGGGCCGAAGAGCTGGGCCGGAGGGACGACCTGCGTGAACAGTTCGAGGTGGTCACCGCCCGTTCGTTCGGTGCCCCGGCGCTGACCGCAGAGTGCGGATCGGCGTTTCTTTCCCCCGGAGGCCTCATGGTTGTCTCGGAGCCTCCGGAGGAGATGACGCAGGACCGCTGGCCGGCTACCGGTCTCGCCTCGGTGGGACTGGCACCACTGCAGAGGGTCCGGGTGGTCGATCGGTTCGGGTATCAGGTGATCCGGAAGGTCGAGGGCGTGGGTGACCGGTATCCCCGTCGCGTGGGGATCCCGGCCAAGCGCCCCCTGTTCTGAACCAGGCCTCCACGGGGCCCGGATGTTCCACGTGAAACATCCCGGGCTTCCCGAATCCATGTCGACGGGAGACCGGTAGGGAGTACGGGCACGGGAGGGCCGTCATTCGGAATCGTCCCCGATCGCTGGCGGCCGGACGGACCATCGGTCCGCCCGTAGACGGTCGAGTGGTACGGCCGGGTGGGCGTGGTCACGCCGGACGGGATCCACGTCATGGTCGCCGAAGCGATCGAGCTGTCCGATGCCGACCGGGGCCGGTGGGAACATCTCCGGACGGTACCGGATGTCGGCGATGGAGGGCGCATCGGTCGGGATCCTTCGTCGGCGGTCACGGGCGGCGGTCCACCCCCGGCGAATCGTCCGTGCCTGTCGGTGCTCCGACGTATCCCGTCGGGACTCCTGCGACCACCGTCGATCGGATCTGCCTCTGGCCACAGGTGCCAGGGACAGGAGTCGGTGGTACGGCCCCGACCCGACTCACAGTCCCATGGTCTGGATGGGGCTCCGACAGGGTGGCGTTCGGCGCGGAGGTCATCGGTCGGGCCGTCCTGTAGGTTCCACGTGAAACATTCAAGGGGGATGCTTGACCTGAGGGTCACGGCAAGAGAGTATGAAGCCCTTGCACCCTGCCTACTCGAGGAGACGATAATGCGCGGCCGACGTCGTGGTCGGAACAGGCAATCCTCCGGGGGTCCCGCGGTCGAGGGACCCGAGGCCCCGGCCGGATCGAAGGGTGGCGGAGCAGTGAAACTCGTGGAGACGTCGAGCCCGGAGGACGGGCGGCACGCGTTGTCGACGTCGGGGGCGACGGACACGGTGAGAGAGGCCGCCGTCGTTGCCGACTCCCCCACCGGCGGGTCGACCCGGGATCCCGATGCGGCCGTCGAACCAGCTCCGGCCGGTCCCGCCGCCGACATGCCGTCCGGAACCGGAACGGCCCGGGCCGATGCCCCGGAGACGCCGAAGCCGAGGACGCCCGACGGCAGTGGCGTGCCGGCTCCGGGACAGGTGGCCGGCGGTGGCCAGGAGGCCGGCGTGGACGTCGCCGAGGACCGACCGACCCCTGCCCCGCAGGTTCGGGACGAGGAGTCGGTGGACGACACGGGTTCGGAGCGTCTGGCCCAGTCGGCCGCCGGCAACCCACTCCCCCGCATCCTCGCCGTGGCCAATCAGAAGGGTGGCGTCGGCAAGACCACCACATCGGTCAATCTCGGTGCCGCCCTGGCCGAACTTGGCTTCCGGGTCCTGGTCATCGACCTCGACCCCCAGGGCAACGCGACCACCGGACTGGGCATCGACGCCAGGAACTTCGAACTCTCGATGTACGACGTCCTCATGAGGGACTGCTCGCTCGAAGACTGCGTCGAACCGACCAGTATGAAGAACCTCTTCGTCGCTCCGGCGACGATCGCACTGGCCGGCGCGGAGATCGAGCTCGTCCCGGCATTCAGCAGGGAGCTGAAGCTGCGCAAGGCCATCGAGTCGGTCATCGACGACTTCGACTACGTCCTGATCGACTGTCCGCCGTCCCTCGGGTTGATCACCGTCAACGCGCTCGCCGCGGCCAGCGAGGTGCTCGTTCCGATCCAGTGCGAGTACTACGCCCTCGAGGGTTTGAGCCAGCTGATGAGGAACGTCCATCTGGTGGCGTCCAACCTCAACCCGAGGCTGGACATCTCGACGATCGTCCTCACCATGTACGACGCCAGGACCAAACTTGCCGACCAGGTGGCCACCGAGGTTCGCGAGCACTTCGGCTCGAAGGTCTGCCGGATCGTGATCCCCCGGACGGTCCGACTGTCGGAGGCGCCGTCGTTCGGACAGCCGATCACCGCGTTCGACCCCGCGTCCCGTGGGGCCATCGCCTATAGGGAACTAGCCAAGGAGGTCAGCGGTGGCACGTCGTAGCGGACTGGGCAAGGGTCTCAGCGCTCTCATTCCCACCGAGGTAACGGGCGATCGCACATCCGCGCTCCGTGAAGTCCCGATCGGGAACATCAAGCCGAACCCCCGTCAGCCCCGGGTAAACTTCGACGACGAGACGATGTCCTCACTGGCCGCTTCGATCAAGGAGCTCGGGGTCCTCCAGCCGGTTCTCGTCCGGAGGATCGGGGGGGAATCGTCGGATGAATTCGAGTTGATCGCCGGGGAGAGGCGGTGGCGTGCCTCGCGACGGGCGGGCCTCCACACCATCCCCGTCCTGATCCAGACGTCGGACGATACCCACAGCCTCGAGCAGGCGCTGGTGGAGAACCTCCATCGACAGGACCTCAACGTGCTGGAGGAGGCGGCTGCCTATCAGCAGCTGATCGAGGAGTTCGGGTTCACCCATGACCAGGTGGCCACCAGGGTCGGCAAGAGCCGGACTGCGGTGACCAACATCCTCCGGTTGCTCCAGCTGCCGTCCGGGGTCCAGCGGCTGCTGGCCGACGGCCAGATCACCCCGGGACATGCGCGGGCCCTGCTCGGCACACCCGATCGTGGATTTCAGGAGGTCCTTGCTCGTCAGGCCGTCGCCGATGGCTTGACAGTACGTGCCATCGAGGAACTGGTGCGCGAGCACAACGACCCGGGTGACGTGGGACGCGACCTCCGCATCGTCCCGGATACGGGCGAGCTGCCCGACGGTGGGGGGCAACGGAACACGTCGCCGACGGCAGGGACGCCGACGCCGACGGCCGGGACCGGGACGGGCACGGTGGCCGGTCCAAGGCAGCTTCCGCCTCCGGGGATCCTCGAGTTGGAGGAGCTGCTGGCCAGTCATCTCAACACGAGGGTGAAGGTCGACATGACGGCCAAGAGGGGCAAGGTCGTCGTGGAATTCGCGACCCTCGAGGACCTGGAGCGCATCTACAAGTTGATGGTCGGGGGTGTGGAGAGTTCAGCGGGTTGACCTCATCACTCATAGTGAGGTTAACTGACGTAATAGGCAAAGAACCAGGTCAGATGACTACTCTGAGTAGTAGTTCAC
Source organism: Acidimicrobiales bacterium (assembly GCA_049517675.1). Lineage (GTDB taxonomy): Bacteria > Actinomycetota > Acidimicrobiia > Acidimicrobiales > RAAP-2 > Bog-756. The sequence goes on from JBEKRV010000025.1 coordinate 58,706, forward strand.
ATCCCTGAAGCACTAGTAGAGCTTCTTCCACAACCTGTGCATGAGGTTGTGGATTACTGTTCCCCACGACCTCAGCCAGAGGTGGACGCCCACGGTGAGGTCCCCGTCGGAGCTCAGTCCCACTCCGTGTCCACCCATTCGGCGAGCGAGTCGACGATGGTCCGTGCGATGACGGCGGAGCGCTCGACCATGACCGACGCCGGGCTGATCTCGCAGATCACCGCGGGCATCCGGGTCTCGCGCAAGAGCGGGACGGACATGCCTCGACTTCCGGCGTCGGGTAGTCCCAGCGAGCCGGCCAGAGCCACGTGCAGGAGGTCGGCGAGACGTCGTCCCCCCGGGGAGGAGTACCGGTAGCCGGAGTAGTAGGAAGCCGAGCAGCCCGGTTCGGTTCCCAGCCTGAGGCCCACGTAGACCTGCGCACCCGCGGCGTTGGCCTCGGCCGCCTGGATCGAGTCGTCAGGATGGTGATGGGTCGTCACGTTGGCGCCCTGGCTCACCAGGAGCCGTCGGATGGCTCCCACCGGGACCCCGAGTCCCCCTTCCTCGCCCAGGGAGACCTTCCTACCGGCGAGCGTGCGTGGAGCCTGGCGGAGGATTTCGCGGTCACGGACGGCCGAGACCAACTCGGACCCGTCGTGGCGCGAACCGAAGCGGAGCAGTTCAGCCACCGTCGAGCCGCCAGCGATCCCGTCGACCGGGAGCCCGACGTTGCGCTGGAATTCGCCGAGGGCCGCGGACGTCAGGTCGCCGAAGATCCCGTCGACCCGTCCGGTGTCGAACCCCAGGGCACTGAGCCGTTGCTGGAGTTCGGCGACATCGTCACCCCGGAGCATGGGGGACCGACGGTAGAGGAACCGGTCGCCGAGCCGGCGGCCCGCCTCGACCAGTGCGGACCACGTCTGGCGACCGCACACGCCGTCGACCCGGAGCCCCCGCCGGTACTGGAATGCCTCGACCGCCGCCCGGGTCCCTTCGCGGAACTGCCCCTCCTTGTCGACGCCCGAGGAGAAGCCCAGCTCAGCCAGGCGCAACTGGACATCCGTGACGGCCTGTCCCTCGTCGCCGAGTCCGAGTCGGATCTCCTGGTCGGGGCTCAACGAAGCCGCCCGGCCCGCCGCCGGTCGGCCCGGGCGACGTGCGGCCCGCCGTGAGCCGCTGCGCCGCTCAAAGGTGGGGCGACAGCTCCTGGAGCAACTGGCCCTTGCCCTTGGCACCGACGATCCTCATGGCCGGCTCGCCGTCCTTGAACAGGATCAGGGTGGGAATGCTCATCACGTCGAACCGACGGGTGACGTCCAGATTGTCGTCGATGTTGAGCTTGACCACCTCGAGCTTCCCTTCCTGCTCCGTGGCGATCTCCTCGAGCACCGGGGCGATCATCTTGCACGGGCCGCACCATTCCGCCCAGAAGTCCACCAGCACGGGAACGTCCGAGGCCTTGACATGCTCGTCAAAACTAGCGTCGCTCAGGTTTGCGATCTTCTCACTCATGATGCCTGTTCCTCCTGGGCCCGATCGGGGCCGAACCGGTGCCGCTGTCGGGACACGCTAGGTCAACCTCCGCCATGCCGGTCTCATTCCCGCCCGGCCCGGAGTCCGGTCCGGGCCGGTGCCGGGGGTCAGTGCCGCGAGTCAGTGCCGCGAGTCAGTGCCGCGAGTCAGTGCCGCGAGGCGGCCTGGTCCTCGAGCCAGCGCTCGGCGTCGATGGCCGCCATGCACCCCGAGCCGGCTGCCGTGATCGCCTGGCGGTAGCGGTGGTCCTGGACGTCGCCACAGGCGAAGACGCCCTCCACGTTGGTGTACGTGGTGGATCCGATCGTCTTCAGGTAGCCGTTGTCCTCCATGTCCAGCTGCCCCTTGAACAGTTCGGTGTTCGGCTGGTGCCCGATGGCCACGAACAGGCCGGACAGCGCCATCTCGGTCTCGGCACCCGTCTCGTTGTGCCGTACCCGGATGCCGGCGACCTTGGTGTCGCCGAGCACGTCGACGACCGAGCTGTGCCACAGGAATTCGACCTTCGGGTGGTCGAGGGCCCGTTGCTGCATGACCTTGGACGCCCGCAGCTCGCCCCGCCGGTGGATGATCGTGACCTTGTCGGCGAACCGGGTCAGGAAGAGGGCCTCCTCGAGGGCGGAGTCGCCCCCGCCCACGACCGCGATCTCCTGGCCACGGAAGAAGAAGCCGTCACAAGTGGCACACGTCGAGACGCCGTAGCCGAGCAGCCGTTCCTCGTTGGGGAGATCGAGCATCAACGACTTGGCCCCGGTCGCCACGATCAGCGCGTCCGCCTCGTAGGCGGGTCCCATCGCATCCGGATCGCCCACCCACAGACCGAACGGCCGCCTCGACAGGTCCACCCGCGACACCTTCGCGGTCACGTAGTCGGTGCCGAACCGGGCGGCCTGTTCACGGAAGGCCCCCATCAGTTCGGGTCCCATGATCCCCTGGACGAATCCGGGGAAGTTCTCGACCTCGGTGGTGAGCATCAGCTGGCCACCGGGCTGGTCGCTGGTCGAGGACGGCTCTCCTTCGATGACGAGCGGGCTGAGCTGGGCGCGGGACGCGTAGATGGCGGCGGTCAGTCCGGCCGGTCCCGAGCCGACGATGACGACCTGGCGCGACTCCGTCATCCCGCGCTCGCCGCGGCGCCGCGATCGATGCGCTGGGACCAGGCGATGAAGCCGATCACCACGAAGAACGCCCCGACGATGAGGTCCGAGACCCAGACGCGGTTGCCCGGGATGTAGACGGTGAGCAGCCGGACCAGGGAGATCGAGAGCAGGGTCACCGTGACGATGCTCGCGGTCAGGACGATGACTCCGAAGACGATGGCCCGTGTGGCCAGGGTGAGCGGACGAACGGCCTTGTTCTGGATGAAGTCGACGACGGCGTCCACCGCATCGGCGCCCTTGGCGGGAAGGTCGTCGAGGGCCGACAGTCCGGGCAGGGATGACGCGTGGTTCTCGGGCTGGGGATCCATGCCGTGAGGATACCCCGGTCGAGGCGTCGGACGTCCGGACGCCGGACGGTCGACGGGTGCGCTCAGGCCACCGTGATGAAGCAGAGGCCGATCGTGCCGGGCCCGGTGTGGGTGCCGACGACCGGCCCGAGGTCGTTCACGATCACCGGGTGTTCGGACTTGAGGTCGGCGAGCAGCGCGAGGAAGTCGTCGATGTCGGCGGCCGCGCCGTGGGGGATGCCGATCCGGCTCAACGGCGGTGCGTCGAGTGCCTTGCCGGCGAGGTACTGCAGCGAACGGACCCGCGTACGTTGTTTGGACTCCTCGGCCACCTCGCCGTCGACCAGGGTCACCACCGGCTTGATGGAGAGCAACGATCCGAGGAGGGCCCGGGCCCCGCCGATGCGGCCCCCCTTCTCCAGGTGCTCGAGGTTCTCCACCACCCCGAACACGAAGGTGCGGGGGATCAGCCACGCCACCCGGGCCTCGAGCGCGTCGAGATCGGCTCCCGACGAGGCCAGTTCGGCCACGTCGAGGACCATGAGGCCGAGCCCCATCGTCATCGACCGGGAGTCGAGGGCGCGCACCTCGATGGTGTCGGAGACCGCCTTGGCGGCCGCCGATGCGGCCTGGAACGTCGCGGAGACCCCACCGGAGATGCTGAGGCTCAGCACCCCGTCGTAGCCGTCGGCGGCCGCGGCGAGGAATGCTTCCTGGAACGCTCCCGGTGACGGCGCCGCCGTCTCGGGCAGCACATCGCTGGCCTTGCACCGGGCCCAGAATTCCTCGGCACCCAGATCCCGTCCGTCGACGAACTCCTCGTCGCCGAAGCGGATCGTGAGGGGCACGATCGTGATGTCGTGTTCGGCGGCCATCTGTGCGGAGAGATCGCAGGCGCTGTCGGTTACCACCCGGATACGAGCCATGGGGCTACTCCTCGTCTTCGGGGGGCGGCGTGGCCCCCGGCTCCACCACCGAATGTCCGCCGGTGGCCTGGGTTCCTCCCGTGCCCCCGCGGGAAGTGTCCTGTCGCCCGCCTTGCACCGGACGTAGATGTCGCACGGGGGCGCTGTCGGGCTGTCCGCCGAGTCTGCCACGGAACGGGTCGGTCGAGTTCCCCGCCTCGGGATCCCCGCGGTCGTCGACGGAGCCGTGCTCGCCCGTCCCGGCGGTCGCCGGGGCGATGAGCCGGATGGAGGGGCGGCCCGCCCGACCCCGGGGGTCGTCGGTGTCCGGGTCGGGCGGAACCGGGGGAGCGACCGTCCGGGTCCGGTCGTCCGGAGGTCGTGGCCGCCTACCGGCGGCCCTCTTCGCCTCACGGGCGCCGAGCACGGCGGTGGCGCCCACGAACGCGACCGCACCCACCACCACCGCGAACACCACCCGGCCGAGGAGGGCCAACCCCGAGGTCGCCCCCGACACGTTCACGGCGAGCACGGTGGCCACCGCCATGACCGCGGTGGACCCCAGCACCCGGGTCACCGGAACGACCAGATCCTGACCACCGAGGCCGTCGTCCTTCCTGGCGACCACCCCCAGGGAGATGAGGGCGGCCGCGGTGTAGGCGACGGACACCGAGAGTGCCAGCCCACGGACCCCGAGGGGCCCGACGAGGGCCACGCCGAGCACGATGTTGATGGCGTTCTCGACCAGGTAGATCCGGAACGCGGTGCGGGTGTCCTGCATGGACTGGAGCACGCGGACCATGTAGAGGAAGGTGCAGAACCCGGGGAGACCGAGGGAGAACATGGCCAGTGTGGCCGCGGTGGTGGACGCCTGGGCCGACGTCTCGGCGCCGTGGTCCAGGACGAGGTCGATCAGCGGGTGGGCGAGGATGATCATGCCCACGGCCGACGGGATGACGATGGCCAGGATGCTGCGCAGCCCGAATGCCATCCGATGGCGGAAGGCGACGATGTTCCCCTGGGCCCAACGGGCCGACAGTGAGGGCGTCACCGCGCTCATCACCGACACGGCGACCACACCGTAGGGGAGCTGGAAGAACGTGTAGGCGTAGGTGTACGCCGACACCGCCCCCGCGACACGGGCTCCGTCGGCGAGGGCGAGGACCACCACCAGTGCCACCTGGTTGGACAGGACGATCCCGAACGTCCACCCGGCCAGGCGGGTGATCCGCCGCATGGCCTCGTGGCCCGGCTGCCACCGGAACCGGATCCGCAGATCCGACCGGAGGAGCGACGGGACGAGGAGCGCGGCCTGGACCACCACCCCGAGGGTGGTCCCGATGCCGAGCAGGACGAGCGCCGTGTGGTGGGCATGGATGTTCGCCAGGGTGGGGCTGGGTACCAGGGCGTGGAACCACACCAGCATGCCGATGACCACCAGGTTGTTGGCGATCGGGACGAACATCGGGGCGGCGAACTTCCCCTGGGTGTTCAACAGTGCCGAGAACAGCGCGATCAACCCGTAGCAGGCGAGCTGGGGCACGAACCACCGGAGGAGGAAGGTGGCCACGATCCGTTGCTGGTGCACGTCGGCGTGGTGGTTGGTGATCGTGTAGAGGTCGATGATCGAGGGCGTGAGCACGAAGAAGGCGACCGTGGCCACGATCAGCACGGCCACGGTCACGGTCACCACCGAGGAGACGGCCTCCCACGCCTCCTTGGCCGGCTTGGTGGTCAGCTCGGAGACGAAGACGGGGACGAAGGTGGCGGCGAGGACGCCGCCGATGACGATGTCGGTGATGATGTTGGGCGTGGTGTTCGCCAGGTTGTAAGCGTCGGCGAAGCCGCCACCGCTGAGCGCGGCGGTGAGCGCGACCACCCGTCCGACCCCGGTGAGCCGGGACAGGGTGGTTCCCACGGCCATCCCCGCGGTGGCCCCGGCCAGCCGACGGCGTGCGCCCAGGGGAGGTGTCGGGGTGCGGGCCCCATGGGTGACGGCGGTCCCCTGCTCGACGGCGGTGTCCTCGTCGGTCACGGCGCCGGACCGGTCCCTCCGGACGGTGCCGGTGCCGCCGTGGCGACCTCGACCGGCTCGTCGCCGGTGTCGTCCTCCGCCTCGTCCGCGTCCCGAATCGACCGGCGCTTGCGCGACGTCCGGAACCACCAGACGGCCAGGACGACGACGGCGCCGATGGTGAGCACGACGCCCACCACCGAAGACGACGTCGACCGGATCGAGAGCTCGCCGGCGGCCAGGCGCAGCGATCCGTCGGGCGAGCTCAGGACGACATCGAGACGGGACACCCCCGAGGTCCGGCTGCGCACCTGCACGTATTTGACGTTGGAATGCCGTGGCAGCAGGGTGAACCCCGTGGACCACTCGGTCTCGCCGTTGGGGAACAGCAATTTGTCGCTGCTGAGTTCGAGGGTGGTCGAGACCGGGTACGAGGCGGTGGAGACGATGGTCACCGGCACCAGGCCACTGCTCGCGGTCAGGGTGACGGTCTGGTTGCCCTCGACGGCGAACTGCCTGAGCTGCGCGTCGACCGCCGTACCCGCGTTGGCGACCACGGCCGACTGCTGGGTGGGGCGCAATGCCTGGGCCTCGCCGCCGAGGACGAGGTCACCGAGCTGCTGGGTGAGTGTGCGGGCCGCGGTGGCCGAGACGCCGAACCCGTCCACACGCGCCCGCTGGTCACGGATGGCACCTACCGGGAGGGACGACCCCCCGCTGCCGGCCACCAGCCGGCAATCGGGGTGGCAGGTCGCCGGCGTCGGGAAGAGTGAGAAGACCTGGGAGGTGGTCACCGCCTGCACCATCGGGTTCCCCTCGAGCGAACCGAGCAGGGCGTCGACGAAGTCGGGATCGTCGGACCACGAGTTCGGGGCGACCGCGACGACCGCGCGGGGCGTGGTGCCGTTCGGGCGCTCGTAGTAGAGCTGGGCGAGCTCGGCCACCAGTTCGTGGGCGGCCAGGACCGGGTCGCCCGGATCGGACTCGAACCGGGCACCCAGGTCGACGTTGGACGCCACAGCCGACATCTGGGTGCCATGGGCGCCGTACAGGGTGAACGGCTCGGTCGTCGATCCGTCGGCGGGGGCGGACGTGAGATCGGTTGCCGGCAGGACCACGTCCTGGAATCCGTTGGCGGCCAGCGCCCCCACCGTGGTGGCGTCGAGGGGGTCCCCGGTGATCCACGCCCCGAGTCCGACCGACGGGTCCGGGGCGGCCCGGCCCGTGGCTGCCGACACCACCGCGATGCCGCGGTCCACCTGGAGGGCGAGTTCGCCTCCCAGACCCGAGTCGACGAGGGAGGTGGCGTCGACCGGGGTGAACGGCGCCGCCGTCAGCTGGTGGATGTCCGGATTGGTCGCCAGCTGTGCGAGCTGGGCCAGGGTCGTCGTGTGGGCCGTGCCTGCCAGCAGCCCCAGGGTCTGCCCACTCACCTGGAGGGTGACCGGCACCGACGGGTGCTGGGTGGCGATGGCGGCGACGGTTGCGGTCAACGCCGACACGGCGGCATCGGACGGCGTGGCCAGTGCGGCCCCGGGGCGGGCCAGGAGTTCGGCGGGCGATGGCGAACGCGCCGCCGTCTGGGTGAGCTGGATCGGGAGGACCACCGCCACCCGCAGGCGTTGGGTGTCGGCCGGGGCCTCGGTGTAGACGAGGTGGGTGATCAGCGAGCCGACCACCGCGCCGGTCGACAGGTCGACCAGTTGGATGCGGATCGGGAACACCCCCGAGGGGAAGGATTGGCATTGCTCGTTCTCGGGCTGCAGGTCGATGGTGAAGGTGCCGGTCGGACCGGTGCCGGTCGGACCGGTGCCCTCCACCTCGACCGGCATCGGCAGGTCGAACCCGCCGCCGGGCAGGGGGGCCAGACCGCTGACGGGCAGGGCCGCCGTGGTCGAGGACTCCGGTGTCCCGGACGGGGTCGACTCGAGCGACTGGTCGAACCCCGACAGGCTGGAGAGACAGGAGTAGACGGAGACGGTGATCCCGAGGTCGGCCGTCGGCCCGGCGGTCGCCGCGGCCCGCAGGTGGAGGTCGAAGTCCTGTCCGGGCACCACCCACGGTGTCTGGGACAGGACGACGAGCGACGGGGTCGTGAAGGCGAGCGCCATGGCTCCCGGTGGGGTGCCCCCCGCCGGTGCCGCCTCCGCCCCGCCGGTCGGTCCGGCCACCGGGGCCATCGCCAGCACGATGGCCACGAGTGCACCCGACGCGGCGAGGGTCCAGATCCCCCTGCGCGCTCCTCGGCCCCGTGCGTCCCCCGAGCGGGGTGCGGACCTGCCGCTGGCCCGTCCGCTGCCCCCGGGGTCGCCGCCCCCGGGGCTGGTTCTGGCTCGTTGCCGGTCCACGTCGAACCGCAGCCTATGTCAGCCGCACTACCCTCGGCTGCGTGTTCCCCGAGCGCCTGCGGCCACTGGTCGACGCCACCTCCGAGCTGTCCGACCGCTTCCGGGCGGCCGGGCACACCCTGTATCTGGTGGGGGGCTCTGTCCGCGATGCGATCGTGGCCGAGGTCGGAACACCGCCGCCGGAGGTCGCCCACGATCTGGACTTCACCACCGATGCCCGCCCCGATGACATCGAGGCGGTGCTGCGCGGCTGGGCCGACGCCATCTGGACCCAGGGGAAGCGATTCGGCACCATCGCCTGCATGCGGGGCGACCAGAAGTATGAGATCACCACCCACCGCGCCGAGGCCTACCGCCCGGACTCCCGCAAGCCCGAGGTGGCGTTCGGGGACAGCATCGAGGACGACCTGTCCCGTCGGGACTTCACGGTCAACGCGATGGCCCTCCGGCTGCCCGAGCTCGAGCTCATCGACCCCTTCGGGGGCCTCGCGGACCTGGCCGAGCTCCGGTTGCGCACCCCACTCGATCCAGACGTCTCCTTCGCCGACGACCCGCTCCGGATGCTCCGGGCGGCGAGGTTCACGGCCAAGCTCGACCTCGAGCCCACCCCCGAGCTCGTCGAGGCCGTACAGGCCGGGCACGGGCGCCTCTCGATCGTCTCGGCCGAGCGGATCCGCGACGAGCTCGACAAGATCATGGTGCTGCCGGTCCCGTCCACCGCGCTCTGGTTCGTCGTCCGGACCGGACTGGCCGACGAGTTCCTGCCCGAACTACCCGGTCTGGCCCTCGAGCAGGACCCGATCCACCGGCACAAGGACGTACTGGGCCACACCCTGGCCGTGGTGGACAAGACGTCGCCGGACCGGCTGCTGCGCCTCGCCGCGCTCTTCCACGACGTCGGCAAGCCCCGGACCCGTGCCTTCGCCGACGGCGGGGTGACCTTCCACCACCACGAGGTGGTGGGTGCGCGCATGACCCGCAAGCGGATGCAGGCGCTCCGGTACCCGAACGACGAGATCGACCTGGTTGCCGAGTTGGTCAACCTCCATCTCCGGTTCCACACCTACCGGCTGGGTTGGACCGACCGCGCCGTCCGCCGCTACGTGCGTGACGCCGGTCCGCTCCTCGATCGGCTCAACGAGCTGACCCGTTGTGACTGCACCACCCGCAACGCCGGCAAGGCGAGGGCGCTCGACCGCCGGATGGACGAGCTGCAGGCCCGCATCGAGTCGTTGCGGGAGAAGGAGGAGCTCGACGCCATCCGCCCGGACCTCGACGGGTCCCAGGTCATGGCCCACCTCGGCATCCCCCCGGGGCGGGAGGTCGGCGAGGCGCTCGCCTTTCTGCTCGACCTCCGGCTCGACGAGGGCCCCCTCGGTGAGGAGGAGGCCCTCCGCCGTCTCGACGCGTGGTGGGCCGACCGCGGCCGGCCCACCTGAGGCGTCAGGCCTCGGGCCAGACCGGTCCCGGCTCGCCGGCCGCGAACGACTCGACCATCTGGTGGGCCACGTCGTCGTGGTACTGGACGGGGGGCGACTTCATGAAATAGGCGGACGGGCCGAGCAGCGGACCGCCGACCCCCCGGTCGAGGGCGAGCTTGGCACAGCGCACCGCGTCGATGATCACCCCGGCGGAGTTCGGGGAGTCCCACACCTCGAGCTTGAGCTCGAGGTTGAGGGGCACATCGCCGAAGTTGCGGCCCTCCATGCGGATGTACGCCCACTTGCGGTCGTGGAGCCACGGCACATGGTCCGAGGGGCCGATGTGCACGTCGTCGGCGTCCAGGTCGCCGTGCTCGATCTGGCTGGTGACGGCCTGGGTCTTGGAGACCTTCTTCGACTCGAGGCGATCGCGCTCGAGCATGTTCTTGAAGTCCATGTTGCCCCCCACGTTCAGCTGGTACGTGTGGTCGAGGGCCAGGCCGCGGTCCTCGAACAGGCGGGTCAGGATCCGGTGGACGATCGTCGAGCCGACCTGGCTCTTGATGTCGTCGCCCACGATCGGGAGGCCTGCGTCGCGGAACTTGGCGGCCCACACCGGGTCCGAGGCGATGAACACCGGAATGGCGTTGACGAACCCGACCCCGGCCTGCAGGCAGGCGTCGGCGTAGAAGCGCTGGGCCTGCTCGGAACCGACCGGCAGGTAGCTGACCATGACCTCCGCCCCGGTCTCCTTCAGTACGGCGACGACGTCGACCGGCTCGGCCGGCGACTCCTCGACCGTCTCCCGGTAGTACTTGCCGAACCCGTCGAGTGTCGGGCCCCGTTGCACGGTGACGCCCATGTCGCCGACCGAGGCGAACCGGATGGTGTTGTTCTGGCCGGCGAAGATCGCCTTACCCAGGTCGGTGCCGACCTTGGCCGCGTCGGCGTCGAACGCGGCCACGAACTCGAGGTCGCTGACGTGGTAGCCGCCGAGCACGACGTGCATCAGCCCGGGGACGGTCTCGCCGGCCTCGGTGTCGCGGTAGTACTCGACGCCCTGGATCAGCGAACTGGCACAGTTGCCCACACCGGCGATCGCTACTCGGATCTTGCTCATGCTTCGGTTCCCTTCATGTGTGTGAGTGCGCCCCGGGGGGTCGCGTTGGTGGGTGCGCCCCGGAGGGTGCTGGCTCTCATGACGCCCCCGAGGGGGACGTCGAGGTCACGGCTTCCCCGGAGTGGGGATCGCCTGGTTCGGTGGAGTCGGGGGTGGTCCGGATCTCGGACCGGACCGAGGACTGCTTCTGGCGTTCGGCCTCGATGAGGCGATCGAGCCAGGCGATGTCGTGCTCGGTGGCTTCGGTGCTGTGCTCGACGAGCGAGCGGGTGTAGATGTCGAGGCTCTCGCCCGAGGCGCGCCTCAGGTCGGTGGCCAGGCGGCGGGTGAGCTGGGCCCGGCGGCGCTCGAGGAGGGCCAGTCGGGCCGAGGGGGCGAGGTGACGGGCGAATGCGAGCCGCAGTCCGAAGCTGCGGGCGTCGTCGGCCCCGGCCGGCTCCTCGCCCTCGAGGAGCTGCTCGAACAGGACCCGTCCGGAGTCGGTGATCCGGTAGACCTTCCGCGACCGCTTGGTCCCGAGCGTGGCGCCGGCCCGGCGGGCCCGGAGTCCCGCCCGTTCGCCGCTGAGGGATCCGGTCGAGAGGATCGGCGTCGCCGACCCCCCTGACTCGGTGACGGCCACCGCTCCCGAGCGCTCCAGTCGGGACAGTGCCGGATAGAGGGATCCGAAGGAGATGTTGGCGAACAGGCCGAGTTCGTCGCGCAGACGGCGACGGATCTCATAACCGTGCATCTCCTGTTCGAAGAGCAGCCCCAGGATGGCCAGGTCGAGCACGTCAGGCCCGGATTCCGGCCGGGAGGGGTACGTTCACCAACTGCATACCCCTGACGATACATCATTTCGATGTATCGATTTGATACATCGAAATTCTCCCCGGTCCTTCCGGGTCCGCCGGGGACCACCGGCCGAACGGTGCCCTGACGGGACCGAGGCGGTACCCTGGGCCGGGTGAGCTTCCGACCCGGAGCGCTCGATGGCGTACAGACATCCCCCACCGGGGGACAGGTCGACTATCTCCTCGCCCGGAATTCGATCATCCGCGAGTTCCGCAAGGGGCGCCTCTCCCGCCTCGACGTCTGCGACGCCCATCCGGAGCTGATCCGGGCCGCGTCCAACCTGGGTCGCCCGATGGGGGAACTGTGCCCGATCTGCGAGGAGTCCGACCTCGTCGACGTGACCTTCGTGTTCGGCGCGAAGCTCCCGGCCGGTGGCCGGTGCGTGGCCTCCCCTACGGAGCTCGGCCGGTACTGGCGTCGCAAGGAACCGGTCGTCTGCTACGTCATCGAGGTGTGTTGCGGGTGCCGGTGGAACCACCTGGCCCGGATGTACCCGGCCGGGGCCGGCGTGGACGCCGTCGCTCGCAAGTCACTCCGCAAACGGACCACGAGCTGACGCGGGACGGACGGGCCCCCTGTCCCGGGGCCGCCCTGCGCAGTACCATGGGGGCGCAGCAACCCGTACTCCGCGGGGGACACCCCGCCGATGCCGCCGGCAGCCCGAGGGCGCTGGACGGTCGATGAGGAGGAACCCATGCCCGATCCGCGCTCCGCGCCGGTGACCGTCCCGAAGATCCGTGCCGCCAAGGTGCGTGACGGGCACGAGCCACTGGTGATGGTCACCGCCTACGACGCTCCCGGCGCCCGTGTGGCCGACGCCGCGGGCGTCGACCTCATCCTCGTGGGCGACTCGGTGGCCAACGTGGTCCTCGGCTACGGGGACACCCTGCAGGTGACCATCGACGACATGGCCCACCATGTGGCCGCCGTGGCCCGGTCCCGCCCCGACGCGCTGATCGTGGGCGACCTGCCGTGGATGAGCTACCACGTCGACACCGCCGACACCGTGCGCAACGCGGCCACCCTGATCCGTGCCGGCGCCCAGTGCGTGAAGCTGGAGGGTGGGGCCGTCCGTGCACCCATGGTCGAGGCGCTGGTCCGTGCGGAGATCCCGGTCATGGGGCACATCGGGCTGACGCCCCAGTCGGTCAACGCCTTCGGCGGGTTCCGGGTCCAGGCCCGCGACGACGAGGCGGCGCAGCTGCTGGTGGAGGGGGCCTCGACCCTGGTCGGGGCGGGCATCTTCGCCGTCGTGGTCGAAGCCGTTCCCGAGAAGGTCGGCGCCGCCGTGACCGACGCGCTCGACGTGCCCACCATCGGGATCGGTGCCGGCCCCCACTGCGACGGACAGGTGCTGGTCATGCACGACCTGCTCGGCATCACGGTCACGACCCCGAAGTTCGTGCGACGCTACGCCGAGCTCGGGGACGAGGCCACGGCCGCCGTCGCCGCGTACGCCGCCGACGTCCGGTCGGGCGCATTCCCGGCCGACGCGGAGGTGTACCACTGACCGTCGGCTAGAGTGCTCTGGCTGTTCCGACCACCCCGCCGTACCCACAGGTGGTCGTCGTCAGAGTTCCGACCTGCCCCACGTCGTGGGGCTCGGGTGCAGAGCACCCGATCCAGAGGGAGGTGAGCCGTTACATGCGGCCATACGAAACCATGGTCATTTTCGATACCGGAGCCGATGAGGCTGCGGTCAACGGGGTCCTCGACCGTGCCCTGGCCGCCCTGCGGGCCAAGGGTGGCAACCCCGGACGGGTGGAGCGCTGGGGACGTCGCACCTTCGCCTACGAACTCCAGCACAAGCGCGAGGGCTACTACGTGCTCATCGAGCTGAACGCCGAGCCGCCGGCCGTCGCCGACATGGAGCGGGTGCTGGTGCTGGCCGACGAGGTCCTTCGCCACAAGGTCATCCGCCTGCCCGACAAGGTGGCCGGCCGCCGTGCGGCCGCGGCCGCGGCCAACGGGGAGGGCTGACCATGGCCGGAAACGCAGTCACGCTCGTGGGCAACATCACCCGCGATCCCGAGCTCCGGTTCACCAACACCGGGCAGGCCACCGCCAGCTTCGGACTCGCCGTCAACCGCCGGTGGCAGAACCGTCAGACCCAGGAGTGGGAGGAGGCGACCTCCTTCTTCGACGTGGTGTGCTGGCGTGAGATGGCCGAGAACGCCGCCGAGAGCCTCACCCGCGGCTCCCGGGTCATCGTGACGGGCCGCCTCGAGCAGCGCAGCTGGGAGACCCCGGACGGCGACAAGCGGTCCAAGGTCGAGGTGATCGCCGACGAGATCGGGCCGAGCATCCGTTGGGCCACGGCCCAGGTCACCAAGAACGAGCGTCGGGCACCGGGCGAGGGCCCGTCGGCCGGTGGCGGCGGACGGGGCGGGCAGTCGAATGGGGGCGGCGGACCCGCCGACTCCGGGTACGGATACAGCGAGGAGCCTTTCTAGTCATGGCCAGGAACAACGATCGTGGAGGCAGCACCGCTCGACGCGCGCCCAAGGACACCGGGCGTCGGGTCAAGAAGAAGCCCTGCGCACTGTGCAAGGACCGGGTGGAGTGGGTCGACTACAAGGACGTGGCCATGCTCCGCAAGTACATGAGCGACCGGGGCAAGATCCGTGCCCGCCGGGTGTCGGGCAACTGCACCCAGCACCAACGTGACGTGGCCATCGCAATCAAGACAGCCCGCGAGCTCATCCTGCTGCCCTACACGCAGCGGACCACGACCGAGCGCCCGGGTGGCCGCGGCGGCCGGGGTGGTCGGGACGGAGGGTTCGCCGGCGGCGGAGGCCGCCGTGGTCGCGACGAGGAGCGCACGCTCGGCGAGGAGGGCGCGTCGACCGCCATCCCCGACGGTGCGCCCCCGCTCGACGAGCCGGTCGAGGTGATGGAGGTCGACGTCGTGGAGCTCGACAACGGAGACGAGCTGGTCCTCGTGGAGCCGCTCGACGAGGCGGGTGAGGAGTGATGAAGGTCCTCCTCCGCAGTGACGTCGACGGAGTGGGCAAGCGTGGCGACATCATCGACGTCGCCGGCGGCTTCGCCCGCAACCACCTGCTCCCGGCAGGCAAGGCCATCCTGGCCACGGAAGGTGTCGAGGCCCAGGGCGCCGCTATGCGCCGGTCGCGGGACCTCCGGGACGCGCGAGACCGTGAAGGCTCCGAGACGGTGGCCAAGACCCTGGTGGGCAACACGATCACCATCTCGGCCCGTGCCAGCAACGGCAAGCTCTTCGGTTCGGTCAGCGCGGCCGACATCGTGCGTCACGTCGAGGAGCAGTACGGGGCGGTCATCGACCGCAACGACCTGGTGCTCGAGGAGCCGATCAAGTCGGTGGGCGAGCACAACGTGCGGGTCCAGCTGGTGGGAGGCGTCGTGTTCGAGTTGACCGTCGACGTGGTCCCCGAGGGCTGAGCCCAGCCGGCCCGACGGGGCCCCGAGCGTTGCCGGATGCCCCGGAGCCCACTGCGCCCCGGGGCATCCTTCTGTCCCGGGGGGCGTCAGGGACGCCGGGACGCCGGAACGAGAGCTCCGGTCAGCAGGCGCCCGTGACCCGGTCGGGGACGGCCACGGAACACGAGAAGGGTCGTTGGACCCACGTGGCGATCCCGGTGATCGGGGCACCCGCTGTGCGGTGGCTCGAATCCAGGGATCCGGCGAACGGGACGCCGAAGGCGAAGACACCGCCGTCGGAACCCGCCATCCAGTAGCCGGTCCCCTGCGCGTCGGCGGCGATACCGACGATCGCGCCGAGGAAGGTGGCTGCGGTGGGCGCCGCGACCGAGCCGGAGTCGACGGCGTCGCCGAACACGGCAACTGCTCCGTCCCGGTCGGCCACGGTGTAGCCGCCCCCGTCGGGACTCGCCACGATGCCGACCACCCGTGCCAGCCCTCCGCCCACGGCGGAACCGTGGAAGACCGCGTCGCCGAAGGCGAACACCCCGCCGTCGGCACCCACCAGCCAGTAGCCGCCGCCGTCGGCCGTGGCGGCCATGTCCACGATCGGCCCGGCCGGCGAGATCCCCGATGCCGGCAGCGACCCGTGGAAGACCGCGTCGCCGAAGGCGAACACCCCGCCGTCGGCACCCACCAGCCAGTAGCCGCCGCCGTCGGCCGTGGCGTCCATACCCACGATCGGCCCGGCCGGGACGATGCCTCGCCCGGGGATCGACCCCTCGTAGGGGGCACTCCCGAAGGCGAACACCCCGCCGTCCGCACCCACCAGCCAGTACCCCTCGTCGCCGATGGTCGTGGTGATCCCGACGATCGGGGCAGCGGGCGTGACGTGGCTGGCGGTGAGCGATCCGTGGGAGACGGCGGAGCCGAAGGTGTAGACGTCGCCGTCGGCCCCGGTCAGCAGGTAGTCGATCGACCCGGTCACTGTCAGTCCGTTCGCCAGGAAGCCGAAGGACCCCGAGAGATCGGTGTCGCCGGCGTAGTCGGCATAGACCCCGTAGGACCGACCCCCGGGCAACGCCGAGTCGGGGATCGAACAGGTCCCGGTCCCACCGGAGAGCGTCACGGTGCAGAAGAGACCGTCGACGCCGATCTGCACCGTCTCGCCGTCCGGTACCGCCTCACCCAGGCCGGTGGTGACGACGACCGTGAAGACGACGCTCGACTCGTAGCCCGACGCGACCGTTGTCGAGTTGGCCGTCAGGGTCGTCGTGGTGGAGTCCTGGCCGACGGTCAGACCGGTCGGGGCGCTGCCGACGGAGCCTCCGAAGGAGGTGCTGCCGGCGTAGTCGGCAGCGATCGGATACGGCCCACCGGCCGCCAGGGCGGTGTCGGCGACGGTGCAGGCGCCGGTGCCACCGGTCAGGGTCGCGGTGCAGGTCGCGGTTCCCGGCCCGGTGCCCACGGTGACGGGCACGGTCGTGCCGTCGGGGACGGGATCCCCTTCTGCCTCCGGGGTCACGGTAACCGTGAGGACGGCGGCGGACTCGCCGCCGTAGACAACCGAGGTCGTCGAGACTCCGACCGTGGTGGTGGTCGTGACCGGGGTCGTGGGGTCGGCGACGGCGTCCGGGGAGCCGATCCCTCCGAGTCCGATCTGGGCGACGGCGGTCAGGAACAGGACCGCGAGGGCCGTTCGTGCAGACATCGTCCTGCACTTCCCCGGGAGGGGCTCGTTCATGGGGTCCTCCAGGTGGCTCGGTGTGCTCACCACCCGACCTCCCCGGCATACGGGAGTGTGCCGGGGACAGCCGGTCCGCTCACCGGGAGTCGGGCTGGGTGTCGGGTGTCGGGTGGTCCTCTTCCATCGTCAGGGGTGATCGTCGGAAGCGCAAGTCCCTCCCGATCTGTACACACAATGTGTGTACCGGGTGAGAGTGATTCGCCGAGCCTTCGTTCGACACATCCGAACCGGGTGGGCTCGACAGTCGACGGGAACCGGCGCACCGGCGACGAGGCCGGGTGGCGAGGCGACCCACCATGCGCACCACTGTCACAGCTGGCGGCCATCATGGGGCGATGCCTCGTTGCGACGGAGACACCCCTGACGCGACGTCGGTCCTCAGCCCGACCCGGGTTGTCCACCTTCGGTCCACAGGCCCCAGCCGTGCTTTCCCCAGGAAGATGCTCTTACGCTCCACAGGGCAGATGGGTGAGGGTTGACCCACCATGGTCCAGGCCTTCGATGACGCACCACCCCGACGACTGCTCACGCCCCGACCGGGCGGGGTCGGCTCGGCCGGGCGGGTGCCACCGCACAACCTCGAGGCGGAGGAGTCCGTACTCGGGGCGATGCTCCTCTCCCGCGACGCCATCGCCGTTGCCCTCGAGACCTGCAGGGCCGAGGACTTCTACAAGGCCTCCCACGGCTACATCTTCGAGGCGATCACCTCCCTGTACGGTCGGGGCGAGCCCGCCGACTGGGTGACCGTCACCGAGGAGCTGCGCCGCCGCGAGCTGCTCGAGTCGATCGGCGACACCTCGGTGTTCGTGACCCTCCAGGCCAACACGCCCTCCGTCGGCAATGCCGAGTACTACGCCAAGATCGTCGAGGAGCTGGCCCTGCTCCGACGGTTGGTGGCGGTGGCGGGCGAGATCTCCGAGCTCGGCTACAGCGTTCCCTCCGATGTCTCGGAGGTCCTCGACCGCGCCGAAAGCATGGTCTTCGATGTGGCCCAGCGCCGGGTGGTCGACTCCATGACCCCGCTCGAGGACCTGCTCGGCGCCACCCTCGACCATCTGGAGCATCTGTTCAGCAGGAGCGAGACCGTGACCGGGCTGGCCACCGGCTACACCGATCTCGACGAGCAGCTGGCCGGGCTCCAGCCCTCGAACCTGGTCGTGGTGGGCGCCCGCCCGGCCATGGGGAAGACGGCCTTCGCACTGGGCATGGTGGCCAATGCCGGTGTCAAGCTGAAGAAGCCGGTCCTGCTGTTCTCGCTGGAGATGAGCCACATGGAGCTGACCCAGCGACTGTTGAGCTCCGAGGCCCGTGTCGACGCCGGGCGGATGCGGACCGGGAAGCTCCGCGAAGCCGATTGGCCGAAGATCGGCAACGCCATCAGCCGGATGAGCGAGGCGCCCATCTACATCGACGACAACCCGAACCTGACCGTCATGGACATCCGGGCCCGGGCCCGCCGCCTCAAGAGCCGTCAGGGGCTCAGCCTCGTGGTCGTCGACTACCTGCAGTTGATGACCGGACGGCACGGGTCCGAGAACCGCCAGGTCGAGGTGTCCGAGATCAGCCGGGGCCTCAAGATCCTCGCCCGCGAGCTCGAGGTGCCGGTGGTGGCACTGTCCCAGCTGTCCCGGTCACTGGAAGGCCGTCCGGACAAGCGGCCGATGCTGGCCGACCTGCGCGAGTCGGGCTCGATCGAGCAGGACGCCGACGTCGTCCTCTTCCTCTACCGCGACGAGGTCTACAACCCCGACGCCACCGAGACCCAGGGCACCGCCGAGGTCATCGTGGCCAAGCACCGCAACGGTCCGACCGGAACGACGCGCCTGGCCTTCATCGGCCACCACGCCCGGTTCGACAACATGGCGAGGGTCTGACCCGCGCCGTCGCGGGGCCGGTGCGTCCGGTGGTAGTACTGCGCCATGGACATGCGTCGAATCGGATCGCTCGAGGTATCCGTCATCGGACTCGGGACCAACAACTTCGGATTCTTCATGGAAGAGGACGCGGTGCCCCCGGTGGTGGATGCCGCCCTCGAGGCGGGCATCAACTTCTTCGACACGGCCGACTCCTATCTGGAGAGCGAGCCCCGTCTGGCCAAGGCGCTCGGCGGACGTCGTGACCAGGTCGTGCTCGCCACCAAATTCGGCAGCCCCGTCGACGGCGGCACGGGCGGCGCGGCACCCGGGTACGTGCGGACAGCAGTCGAGCGCAGCCTCGGACGACTCGGCACGGACCGGATCGACCTCTACCAACTCCATCGGCCCGATCCGGAGACGCCCATCGCCGACACGCTGGGCGTCCTCGACGAGCTCGTGCGCGAGGGCAAGGTCATCGAGATCGGGTGCTCGAACTTCTCGGCGGCCCAGTTGCGCGAGGCGGAGGCCGCCACCCGTTCCGGGGGCGCCCACTTCGCCACGGTCCAGAACCAGTGGAACCTGCTGCACCGCGAGGACGAGGCCGACGCCGTCGCCGAGTGCGAGCGGCTCGGCATCGGCTATCTGCCCTACTATCCGCTGGCCAGCGGCGTCCTCTCCGGCAAGTACACCAGGGGCGAAGAGGCACCCCCCGGGACCCGACTGGTCCACTTCGGCGACAGAGGTGGCGGTGCCCTGTCCGACCGGAACTTCGACATCGTGGATGCCGCCACGAAGTGGGCCGGCGAGCGGGGCCACAGCGTGCTCGAGCTCGCCCTGGCGTGGCTGGCGGCCAAGCCGGTCGTGGCCTCGGTGATCGCCGGAGCCACCAAGCCCGAGCAGGTGCGGGCCAACGTCGTCGCCGCCGACTGGAGGCTCACGCCGGGTGAGGTGGCGGAGATCGACGCACTGGCGCCGGTCGGGAACTGACCGGGGCACCTCTGCCCGCTCGGTCCGGCGCCCGCCCGCCGGCCGCGGCGGTAGCGGGCGCACCGCGCGCCGCGCCGTCCCGGACACCGGCCGCGCACGCACCCTCTCGTCCTGCGGGGCCGGGCACCTTGGTACGCTCTGAGTAGTTTGAGCCAGGGGGGTGACCGTGGCAGGCCTGAACTTCGCCGACATCTTCGAGAGAGTGGTCGACACCACTCCGGACGCCACGGCGCTGGTGGTCCGATCGGTGGTGGGGGAGGAGGTCCGCCTCACCTTCGCCGAGCTCGACGCCCGTGCCAACCGCCTGGCCCACGCGCTCCTCGCCTCCGGCATCGCTCCCGGCGACCACATCGGCTGCCACCTCTACGACGGCAACCAGTACGTCGAGACGACGCTGGCCGCGTTCAAGATCCGGGCCGTGCCGGTCAACGTCAACTTCCGCTACGTGGACGAGGAGCTCGAGTACCTGTTCGACGACGCCGACCTGAAGCTGGTGGTGACCGAGCCCGATCTCGAGGACCGCGCAGACCGCGCCGCCAAGGACCTCGGGTGGCCCTGCGCCGTCCTGGTGGCCGACGACCGCTACGAGGCGCTCCTCGCCGCCGGTCCCGACGACCGCCCGGTCGTCGCGGGTCGCGGCCCCGACGACGTCTACGGGCTGTGGACCGGGGGGACCACCGGCATGCCCAAGGGCGTGATGTGGCGTCACGAGGACATCTACCAGTCGGTGGTGGGGGGAGGGGGCAACCCGGCACTCGGCATCGCACCGGTCGCCGACCTCGACGACGTGGCCGCCCGGGCGGCCGGCGACTACCCGCTCCCCGGGACGCTCACCCTGTGCCCCCTGATGCACGGGGCCGGGTGGTGGATCGGTTTCTCGGCCCTCCTGTCCGGGAGCCACCACGTGGTCATCCGCGACCTCGGGTTCGACCCGGGCTTCGCCCTGCGGGTGATGGCCGAGGAGCGGGTCAGCGTGGTCATGACCATCGGCGATGCCTACGCCCGACCGATCGTCGACCACCTCCAGTCCCACGGGACCGACGACTTCGATCTGTCGGGACTCGTCGTGTACGCCTCGGGCGGAGCCATCCTGTCGCCGTCGCTGAAGGACTCGCTCGGCACCCTGTTGCCCCACGTGCTGGTACTGGACGGGTTCGGGGCGTCGGAGACCGGCGGGCAGGGTGCCCTGATCGGCCACGGCGAGGACGGTGCGCCGATCTTCGCCATGGACCCGACCAACACGGTCATCGCCGAGGACGGCACGCTGTGCACCCCGGGGGACGGGCGGATGGGCATGCTGGCCACCAGTGGACGCATCCCCCTCGGGTACCACAAGGACGAGGCGAGGACGGCCGCCACCTTCCCGGTGATCGACGGTGTCCGCTACGCGGTCCCCGGTGACGTGGCCCGGATCCTCGCCGACGGGACCATCGCCGTCTACGGGCGGGGGTCGGTCTCGATCAACTCGGGTGGGGAGAAGATCTTCCCGGAGGAGGTCGAGCGGGCGCTCAAGAGCCACCCGGCCGTCGTCGACGCCACCGTGGTCGGCACGCCGAACGAACGGTGGGGCTCCCAGGTCACCGCCGTGGTGCAGCTCCGTTGCGGTCTCGATCCCGGGCCGGGGGCCGACGAGCTGCGTGGACACTGCCGTGCCCACCTCGCCGGCTACAAGCTGCCCCGTGACATCGTCTTCGTGGACACGGTGCGCCGGTCTCCGTCGGGCAAGCCGGACTACCGCTGGGCGAAGGACGTGGCCGTGGCCGCGCTCGACGGTTCGGTCACGACGGGGTAGGCGGGTCCGGGGGCGCAGGGGCGGGGACGGTCTCGCCGCACACCGTGGCCACGATCCGCTCGATGACGGCGTCCTGGGCCTCGAGATGGGCCTGGATCTGGAGGGCCTCGTGGAGGACGGCGTCGGCGTCCTGGTAGGTGGCCTCGGCCCGCTTGTCGGAGGCATGGCTCTGGATGTTCCGGCCCACGATGATGACGGCCAGCAGGACGAGCTGGAGGAACTCGGAGGAGATCCACAGGACGATGGTCGAGAAGCGGGTGGGCACGATGGTGAGGCCGAGTACGGCGGGCAGGCCGACCAGGGCGATGGCCGCGAAGACGTAGGCACATCACATGGTCGCGACCGTGCCGGTGATCCTGGCGGCCGGGGCGGAGTTGCACTTGGCTGTACGGCCGCCGCCGGGGAGCTGGTCGGCCACCTTGGTCGGGGCTTCGGCCTTGCGCCCTTCGATGCGGAATGGGGATGGTGTTCGACGAGGGTGGACATCCCCCGGTGGTGGCACCGCCGGGAACCCGCATCGGCGATGATGGAGGGATGCCGGAGTACGTGCTGCCCAGGATCCCGGCGTCGGCCGGCGCGCTGCTGCGCGACGGGGACGACGGCATCCTGGTCCTCAAGCCGACCTACAAGGGCGGCTGGACCGTGCCGGGCGGTCAGGTCGAGGAGGGCGGCGAGACCCCGTGGGAGGCCTGCCGGCGCGAGGTGGCCGAGGAGACCGGTCTGATCGTGGACTCGGGTCGGCTGGTGTGCGTGGACTTCCTGCGGGCGCGCCCCGACCACCCGGGCGGCGTCCGGTTCCTGTTCGACTGCGGCGAGGTCGCGCCGGTTGAGCGCGACCACATCGTGCTGCAGGAAGGCGAGATCGGGGACCACCGGTGGGCGGAGGTGGACGAGGCCCTCCGGCTGCTGAGCGGTCCCGTCAGCCGCCGCGTGGGTCGGGCGCTCGGTGCGACGGGGACGATCTACCTGGAGGACGGGCGTCCGGTGGTCGGCGTGGGCGACTGAGTCCGGCTCAGGTCCCGCGGGGCACGCCGAGACCGGCGACGAACCCGGTCACCTGTGTCCGGGCCAGGTCGGCGACGCGGGCGACGGCGAACCAGGGCTCCGCCGGGACGAGGTCCCCGACCGGGTAGAGCTCGACCAGGGCACCCGAGGCCAGCCCGGCCGCGCAGGCGTACTCCGGCAGGAGGCTCACGCCGAGGCCACGGGCGACGGCACCGGCCACGGCACGCAGGTCCGGTGCCACGAGGCGGAGCTCGCCGCCGAACGGGCGTCCCAGGGAGGTCTGCCAGAACCGGCGGGTGCGTGGGAGCTCGGCACTGAAGGCGACCCATGGCATCCCGACCAGGGACCGCCCGAGCTCGCCGCGATCGCCGGCACGGATGGGCCGTTGCTGTTCGGGGGATGCCACCAGGACGAACCCGGTGACCCCGAGCGCCACCGGGGCGAGCATCCGACGGGCCGGCCCGGTGGTGGTGACGGCGACGTCGAGCTCACCCCCGTGGAGGAGCCCGAGGAGCTCGGCGTCGGTGCCGTACCGGACCGACAGCGCGGCCGAGCCCGGCTGGAGCCGAGGGAGGACGCCGTAGGAGAAGAACTCGGGTGACGAGCCGAACCGCAGCGCCGGCGACCGTGGCGGGGCGGTGCCCGCGTCGATGCCGCCGAGGACCGGCTCGAGCCGGTCGAGCGCGTCGGCCACCTCGGCGTAGAGCTCGCGGCCGTGGCGGGTCGGGTCGACACCGTGCGGGGTGCGGACGAACAGCGGCGTGCCGACCGATCGCTCGAGCGACGCCAGCTGCTGGCTGGCCGCAGGCTGGGACAGATTGCGCAGTGCCGCCCCGTCGGTGACCGATCCGGTCCGGTAGATGGCCACGAACGTGCGCAGCCAGTCGGGAGGGGACATAAGCAGAGCTTATGTCCCCTCCATGAATCTTTTCTTTGCCAATGTGCCGACGTGGGCGCATGCTTGACGACGTGCCCGACACCACCTACACCCACGGCCATCACGAGAGCGTGTTGCGCTCCCACCGGTGGCGTACCGCCGCCAACTCGGCGGCGTACCTGCTACCGCACCTCGCACCAGGTGCCGACCTGCTCGACGTCGGCTGCGGGCCGGGCACCGTCACGTGCGACCTGGCCCGATCGGTGGCGCCCGGCCGGGTGGTCGGGATCGACGCCGCCGCCGACGTGGTCGACGCGGCCCGGGCCGAGGCCGGTGCGTCCGGGGTCGACGGCGTGACCTTCGAGGTGGCCGACCTGTTCGACCTCCCCTTCGACGACGGCACGTTCGACATCGTCCATGCCCACCAGGTGCTCCAGCACGTGGCCGATCCGGTGGCCGCCCTCGTCGAGATGCGTCGGGTGTGCCGCCCCGGCGGCCTGGTGGCGGTGCGCGACTCGGACTACCCGACGTTCACCTTCGCCCCCCCGGAGCCGGACCTCGACCGGGCGGTGGCCGCGTACGGCGAGCTGACCCGGGTCAACCGGGCCCACTGGGACGCCGGCCGGCAGCTGCTGGGCTGGGCCCACGCCGCCGGATTCGTCGACGTGGTGGCGTCGGCATCGGCATGGTGCTTCGCCAGTGAGGAGGAGCGGGCGTGGTGGGGTGGCCTGTGGGCCGACCGGTTCACCCGGTCGGCCCTGGCCGACCAGCTGTTGGCCAGCGGGATCGCCCAACGGACCGACCTCGAGGAGTTCGCCGCCGCGTGGCGGCGGTGGGCCGCCTCGCCCGACGGCTGGTTCGCCGTCCTCCACGGCGAGGTGCTGGCCACCGCCTGAGCTCCCCGCTCGAGAGGGGCCGGCGTCAGCCGGACCGCTCCGGGGCCATCGCGCCGAGGAGGCGATCGGGCGCCTCGACCATCGGATAGTGGCCGACACCGTCCAGGAGGACGACCCGGGCGTCGGGCCGGGCCCGCGCCAGGCGATCGGCCATGGCCGGCACGGCGATCGGGTCGTCGGTTCCCCAGACCACGGTCAGGGGGGAGGGATGGTCGACCAGCGGTGGCGTGAACCGGTGCTCGAGGTGCCGGCGCTCGTCGATGTAGCGGGCCAGGCGGGGGAGGAGGCGTTCGCCACCGTCGTGGGAGATCAGCTCCCAGGCCGCCTCGAGCTCGGCCGCCGGGACGTGCGCCGAGTCGCTGAACGTTCCGACCAGCCCACCGAGGACCGCGTCCCGGTCGAGGATTCCGGGCGCCAACCGCTCGTCGGGGAGCGCTTCGAGCAATTTCTGCCCGTCGCTGAGCCGGACGAGGTCCATGTAGATGGTGCCGTTGGTCAGGGTCCGGTCGGTGATCTCCACGTCCCACGCACCCTCGAGCTGCCGGGCCAGGAGCTCGCCGCCGACGGTGTCGCCGATGTCGTGGGTGAGGAGGCCCAGCCGGTCGATGCCGAGCTCCGCGACCAGGGCCACGGCCAGGTCGGCCTGGTCGACGAGCCGGTAGGGCCGGTCGGGCTTGGACGACAGCCCGAATCCCAGCATGTCGAAGAGGACCACCCGTCGATCGGTCGCCAGGGCGTCGACCACCCGGTAGAAGTCGAAGGAGGAGGTGGGGAACCCGTGGAGGACGAGGAGCGGCGCCGCGTCCGAAGGTCGCGCGGCGGGGACGTCGACGGTGAAGATCCCCGACCCGCACAAGGTGTGCAGCCGGCCCCGGGACCGCCACGCGTCGACCAGGGAGCTCACGCCACGAGTCGGGTCCGGAACAGGTCGAGCACCTGGTCCAGCGCCTCGCGTGTCGGCGTGCCGGGCCGGTCGTCGAGGTCCTCGGTGAGCACCGAGTGCGCGCCCTTGCGGTGGCCGTAGGGATTGCCGGGTGAGGAGTCGAGCTCCACGCCCACGAATCCGTCGCCGAGCAGCTCACTCAGCGCTGCGAACCGTTCGTGTGGCGAGACCCGGTCGCCGGTGAACCGCAGGCCCAGGACGCACACCCCGGCGGCGACCCGCTCGCGGACCCGTTCGGCGTCGGCGTCGCTGATGCCGAGGGCCCGGCGGCGGGCCCGGCCCATCGGGAAAGGCAGTGACGGCTGGCTGAGCACCGGAGCCAGCATGACGTCGTCGACCATCATGGCCAGGGCGAACCCTCCGGTCAGGCACATCCCCACGGCGCCGACGCCCGGTCCGCCGCAACGCTCGTGCTCGGACCGGGCGAGCGCCCGCAACCAGGTGGTCACCGGGCTCGTCCGGTCGAGGGCCAGCGCGGTGAACTCCTTGGACACGCAGGTCTGGACCATCGATCGCAGGGCATAGGGGACGGACGGGTCCTTGCCGTCGACACCGAAGAGATGGGGCATCACGGCCGTGCATCCGATGCCGGCCACCATCCGGGCGAAGCGGGCCACGTTCGGGGTGATCCCGGGAATCTCGGAGATCACGATCACGGCCGGTCCGGTGCCGATCCGGTGGATGGCGCGGGTGGTTCCCTCGGCTGTGAAGCTCGAGTGCTCGAAGTCGTCCAGGGGATCTGCCATGCGCAGACGCTATCCCCCGGGCCGCCGCCGACGCCGGCCCGTGTCGGTCAGGTGAGCGCCAACGTCACCACCACCGGGCGGTGGTCCGATCCCGAGGGCGGCGCCACCCGCGCGTCGACCACCGTCAGGGCCGGGGTCACCAGGATGTGGTCGAGTTGGCTGTGGGGCCGATGCGAGGGCCACGTCCGCCCGATCACGGCCCGCCGCCACCCGGGGAAGAACGACGATGCCGGGGGTCCCCACATGTTCATGTCCCCGGCGACGAGGGCGGGTCGGTCGGGCGGGGGCAGCAGGCGGGCCAGGCGGCGGTACTGCGTCGGCGACAGGTGGGTGATGTGGGACATGTGGGTCCCGTGCACGACGACCTCGCTCCCGTCGAGCCTGGTGGTGCACCGGACGACGGCCCTACTGGCCGGGTCCCGTCGGAGCTCGCCCAGCGACAGCACCTCGGGATCGGCGCAGGTGACCCGGGAGAGGAGCGCCACACCCCACCGTCCCGGCTGTGCCACCCGGTCGCGGGACCCGGCCGGCAGCTTCCACCGGTCGTGGTCGAGTTGGAGGGTCTTGCGGATCTGACCGAAGGCCGGGGCCCACCTGCGGGTGTCGGTGGGGACGGGGCCGAACAGACGGGCGTGGGCCAGGGTGGCCTCGGCCACCACCTCGTAGCCGAGTCGGGTGGCGACGAGGGACGCGGTGCCCGGTGCCCCGTCGTCCGGCGTCCACGCCTCCTGCAGGACCAGGATGTCGGTGTCGAGCCCCTCGCACGCGGCCACGACGTCGAAGTCGCGTCCCCAGCCGTCCACGCCCATGTGGATGTTGAAGCTGGCCACCCGCAGCGTGTTCCGCGTCCCGCCGGGCCCGACACCCGGTCCGGAAGGGCTCACCGGGTCAGTGTCGCCCGAGGGTGGCCGCCCTGGCCCGGAGCTCGTCCCGATAGTCGGGGTGGGCGATCTCGGCGAGGGCGTCGGCGCGCTCGCGCACAGTGCATCCGGTCAGGTCGGCCGCACCGTACTCGGTGACGATCACCCCGGTGTGGTGCCGGGGGGTCGAGACCACGGACCCCTCCGGTAGCACGGGCACGATCCGCGACCGGGTGACCCCGCCGGTGACCGCGGTGGATCGCATGCAGATCAGCGAGTGGTCGTCGATGCGGAGCTCGGCCCCGGCCACGAAGTCCTCGTGGCCACCGACCCCCGAGATCTGCTTGCCGTCGATGTTGTCGGCCACCACCTGCCCGTAGAGATCGACGCTGAGTGCGCCGTTGATCGACACGAAGGCGTGGTTCCGGGCGATGATCGACGGGTCGTTGACCACCTGGACGGGTACGAAGGCCACATCATCGTTGCCGTCGAGCCACCGGTAGAGCTCGGACGAACCGAGGGCGAACGTCGTGACCGACACACCGTTGAACAGGTCCTTGGCGTCGTTGGTCACCTTGCCGGCCTGATGGAGCAGCATGAGGCCGTCGGTGAACATCTCGGAGTGGACGCCGTAGCCGCCACCGGACCCCCCCGCCAGCTTGGTGGCCACGATATTGGGCACGGCGCCGATGCCGATCTGCAGGGTCGCCCCGTCGGTGACGAACGAGCAGGCCACCTCGGCGATGGCCTCGTCGATCTCGTCGGGGGGTGCCTGGGGCAGGGTGAACGGCGGCCCGTCCGCCTCGATGAGGACGTCGACGACGTCGAGCGGGATGGTGTTGGAGTAGTCCGGCGCGAAGGTGCAGGTGCGGGGCAGGTTGGGGTTCACCTCGACCATCAGCAGCCGGTCGGGGTCCCGGCCGGCCATGAGCAGCTCGTCTCGGGTGGCTCCCAGGTGGAGCGACAGGTTGACCGTGCCGTCTTCGTCCGGCGGGGCGGCGAGCACGGTCATCACCCTCGGGTTGTACTTGCGCAGGATGGGCGCGAATTGGCGGAAGCCCCCGGGCACGAGTTCGATGTTGGCGCCGCCGCCCAGCAGCATCCGCTCGGCCGGTCCGAAGAAGCCGCAGCGGTAGCTCACGTTGGGATGGGTGAGGACCGTGTAGTAGCCGAGCAGGAGGGCCCCGCCGAATTGGAGGTCGACCCAGTCGTCTCGCCCGCCCAGGGCGGTGAAGAAGGCGTCGGGGTTCGCCGGCCCGAGGCCGAAGCCCACAGCATCGGTCGGGCGGACCAGTTCGGCCGCTTCCTCGGGTGTGCAGATCCTGGGGGCCATGTCCACAGTGTGTCACCGGTGCCACCGGCGGGGCGACGACGACGGCGACGACGACACCGTCTCCACGGTGGGAGCATGGGCCGATGAAGTTCGACACTCAGCTGGCCGGCCTCGAGGACGCGCCCGCGCATGCGCGGCGGCTCGAGGAAATGGGTGTCGACGGCGCCTTCACCTTCGAGGGTCCCCACGACGTGTTCACGCCGCTGATCCTGGCCGCCGGCGCCTCGTCGACGCTGGAACTGGCCACCAACGTGGCCATCGCCTTCCCCCGCAACCCGGTTCAGCTCGCACACCAGGCCTGGGACCTCCAGTTGCTGTCCGGGGGGCGGTTCACCCTCGGACTGGGCAGCCAGGTCCGGGCCCAGGTCGAGCGGCGCTACGGTGCCGACTTCGACCGGCCGGTGGCCCGCATGCGCGAGCTGGTCGGCGCTCTCCGGGCCATCTATGCCGCATGGGAGACCGGCGAGCCGCTCGACTTCCGCGGTCAGTTCAACTCCCACACGCTCATGCCCCCCATGTTCAATCCGGGGCCGAACCCGTACGGGCCGCCGCCGATCGCCCTCGGTGGGCTCGGGCCCCAGATGGTCTCCCTGGCCGCCGAGGTGGCCGACGGCCTCCTGGTCATGCCCTTCAACACCGCCGCCCACCTCCGTTCGAGGACCCTCCCGGCTGTCGAGGAGGGGCTGGCCCGCGGCGGTCGCTCCCGATCCGACCTGACGGTGACCGGCGAGGTCATCGTGTGCTGCGGGCGGGACGAGGCCGAGCTCGACGAGGCCCGGCTGGCCGGCCGGTGGCTCCTGTCGTTCTACGCTTCGACCCCGTCGTACCGGCCGGTGCTCGATGTCGAAGGGTGGGGGGACCTGCAGCCCGAGCTCCGCTCCCTCACCAGGGCCGGCCGGTGGGAGGAGATGCCCGACCGGATCGACGACACGATGCTCGCCACCCTGGCCGTCGTGGGCTCGCCGGCCGAGGTCGCCGCCGGCATCGTCACCCGATTCGGGGACCTGGTCGATCGTGTCGGCTTCTACACGCCGTACCTGGTGGCCGACGACACGCTGGGGGAATTGGTGGACCAGCTCCGGCACGTCGACGCATCGGGAGGGTCGGCCGCCCCTCCCCGGGACTCCCCGTATCCAGACATCCCGTATGCAGACATCCCGTCCCCGGACCCCGCGATTGCGAAGGAGCAGCCATGACCGACCGGACCCCACCGACCTACGACGAGTTCTCGCTCTTCCACGAGAACGCCGAGGAGGCGGGCCTTCCCTTCGACGCTCCGCCCGTCGTCCGACGCGAGTTCCTCGAGGTGGCGCCCGGTCGCCGGGTCAGCGCCCTGGTGTGGGGAGAGTCTCCCCCCGAACTCGTCCTCCTCCACGGTGGCGGCCAGAACGCCCACACCTGGGACACCGTCGCGCTGGCACTCGGCCGCCCACTGCTCGCCGTCGACCTGCCGGGACACGGACACTCCGACTGGCCCACCGACTCGGCGTGGCTGGACCCGGCGTCGATGGCCGACGACGTCGCCCTGGTCGTCGGTGAGCTGGCGCCCGCCGCCCGTGCCGTCGTCGGCATGTCGCTCGGTGGCGCCACGGCGATCGCCCTCGCCACCCGTCACCCGCACCTGGTGCCCAGACTGCTGCTGGTGGACATCACCCCTGGCGTCACCGGCGACAAGACCTCGGACATCGCCGCGTTCCTGTCCGGCCCCGAGTCGTTCGCCACCTTCGACGAGATCCTCGAGCGGACCATCCAGTTCAATCCGACGCGGTCCGTGTCGTCGCTCCGACGCGGGGTCCTGCACAACTCGGTCCAACTGCCGGACGGGACCTGGACCTGGCGACACCAGCTGGGGCGTCCCGCAGTGGACTCGGGGCTCCACGTCGAACGGGTGGGGAACCTGTCGCAGTGGGACGCCCTCGAGGCGATCGGCGTGCCGGTCCTCCTGGCCCGGGGGAGCCGCTCGCCGGTGGTCGACGACGCCGACGAGGCCGAGTTCCGTCGTCGCCGGCCGGCCGACAGGGTCGTCGTCGTGGACGGCGCCGGCCACAGCATCCAGGGGGACCAGCCGGTGGAGCTGGCGCGCATCATCGCCGAGTTCGTCGGGGAGGATTGACCTCCCCGCGATTCCGACGATGTTGGTGTGTCGTTCATCTCGAATTCACAGTGCGTTCAGATGGTGTCGGTAGTGTCGACAGCAGAGGTGCCCAACCGTCTGCCGAATGCACACCGGTCCGCCGATGCAGGAGGTGCCCGGTCCGGACACTTCGAGGGAGGCGGTACACCTGTGACCAAAGCGAACGTGGATCCCTCGAGTTGCGCACGGCGGGCCGCGTCGCTTGCCGCGATGGGCCTCGCCGCTGCGGCGCTCCTGTCAGCCTGCAGCTCCTCGTCGTCGAGTTCCACGACCACGACGACGGCAGCCGGAGGTACCCTCAGCTCCTCCAACTCGGCCTACCTGGCCGCGGACCTGAAGGCGCCGGCCGGCTCGCTCAACGCCTCGGGCTCGACGTTCGTGCAGCCGTTCTTCTCGTCGGCCTTCTACGCGTACACCGCGAAGAACCAGGCCCTGCAGATCAACTACCAGGGTGTGGGCAGTGGGGCAGGGATCACCGCCTTCGAGTCCGGTACCGTGGCCTTCGCCGCCTCGGACGTGCCGATGGCCGCCTCCGACCTGGCCAAGGTCCCGGCATCGGCCGGGCCGGTCATCCAGATACCCGACATCCTGGGCGGCGTTTCGGTCTCGTACAACCTCCCCGGAGTCACCACCCGCCTGAAGTTGGACGGGCCGACACTGGCCGGCATCTTCGACGGGACCATCACCGCGTGGAACGCATCGCAGATCACCGCCCTCAACCCGGGGGTGAAGCTGCCCTCCCACGCCATCGTGCCGGAGGTGCGGGCCGACAGTTCGGGGACCACCTACATCTTCTCGGACTACCTGCAGTCGGCCAGCCCGTCCACGTGGACGCTGGGCGCGTCGAAGACCATCGCCTGGCCGCCGGTGGCCGTACAGTCGCCGAAGACGTCTGGCGTGGCCTCGTCCATCCAGTCCACGCCGTACTCCATCGGGTATGTCGAGTTGTCCTACGCCATCCAGAACAAGTTCACCTACGCGGCGATCAAGAACGCGGCGGGCAACTACGTGGTGCCCACTCTGGTCTCGGTGGCCGCCGACGCCGACCAGAAGACGTCGGTGAGCCCGACGGACTTCTCGATCGTCAACCAGCCCGGTGCCGGCAGCTACCCGATCTCGGGATACAGCTGGGCCATCCTGCTCAAGGACCAGACGAGCACCACGACCGGCGCCCAGGTGGTCAAGGTCCTGGACTGGACGACCCACACCGGTGGTGGCCAGGATGTGGCGGCCGGCCTCGGCTATGTCGCGCTGCCCCCGGCGGTCCAGAACCAGAACCGCACGCAGTTGCTCACCGTGACCGGTCCCGGCGGCCGGATACTCCTGACCAATTGAGCGGGCACGGGGCGGTGGTTCCGTGATGACGGGCGCCACGGAGTGGGCGTGACCACCATCGAGAGCCGGATCGCCACGCGTCCGGGTCGCGGCCGGCGGTTCGTACTCCCCGACAGGGGCTACACGGCGGTCCTCGCCTTGGCCGGCGTCGTCGTCGCCGGCCTGGCCGGGTGGCTGCTGGTGGCCATGATCCTCCAGGCACGGCCGGCGTTCTCGACCCTGGGCTTCTCGTGGATCGTCCAGAAGACGTGGGACCCGTCCCACGGGAGGTACGGGCTGTTGCCGTTCGTCCTCGGGACGCTCGAGACGACCGCCATCGGCGTGGTGCTGGCCGTGCCGATCGGGCTCGGAACGGCCGTGGCGCTCGCCTTCTTGGTGCCCTCGACGATCCGGGCCGTGCTGTCGACGACGGTCGAGCTGCTGGCCGCCGTCCCGAGCGTCGTCTATGGCCTGTGGGGACTGATCGTGCTGGCCCCTCTGTTCCGGGACGACGTCGAGCCGTTCCTCACGTCCGTGTTCGGGTGGACGGGGCTGTTCGGCGGTCCGAACCAGGGGGTCGGGCTCCTGCTGGCCGGTGTGATCCTCTTCGTCATGATCCTCCCGACCATGGTGGCCATCTCCCGCGACGTCCTGGCCGTGGTGCCCGGCGAGCAGGTCGAGGGGGCGATGGCGCTCGGGGCCACCCGGTGGCAGGTGCTCCGCAAGGTGGTCGTCCCCGCGGCGCGCACCGGACTCCTCGGCGCCTTCACCCTGGCAACGGGCCGGGCCCTGGGCGAGACGGTGGCGGTGGCCCTGGTCATCGGCAACTCGCCCTACATCGCCCACTCCATCAAGTCGCCGGCGGCCACGATCCCCTCGCTCATCGTCAACAACTTCGGCGAGTCCACCGGCACCGAGCTGGCCGTCCTGTTCGGTGCCGGCCTCGTCCTGCTGGTCATCGGCATCGCCGTCAACTCGGTGGCCCGGTGGTTGGTGTGGTCGACCGCAGGCAGTGACACCGGGGCCGGTGCCCGTTGACCGCCGTGCTCGACACCCCCGCCGACCCGTCGGTCGAGCGGCGGCGTGTGGTGCAGGAGGCGGCACGGGCCAGTCTCGGACGGCGCAAACTGGCCTCGTGGGTGGCCACCGCCGTGTGCTGGGCCTTCCTGGCCATCGCCCTGGTCCCGCTGGTGGCCGTCGTGGTCACCGTGGTGACCAAGGGTCTCCCGGCCTGGAGCGTCGACTTCTTCACCCACACGACGACGCCCGAGGGCATCCCGGGCGGCGGGGTGTGGAACGCCATCGTGGGAACCGTCGTGATCACCGCCGTGGGCGTGGCCGTCACCGTCCCCCTCGGACTGCTGTGCGGACTCTTCCTCGCCGAGTCCGACGGTCGACCGGCCGCAGCGCTGCGTTTCACGGCCGACGTGATGACCGGGATCCCCTCGATAACGGTCGGCATCTTCGGTTACATCGCCATCGTGCGGAACTTCGGGGGCTACAGCGGGCTCGCCGGCTCGTTCGCCGTCGGATTCATCATGCTCCCGGTCATCACCCGGGCCGGGGAGACAGCCTTCCGGGGTGTGCCCCGCTCGCTCAGCGAGGCGGCGCTCGCCCTCGGGGCGCGCCGCGCCACGATCGCGCGCCGGGTGGTGATGCCGACGGCGCTTCCCGGGGCCATCACCGGCGTCCTGCTGGCCGTGGCCCGTGGCCTCGGCGAGACGGCGCCGCTGCTCCTCACCATCCTCGGCAATCAGTACCTCCAGTGGAACCCGACCAAGCCGATGGAGGCGCTGCCGACCCTCATCTACAACTACAGCAGCCAGCCCTATGCCGACCTGGTCCAGGCGGCCTGGGGCGCGGCCCTGCTGCTGATGGCGATCGTCCTGGTGCTCAGCATCGGCAGCCGCCTCTTCGCGGCCAGGATGCGCAAGGAGGGACGATGACCGATTCCGGACCCCGGACACCGGGGGTGGAGGACGGGTTGGAGATGCGGACCGAACGGGCGATGACACGACCCCCCACCGGGGAGGTCGTCATGACGCTGGTCGACGTGAGCGTCACCTTCCGCGGCCGGGCGGCGGTGCGCGACGTGACATTCGACGTCCACGAGGGTGAGGTGACGGCCCTCATCGGGCCCTCCGGATCAGGCAAGACCACGCTGCTGCGAGCGCTGAACCGGATGCACGACACCGAGCGCTCCGCCGCGGTCACCGGCACGATCCGGCTGGGGGACCTCGACGTCTACGCGCCCTCCACCGACGCCACGCTCCTGCGCAGCCGGGTGGGCATGGTCTTCCAACGGCCCAACCCCTTCCCGACCATGACCATCTACGAGAACGCGGTGGCCGGCCTCCGGTTCAACGGGGTCCGCAGGAAGGCACTGCTCGACGAGGCCGCCGAGTCGGCACTCATCAGCGCGGCGCTGTGGGACAGCGTCAAGGACCGGATGAAGGCTCATGCCAGCACCCTGTCCGGCGGTGAGCAGCAGCGCCTGTGCATCGCCCGGGCCCTGGCGGTCGAGCCCGAGGTCCTGCTGATGGACGAGCCGACGTCGGCGCTCGACCCGGTCGCCACCAAGCGGATCGAGGAGCTGGTGGTGGAGTTGAAGGACCGGGTGACGATCGTGATCGTCACCCACAACATGCAGCAGGCCGTGCGGGTATCGGACCGGTGCGCGTTCCTGCTGATGGGTGACGACAAGGCGGGCGAGCTCATCGAGTTCGGACCGACGACGAAGCTGTTCAGCGAGCCGACCGACCCGCGGACCCTCGACTACGTGAACGGCCGGTTCGGCTGACCACCGCGGCGACGGTCGGCCGGGCCCTCAGGCGCTCACGGCCGCGTCGGTCACCCGGTGGCCCGTCGCCGACGGTGGCTCGTCGACGATGCCGTCCGGGTCGATCCGGAACCCCACGCCCCGGACCGTCACGATGTACCTCGGCTCGGTGGGATCGGGTTCGAGCTTGGAGCGGAGCCGGTGGATGTGGGTGTCGAGGGTGCGGGTGTCGGTCAGGTACGTGTCGGGCCAGAGCAGGTCGATCAGCTCGTCCCTCGAGCGCACCCGCTGCGACGGGTTGAGGAGCGCGGCCAGCAGATCGAACTCCTTGCGGGACAGGTGGGTGGGGAGGCCGTCGACGGTCACCTCCCGGCGCACGTAGTCGACGCTGACGGAGCCGAATGCCGGCCCGCTCTCGGGGACGGAGGGGCCGTCCACCGGCGGTGCGTGGACCGTGACGGGCACGTCGCCGGCCGCGTCCGAGGCGGCGCGGGGACCCACACGGCGCAGGATGGCGTTCATCCGGGCCACCAGCTCGCGCAGTCGGAACGGCTTGGTCACGTAGCCCGACGCGCCGAGCTCCAGGCCGAGTACCACGTCGAGTTCGGTGTCGACGGCGCTGACCATGAGGATGGGCACCGGGGACACTGCCCGGATCCGTCGGCAGACGTCGATCCCGTGCATGCCGGGGAGCAGCATGTCGAGCAGGACGATGTCGGGCTGGTGCTCGCCGAACAGGCGGAGCCCCTCGAGGCCGTCGGACGCCACCACCACCTCGAAGCCCTCGAGGCCGAGTCCGGACGTCAGTGCCTGACGGTAGGACTCCTCGTCCTCGACCACCAGGACCTTGGTGTTCTCCCGTAGGACCTTGGTGTTCTCCCGTAGGACCTTGGTGTTCTCCCGTTGCACGACCACAGTCACGTCCTCCCGTCGCAACGCTACGGAGGGGAGGTGAACGGCGGACGACCCGGGGGGAACGCGTGGGTGATCATTCCATGAACGTCGTGTGGCACGGGGTTCCGTCCCAGTTCAGAGGGCATGGCGGACCAGAGGACATGGCGGTCAGAGGGCATGGCCGACCAGCAGGCCGGCAGCGGCCGCCCCCAGGCCGAGGACGAGGCTCACGGCCACGTTGGCCACGGCCGCCCGCAGGCGATCGTGCTCGACGAGGCTGACCGTGTCGAAGCTGAAGGTGGAGAACGTCGTGTAGGCACCGATCAGGCCGGTCCCGGCCACGGTGACCACGGACGTCGGGACCCCGTGGTGCTCGGCCATTCCGGCCAGCACGCCCAGGACGAAGGCTCCCGACACGTTGATGAGCAGGATGCCGAGTGGCAGGTGGGCACCTCGCCGGCGCCGGACCGTGAGCTCCACCTCGTAGCGGAGCAGTGCGCCCACCGCTCCGGCGACGGTCACCAGGACGACGGTCACCCCTCCGACCCCCAGTCGTCGGGATCGTCCCCGGCCAGCACGTCGGGGTCGGGGATCTCGGCGGCGACCACCGCGGGGAGCAGCCGGCCCCGTGCCAGCGTGATGCCGGCGAGGGCCGCACCCAACCCGGCCACCAGGGTCACCGCCACGTACGTCACGGCGATGCCGGGATGTCCGTGCTGGATACGCTGGTCGATCTCCACGGCCATCGTCGAGAAGGTCGTGAACCCGCCGCAGAATCCCACGGCCAGGAGGGGCCGGAGATAACGGTCCCCGGGCCAGCGCTCGACGACGAGCGTGACGACCACGCCCAACAGGAGGGAGCCGGCCACGTTGACCGCGAACGTGGCCCAGGGGATCCCGTCGGCTGGCGGGGGGACAGCACGCTCGATCCCGTAGCGGGCCAACGTCCCGAGTGCGCCCCCGACGGCCAGTGCGGCCATCGGCCCGGGACCGTGGTGGGGATGGGCGGCATGGGGGTATGGCTGTCCGGTCGTCCCGGTCGACTCCGGCACCGCTTCGCTCCTTCCGGGACGGCGACGGGCGCCGTCGCGTGCCGGATTCGCCCGGGACGCGACCACCGGTGGGTCCGGGACCCGGCGGCCCGAGGAGTCTACGGCAGCCGCCCGGCGCGTCCGGGGACCGGTGCGGCTGCGGCACGGCGGTGCCCCGTCGCCGCAGCAGGCGGCGTGCCGGCCTCAAAACGTAGGAGCCCGCCCGCACACCACTGACGACCAGTGGGGGAGGGCATGGGCGAGCGCGGTGTCGGGCGGACTCCTACGGCTTGAAGCGGTATCCCACCCCCCTCACGGTGATCAGGTGGGTGGGTGTCCAGCGTGCGGCTGTCGCCCTTCTTGCGGTCGCGCCAGATGCGGTCCATGCACTGCTTCCGGGTGACGACGTGGCCACCCTCGGACACCAGCAGGGCCAGCAGGTCGAACTCCTTGCGGGACAGCTCGACGTCCCGCCCGTGCAGCGTGGCCTCCCGCCGGGAGACGTCGATGGTCACCGGACCGAAGGTGTACGCGCCGCTCGGGGCGGCGGGAACCAGGCTCTGGGGCTGGCGACCCACCCGGCGCAGCACGGCGCGGATGCGGGCAGTGAGCTCGCGAGGCCGGGGCGGCTTGGTGATGTGGTCCGCGGCTCCGGCCTCGAGGGCGAGCACGGCGTCGAGCTCGTCGTCCTCCTCGGTGATCATGATCACCGGCACCCAGGGTGCGACATCGGTGATCCGGCGGAAGACGGTGAAGCCGTCCGAGTCGCCGATCTGGGTGTCGAGGATGACGAGGGCCGGGGCGTCCGCCGTCACCAGGGCGACGCCCTCCTCGCCGGTCGACGCGGTGATCACGTCGAAGCCCTCGATCGACAGCGTCGCGGCGAGGGAGTCCCGGGTCAGGTGATCGTCGTCGATGATCAGGATGACGGGCGGCGCCTGGTCGGCGAGCGCCCGTCGCTCGACTTCACGGAACGTCAAGGTCACGCCTGTCCCCTGACGTTCCGGAACAGGGTGCATACGGCCGTGCCGCCGACGTGGCGACGGGAGCGGGCGTTGGCACCGCTGCTGGACTGCCGGACCGGCGGAGCCGGCGATGGCGGGGTTGCCGTGAGAGGCAGAGGGGTCCAGGACCCCGGACGGCAGGTGGAGGGGCGGCCCACGGCGATCCCGGTCCTACGGGACCGGGCCGATCGTGGGCACTGCGCCTCGGGGTGCTCTGCCATCCCTGGTGACAGTAGGGACGGTAAGTGAATGACACGTGATCGCTCTGTTATCGGATGGTAATCATTCGCCAATTTCGTGCCCGGCGCCCGGTGGCGTGCGTAAGGTCGGGGAACCGGTGCCCCGGGCACCCGACGACGACGGAGGAGCGTGCAGATGAACGGCAGCGAGGCCGCGACCGATCGCGGCGGGGTCGTGGACCTGAAGGCCACCGACGAGTGGCGGGACCTGGTGGCCGAGTTCGTCCGGGTCCGCGACCGCCACCTCCGCGAGTTCTTCGCCGACGATCCCGACCGGGGGACGACGATGGTGGCCTCCGCCGGCGACCTGGTGCTCGACTACTCGAAGCACCGGGTGGACGGCCGGGTCCTGGCCGCTCTGGTGGCCGTCGCCCGCCGGGCCGGTGTGGCCGGCCGGCGCGACGCCATGTTCGCCGGGGAGCGGATCAACACCACCGAGGACCGTTCGGTGCTCCACGTGGCGCTGCGCATGCCCCGTGACGCCGAATTGACGGTGGACGGCCGTGACGTGGTGGCCGACGTCCACGCCGTGCTCGATGCCATGGCCGCCGTGGCCGACCGCATCCGCTCGGGGGAGTGGACCGGCCATACCGGGAAGCGCATCCGCTCGGTGGTCAACATCGGCATCGGCGGGTCCGACCTCGGGCCGGCCATGGCGCACCAGGCGCTGGCCGACTACGCCGACCCGGACATCGACTGCCGGTTCGTGTCGAACGTCGACCCGGTCGACCTGTACGCCGAGATCCACGACCTCGATCCGGCCGAGACGCTCTTCGTCGTCTGCTCCAAGACGTTCACCACCCAGGAGACCCTCACCAACGCCCGGGCCGCCCGGGCGTGGCTGCTGGAAGGCCTCGCCTGCGGGGACGAGGCGGTGGCCCGGCACTTCGTCGCGGTGTCGACCAACTCGGCCGGAGTGGCCGAGTTCGGGATCGACCCGACCAACATGTTCGGCTTCTGGGACTGGGTCGGGGGCCGGTACTCGTACGACTCGGCCATCGGGTTCTCGCTGATGGTGGCCATCGGTCCGGAGGCGTTCGCCGACATGCTGGCCGGGTTCCACACGGTGGACCGTCACTTCGTCGAGGCACCCTTCGAGTCCAACCTCCCGGTCCTGCAGGGGATGCTCAACCTCTGGTACTCGGAGCTCTTCGGCGCCGAGACCCACGCCGTGCTCCCCTATGCCCAACGCCTGGCCCGGTTTCCGGCCTACCTCCAGCAGCTGACCATGGAGTCCAACGGCAAGTCGGTCCGCCGGGACGGCACCCCGGTCGAGGGGAGCACCGGGGAGATCTTCTGGGGGGAGCCGGGCACCAACGGTCAGCACGCCTTCTACCAGCTGATCCACCAGGGGACCCGGCTGGTCCCCGCCGATTTCATCGGGTTCGCCACGTCCACCCACGAGGACGGCGACCGCCAGGACCTGCTGATGGCCAACTGCTTCGCCCAGACCAAGGCCCTCGCCTTCGGGAAGACGGCCGAGGAGGTGGCGGCCGAAGGCACACCGCCGGCCGTCGTGCCCCACAAGGTGATGCCGGGCAACCACCCGACGTCGACCATCCTCGCCCCCGGGCTCACCCCGTCGGTGCTCGGGCAGCTGGTCGCCCTCTACGAGCACACGGTCTTCGTGGAAGGGGCCGTGTGGGGCATCGACTCGTTCGACCAGTGGGGCGTCGAGCTCGGCAAGGTGATGGCAGGCCAGCTCGCCACCGCGCTGGGCGCCGATGGTGTCCCGGACCTGACGGGACAGGACAGCTCGACGGCGGGGCTGGTCCGGACCTACCGCTCCCTGCGGGGCCGGCCGGTCTGACCCTGCCGGCCGGCGGGCCCGTTCAGGCCGAGGCCAGTGCGCTCCACAGGGCGCGGTAGTTCGGATAGGTGATGCCGTCCGTCACGTACCCGGCCCGCTCGAGCTCGGCGTGGTAGCGCGGGAGGTTGCGCCACGGGACCCCCATGTCGACGTGGTGGGCCAGGTGCCATCCCGTGTTGAAGGGCACGAACCAGAACCTGGCGAGCCAACCCTGGCGCACGTTGTGGGTGGTCACCCGTCGGTCGGGACTGGCCTCCAGGCCCCCGTGTTCGGCGATGGCCCGCAGCCGGTTGATCACCCGCCACTGGGTCATCCACGGCAGCCACCACAGCAGTGGGTAGATCCACCAGCGACCGGTGGCCGCCCACATCACGGTCCAGAGGAGGAGCTGTACCCCGATGATCGAGAGCGAGGTCCTCCGGAACGCCGCGACCCTGAGCGACCGGAACAGGGGGACGAAGTTCTTCCACCCCGAGATGCCGACGGCGTCGCGCACCAGTCGGCGGGCCAGGGCCCGGCGGTCGCACGGGTAGCCGCCGTAGAAGGCGATGTCGGGTTCGTTCGGCCCGAACTCCTCCTTGTGGTGGGCGAAGTGGCCGCGTCGGTAGAGGGCGATGGGCGTCCACGTCGGGTAGGCGACGAGCCAGGTCCCCACCCAGTCGTTGACCCGCTTGTTGCTGAACAGGAGCTTGTGGGCCGCCTCGTGCATGAGGATGGCGAAGCGCGCGTACATGGGTCCCATCAGGACGAACGCGATCAGGAAGGCCCACCAGCGGTCGACCCACACCGCCCCACCGATGATCACGGCGACCCAGAGCCACACCGACGCCACGGTGAGGGCGTTGCGTCCGTCGTCGATCCTGCGCAGCTCGGCGCGCAGCTCGGGACGGGCCTTGCCGCTGTCGAGGAGGCGGTCCGTCGGAAGGACGTCGGGACGGGCGGCCTCGTCGGCCACCATGGTGGGCGCCATAGCGGCTACGTTACAGAGAAATGTCAACTGGCGCAATCTGGTAATACGATGCCCGCTCCCGACATCCCGACCCGCGACGCCGCTGCCGTCGATACCGGTCCGCCGTTGACGGCACGCTCGGTGCTGGCCAGCGCCCTGTTGGGGGAGGACCCACCGGAGCTCCCGGTGGCCCACCTGGTCCACCTGGCCGGCCTCTTCGGCATCAACGCGAACCGGGCCCGGGTGGCGCTGAGCCGGATGGTTGCCTCGGGGGAGGCGGTCACCGACGGGGCGGGTCGGTACCGGCTGGCCGGCCGTCTCCTCGAGCGGCGGGGGCGCCAGGAGGACAGCCTCGTCGGGCGGACCGAGCCGTGGGACGGTCGCTGGCGTCTGGTCGTGGTCGTCGCGCCGGGCAGTCCGGCCGAGCATCGTGGCGCCCGCCGCCGCCGCCTCGTCCTGGCCCGGCTGGCCGAGCAGCGCGAGGGCGTCTGGCTCCGACCCGGGAACATCGAGCTGCGTCCGGACCCGGTGGGCGACCGGGACCTCGTCCTCTTCACCGGGACACCCGACGGTGACCCGGTGGCGCTGGCCGCATCGCTGTGGGACCTCGCGGGCTGGGCGGACCGGGCCCGCTCCCTCCTCGGCCTGCTCGACCGGGACCCGACACTCGGCCCGGACGACCTGGCACCGGGCTTCGAGCTTTCGGCCGCCGTGCTGCGCCACCTGCAGGCCGATCCGCTCCTCCCCCAGGTGCTGCTGCCCTCGGGGTGGCCGGGCCCGGCACTGCGCGCCGCGTACGCGCGGTGGGACCGCCGGTACCGCGAGGTGCTGCGGGCCTGGGGCCGGTCGACGCGCACGGCGTAGGATCCCGGCCGAGATCCCGGTCCGGTCCGTCGAGGCGCGGGCACGACCGGTCACGACCCACGGGGGAGGCACCATGTCGGAGGAAGCAACGCCCGATCGGACCGGAGACGGGCAGTTCGCGGGACGGGTGGCCGTCATCACCGGGGGCGCCCGGGGGCAGGGTCGGAGCCATGCCGTCGAGCTCGCCCGCCAGGGGGCCGACGTCGCCCTCGTCGACCGGTGCGCCGACCTGTCGACGGTGACCTACCCGCTGGCCACCCGGGACGACCTGGACGAGACGGTCCGGCTGGTCGAGGCCGAGGGCCGCAGATGTGTGGCGGCGACGGCCGACGTCCGGGAGCTCGACAGCATGGTCGACTTCGTCGACCGGGTCGTGGACGAGCTCGGGTCCGCCGACATCCTCGTGGCCAACGCCGGGGTGTCCACCCTCGGATCGATCTTCGACATGGACGCCACGCAGTGGGCCGAGACCGTGGACGTCAACCTGACCGGGGTCTTCAACGCCATGCGGGCCGTGGCCCCCCACATGCGCCGCAACCGGTGGGGGCGGATCGTCGGCATCTCGTCGATGATGGGCCGTTCGGCCAACCCGCTCATCCCCGCCTACTGCGCCTCCAAGTGGGGGGTGATCGGCCTCACCAAGTCGGTGGCCCACGAGATGGCGCACTTCGGGGTGACCGCCAACGTCATCGCCCCGGGGAACGTCTCGACCGACATGATCCACAACGAGATGATGTACCGCCTGATGCGCCCCGACCTCGACGAGCCGACCAGCGAGGACATGGCCGGGATCATGGCCTCGCTGCACGTGCAGCCCGTGCCGTGGCTGGACGCCGACGAGATCACCGCGGCCGTCGTCTTCCTGTGTTCGGAGGGTGCGCGCCACATCACCGGCTCGGTCATCGACGTCGACGCCGGGGCGTCGGCCCGCTTCACGGCCTGAGGCCGCGCCCGGGTCCGGCTACTGGCGGGCCAGCCCCGCCCGCTGCTCGGACTCGGCCGCCCCCGGGGGGACGCCGCCCCCGCGGACCACGTCGACGTCGACCCGGTGGAGGGTCCCCTCGAACGGGAAGCGACCGGAGTAGAGGTTGCTCACCGTGCTGCCGTGGTCGTAGCCGATGCTCGGTCCCACACTCGAGATGATGGTCATGGCGAACGGCACGGTCATCTCGCCGCACGGGACCCCGTCGATCGACAGGGTGGCGGACCCGGCCGGGCCCTGGCGGCGGAAGTGCACGGCGAGCACGGACGGCCCCTCGGGCACCGCGACGGTGGACTCGAGCACGTGATGGTCGTCGAAGCAGTTGTAGTCGAACACGAGCCGGTCGTCCCGGACGAAGAAGCTGAGGCCCGAGTTCTGCGTGCCGGTGGCGAACAGCACGCCCTGGGCGCCGGAGGGCCGGTCGACGGTCGCCGCCATGTCGAAGCCGCGGCCGCCCATCGCCGGGGCGACCTGTGCGGGCAGCGGGGCCAAGGGGGGGTAGTAGGTGTAGCGGCGGTCGAGGGGGTGCACCGAACGGTCGCGGTACCGGGTGGAGAACAGCTCGATCGACCGGTCGTCGAGGGGGAGGACGCCCTGGTCCTCGGCCTCCTCCCACCACTGGTCGACCAGTGCGGCCAGCTTGTCCGGCATGGCCGCCGCCAGGTCGTTGCACTCCGACCGGTCGGCGTCGTAGTGGTAGAGCTCCCAGGTGTCGTCGTCGAACGGCGACCCGGGGGCGTGACGGGTGACCGCCTTCCACCCGTCGGCGATGATCGCCCGGTGCCCGAACATCTCGTAGTACTGCCGGAGCTTGGTGGTGGGGGCGGTGGGCGAGTCGAAGGTGTACCGCATGGACGTGCCGCTCACGGGCAGCTGCTCGTAGCCCCGGTAGACGTCGGGGGCGGTGATCCCGAGGATGTCGTAGACGGTGGGCACGATGTCGTTGACATGGTGGAA
This sequence comes from Acidimicrobiales bacterium, assembly GCA_049517675.1. Taxonomy (GTDB): domain Bacteria; phylum Actinomycetota; class Acidimicrobiia; order Acidimicrobiales; family RAAP-2; genus Bog-756. Next base: position 101,711 of record JBEKRV010000025.1, read on the forward strand.
CTGGTCGCGGACGCCCCCGGCGTCGGCGATGCGCCCGGGCCAGTGGACGATGAGCGGCACGTGGACACCACCCTCGTGGGTGTTCTGCTTGTACCACTTGAACGGGGTGTTGCCGGCCTGCGCCCAGCCCCACGGGTAGTTCGAGTGGCTGTGGGGCCCACCGATGTCGTCGATGCGCTGGACGGCCTCGTCGGGGGTCTCGACCATCATGTTGAAGTACTTCATCTCGTGCATCACACCGAACGGGCCGCCCTCCTGGCTGGCCCCGTTGTCCGACAGGAGCACGATCACGGTGTTGTCGAGTCGGCCGAGGGCGTCGAGGTCGGCGACCAGCCGTCCGATCTGCGCATCGGTGTGCTCGAGGAATGCGGCGAACGCCTCCTGGAGGCGGGCGGCCAACCGCTGCTGGTTCACCGGGAGGCTGTCCCACGGTTCGACGCCCGGATTGCGCGGGGCGAGCTCGGTGTCCGGGGGGAGTAGGCCCATGTCGATCTGCCGTGCGAACCACCGCTCGCGGGCGACGTCCCACCCGTCGTCGAACGCCCCGCGGTACTTCTCCAGGTACTCGGCCGGTGCCTGGTGCGGTGCGTGCATGGCGCCGAAGGCCAGGTAGGCGAAGAAGGGGCGGTCGGGCCGGATCGACACCGAGTCGTGGATGAACCCGATGGCATGGTCGACCAGGTCCTCGCTCAGGTGATATCCCTCCTCGGGGGATGCCGGCGGCTCGATGCTGTGGTTGTCGTAGACGAGGTCGGGGGAGAACTGGTCGGTCTCGCCTTCGAGGAAGCCGTAGAAGCGGTCGAACCCGCGCTGGCACGGCCACTGGTCGTACGGTCCGGCCGCGGAGGCGTTCTCCATTCCGCACAGGTGCCACTTGCCCACCGCGAAGGTGGCGTAGCCCTCGTCGCGGAGCACCTCGGCCATGGTGGTGGCGTGGTTGGTGATGTGCCCCCGCATGTGCGGGTACCCGCTGTCGAAGTTGGAGATGGCGCGCATGCCCACGGTGTGGTGGTTGCGCCCGGTGAGCAGTGCGGCGCGGGTCGGCGAACACAGCGGGGTGACGTGGAAGTTGGAGTACCGGAGGCCGCGTGCGGCCAGGGCATCGATGTGCGGCGTGGACAGTCCGGAGCCGTAGCAGCCGAGGTGGGAGAAGCCGGTGTCGTCGAGGAGGATCACGACGACGTCCGGGGCGCCGTCGCCGGGGTGGGGCGGGACGGGCCACGACGGAGTCGACTCGGCCTGGGTGCGGGCGATCACACCGTCGAACGCTTCGAAGTGCTGCATGGGGACGTCCTCACCTCGTGGACGGGCACCGGGCGACGTGTCGCGTGCCCGGCCGGAATCATCTGTCAATGCGACTGACGATAGGTACCCCGGACGGCGCTGTCCACCCGTCGAGGCAGGTGGGCGCAGTCGAGGGGGCGGTTCCGGGACGGGCGCGACGGGTGGCGGCCCCGGTCGTCGGGCACCGCCTCCGTCTCCCGCGCCGACCGGGCGCGGGCATCCGGCTCTGGACCGGATGCCCGCCATTCCCGCACTCCCCGGGAGCCGCCAGGCCCCGTTGAGTGGATCCGCCACCCAGCGGTTCCAGTATGAACTGTGGGGTGCCCTCTTGCAACTAAAGATTGCAACACTTGTTGCACCCGTGCTGCACCCGTGCTGCACCCGCCCGCACGGCCGATCCCCGGGCCCGTCCGCGACCGGTCTGCCACGATGGAAGGGTGGAATCTGCACGGGACCGGCGGGGTGTCCGGCACAGCAGGGACGAGATCCGCGACGTCATGATGGACGCGGGGAGGAGCCTCCTGATCGAGGAGGGGCTCGGCATCGGCGCCGGCGACCTCACCTTCAAGCGGGTGTTCGACCGGGTCGAGGCGACCCACGGGGTGCGCCTGACCAACGCCTCGGTCATCCGGCGAGTGTGGGAGAACCAGGCCGAGTTCCAGGACGACGTCCTGGCCGCGGTGGCCCGGGCCGGCGACACCGCCGGGGACACGGGCGCCGCCGCCGGTGCCGTCCTCCCCCTGGTCGGGTCATTCGACCTGTCGACGCCCGAGGGCAGGCTGCGGGGGATGTCGCAGATGGCCCGGGTGGGTGGCGAAGCCGCCCTCCGGGCCATGGTGGGGTCGAAGCACTGGTCGCTCTGGGTCGGCGTCTGGGTCCTGGGGGTCACCGGCCCACCGTCCGAGCGGGGGCGGCAGATCCGCCGAGCGTTGTTCGACGGCTACGAGACGACCACCGAGGCGTGGGAGCTGCTACACGGCGCCATGGTGGGCGCCCTCGGTCTGCGGGTCCGGGAGCCGTTCAGGCTGCGCCAGTTCACGGTGGCGGTCGGTGCGATGGTCGAGGGCTGTGCCCTCCGGGACGGCGCCGCCCGGGAGGGCGAGCCCATCATGCGGCCGACCGGTCCGGACGGGGCGATGGAGGAGTGGACGCTCGTCGGGGTGGGCCTCGAGGCCCTCGTCCACCAATTCCTCGAGATCGATCCGGACTGGTCGGTCCCGACGGCCTGATCGCCGCCGACCCACCGGGGCTCCGGTGTCGAAGGTCCCTGTTCCCGGGTCGAGCCACCGGCGACAATGGACCCGCCATCATCGAGGAGGAACCGTGACCGCTGCCGCACCTACGGGTGAACGCTTCGACGTCGTCTGCGTCGGCGATGTCGCCGTCGACCTCTACCTGACACTGTCGGAGGAGAGTGTCGTGGTGGAGTCGTCCGGCATCGGCCGCCACCTGGTGCTCCCGTTCGGCGCCAAGATCGCGTGCGACGTCACCACCACGGTGGCCGCCGGAGGCAACTCCGCCAACGTGGCGGTGGCGTGTTCCCGCCTCGGGCTCCGGGTGGCGCTCGCGGCCTACGTGGGCTCCGACGGGATCGGTCGGGAGGCGGTCGACGCCCTGCACGCCGAAGGCGTCGACTCGTCGCTCATCCGCTTCGACCCGGCGGTGCCGACGAACCGCAGCTTCGTGCTCCGGGTGGGCCACGAGCGCACGATCCTCGTCCACCACGAGCAGCACGACTGCCACTGGCCCTACCTACGCCCGTCGGACGTCCCCTCGTGGCTGTTCCTTTCGTCGGTGGGCCAGGATGCCCGCCGGTACGAGGGGCAGATCGCCGACTGGCTGGAGCGGTGTCCCGACGTGTCGCTCGCCTTCGAGCCGGGCACCCTCCAGATCGCCCGGGGGGCTGCCGGCCTCGCCCGGCTCTACCGGCGGGCCGGCCTGGTCGTGTGCAACCGGGAGGAGGCGGCGACCATCACCGGCGGATCCGCCGACGAGTCCCCGTTCGCACTGCTGGACCGGATGCTCGAGCTCGGACCGGCCCGGGTGGTGGTCACCGACGGCTCCGCCGGCGCCTACGGGACGGACGGGACCCGCTACCTCCAGGTCCCGGTCTTCCCCGACGACGCCCCGGTGGTCGACAGGACGGGGGCCGGCGACGCCTTCGCCGGCACGCTGGTCGCCGGCCTCGCCTCCGGCCTCGGGCTGGACGAAGCCATGGCGCGGGCGCCGGTCAATTCCATGCGGGTCGTGCAGGAGGTCGGGGCGCAGGCCGGGCTCCTGGACCGTGACGAGGTCGAGGCACTCCTGGCCGCCGCGCCACCCTCCTACGGGGTCCGGGCGGTGTCTCCCTGACCGCCCTCCGGCCCGCGTCCCGTTCCTTACGCAATTCATATCTTCCGCTCAACGTGGCTTTACGGTCGACGAGTCCAATGGTCGGGTGACGTCGCCACGCTCGACGACTCGAGCATGGTTCTTTCGAACACGGTCTTTTCGAACACTGTCTTTTCGAACACGGTCTTCAGCCCGGAGGTAGGACGAGATGAACGAGCACCCCGACCCACAGCAGGGACCCGACGACGGACCGGCCGACGAGCCGGCATTCGACTGGGCGCCGGTCCAGCCCCCGGCACTCGGGGAGCCGGCCCCGACCCAGCAGCAGCCGCTGACCCAGCCGGTGCCGCACGTGCAGCCCCCGACGGAGCCGCCCGTGCTCGGCCAGCGCGGCCCCGACCCCGTTCCCCCGACGGGCGGCCAGCCGGCCCCCGTCGCCGCCTGGGCCCCGGCGCCCGCCCCCGGCCCCTGGGGTGCCGTGGCCGCGCCCGGCTGGGGTCAGCCCGGATCCACGCCCGCTCCCGCACCCGGTGGATGGGGTGCCGGGGTGGGCGGTGGTGTACCGCCGACGGCATGGCCTCCGTCGCCCTACGGCTACTACCCGGTGCCACCGCCGCCGCCGGCCAGGGCGCGCAACCCGAGGACTCAGGTGGCGGTCATCGCCACGCTGGTGGCGGTGCTCGCGCTGCTGCTCGGCGCCGGCATCGGGCACGCCACCTGGCCGACGGACACGACGACGGCCTCGTCGAATTCGACAGGCGGGAGCGGCGCCAACGGCTCCGGGGGCAGTGACTACCCGTTCGGATCGGGTTCCAGCCCCAGTTCGGGCAACGGCTCGTACGGGGGCTCCGCCGTCGGGGCCGGCGCACCGTCGGACATCTCGGCCATCGCCGCCAAGATCTCGCCCGACCTGGTCGACATCAACACCAACCTGAGCTACCAGGACGAGCAGGCAGCCGGGACGGGCATCGTGCTGACCTCGAGCGGTGAGGTCCTGACCAACAACCACGTGATCGACGGGGCCACGAGCATCAGCGTGACCGACATCGGCAACGGCCAGACCTACAAGGCCAACGTCGTGGGCTACGACCGCACCGGCGACGTCGCCGTGGTGCAGCTGGTCGGGGCCAGTGGCCTGCAGACGGCGCCCATCGACTCGTCGACGCCGGCCGTCGGCGAGGGCGTCGTGGGCGTGGGCAATGCCGGCGGCACCGGCGGCACTCCGAGCTCGGCCGGCGGCTCCGTCGTCGCGCTGGACCAGTCGATCACCGCCAGCGACAGCGGGGGCGGGAACTCCGAGAACCTCACCGGACTCATCGAGATGAACTGCGACATCCAACCGGGCGACTCCGGCGGTTCCCTGGTGAACGCCTCCGGACAGGTGGTGGGCATGGATACGGCCGCCTCCACCGGTAGCGGCCAGGACGGGGCCACGTCACAGGCCTACGCCATCCCGATCTCGACGGCCCTCGGGATCGCCCGCAATATCGAGGCCGGGCGGGCCGACTCGACCATCCACATCGGTGCCACCGGATTCCTCGGGATCCAGGTCCAGGACTCGAGCGCGGGCCTCGGCGGAGGCTCCGCGCAGAACACGTCGAACGGGGCCCAGGTCGACGGGACCCTCCCCGGGTCCCCGGGGGCGGAGGCCGGCCTGGCCGAGGGTGACGCGATCATCGGAGTGGACAACACCCCGATCACCGACTCCGCCGACCTGAGCAACGCGCTCGAGGCCCACCATCCCGGCGACGTCATCCACCTCGAGTGGACCGACCAGACCGGCGCGACCCACACGTCGGTGGTGACCCTGGCCGCCGGCCCGCCGGCCTGATCCGTCCTCCGGGGTCAGGCGAGGATCGAGGGCCATCCGGCCCCCGCCGGTGAGACGAACACGGTGGTGAGGGTCATCGAGGCATGGAGCCAGGTGCCGGCCACACGGGCGTAGGTGTCGTCCTCGTAACCGGACATCCACAGAGCCGTGCCGTCGGGTCGGGTGCACGGGCACAGCAGGTCCCAGCGGCCGGTGGCCCGGTCGCCGGCGACCTCGATCCGCGGCTTGACGAAGAGGTGCCGGGAGAACACCAGCGTGGGCTCGGCCAGCCGCCGGGCGATCTCGGGACGGCCGCGTGCCACACCCAGCGCGGGGCCCCCGTCCCAGACGCCGTCCTCGGTGAACAGGTCGGCTGCCCGTGCCGCCAGATCGGACATCTCGGCCCCTTCCACCTGATGGCCGCGGGTGAACCGTGCGTCGACCAGCTCGCCGTAGCGGGCCTTGAGGTGGTGGATGGCGAGCACCGACTCGGCGCGGTCGACCCGTGCGGCCAGCTCCTCGACCCGTGCGGCCAATTCGTCGGTGGTGGGCATGGTCGTCGCTCCGTGATCAGTCGCGGACGGTGGCGGCCCGCGTGAGGTAGGCCCAGGCCCTGGGACCCGCCCCGTAGTCCTGGTCCATCTCCTCGATGCGGAATCCGGCCTCGAGTACCAGCGACACGGGGTCCCGGGTGAGGTGGCACCCGTCGGCGATCCGCCGCTGCAAGGGTTCGACCCGGTGCTGGAAGGCGGCCACCTTCGCATCGGGGGCGAGCCCGTGCTCCAGTACGTGGAACCGGCCGCCGGGCCGCACGATGCGCCGGACCTCGGCCAGCGCCGCCGCGGGGTCGGGGATGGTGCACAGCGCGAACGTGCACAGCGCCCCGTCGCAGCTGGCGTCGTCGAGGGGGATCGACTGGCCGTCCAGTCCGATCTGTTCGACCGGGACCGAGGAGGCCCTGATCCGGTGCGACGCCATCCGCCACGCCGTGGCCGAGGGCTCGACGGCCATCACGCCGTGGACGCTGTCCGGGTAGTGGACCATGTTGAACCCCGATCCGAAACCGATCTCGACCACCTGTCCGTACAGGCCCGCCGCCGTCCGGGAGCGGAGGTCCGACAGGAGCGACGACCCGCAGGTCAGGGCGATCAACCGGGGAACGACCTGCTCGCGGTAGAACGCCACGTGGCCACACTACCGATGGGGGACCCGAATTCCCCTCGACGTGTTATTGTCATAAGATCTGTCACAAGAAGGGCGAGACGGAGGAGTGTGGCCGTGCAGGTGATCATCCTGGGGAGCGGAAGCCCCCTGCCCTCCCCCGACCGTGCCGGTCCGTCCACGCTGGTCCGAACGTCGGTCGGTGACCTGCTCTTCGACGCCGGTCGGGGCGTGCTCATGCGGGCGGCGTCGGCGATGTCCGGCCCGGGTGCGTTCCGTGCCCTGTTCCTGACCCACCTCCACAGCGACCACACCACCGACCTCAACGACGTCATCACCACCCGGTGGGCCGTGTCCTTCACCCCCGACCCGCTCACGGTCATCGGGCCCGTCGGCACGGCCGCCCTGGTGTCGGCCACCGAGGCGATGCTGGAGTTGGATGTCGGCTACCGGTTGGCCCACCACGACGACCTGACCTGGCGCCCCGGGACCCAGGTCGTCGAGGCGACCGACGGGCTGGTCTTCGAGGACGGCGACGTCCGGGTGACCGCGGGCCCGACCGATCACGCCCCGGTGCGCCCGACGCTGGGCTTCAGGATCGAGGACGGGAGCCGTTCGGTCGTGGTCGCCGGTGACACCGTTCCCTGCGAGGGGCTCGACACCCTGTCCGCGGGAGCGGACGTCCTCGTCCACACCGTGGTGCGCCGCGACCAGATCGAGGCACTGGGTCTCCCCCGCCTCACCGACGTCCTCGACTACCACTCGGCGGTGGCCGATGCCGCGGCGACCGCCGAGCGCGCCGGCGTCGGGACACTCGTCCTGACCCACATGGTGCCCGCCGTCCAGCCCGGCGCCGAGCACGAGTGGATCGACCAGGCCCGTGCCGTGTTCACCGGCGACGTCGTCCTCGCCCACGACCTGGTCACCGTCGAGGCCGGCCCCGCCGGTCAGTAGGCTCCTGACCTGTGGAACGGCCATGACCGACGACCCGGACGGAGGGGACGCGGCGGAGTCCGAGCCGGACGCCCGATTCACCTACGCCAACGAACGTACCTTCCTGGCGTGGAACCGGACCGCGCTGGCGCTGATCGCCACGGGGGTGGCCGCGACCCAGCTCCTCCCCGAGTTCCACATCCACGGTGGGCGTCAGATCCTCGGGATCCCGCTCATCGCACTCGGTGCGCTCGTCGCCCTGACCAGCTTCCGGCAGTGGAAGGTCAACGAACGGGCCATGCGCCGCCGCGAACCGCTGCCGACGTCGCCGATGACCGCCGTCCTGTCGATCGGGGTCGCCGCCATCGCCATCATCGCCATCGTGCTGGTCATCAGGGGAACCAAGTAGGCGAGCTGCGAGTGCCCACGGACCCGGTGCCCGGCCTCGACGGCGAGTGGGACGAGGGACTCGCCCCCGAGCGCACCCAGCTGGCGTGGGGACGAACCGGGCTGGCCGTGGTCGTCGTCGTCGGCGTGCTCGCCCGCCGGGTGTGGACCCTGAACGGCGCCGTCGGCGTCGTCGGCCTGGTGATCGTGGCGCTGGGCACGCTCGTCTGGTTGGCCGGGATGCACGAGTCCCACCGGCTCGAGGCGGGGATGGTTCCCCACGGATTGACCGGCGACCGGGCGTTCAGGCTGGTCACGGCCGGGACCGTCCTCCTGGCCGCGGGCGGCCTGGTCTTCGGGGCACTCCTGGCGTCCTGAGCGCGCCGGATCCGAGCGCGCCATCGACGGCGTTCAGGCGGCGGACTTCTCGAGGATGTGGACGCCGCAGGCGGACCCGAGTCCGATGACGTGGGTGAGCCCGACGGTGGCTCCTTCGATCTGCCGTGGCCCAGCCTCGCCACGGAGGTGGGTCGCCACCTCCCAGACGTTGGCGATGCCCGTCGCCCCGATGGGATGGCCCTTGGACTCGAGTCCGCCCGACACGTTGACCGGCATGGATCCGTCGCGCCAGGTGGCCCCGGAATTGAAGAAGTCGACGGCGCCCCCCGGCTCGCACAGCATCAGGTTGTCGTAGTGCACGAGCTCGGCGGTGGCGAAGCAGTCGTGCAGCTCCACCAGGTCGAGGTCGGAGGGGCCGATGCCAGCCTGCTCGTAGGCCTGGGTGGCGGCATTGCGGGTCAGCGTGTTGACGTCGGGGAGGACCTGGCAGGACTCCTCCCACGGATCGGTGGTCAGGACCGACGCCGCCACCTTGACCGCACGCCGCCGCTGCTCGAGGGAGAGCGTCCGGAGCTTGGCCCCGCTGACGATCACTGCGGCGGCGGCGCCGTCGCAGTTGGCCGAGCACATGGGCCGGGTGTTCGGGTAGGCGATCATGACGTCACCCATGATCTCCTCGAGGGTCATCTTCTTGGAGTACGCGGCGAGCGGGTTCAACGTGGAGTGGGTGTGGTTCTTCTCACTGATCCGGGCGAAGAGCTCGAAGCTGGTGCCGCCGTGCCGGTACCCGTACTCCATCCCGATCTGGGCGAACACCCCGGGCATGACCTCGGTGCCGATGCGGCCGTCGACTGGTGCCACGGCCCCGTAGCGGCCGGACGGGGTGAAGGTGTCCGGGCCGTCCTTGCGGGTGCCACCGGACAGCAGGCCGGCTCCGGCCAGCTTCTCGACGCCGAAGGCGAGGCCCACGTCGGTCTCCCCGGCCTTGATGGCCATCATGGCAACCCGCAGCGCGGTGGCGCCGGTGGCGCACGCGTTGGCCACGTTGTACACGGGTACACCGGTCTGACCCAGCTGCTTCTGCAGCTGCTGGCCCATGCCGGCGTTCGCCGCCATGAGGCTGCCGGCGACGACGACCCCGATGTCGGACATGGCGACCCCGCCGTCGGACAGGGCCCCGAGGACCGCCTCCGAGGCCAGGTCGACCATGTCCTTGTCGGGGTGCTTCCCGAACTTGGTCATGTGGATCCCGAGGATCCACAGGTCGTCGGATGCCATGGTCAGCCCTCCTTGGGTTCGAAGCCGAACCCGATCGCCTCGGTGCCCTCCTCGTCGGTGCCGACGACCTGGGTGGCCAGCCGGACCGGCATCGCGAGCCGCACGTGCTCAGGATCGGGCGGGACGTTGATCAGATTCGCGCGCACGCTGGTTCCGCCACAGTCGACCACTGCGGCGACGAACGGCGTCGGGATGCCCGGAGCCGCGAACGCCACGATGGTGAACGCCCGCACCTCGCCCTCTGTCGGGACGTCGACGGTGGTGAACTCGGTCAGTCCGCACGAGGCGCAGGCGTTGCGCCGGTCGAAGAAGCGAGCGCCGCACGATGTGCACTCGTGGGCCACCAGGCGCGGGCGGTCGCCCAGTACCAGGTAGTCGACGAGCGGGATCTGGTTCGCCATCTGTTCCCTTCCGGTCGGCGGTCGTGTGCCGCCACCGTAGTGGGCGTGGCGTCGCGGTCGCTACCGCCACCGCCACCGCCGGCGCTGCGGTGGGCTACCTTCTGCCGATGGCCCGGCGCGGGCGCCGGACCGGATCGGAGGACCGATGATCGAGCAGGTGGTCGACCGGTGGCACCGGCATCTGCGGGGCGAACTGCCCGGCGGGCTCGACGTCCTGCTCGACGACGACGTCATCTTCTACTCGCCCATCGTGTACACCCCTCAACGGGGGAAGGCCGTCACCTCCCTGTACCTGCAGGCGGCCGCCCAGGCCCTGCCCGGCGACGGGCCGACCGGTTCCGGCGACACCGGCGACGGTGACGACGCCCCGCTCGGCGGCTCCTCGGCGTTCCGCTACACCAAGAAGGTGCTGGCCGGCGACACCGCCGTCCTCGAATTCGAGACCACCGTCGAGGGGACCTACGTCAACGGGGTCGATATCATCCGGTGCAACGACGCCGGACGCATCGTCGAGTTCCGGGTGATGATCCGGCCCCTCCAGGCGGTCGACGCGGTCCACCGGCAGATGCGGGAGACGCTCGAGCGGATGAAGCCGGCCGACTGAGCCCCGTCGGGGGCGCCGGTCGGCGGGATCGGCCCGGTCGTACACTGGAGGCGTGTATTACGGACACAACTCCTGGGTGGCGATCGTCGTCCTGGTCGCGATGGTGGTCGTGCGCATGCTCTCCTCGAGGCGTCGGAGGGGCGGGCGTCCCCGCGACTACCGGCCGGGAGCGCCGGGCTTCGCCGCCCCCGCCCCCGCCCCCGCCCGTACCGGCCCGTCCGGGTCGGTGGGACCGACCCCGTCCTCGTTCACCGGAACCGTTCCCGGATGGTTCGTCGATCCGTTCGCTCGCCACGAGCAGCGCTACTGGTCGGGCACGGGCTGGACGGAGCACGTCCTCGACGGCGGGACGCCGACCCTCGACCCACCACCGCCGCCCCGCCGCCCCGCCGACTGAGCAGCCCCGGTTCAGGTGGCCAGGATCCAGATGCTGCTGGCGATCAGCCACGAGCCCACCACGACGGCGATGCCGATGACGACCTGGTCGGTGTGGCCGGTGACCCAGGACCGGGCGTCGACCAGCCTGGCCTGGGCCCGGTCCGGCCGGATGAGGGCGTAGATCTCGACGGACAGGTAGATCCCGACCGAGAGCAGACAGAAGAGGACGAGGGCGAGCGAGCTCTGCCACGAGGTCAGTTCTGCGTCGGCGATGAACGCCACACCGGCCGCCACCAGGCCCCACGGCTGGACGAGGACGGCGAGCACCAGTGCGAACAGCGGGGACATGCTGTCGACGCGGGCCTGCCACTTGGGAGGGTCCATCGGTCCCTTCGGGCGGCCCGTGCGCCGCCTCCGCCGGACGGCGAGGGCGAGGAGGGCGACGCCGATGGCGATCTTGGCCGCCAGGATCCCGTCGGAGGGCTCGGTGCCCGGTCGGGGTGGGCGGTTGCCGGTGGCCACCAGCGTCAGGGCAACGACGGCGGCAAGGGAGAGGACCCAGCCGACGATGAAGGCGGCAGCTTTGCGGACTCCCCTCTCCGAGGCCAGGACCAGGGCGAATGCGGTGAAGGGGATGGGCTCCAGCGATATGGCGATCCCGATGACGACGAGGTCGAGGACGAGCATCAGGCCGTTCGGGCGGCCGGGGGATCGAGCGGCACCGGGTGCTCCTGTCGACGGAGGTTCCCCGGCAGCGTAGACCGGGCTCAGCCCGTCGAAGCGGTGGACGAGGAGCTGGTGGGCGTACCGAGCGGCGGGTAGGCCGGCAGGTCGATCGATTCGGACAGGACCGTGGACAGTGCGATCGAGTAGTCGGCCGTGATGTGGAAGCCGTCCCAATAGGGCAGGTACTGACCGATGACGTCGGTGCAGGTCGCCGAGCAGAACCACGGGACGGTGTCGATGTAGCGGGCCCCGGTCCGGATCGTGGCCCGACGCTCGGCGGCATCGTGTTCCACGTCGTACGGCAGGTCCGGACCCGAGCAGCGTTGGACGTCGTCGGGGTTGAGGGAGAGGCACCCGGGGCCGGCGCCGTCGAACTGGGGGATGTTCCCGAGGACGAGGACCCGGCTGGACGGCACCGGCAGGGACCGGATCAGCTTGACCGTGGCCGCCTCCCAGACGCTCTCCGGGTACTTGGAACGACCCAGCCCGAGGTCGGCCTCCTGGGTGACGATGACCAGGTCCGGGTGGAGCGCGTCGATCCTGGCCAGGGCGAACCGGTGCCACTCGTCGCACTGGGCGAACCGGGCACCCGGCGTGGCGGAGCCGGGCGGGGCGGGGAAGGCGAGCCCGATGGCCGGGCAGTCCCCCTTGGCGAGGATGGCGACCCTCCACCTCGACAGCAGGCCGATGAGGTTGATGGCGTCGAACCACATCGCCGCGTGGGAGTCACCGTAGACGACGAGGGTCCGCTTCCCCCGGGGGTCCCCGAAGGTGCACGCCGGAACCGACGTCTGGGCGTACTTGGGCCAGCACGACGACGGAGGCCCGCCCCAGTTGGCTCGGACCTGGTCGAGCGCGGGTCGCAGGTCGGGCGGCAGCGTGTGGATCAGGGCCGCGCTCTCGACCAGGCGGGTCAGTTCGCGGGGCGTGAGGGGCGCGGGCGGTCCCGCCCGCCCGTGCCCCGTCGAGGACGCCGCCCCGGAGACGTCCAGCGCGACGGTGGCGACGACCAGGGACGTGGCCACGAGAACGGCTCCCAGTCCGATCGACAGCCAGCGCCGCCGGGACAGGGCCCGGGAGTGGCGGACCGGGTTCTCGACGCAGACGTGGGTGGCGACCGCGGCGACCAGCGCCACGGCCAACCACGGGATGTTCCGGTGGAAGGGGAGTGCGTTCTGTCCGGCCTCCTCGGCGGCGATGATCAGGATGGGCCAGTGCCAGAGGTAGAGGGAGTAGGACAGGCGTCCGAACCACTGCAACGGAGCGATCCGCAGGACCCGCTCGGCCGCCCACGACGGCACCGGCGTCCCACCGGCGATCACCAGGGCGGTCCCGACGACCGGGATGATCACGAGCGTCCCCGGGTACTGCGAAGCGGAGGAGTAGGTCACGGCGGCGAACCCGATCGCCGCCAGTCCGAGCCAGGTCATCGCCGTGGCCACCGTGCGCGGCAGCCTCAGGAGGGCCGGAGTCGCTGCGGCCACCAGCGCACCCAGCGCCAGCTCCCATGCCCGGGTCAGGGGGGAGAAGTAGGCGCCGTTCGGGTTCGTCGCCGTCTGGGCGGCCGAGATCACGAGCGACATGGCGATGATCGGGATCAGCGTGGCGATCAGTCGCGCCCGCAGCGAGACGGTCGACCGGAGCGATGCGACGACCAGGAAGATCGCCGGGTACACCAGGTAGAACTGCTCCTCGACGGCCAGGGACCAGAAGTTCTGCAGCGGGGAAGGGGGAAGCGTCGCGTTGAGGTAGCTGGTGGCCGTGTCGGCGAAGTGGAAGTTGGCGAGGAACACCGCGGTCCACCGTGCCGTCACCGCGGTCGGGTCCCCGTAGACGACGCCGAGCACCAGGTAGGTGAGGACGACGGTGGACACGATGACCAGGGTGGCGGCGGGAAGGATGCGGCGCACCCGGCGGCTGTAGAACGCGACGAGGGAGGTCGCGCCGGTGGAGGTGCGCTCGCGGAGCAGCAGCCCGGTGATCACGAAGCCGGAGATGACGAAGAAGACGTCGACGCCGACGTAGCCGCCACCGAGTCCGGGGAGGCCGGCGTGGTACAGGACGACCAGCAGTACGGCGACGGCCCGGAGTCCTTCGACGTCGGGGCGGAACCTCCGGTCGCCCGGCGCGGTTCCTGCCTCGTCGGCGGTGCCTGCTTCCGGCGCCGTAGCCGGACCGTCGGTCACCGTACTCATGGCCTGGTCTGTCCCCCGCTCCGTTCCGGGTCTCCCCGGAGGCACCGCGACGTACCGTATCGGACTGCCGGGACATCCTAGGTGGGGCCCGACACCGTCCGGGGGGTCGGGCCCGGTGGTCAGGTGGGGGCAGGCGGCCCCGTGAACACCACGCCCTCGAACTCCCCCGACTCCCGCCACGCCTCGGTCAGCCGGAAGAACGCCATCGAGCCCTTCCCGTACGACGCGGTCCACGGGGGTCCGTCGAGGGGCCGACCCTCGTTGTTGTAGTAGCCGGGGGTGCAGTCGCTTCCCCCGATGCCACCGGTCCCGTTGACGGCGTGGGTCACGATCTGGTCAGCCCAGGCGTCCTCGGCGGCGCGTGTGGCCTCGATCGTCGAGAGTCCCTGCTCCTCCATGTGGGACACGATGGCGGCGACATGGCGCGACGATTCGTCGAGCAGCTGGGTGTAGTTGGCCGTCCACGCCCCCTGCGCTTGACCGAGGATGAACAGGTTGGGGTAGCCATGGGTGACCAGTCCGTGCAGCGTCCGCATGCCCCCGTCGTCCCACTTCTCGGTCAGGGTGCGGCCGTCGCGGCCCCGCACGGCGAAGCCGGCGCGTCGCTCGTAGCCGGTTCCCACTTCGAATCCGGTGGCATAGACGATGCAGTCGACGTCGTAGTGCACGCCCCCGGCCACCACCCCGGTGCGGGTGATCCGCTCGACGCCGGCGCCGTCGGTGTCGACGAGCGTCACGTTCTCCCTGTTGAAGGTGGAGAGGTACTCGTCGTGGAAGCACGGCCGCTTGCAGAACATCTTGTAGTAGGGCTTGAGGGCCTCGGCGACGGAAGGGTCGTCGACCAGGGCGTCCACCCGGGCCCGGATCTCCTCCATCTTCTCGAAGTTGGCGAGCTCGAGGACCTCCTCGAAGGGCCGGTCGAGGGCGCCCGCCCTGCCGTTGCGGAAGATCTCCATCATCTTGCCGATCAGCGCCGTCCACCCGTCGTCCACCAGGTCGACCTCCTGGGGCACGCCGGAGACCAGGGCGTTGAAGTTGCGGACCCGCTCCTCCTGCCAACCCGGGCCGAGCCCGGCGGCCCACTCGGGGTCGGTCGGGCGATTGCCCCGGACGTCGATGGAGGAGGGGGTGCGCTGGAACACGTAGAGGTGGCCGGCCGCCTGGCCGAGGTGGGGGACGATCTGCACCGCGGTGGCACCGGTCCCGATCACGGCGACCCGCACGCCCGCCAGGCGGTCGAGTCCGCCCTCCGGTCCGCCCCCGGTGTAT
Source organism: Acidimicrobiales bacterium (assembly GCA_049517675.1). Taxonomy (GTDB): domain Bacteria; phylum Actinomycetota; class Acidimicrobiia; order Acidimicrobiales; family RAAP-2; genus Bog-756. Next base: position 116,807 of record JBEKRV010000025.1, read on the forward strand.
GCGTAGTCCCACCTGCTCGTGTGGAAGGCGTGACCTCCGAACTCCCCGATCCCGTCGACACCGGGCAGCTTGGGCCGGTGCAGGGGACCGGTCGCCGACACTACGAAGCGGGCCAGGAACCGGTCGCCCCGATCGGTCCGGACCGTCCAACGGCCGACCTCGTCGTCCCAATCCATCGTCGTCACCTCGGTGCCGAGCACGGCGGGACCGGACAACCCGTAGTGATCGGCGATCCGCTGGGCGTGGGCGAGGATCTCGGGGGCCCGGGCGTAGCGCTCCGTCGGGACGACCCCGAGCTCCTCCAGGAGCGGCATGTAGATGTACGACTCGATGTCGCACTGGGCGCCCGGGTACTGGTTCCAGTACCAGGTCCCCCCGATGCGGCCGCCCTTCTCCACGATCCGGACGCGGTCCAGGCCCGTCCCCCGCAGTCGGGCGCCGGCCAACAGTCCACCGAATCCGCCGCCGACGATCAGCGCATCGACCTCCTCGTCGAAGGGTGGGCGGTCGGGCCGGGTGGCGAACGGGTCGCGTGCGAACCCGGCCAGCCGGCCGGCGACCTCGAGGTACTGGTCCTTGCCGTCCGGCCGGAGCCGCTTGGCACGTTCCTCGGCGTAGCGGCGGCGCAGCGCGTCGGGGTCGAAGGCCAGGTCGGGCGCAACCGGGTCAGCCATCCCCGGAGTCTACGGCCGCGGGTTCCGCGGGACCGTGGCCGGGGCCGGAAACAGGCCCGACGGACGTGGGTGGGTAGTGTGCCCGCATGGGCGACGAGGTGAGTGTGACGACCGAGATCCACGCTCCGGCGGACCGGGTGTGGGCACTGGTGGCCGACCTGGTGCGCATGAAGGAGTGGTCACCCGAGAACGACGGGGTGGTCTGGTGCAAGGGGGCGACGTCGGCCGTTCGCGGGGCGCGGTTCACCGGAACCAACCGCCGGGAGTCCAAGCGGTGGAGCACGGTCGGCACGGTCCTCGAGGCCGAGCCGGGACGGGTCCTCTCCTTCCGGATCACCGCCGTCGGGCAGAAGGTGTCCGTGTGGCGCTACCGGTTCGAGCCCACCGACGCCGGCTGCAGGGTGACCGAGACCTGGATCGACGAGCGCAACGCCCTGGTCAAGGCGCTCGGCACCAGGGTCAGCGGGGTATCCGACCGGGCGACCCACAACCGTGCCGGCATGGAGCAGACGCTCGCCAACCTGAAGGCCGCCGCCGAGGCCTGACCGGCCGGGTCAGCCCCGGCGTGGCCGCAGCCAGCCCGGGCGGGGCAGCGGGTCGGTCGCATCGACCAGCCGCTCGACACGACGCGCCGCGGCCAGGAGCGCCGACTCCTGACCGGGCCGGGCGATGAGGGCCAGCCCGATCGGAAGCCCGTGGACGAGTCCGACCGGCACGCTCATGATCGGCCATCCGGCGATGGCGGCCGGCATGGTCACCCAGCTCGACACGACCCCGGCGTGGCCGCCGACGACGAGGTCGCTCTTCCACGCAGGGCCGTACGCGGCGGCGATCAGCACGTCTGCACCGTCGAGGGCCGGCTCGAGGCACGTGGTGACCGCCCACCCCAGGTTGCGGTTCCGCGCCCCGGCGTAGGCGTCGCCGGCACGCCCCCCGGTGGCGAGGGCCTGGGTGAACTGCTCGTGGCCGAAGTAGGGGAGCTCCACGTCGGCGTGGGCCTGATCGAAGGCGACGACGTCGGCCAGCGAGCACACGCCGTCCCCCGGTCGCCGGGCCAGGTAGTCGCCGAGGTCGTCGACCAGTTCGGCCAGCATCACGGTGAACTCGTCGGCCACCACCTCCGGTCCGGGTGTGGCCACGTCACGGACCTCGACCGACTCGCCGGACTCCCCGAGCAAGGCCACGAACGCGTCGACCGCGTCGTCGGTGGCCGGGTGGTCGGTACGCCAGCTGGCGGCGTGGACGAAACGCGGCGGGGGACCGGTGTGATCGACAGGACGCCGACCGGCGAGCACGGCGAACAGGCGGGCCACGTCGTCGACGCTCCTGGCCATCGGCCCGGGACTGTCCTGACTGGCGCTGATCGGTACCACTCCTCCACCGGGCACCGCGCCGACCGTCGGCTTCAGCCCGACGACCCCGTTGACCGAGGCGGGGCAGACGATGGACCCGTCCGTCTCGGTGCCCACGGCCAGTGGAACCAGTCCGGCGGCCAGGGCGGCGCCCGACCCCGACGAGGAGCCGCCCGCGCTGCGGTCGAGGGCCCACGGGTTCCCGACCAACCCGCCGGTGGCCGACCACCCGCTGGTGGACCGCCCGGAGCGGATGTTCGCCCACTCGGAGAGGTTGGTGCTGGCCAGCACCACCCCTCCGGCGTCCCGCAACCGGGCTACCAGCGGTGCGTCACCGGCCGGCCGGCCGAGCAGGGCGGTGGAGCCGGCGGCACCGGGCAGTCCGGCGGCCTCGATGTTGTCCTTGACGGCGATCGGGACGCCGTGCAGCGGTCCCCGGATCTCCCCCCGGGCCCGCTCGGCATCACGTTCTGCGGCGACGGCGAGCGCGTCGGCGGCGACCGCGGCGATGGAACGGAGCCCGATGCCACCGGACGGGTCGTCGATGGCGGCGGCCCGTTCGAGCAGGGTCCCGACGAGGGCCTCGCTGGTCAGTGCCCCCGAGGCGAAGCGGTCGAGGATCTCGGTCACGCCGAGGTAGCCGAGCTCGACCGACGACGGGTGGGGATCGATGGTCATGACCGAAGGGTAGACAAGGCGTCGGTCACCCGACGCGGCCGGCGCGCGCCACGTCCGCCGATTGCCTAGGTTGTCGTCCATGAGGCGCCTCTCGCTGGCTGTCGGACTGATCGCGCTGTGCGTCCCGGTGGGTGTGGTCGGCGCCGGGTCGGCGGAAGGGGCGCCCGCTCCCGCGCCGATCAGCTGCGGGGGACCGGTGACGGCCCCTGCCGTGGTCGCGGGCGGGACCTACGCCTCGCTCACGGTGACCGGGGTGTGCGACGTCAGCGCAGGGCACGTCGTGGTGGAGGGCGACGTGGTGGTCGATCCCGGAGCGGCCCTGGTGAGCGGGTTCGCCAGGGACGACGGCGCGACCGGGACCACGTCGGGACTGACCGTGGACGGGAACGTGACCGCCGGCGCCGGGTCCGCGCTCCTGCTCGGCTGCGAGCCGTCCGAGTTCCCCTGCTACGACGACCCCGACCCGGGCAGCCCCACCCTCTCCTCCACGACGACCGTCGTGGGCAGCATCGTGGCCACCGGCCCGCTCGGCGTCATCATGCACCACTCGGTGGTCGACGGGGATGTCACGGAGACCGGTGGTGGCGGCGGCATCACGTGTGCCTCCTCGCCCACCAACGTCTTCTACGGCATCCCGGGCAACTACGGATCGGTGTACAGCGACTACGAGGACGTCACCATCGGGGGCGACCTGCGGGTCACGGGTGTCCGGTCGTGCTGGTTCGGCGCACTTCGGCTCAGCGTCGCCGGCAGTGCCACGTTCGCCGACGACACGTACGCCGACCCCGACGCCGACGAGATCCTCGACAACCGCATCGGAGGGAACCTCCTGTGCACCGACCTGTCGCCCCGGGTCCAGTTCGGCGACGCCGGGCAGGGTGGGAGCACGGTGGCGGGCTACGGGACCGGCGACTGCGCGTTCTCGCGCTTCCTCCCCTACCCGAGCGACCCCACCCAGGAACTGCCGATCGCCGCGCCGGCGCCGGGGCCGCAGGGGTACTGGCTGGCGGCTAGTGACGGCGGGATCTTCAGCTTCGGGCGACCGTTCTACGGGTCGGGTTCGGGCGGATCGTCCGCCGTCAGCGGGTTCGCCTCGGACCCCGGGGGCAACGGGTACCAGATCGGAACCGGGTCCGGGTCGATCGTGCCCTTCGGCCCCCGTGCCGGCTGCACCGGCTCGGTCGTCGACCTCGTCGAGCCGGTCGTGGGCCTGGCCGCCGCCCCGGGCGGCGACGGCTGCTGGTCGGTGGCCGCGGACGGCGGGGTCTTCGCCTTCGGTCCGAACGCGCCGTTCTACGGGTCGGCGGGCGACCTCACGTTGAACAGGCCCGTCGTCGGGATGGCCGCGACGCCGAACGGTGACGGCTACTACCTGGTGGCCAGTGACGGTGGCATCTTCAGCTACGGCCCGGGTGCGGTCTTCCAGGGGTCGATGGGTGGACAGCACCTCAACCAGCCGATCGTGGGGATGGCCGTCGACCCGTCCACCGGTGGTTACTGGCTGGTCGCCGCGGACGGCGGCATCTTCAGCTTCGGCGCACCGTTCTACGGATCGCTGGGCGGCGTGCACCTCAACCAGCCGATCGTCGGGATGGCCGCCGCACCGGGTGGCGACGGCTACTACCTGGTGGCTTCCGACGGCGGGGTCTTCGCCTTCGGTCCGGGCGCGATCTTCCAGGGGTCGACCGGCGCTCTCAGGCTGAACAAGCCGATCATCGGGATGGCCCTCGGCTGACGATGGTGCCCGGCGGACTCCGTCAGGCGCCGCCCCCCGGGACCGTGACGGGCATCTGGAACGGCAGGTCCGCCGACGACTCACCCACGCCGACGACGTACCGGCCGGCGACCACCGTGGGTGTCCCGGAGGCGTCGGACGTGAACCCCGACGTCGGCAACGAGAGGGTCACCTGACGGGTGGCCCCCGGGGCGAGGGAGACCCTGGCGAATGCACGGAGCTGCTCGGGGGGCTCGCCGAGCCCGGGCGGGTAGGCCACGTAGACCTGGACGACGTCGGCACCGGACCGGGTGCCGGTGTTCTTGTCGTCGACCTCGACGGAGTAGCCCCCGGTAGCGGACGGGACGATCCGGGGGTCCGTGAGCGAGAACGTGGTGTAGTCGAGCCCGAAGCCGAACGGGAACAGCGGGGTGACGCCGTTGGCCTGGTACCACCGGTAGCCGACATCGAGTCCCGTTCCGTAGTTCACCACCGCGTCGATCCCCGGGAACTCTGCGGTGGTGGCCGCCGGCTGCGCCGCGGTCGACGTCGGGAACGTGATCGGCAGTCGACCCGAGGGATCGACCCGTCCGGTCAGGACGGCCGCCGCCGCCGCACCGTCCTCCTCGCCCGGATACCAGGCCTCCACGACGGCCGACACCTTGGAGAGCCACGGCATGAGGACCGCCCCGCCGCTGTTGATCACGACGACGGTGTGCGGATTGACCGCAGCCACGGCCTCGATGAGCTGGTTCGCGTCCCCCGGCAGTGACAGCCCCCGGTCGGATGCCTCGGTCTGGTACTCGCCGGTGAAGACCACCGCGACCGACGACCGTCTGGCTGCGGCCACGGCGGCGTCGAACTCCCCGGTTTCGTCGGTGATGCCGAACGCCGGGCTGGGCCGGTCGTCGACGGCGAACCACCGGATGGTGAACCGGTAGTGCTCGCCGGCCCGCAGGGTCACCGCCGCCGACAGGAGCGTCAGGGTGTGGAGCCCGGGGGACGACAGGACGGGCGCCCCGTTCATGGTGAGCCAGGTGTCGCCGACCTGCTGCAGGCCGATCCGGTAGATCCCACCGGTCCGCGGGGTGATCGTCTCGCTCCACGAGCTCCATGACGACCCGGTCCCGGGCGCGACCGCGGTCGCCGCCGCGGGGGTCACGTTGGGCGACTCGACGACCGGGAGGTCCGCCTTGCCCGCCTCCACCCGGTCGGCGTGGAGCACGGGCACGCCGGTGTCGAAGTACCGCCTGGCGAAGAGCTGGCCGGTGGTGACGGACCGCAACGGTGTCGACTCGAGTCCGCCCTGCGCGTAGTGGATGGCGACCGAGTTTCCGAGCGCGGTGCGCAGCGCGGCGAGCGGGGTGGAGATGAAGGGCGCCGTCACCGCCGAGCTGCCACCGCCGGAGATGATCGGGTCGGTGGCGCCGGTCCCGACCACGGCGACCGACCGGATCCGGTGCCCGAGCGGGAGCACCCCGCCGGCGTTCTTCAGGAGCACCATGGATGCCTCGGCCGTGGTGAGCGCGACGTTCGTGTGGGCCGGCGTGATCGCATCGGCCGAGGGCCTGCCGGCGACAGGATGGGCGATCAGTCCGTACCGGAACATCTGGGTGAGGACGTCGGTGACGGCCCGGTCGAGGTCGGACACCGGGATGGCTCCGGACCGCACGAGCGCGAGGAGGGCCGGAGCCGATCCGGGCTTGATCATGGCGATGCCGGCCCGGAACGCCTGCGCGGTGTCCGCCACGGGGACCGCCCCGAGGTCGGAGCGGACGAAGCCGGTGAAGCCCCAGGAGGCGAGATCGGCGTAGACGCCCGGGTCCGAACAGTCGTTGAGGCCGTTTACCGAGCCGTAGGAGCACATGATCGAGGCGACGTGGCCCTGTTGGACGACCTCCGTGTACGGGGGGTTGTAGAGCTCGGCGAGTGCCCGGGCCGGTACGATCTGGTCGAGGATGTACCGGGCCGTCTCCTGTGAGTACGCGGTGACGTGCTTGAGATTCGCCATGGTCCCGGTGGACTGGATCCCCTCGACGTTGGCGACGCCCATGGCGCCCGTGAGCACCGGATCCTCGCCGAATGCCTCGAAGATCCGACCCGCCTCGGGAACTCTGGCCAGGTTGAGCTCCGGTCCCTGTGCCGCGTCGATCCCCTTGGACCTGGCCTCCTGGCCCATGACCACGCCCGTCGCTCTGGCCACCGACGGGTCGAAGGTGGCGGCCACGCCGATGGCCGCCGGTAGCTGGGTGACGCCGGTCATGTGGAAGGCGATCCCGTCCGGGCCGTCGGTGAGGGTCATCGGTGGGATGCAGAGCGATCGGATCCCGAGGTTGGTGTTCTCGACCGGCGGCTTCGTCTGCAGGATGACGAAGGACACCTTCTGCGAGAGCGTCATCCGGTCGAGGACCTCGGCGGCCAGCGACGCCGGGGTCCCCTGCCCCTTCTGCGACTGCGCCACCCAGGGGCACCGTGCGGCGGCCGCGCGCCGCGTCGGCGTCGGCTTCGGCGCGCCGCCGGCGGGGACGGCCCCGGAGGCGAGGGCGCCGGTGAGCGAAGCCACGGTCACGAGTGCGGCACCGATGAGCCGGCATCGGGTCGAACGATGGAGTCTCGCCATGGGGCCGGATGTCGTCCCTTCGTGTCGGACACGGACGTGCCCCGGCATCTCCGGAGCCGGCCGCCTCGGCTGCGCCGGTCGTCACCTTACGGTGGACGGTGCGCACCACGCACGATCGGCGTCGACGCACTCCGGTCGCAGGGCGGGCCCGACAGAAGGCGGGCGCTACCGGATGCTCAGTCCTGGCTCGTCAGCCGGAGGTTCCTCCACGGTCGTCACGGCGACGACATCGAGAGCGGGTGACGGGAATCGAACCCGCGTGTCCAGCTTGGGAAGCTGGCGCTCTACCATTGAGCTACACCCGCGAAGAGAAGAACACACTATCGTCTGTCCGGCATGGTTCTCTCCGATATCGTCTGTCCGGCATGGTTCTCTCCGACCGATCTATACGCGAGGCGCTCGCCGCCGGCCACATCGGGATCGACCCCCTCGACGAGTCCTGTATCCAGCCCTCGTCGGTCGATCTGCACGTGGACCGCTACTTCCGCCTCTTCCGCAACCACTCCAGCCGGGTCATCGACGTGCGAGAGGACCAGGAGGACCTGACCGAGCTGGTCGACGTGGGCGAGGAGCCGCTGATCCTCCATCCCGGTGAGTTCGTGCTCGGATCCACCACCGAGAAGGTGACGCTCCCGGCCGACCTCGTGGCACGCCTCGAGGGCAAGTCCTCGCTCGGTCGCCTCGGTCTGCTCATCCACTCGACCGCCGGGTTCGTGGACGCCGGCTGGGACGGCCACCTCACCCTCGAGCTGTCCAACGTGGCGAACCTGCCCATCACCGTCTACCCGGGCATGAAGATCGGTCAGATCAGCTTCCTCCAGATGACCACCCCGGCCGACAAGCCGTACGGTTCGGACGGGCTGCGGTCGAAGTACCAGGGTCAATGGGGTCCGACCCCCAGCCGGTACGCGGACAACTTCCGCCCCTGATCCGGGGATTGTTCCCCTGGTCGTGACCCCGGCTAGCTTAGTTACCCGTTAGTAACCCCCAGGAGGAACGGCAGTGGCCATCAGACTGATTCTCGGACTCGGCATCACGGTGGTGATGTTCGCGATCGCGGGCCGTCGATTCTTCTGGCTGGGCCGGCTCATCACCTCGGGCCAACCGGCGGTCCCGAGCCGCGTCAAGGACATCCCTGCCCGCCTCAAGGCCGAGCTCACCGAGGTGGCCGGTCAGAGGAAGCTGCTGCAGTGGACCGTGCCGGGGATCGCGCACTTCTTCACCATGTGGGGATTCACCGTCCTGATCCTCACCATCATCGAGGCCTACGGCTGCCTCTTCTCGCGCAGCTTTGCCATCCCGCTGATCGGCCACCTCGCGGTCATCGGCTTCCTCGAGGACTTCTTCGCCGTGGCCGTGATCGTCTCCCTCTGCGTGTTCACGGCGATCCGGGTCATCCACTCACCCGAGCGGGAGAACCGCAGGTCGCGGTTCTTCGGGTCCCACACCGGCGCGGCCTGGCTGGTGCTGCTGGCCATCTTCGCGGTCATGGCCACGCTGCTGCTCTACCGGGCCGCCCAGGTCAACACCGGCCACTTCCCCTACGGGCAGTGGGCCTTCGCCTCCCACACCCTGGCCCGGGCACTGGCGCCGCTCGGCACCGGCGTCAACAGTGTGATCGAGACCGTCGCCCTCCTCGCCAACATCGCCGTCATCACGGGCTTCCTGGTGTTCGTGTCCTACTCGAAGCACCTGCACATCTTCCTGGCCCCGATCAACGTCGCCACGTCCCGCCGGCCGCGGGCCCTCGGCGCGCTTGCCTCCACCCCGGACATGTCCATGGAGGACGTGGGCGACGAGGACGAGGTCGTGTTCGGCGCCGGTCGTATCGAGGACTTCTCGTGGAAGCAGCTCCTCGACATGGCGACCTGCACCGAGTGCGGGCGGTGCCAGTCGCAGTGCCCGGCCTGGAACACCGGCAAGCCCCTCTCGCCCAAGTTGCTCATCATGGATCTCCGCGACAACATGTTCGCCAACGCCGACCGGGTCATGCAGCGGAACCGGGCGGCCGGCGTCGAGGTGGAGAACCTGGTCGGCAACGTCATCGACCCGGACGTCCTCTGGTCGTGCACGACCTGCGGGGCCTGCGTCGAACAGTGCCCGGTCGACATCGAGCACATCGACACGATCATCGACATGCGCCGTTACCAGGTGCTGATGGAGTCCGAGTTCCCGACCGAGGCCGGGCTCATGCTCCGCAACATCGAGAACCAGGGCGACCCCTGGGGCCTCGGCGGATCCAAGCGGACCGACTGGATCGAGTCGCTGGACTTCGAGGTCCCGGTGATCACCGGGACGATCCCCGACGACGTCGAGTACCTCTACTGGGTGGGGTGCGCAGGTGCTCTGGACGAGCGGGCCCGAAAGGGCGCCCAGGCCACCGCCCGCATGCTCCACCGTGCCGGCGTCACGTTCGGGATCCTCGGCCCGAAGGAGTCGTGCACTGGGGACCCGGCCCGTCGCCTCGGCAACGAGTACCTGTACCAGGAGCAGGCCGCGAAGAACATCGAGTCCCTCACGGGTGCGGGGGTGAAGAAGGTCATCGCCACCTGCCCGCACTGCTTCAATTCGTTGGCCAACGAGTATCCGGCCCTCGGTGGCGACTTCGAGGTCATCCACCACAGCCAGCTCCTCGACCACCTGGTGCAGGCCGGCCGGCTCACGCCGGGCGGCGGCTACGCGGGCTCGGTCACGTACCACGACCCCTGCTACCTCGGGCGGCACAACCGGGTGTTCGACGAGCCCCGGTCGGTCATCGACGCCATCCCCGGCGCCACCCAGATCGAGATGAAGCGGTGCCGCGAGCGCGGCTTCTGCTGCGGCGCCGGTGGGGCCCGCATGTGGCTGGAGGAGAACATCGGGACACGGGTCAACATGGACCGGACCGCCGAGGCCATCGGCACCGGGGCAGACGTCGTCTCGACGGCCTGCCCGTACTGCATGATCATGCTGGACGACGCGGTCCGGGCCAATGCCAAGGAGGACGACGTACGGGTCTTGGACCTGTCGCAGCTCCTCGAGGAGTCGATGGGCGCACCGGTGGCCGTCGGTGCGGGAGGCACGACCACGACCCAGGCGACGCCCGCCGAGGAGCAGTCCGCCGAGGAGTGAGCGCTCCCGGGACGGCCGGGGTCCCGTTGCGGCTCAGCGGAAGGCTTTGGCGTCGGCCTCGCGCAGGCGGGTGGCCAGGGCCGACAGCAGCTTCCGGGCGATCGACGGCACCGACTCGAGGAGGCTGTTGAACTGCCGCTGGGACATCACGAGGACGTCCAGATCGGTCTCCGACACGACCGATGCCGACCGCGGCCTGCGGTCGAGGAGGGCCAGTTCGCCGAAGTGGTCGCCCGGGCCCAGGGTCGCCACCCGCTTGCCGTTGCGGCTGACCACCGCCCTGCCGTCGACGATGATGAAGAACTCCTGGCCGATGTGGCCCTCCTCGACGAGGATCTTGCCCGCAGGCACGGACACCGAGTCGAGCGAGGAACGGATCTTGCGCAGCTCGGCACCGGTGCAGCTCGAGAAGAGCCAGATGGATTTGAGGTCGACTGCCTTCGGTCCTGGGGCCATGCACAGAGGCTAACGGGATTGGGTGGGCGCGTGGCGGAGCGGAGGCGGGTGCCGGGCCCGCCGTCGCGCCAGCTGTCGCAGGTCCCACCCGCTGGTACCATCTGCGGCTTCGCGGCGCCGGGGATGACGATTCGCGGGCGACGAGGCGAGTCGATGGACGGGAGCGACGAATGAGTGGGCCGCAGGACACCGGGGGCGTGGGCGACGATGCCGGCCCGTCCGACGACCGACCGGTGTCGACCCTGCGTGGTGCCGGCGTCCAGGTCGACACCGCCCGCGCCGCGCGCGTCGCGGTCACCGTGGCACTGGCCGCCGTGGTCATCGTGGCCGGGGTGCTGCTGATCGCCGGATACCGCAAGAACAGCCAGATCGACGAGCTCCGCGACCATGGTGTCCCGGTGGAGCTGACCGTCACCGGGTGCTACGCCCTGATGGGCGGGAGCGGCTCGAACGCGGCCGGCTACGACTGCAGCGGCACCTATGTCTACGGTGGACGGACCTACACGGAGGACATCCCCGGCAACACGCTCCACGCCAAGGGGACGACGGTGCGGGGGGTGGTCGCATCGGGCGATCCGGCGCTCTTCTCCACGCCGTCGACGGTCGACGCCGAGCACCCGTCGGCGTCCGTCTACATCGCCCCCGCGGTCCTGCTGCTGGCGTTCGTGGCCGCCGTGGGCTGGATCGTCGTGCGCAACAGGAGGAGGCGTCTCGACGGCTGACGGCACGGGTCACTTGGTGACCGTCCGGTGGTGCGCGCTACCGTTGCGCATGGCCGCCGACCCGGACAAGCCCACACTCTCGGAGCGATTCACCCGTGCGGTCATCAAGGCGGACGCCTCCCAACCCAAGGTCGACGAGGGTCCCCAGACCGTCGGGGAGATCGAGGAGGCGATCGCCCGGGCCGACGACAAGGAGCGGCTCATCGGGCTGATCGCAGCCCCGGTGGCCGTATTGATCGCCTTCCTGGTCGTCCACAGCCTCGTCGTCAACAATGCCAAGTCCTACTCGTCGCTCTCCCTGATCCTCACGCTGACGCTCCTCGTGCTCGCGGTGGCGATGATGGTCGCGGCGTGGTTCCGCAAGCGCCTCTACATCGGACTGGCCATGGCGCTCTACGGCCTGTCGATCTTCAATCTCCACTTCTGGGAGTTCGGGTTTCCGTTCGTGCTGTTCGGATCCTGGTACCTGGTCCGCGCCTACCGGCTCCAACAGAAGCTCCGCCTGGCCAAGGAGGGGGGCTCCTCCGGCGCACCGGGATCGACCCCGCGTCGGGCGCAGCCCAACAAGCGCTACACACCTCCGGTGGCCGGGCCGGCGAAGCCGCCGACGAAGGCGCCGAAGCCCGACTCCGACAGCTGAACCTGTCGCCTGAACCTGTCGTCGCGCCGCCCCTGATCGGGGTGGACCCTCCGCATTTGCGCAGCTGACGGCCCCTGTCGCCGCCGCTCCCGCACCCGTGGCCCGTGTGCACGGGCACCCTCGGTCAGTTCACGCGTTGGTAACACTGCAGTGACCGTGCCGAAATCCCCACCCTGCATTGTGTGACCCGGCAGAGAGAATCTGCCTGCCTTGGCTACCGCCACCGACATCCGTGCCGGATTGACGTGTCCGGGCAGCAGTCAATGCACGAGGCATCTCAGGAGAGGAGCACCCAGCAGTGCTAGCAGCAGCGATAGTGCAGGTTCCATATCCCAGCTGGCTCAACACGGGGGACAACACGTGGCAGATCGTTGCCGCCACGTTCGTCGGCCTGATGAGCCTGCCGGCCCTGGCGGTGCTCTACGCATCGATCGTGCAGAAGAAGTGGGCCGTGAACGTGATGGCCATGATGTTCGCCGGGTTCTCCCTGGTGATGATCGGATGGTTCGTCTGGGAGTACAAGATGGGCTTCGGTGCCAACTCCTGGGGAGGTGGTGTGAAAGACGGCATCCAGACCCAGTTCGGCACAGGGAAGGGGTTCAGCTACTTCATCGACAACTTCTGGGGCAAACCCGGACCGGTCACCAGTCCACTGGGTGAACAGGGCCAGGCGGTCTCTGCGGCGAATACGGTGATCCCCTTCCACTTCCCGACCTCGTCGCTGGCCTACTTCCAGTTCGTGTTCGCGGCGATCACCCCGCTGCTGTTCATGGGCAGCGTGCTCGGCCGGATCAAGTTCAGCGCCTGGTGCCTGCTGGTCCCGCTGTGGTCGACGTTCGTGTACACCGTCGACGCCTTCCTCCTCTGGGGCGGCGGCTACTTCGCCCAGGAGGGCTCGCTCGACTTCTCGGGCGGGTACGTGATCCACATGTCGGCCGGTGTTTCCGGCTTCGTGGCCGCCTGGGTCCTCGGTCCACGGCTCCTACGAGACAGACAGCACGCCATCCCCAACAACTTGGTGATGGCTGGGGTCGGAGCCGGGATCCTGTGGCTCGGCTGGAACGGCTTCAACGGTGGTGACCCGTATTACGCCGGTGCCGACGCTGCCGCCGCCGTGGTCAACACCAACCTGGCCACCGCCGCCGGCGTGCTGACCTGGATCGCCATGGACGCCTGGCTCTCGAAGGAGAAGAAGCCGACCTTCCTCGGCGGTGTGAACGGCATGATCTGCGGCCTCGTCGGGATCACCCCGTGCGCAGGCTGGGTCAACGGGCAGGGTGCCATCTACGTCGGCGTGATCTGCACGGTTGTCGTGTGGGTCGCCTGGAACTACCTGTCCAAGGTCCGTCCGTTCTCCAAGGTCGACGACGCCCTCGGCGTCATCTACACCCACGGCATGGCCGGCCTGCTCGGTGGTCTGCTGCTCGGGATATTCGGAGATCCGGGCATGCTCGAGTACGGCTGTGGTCATCTCGACTCCGCGGGCCAGGTGGTGGCCACCACCAACCAGACCTACATCTCAGCCACGGCCCACTGCGTGCCCTTCAGCGTGAGCGGGCTCATCTACACCGGTTCGGCCCACCAACTCTGGGAACAGACCCGGGCGGCTATCTTCGTCATCTTCTGGTCGGCCCTCATCACCTTCATCCTGATGAAGCTCATCGGCCTGGTGCTCGGAGGGGCCCGGTACAAGGACGAGGTCCTGGACGTCGGCGACCTGGCCATCCACGGCGAGGAGGCCTTCCCGGTCGAGTCCCTGGCCGAGCGGGTCGGGGCCATGTCCATGGCCGGGGAGTCCAGCTCGAAGCCACGCTCCGAACCGAGTGAAGAGGAACCGGTGTGACCGGGTCCGCACCGGCGCAGCCGGATGCAGACTGGACAACAACGGTTACGACAAGGAGACATGCAGAATGAAACTGATCGTCGCGGTGCTCAAGCCGTTCAAGCTCGACGAGGTCAAGGAGACCCTGAAGACGTTGGGCGTCCACGGGATGACCCTGACGGAAGCCCAGGGGTTCGGTCGCCAACGGGGGCACACAGAGGTCTACCGGGGTGCGGAGTACGAGGTCGAATTCGTGCCGAAGATCCGGCTCGAAGTCGTCGTCGACGACGCCCAGGTCGACGAGGTGGCCAATGCCATCGTGGACGTCGCGGGCACGGGGAAGATCGGAGACGGCAAGGTGTGGATCCTTCCCGTCGAGGAGATCATCCGGGTCCGGACCGGCGAGCGGGGTGCCGACGCCCTGTAGGCGTCCCGGTCGCCGGGGGCTCGACGAGCCCCGAGGTCCTGTCGGGGGAAGCCCCCCTCCTCCCGACAGCGCAGTAACCCGCCGGGACCCCCCTCCGGCGGCAGGACAGGACGAGTGGCCGGCCTCCGGGCCGGCCACTCGTCGCGTGCCCGGCCGGATCCGGTCTCGGAGATGCCGCCGTGCCCGGGGTGGACCGGAAGGGGTCAGCCGGCCTGTCGGCGGACGGACTCGGCGGCTTCGGCCGCCGCGTCCGGGTCGCCCATGAACCCGTGCGAGACGACCGACAGGTCGTCGGCCAGGACGTAGCGGTAGGGGATGCCGGTCGGGATCTCGAGGCCGACGATCTCGTCGTCCCCGATGCCCTCGATGTGCTTGCGCAGGGCCCGGAGGCTGTTGCCGTGGGCGACCACCAGGACCGATCCGCCCCGAGGCCCTTCGGACAGCAGGTCGGGGACGACGGAGTCGGCCCAGTAGGGTACGGCCCGCGCCACCACGTCGGCCAGGCACTCGGTCAACGGGAGCACGTCTGCGGGAACGTCGCGGTAGCGCGGGTCGCCGGCGGGGTCGTGCACGCCCCCGCGCTCGGCCGGTGGCGGCGGGGTCCGGTAGCTGCGCCGCCACTCCTTGACCTGGGCCTCGCCGTGGCGAGCGGCGGTCTCCTTCTTGTCGAGCCCCTGGAGGGCCCCGTAGTGACGCTCGTTGAGCCGCCAGTGCCGCTTGGCCGGGAGCCAGGTGCGGCCGGCCGTCTCCAGTGCCAGGTGGGCGGTCCGGATGGCCCGGGTGAGCAGCGACGTGTGGACCACCCGCAGGTCGAGTCCCGGATCCGACGCCAGGAGCCGTCCGGCCTCGCGGGCCTCGTCCGCGCCCAGCTCGGTGAGGTCGACGTCGTGCCATCCGGTGAAGAGGTTCTCGGCGTTCCAGGTGGACTGGCCGTGGCGGAGGAGGACCAACTGGGGCATGGACGGAGCGTATCCCGAGCCCGGGCTCGGCAACGTTACAGGAATTGTGCAAAAAAGTTGTTGTAAATGCACTCAACTTTGCTACACTTGTCTGTGGAGTCGAAGGTCCGGAGCTCCGAGAGGAAGCGCCGACAGCCGGGCATGTGATGCAACCGCACAGGTCGAGCAGGGCGGGAGCCCGGTCCACGGGAACCCGGAAGCACGGACTCACGAAGAAGAAGAGACAGCAGAACAAGCAAGCCCCGGGCCCGCAGAGGGCTGGGGAGTAGGAGGCAGTGTCATGGCCAAGGCCGTAGGTATCGATCTCGGGACCACCAACTCGGTGGTGTCCGTGCTGGAGGGCGGCGAGCCCGTCGTCATCCCCAACGCGGAGGGCGGACGGACCACGCCGTCGGTCGTGGGTTTCGCCAAGTCGGGTGAGGTCCTCGTCGGTGAGGTGGCCAAGCGCCAGGCAATCACCAACCCCGACCGGACCATCCGGTCGGTCAAGCGCCACATGGGCACGAGTTGGACCGTCGACATCGACGGCAAGGACTACACACCCCAGGAGATCTCGGCCCGCATCCTCGGCAAACTGAAGCGTGATGCCGAGGCGTTCCTGGGCGACACCGTGAGTCAGGCCGTCATCACCGTGCCGGCCTATTTCGACGACGCCCAGCGCACGGCCACCAAGGAGGCAGGGGCCATCGCCGGGCTCGAGGTCCTGCGCATCATCAACGAGCCGACGGCCGCCGCCTTGGCCTACGGCCTCGACAAGGAGGGCGCCGACCAGACCGTCCTCGTCTTCGACCTGGGCGGCGGCACGTTCGACGTGTCGGTGCTCGAGATCGGCGACGGCGTGTTCGAGGTGAAGTCGACCTCGGGCGACTCGAAGCTGGGCGGCGACGACTGGGACCAGAAGATCATCGACTGGCTGGTCAAGTCGTTCAAGGACACCGAGGGCGTCGACCTGTCCACCGACAGGATGGCCACGCAGCGCCTCCAGGAGGCGGCCGAGAAGGCCAAGATCGAACTGTCCTCCGTCCAGGAGACACAGATCAACCTGCCCTTCATCACGGCCACGTCCGAGGGCCCCAAGCACCTCGACGTCAAGCTGACCCGGGCCCAGTTCAACGAGCTCACGGCCGACCTCGTCGACCGGTGCAAGGGTCCCTTCGACCAGGCCATCGCCGACTCCGGGCTGTCCAAGTCCGACATCGACCACGTGGTCCTCGTCGGCGGATCCACCCGCATCCCCGCCATCCAGGACCTGGTCCAGTCGCTGACCGGCAAGGAGGCCCACAAGGGCGTCAACCCGGACGAGGTCGTCGCCATCGGCGCCGCCGTCCAGGCCGGTGTGCTGAAGGGCGAGGTCAAGGACGTGCTCCTGCTCGACGTGACCCCGCTCTCGCTCGGCATCGAGACCAAGGGCGCGGTGATGCACCGGCTCATCGAGCGGAACACCACCATTCCCACCAAGCGCAGCGAGGTGTTCACCACCGCCGACGACAACCAGCCGTCGGTCGAAGTCCACGTCCTGCAGGGTGAGCGCGAGATGGCGATGTACAACAAGACGCTGGGCAAGTTCCAGCTGGTCGACCTGCCGCCCGCGCCGCGCGGCGTGCCGCAGATCGAGGTCACCTTCGACATCGACGCCAACGGCATCGTCCACGTGTCCGCCAAGGACCGGGCGACCGGCAAGGAGCAGTCGATGACCATCACCGGACAGTCGTCGCTGGCCAAGGAGGACATCGAGCGGATGGTCAAGGACGCCGAGGCCCACGCCGAGGACGACCGCAAGCGCAAGGAGGAGGCCGAGGTCCGCAACAACGCCGACTCGCTCGTCTACCAGACCGAGAAGCTCCTGAAGGACCAGGGCGAGAAATTCGAGGGAGACGAGAAGGAGAAGGTCGAGTCGGCGCTGACCAGCCTCAAGGAGGCTCTGGCCGGCAGCGACGTCGACGCCATCAAGACCTCGACCGAGACGCTGCTCACGGCCAGCCAGTCATTCAGCCAGCGCCTCTACGAAGAGGCGGCCAAGGAGAACGCGGCGGCCCCGGGCGGCGAGGTGCCGGCCGAGGAGGCCAACGACGACGAGGTGGTCGACGCCGAGATCGTCGACGAGAAGGACTGATCGTCGATGGCGACGGGAGACGGTCCGCGCCTGCGCGGTGACGACGAGGGGACGGTGGCCGACGGGGCCGCCGTCCCCGGGGCACCGGTGGACGACGTCGACGGGTTCCCTGACGACGAGGTCCTCGACGCGGAGTTGGTGGACGACGGAACCGGGACGGCCGTGGGTGGGTCGGTGGACGCCGAGGCGGCCGAAGCGGATCCCTATGAGGTGGCGGTGGCCGAACGGGACGAGTACCTGGACTCGCTCCGGCGGCTCCAGGCCGAATTCGAGAACTACAAGAAGCGGGTGATGAAGCAGCAGGCCGACCAGGTGGCCCGGGCCGCGGCGTCCCTGGTGGACAAGCTGCTCCCGGTCCTGGACGCCCTCGATCTGGCCACGGACCACGTCGGCGACCACGACTCCGAGGAGGCGAAGGCACTGGTGGCCGCGGCCGGGCTCCTGCGGGGGATCCTGGCCAAGGAAGGCCTCGAGCGGATCGACCCGGTGGGCGAGGAATTCGACCCCAACGCCCACGAGGCGGTGGGCCACGTGCCCGCACCGTCCGACGCCGAGCCGACCGCGTCGGGCGAGCCGGTGGTGGCCCAGGTCATGCGGGCCGGTTACCGCTGGCACGGCACGGTGGTCCGCCCGGCCATGGTCATGGTGCAGGGCTGAGCCCCACCGAGGAAGCACCGGGCACCGAGACAGCGCGGACACAGACAACGTAGAGAAACAGAGAAGAGACACGGTGGCGCCGCAGCGCGAATGGTTCGAGAAGGACTACTACAAGACCCTCGGGGTGCCGAGCACGGCCTCGTCCAAGGAGATCACCAGCGCCTACCGGAAGCTGGCCAAGAAGCACCACCCCGACACCAATCCGGGTGGCGACGAGACGTTCAAGGAGATCTCCGCCGCCTACGACGTCCTGGGTGACGCCGACAAGCGCAAGGAGTACGACGAGGTCCGCACCATGGGACCGGCGACCGGCGGGTTCCCGGGAGGGTTCGGTGCCGGCGGCTTCCCCGGCGGCGGGTCCTACCGGGTCGAGGACGCCGGCGACTTCACCGACTTGTTCGGCGGGCTCTTCGGCCGCGGTCGCAGGGGCGCGCAGCAGGCCGGCCCCCAGCGGGGCGCCGACGTCGAGACCGAGCTGCACCTGACCTTCGAGGACGCCATCCGCGGGATCACCACGTCGGTCAACGTGACCACCGACGCGAGGTGCCACACCTGCTCGGGATCGGGTTCCGCTCCCGGGACCCGTCCCGACCCGTGCCCCCGCTGCGGCGGCACCGGCTCCCTCCAGGACAACCAGGGGCTCTTCTCGCTCAGCCAGATCTGCCCGCAGTGCAGCGGTCGTGGCACCATCGTCACCCACCCGTGCCCGACCTGCTCGGGAACGGGTGTCGAGCACCGCAACCGGTCGGTCAAGGTCCGGTTGCCGGCCGGCGTGGAGGACGGTCAGCGGATCCGGGTCAAGGGGCGCGGGGCCGCGGGCCGGGGCGGCGGGCCGGCCGGGGACCTCTATGTGGTCGTCCGGGTCGGCCGCCACAGCGTCTTCGGCCGCCGGGGCCGCAACCTCACCCTGACCGTGCCGGTCGGCTTCGCGGAGGCCGCCCTCGGGACCACCCTCACCGTGCCCACCCTCGACGACCACGTGACCCTGCGGGTCCCCGCCGGCACGCCGTCGGGACGGACCTTCCGGGTGAAGGGCCGGGGCGTCCCCGGGGGGAAGAAGTCCGCCACCGGTGACCTGCTGGTGACCGTCGAGGTCGCGGTCCCCGAGAAGCTGACCGACGAGCAGCGCGCCGCCGTCGAGGAACTTGCCCGGGTCATCGAGCCGCCGTCGCGCGCCGGCCTGGGGGTGTGAGATGACCGACGACAGCCGATCGCGGGCCGTCTACGTCATCTCGGTGGCGGCCGAGCTCGCCGGGGTGCATCCCCAGACGCTCCGCGTCTACGAGCGGAAGGGTCTCCTCGACCCGACGCGCACCCAGGGCGGCAGCCGGCGGTTCTCCGAGCGCGACCTCGACCGCCTCCGACAGATCCAGAGCCTCACCAACGAGGGTCTCAACCTCGAGGGGGTCCGGCGGGTCCTCGAGCTCCAGGCCGAGGTGGACCGTCTGCGGGGCGAGCTCGAGGCCACCCGCGACGCCGCACGCGAGGCGGTCGCGGTGACCCACCGCCAGTACCGGAGGGACCTGGTTCCGCTGTCGCAGCTGCCCGTCCCGACACGGACCACACGTCGACCACCCCACGGAAACGGAGGCACCCGATGACCCTCAACCCCGAGCGCTGGACGCTGAAGACCCAGGAGGCACTGGCGGGCGCCGTGGAGCGCGCCCGCGAGGCCAGCAACGCCGAGGTGAGCCCCGACCACCTGCTGATCGCCGTCCTGGACCAGGTGGACGGGATCGCCGGGCCGATCCTCACCCGGGTGGGTGTCGAGCCCTCGGTGGTGCGCGCCCGGATCGCCGGAAACCTGGCCCGCCTGCCGCAGGCCTTCGGCGGTGCGGAGCCCACCATCGACCGCGACCTGCGGGAGGCCCTCGAGGCCGCCGACCGCCAGCGGATCGAGATGGGGGACGAGTACCTGTCGGTCGAGCACCTCCTGCTGGCACTCTCGGACCGGCTCGGCGTGCAGCGCGACGCGCTGCTGCAGGCGCTGCGCGAGGTGCGCGGGAGCCACCGGGTCACGTCGCAGAACCCCGAGGAGACCTTCCAGGCGCTGGAGAAGTACGGCAGGGACCTGACCGCTCTGGCCCGGCAGGGGAAGATGGACCCGGTCATCGGCCGGGACGAAGAGGTCCGACGGGTGATCCAGGTGCTGTCGCGCCGCACCAAGAACAACCCGGTCCTGATCGGGGAGCCCGGCGTGGGCAAGACCGCCATCGTCGAGGGCCTGGCCCAGCGGATCGTCGAGGGCGACGTCCCCGAGGGACTGAAGGGGAAGCGGGTCATCAGCCTCGACATGGGGTCGATGATCGCCGGGGCGAAGTACCGGGGGGAGTTCGAGGAACGGCTCAAGGCCGTCCTGAAGGAGATCTCCGACTCCGAGGGCGAGGTCGTGACCTTCATCGACGAACTGCACACCATCGTCGGCGCGGGGGCGGCCGAAGGGGCGATGGACGCCGGAAACATGATCAAGCCCATGCTGGCCCGGGGCGAGCTCCGCATGATCGGTGCGACGACGCTCGACGAGTACCGCCAGTACATCGAGAAGGACCCCGCGCTCGAACGGCGCTTTCAGCAGGTGTTCGTGCCGCCGCCGTCCGTGCCCGACACCATCGCCATCCTGCGCGGGCTGAAGGAGCGCTACGAGGTCCACCACGGGGTGCGGATCCAGGACGCCGCCCTGGTGGCCGCGGCCGTCCTCTCCGACCGCTACGTGACGGGGCGCTTCCTTCCCGACAAGGCCATCGACCTGATGGACGAGGCGGCGAGCCGCCTCCGCATCGAGATCGACTCGATGCCGACCGAGCTCGACGTCGTCACCCGGAGGCTGCGTCAACTCGAGATCGAGCGCATGGCACTGGCCAAGGAGACCGACCAGGCATCGGCCGACCGCCTGGCCAAGCTCGACGAGGAGATGGCCAACCTCTCCGAGGAGTCGACGGTGATGACCGCGC
>JBEKRV010000026.1:0-49414 GCA_049517675.1 Acidimicrobiales bacterium
GTCAGCACCAGCCAGCTGGTTTCGGTGACCATCAACTGACCCTGCCCTGATCGGTGCGTGCGATCCCCTGGAGCCCGTTCGTCGGGCCCCGGGGGATCGTCGCGTCCCGGGCGGCGCCGTTCGATGCGCGGATGCCGGTCGGTGGCCGAACCGTGCCGGCCCGGAGCACGAGTGAGCCGGTGGACCGGGGTCGGATCGGGGAGTACATTCGGATCCCAGCCTCACTGATTCCGACTGGCGTGTGCGTCCGACTCGGTGTGAACCCCGTCGGCGGCGCGCGCCGGTTCGAACGTAGGTCGTGCCCGCGGCTGTTCGATGCGTGGGCAACCGAGCGGATGACCCGGCGATGAGGGTCCAACAACTAAGGCGGCGGACATGGCTGACGGAAACCAATTGGATGCGGTGGAGCACATCGTCGTGTTGATGCTCGAGAACCGGTCGTTCGATCACATGCTCGGGAACCTCTACGCCGACTCCGGGAATGTCTCTCCGCTCGGCCACAGCTTCGAAGGGCTGGGCGGAAAGGAAGGGAATCCGGACTCCGGGGGTAACATGGTGACGGCCTTCGACATCACCGCCACGACGCCGAACAACTACTTCATGCCCGGGGCGGATCCGGGGGAAGGGTACGTCGCCACCAATCTCCAGCTCTTCGGATCGGCGACAGCTCCGGCTCCCGCGGTAGCGACCAATCTCGGGTTCGTGACCAACTTCGCGACCACGCTGACCGGAGCCGACGCTCGGCGCCCGAAGGTGCCGGGCACCGTACCGTCGGACATCATGGGCATCTACACACCGGAGATGCTTCCGGTGCTGTCGGCTCTGGCCCGCGGCTTCGCGGTCTGTGACCACTGGTACGCATCAGCCCCGACGGAGACGTTTCCCAACCGTGCGTTCGTCGGTGCGGCGACGAGCCAGGGCCGGATGGACGACGCGGTATCGAAATTCACCTGCCCCAGCATCTTCGGCCATCTCGGTTCGGCCGGTCTCGACTGGTCGATCTACGGCTACGACAACGCCCCACTGACCCGATTGAACTTCCCCGACACGATCAATGCGGCGGAATCCCACTTCGGTGAGTTCCCGGACTTCAAGGCGGCTGCGGCGGACGGCACCCTCGCCCCGTACGCGTTCCTGGAACCCAGTTGGGGATCGTCCGGGAACAGTCAGCACCCCAACTATGACGTCGCCCTCGGCGAGCAGCTCATCCATGACGTCTACTACGCCCTGCGCAACTCCCCGATCTGGGACAGCAGCCTGCTGATCATCCTCTACGACGAGCACGGAGGGTGCTACGACCACGTTGCTCCACCCGGCGGAGCCACCCCACCGGACGCGAGCCCCGGAGAGTTCGGGTTCGACTTCACCCGCTTCGGTGTCCGTGTCCCGGCGATCCTCGTCTCCCCTCTGATCGAGTCGGGCACGGTCTTCCGGCCATCCGGTCCGACGCCGCTCGACCACACGTCCATTCTCAAGACCGTCGAGACCCGGTGGCAACTGAAGCCGCTCAGCGCCCGGGACGCTGCGGCCCCGGATGTCGGGGACGTGCTGACCCTGACCCAACCGCGAAAGGACGATCCGCTGAGCGGAGTCGTCCCGCCCACCTCTTCGGGGACCAACCCCGCCGCCGGGACACCGTCGCACATTCAGGAGGTGCATGCGCAGCTGGTGTCGCAGCTCCCCGTCGACACGGCGAGCGATCCGATTCCCCATGGCACCGCGGGACTGAGGACCGAGCACGACTACGACGACTACATCCGGACCAGGACCTCGGCCTGGGTGAGCCGCCGGGGCGCGAAGTGAGGAACCCGGCACCGTTGACGCGGGCACCGACGGACCGTGGCGGCGGGTCGGACCGATGGGCGCCCCGGGGCGCGGCCGGACGCCGGGACCCCCGTCGGTCATCTCCGTCATCCATCACGGCGAAGAGCTCGGGGATCGGCTCGGGTGGCCGCTCCGAAGTTGGCAGCGGGACGCACATGTCCGACCGCAGCGACGAGCGGTTCTGACGGGTCTACCGCAGGAGCCGGGAGAGCCTCCGGTCCGCCAACACCCGATCCTTGGTCTGGCAGTGCTTGCAGTAGGCGATCTCGTGGGACTCGAAGGACACCCGGAGCAACGGCTCGGCGCAGCGCGGGCACGGTTGTCCGACCCGGTTGTGCACAGCGAAGCGCAGGCCGAGCTTGGGCTCCGAGAGCCCGCCGGTCCGGGCCCGCTCCTGTGTCAGTGCATCATCGAGGACCGAGTGCACGGCACCGGCCAGTCGTGCCCGTTGGTCGGCGGTCAGGGAACGCAAGGATGCGAAGGGCGAGAGCCCGACGAGGTTCAGGACGTCGTCGGCATAGCCGCGCCCGATGCCGGCGACGGTGCGCTGATCCCGGAGCAGCGTATGGATGCGGCGGGTGGAATCGCCGGTCATGAGGAATTCGGCGAACGCCGGATCGTCGGGTTCGGGCCCCAACGTCGCCAACGGCCCGTCGTCCCCGGCCGCCAGCAGCCACCACGCCGCCTTCCGCTGGCTGCCGTACTCCCGGACCAGGATCGCCGAACCGTTGTCGAAACGCATCCGCACGACGGCACCGCGCGGTCGGGTCCGTCTGGCCGGGGATTCGATGTCGAGTCGCCCGGCCTGCGAGAGGTGGACCAGGATTCGCGGGCCTCCCTCGAGGGAGATCACCGCGTACTTCCCCCTACGGCCGACGCCGGTGACGCGGCTGCCCACCAGGTCGTCCGGGGCCGGGACCACGGTCTTGAGCGCCGAGAATCCGAGTGGCTCGAATCCCTCGACGGAGGCGCCGGCAAACGCGGCGTCGAGGCGCTCGGCGAGGGCCTGCATCTCCGGCAGTTCAGGCATGGTCGGCTCCGGGATCCCGGTGGCGCGTCGCTCGCTGCGGTCCGTCAGGCGGACGTGCGTCGGGAGAGCGGTCCGAGGTGGAGCGTGGCATCGGTGGCCAGAGTACCCACGGCGACCCCGAGGATCGCACCGCCGATCACGTCGGTGGGGAAGTGCACGCCGGTGTGGACCCGGCTGTAGCCGACGATCGTCGCCAGGCCGAACAGGGGAGCGGCCAGCAAGGGGTAGTCAGCTGTGACCGCGGTGGCGAATCCGAACGCCGAAGCGGTGTGCCCGGAGGGGAACGAGCTCGAAGTGGGCATGCGTGCCTCGCGGGTCGGCGTCGCGATCGACCGCTCGGGTCGCCGGCGGGGGACCATCTGCTTGACGGCAAGGTTCGTGGCGGCCGAGGTGACACCCAGGACCGAGAGGGCCCGTAGGGCCGCCCGGCGACCCCGGGGTCCACCGGTGGCGGCGATCCCTGCTGCAATTGCCACCCAGAGCCGACTGTAATTCGCCGCGTTGGAGAACCAGGTGATCGGCCCGTCCAACGTCGGAGTCGGGGTCGTCGCCACCGCGTCGTAGACCGCATGGTCGAGCGCGTGGGCCTCCTCCACCAGGCGACGGCCCACCCCGCGGACACCCCGGGGGGGCTGCGCGCCGGCAACGGGGGCACCGGGGTTCTCCGCCGCGCTCACCCTTCCCCTTCCGTACCGATGGAGGCCACGATACCGCTCGGCCGACCAGCCACGATGCGCCCGAGACCGACGAGCGTGGACGCTCGCACCGGTGCCGTCAGGAAGGCAGGCGACGCTCCTCGCTGCCCGTGTGCGATGCGGATCCGGAGCGCAGCCGGCCGGATCGCGAAGTGGAGCGGGGGCGTACGCGTACGGGCCTCACCATCGACGGCAACGGCGAGTGACGGCGGCCCCCCGACCTCGAGGTGGCGGGCCGACCACTGGCACCATCCTCCGTAGCGCTCGGGATGGCCGGCCGCCTCGAGGGCGACCAGGCGGCTGACGTCAGCCGGTCGGTTGACGGTGAGCGTCGCCACCCCGAGCATTCCCGTGTCCAACGAGGGGCGGGAGCCGAGGCCGGTGAGGCTGTTCAGCCGGTAGGGATTGTTCGATATCTGGATGACCTGCGCCCCGGTGATCGGTCCGTCCGGGCCTTCGACGACGAGGCCCGGCGGCTCGGCGTCCGGCCCCAGCAGCTCCGGCAGCATCTCGGCGACCGTCTGGCGCTTTGCCCCGCGGTACTCCTCGGTGGCCACGATCCGCGCATAGAGGCCGAGCGACACGTTGTTGACGAAGACCTCGCCGTTCATCTCCGCCAGGTCGATCGACGCCTCGCGGGCCGCGCCGAACGCATCGAGGGCCTTCACCGGATCGTCCCGATCGATCCCCAGATCGAGGGCGAGATGGTTCCGTGTGCCGGCAGGAACGCAGATGAACGGCAGTCCGTGGGTCGCGGCCACAGCGGCCACGACGGCCTGTGAGCCGTCACCACCGGCCATGCCGAGCGCATCGGCACCCCGGCCCACCGCAGCCTCGGCGAGCTGTGCCAGGTCGTCCCCGGTCCCGAGCAGGACCGATTCGACCCCGCGGCGGTGGGCCTCGGCGACGAGATCGAACCTTGCGACTTTGCCGTCCCCGGACCGGGGATTCATGATGAGCACGCCATGGCGGGTGGCCGGGACGGAGTGCCAGCGTCGGGCCAGCACGCGACGGATCTCCCACCGGAGCGCAAGGGACCCGAGGGCGCAGGCGGCGAGGATGCCGACGAGAGCGATGGCCACCGCCACCGCACCACGCCCTTGGACGACCAGGATGACGACCACTCCTGCGATGAGGAGCGCGGCCGCCACAGCTGCCATCCATCGGTAGCGGCGGTTGGTGGCGGCGATCCACAGCGCTGAGATGCCGAATGCGGCAGCGAGGAGGGAGCCCGTGACGTAGAGCAGGTTCCTGGCCGTGAAGACCGTCAGCACCGCGAGTGCGCCCGCCGAGCAGATGAGCGCCCCGCCGGCCGCGACTCTCGAGCCGAACGACGGCACACCGGTGGGGACCCGATCCGTCGATTCGGCGTCACCTGCCGGCGCTGGTGGTCCTGCAGTCATCCGGTCAGTCTCGCGCCCCGTCCTCCGGTAGTTCGACCGACGGCCGGACGGTACCGGGTCGGGTCCGAAACCGCGTCGGCACCGGCAGTGCTCCCCGGGGTATCGGGGGATACCATGCACCGATCGCGGCACACGTCGAAGCGACGAGTGAGCTTCCGCATTGCCAGTTGAAGGGCGTCGCCACATGACCTATCGAGTGATCCAGTGGGCCACCGGCGGTGTGGGTCGAGCCGCTATCGAGGGAGTGCTCGGTCATCCCGATCTCGAATTGGCCGGGGCATGGGTCCACAGCCCGGCGAAGGAGGGGGTCGACCTCGGCACGCTGGCGGGTCGCGAGCCGGTGGGGGTGACGGCGACGAACGATGTGGATGCGCTGCTTGCGACCGAGGCGGACTGCGTCGTGTACAGCCCGTTCATGGCCGACCCCACCGTGGTGACCGCCATCCTCCAGTCGGGGAAGAACGTGGTGACGCCGCTCGGATGGTTCTACCCACCGAGCGAGGAGCGGGAACGATTCGACTCCGTGGCCCAGAAGGCCGGGGTCACGCTGCACGGCACCGGCATCCACCCGGGAGGCATCACCGAACGGTTCCCGCTCATGATCTCGGCCCTGTCCGGCTCGATCACCCGTGTCCGCGCCGAGGAGTTCTCGGACATCCGCACCTACGGCGCCCCGGACGTCGTGCGCGACTGGATGCTCTTCGGCGCGACCCCGGAAACGGCCCGGACCAGCATCATGGCCGATGCCCTGGGAGCCGGTTTCCGTCAGTCGGTGATGATGGTGGTCGACGAACTCGGCTTCGCCGTCGATCCCCATCTGCGCACCACGCACGAGATGGCGGTAGCCACTGCGCCGATCGACTCGCCCATCGGCCCCATCCAACCGGGAACCGTTGCCGCTCAACGATTCCGTTGGGAGGCCACGGTGGATGGCGAGCCGGTGGTGACCGCCGCGGTGAACTGGCTGATGGGAGACGAGCATCTCGACCCGGGATGGAAATTCGGCCCCGAGGGCGAGCGATTCGAGGTCGAGGTCACCGGTGATCCGAGCTGCCTCACCACGTTCAAGAAGCTGCACCCCGAGACGATCGAGTCGGGACTGGCCCGCAATCCGGGGGTCGTGGCCACCGCCATGCATTGCGTCAATGCCATTCCCTATGTCTGCTCGGCCGAGCCCGGTCTCCTCACCTATCTGGACCTTCCCCTGGTGGCAGGTCGCGCGTCCCCCGGGTTGCACCGGCGGGGCCGGGGGACCGGGACGGCAGGATGATCCTCGACCGGTTCCACCTCGACGGCCGGGTCGCCATCGTCACCGGGGCCGGGCTCGGGATCGGACGGGGCATCGCCATCGGGTTGGCCGAAGCCGGGGCGGACGTCGTCGTGGCCGCTCGCACCGTGTCGGACCTCGACGAGGTGGCCGAGCAGGTCCGGGCCCGGGGCCGACGTGCGCTGGTGGTACCCACCGATGTCACCGTGCAGAGCGAGGACGAGCGACTCGTGACGCGGACGGTCGAGGAATTCGGGCGACTCGACATCCTCGTCAACAACGCGGGAGGGGCGATGCCCCGGGCCGCGATGGACACCAGCGAAGGGTTCATGGCCCGGACGTTCGCCTTCAACGTCACCGCGCCGTTGACCCTGACCAAGCTGGCCGCCCGACAGATGGTGGACACGGTCGGAGAGGGGGCCGTCGTGAACATCTCCTCCCGCTCGGCCAGCATGACCCAGACGATGTTCGTGGCCTACGGATCGGCCAAGGCGGCCCTCGACCGCCTGACCCGCAACATCGCGCCCGAGTTGGCTCCGCGGGTGCGGGTGAACGCGATCGACGTCGGAGGTGTCGCCACCCGGTCGCTGGAGGTCGTGCTCACCGACGACGAGTTGCGCCGGCAATTCCTCGAAGCGACCCCGATGCACCGACCGGGGGAACCCGAGGACGTCGCCTGCGCCGTGCTCTACCTCGTGTCGGACGCGTCCTCGTGGGTCACCGGCAAGGTCTTCGAGATCGACGGTGGTACGGAGTCCCCGTCCATCGTGGTCCCGAACCCGGGACTCGAACCGTCCCCGAAGGACGCGCCGGCACCGTGACGGATGACGACCCGAGCGACGCGGTCGGCCCGATGACCGGGCTGTCGCATCTGCAGCTGTCGGTGTCGGACGTGGCGACGAGCGCCGAGTGGTATGCGGCAGCCCTCGGGCTGGAGCGCTACGTGGCGGACCCGGCCATCGGTTACGTCGCCCTCCGACATCGATCCGCCCGGGTGGTGATCGTGCTCACGGCCGGCGCGGACTCCCGACGGGGACAGGAGTTCCCGATTCCGACCGGCGGGGGCGGGCCGCCGACGGGTGGCGCCAGCCTCGACCATGTGGCCTTCGCGGTGCCGGACGGGGACGCGCTCGTGGAATGGGCCGAGCACCTGACCCGCATCGGCATCGATCACCCCGGAGTGGTGCCCGAGAACGGCAACCCGTCGCTGCAGCTGCGCGACCCGGACGGGATCGCCATCGAGCTGGTGGCCCCGGGCCCTCGCCCACTCCGGCCCGACGACCGCAGCTGAGTGCGGGAGGCCCGGAAGCCGACACGGACCCGGTCGACCGCCGTTCAGCTCGACGAATTCCCCGGGCTCCTGCCACCGGGTGACCGGCCCGACGGACGGTCGGCACCCTGGGGCCCTCAGCTGTCGTGGCGCAGCGACGCCCACGTCCGCCCCCAGGGATGCCTCAGACCGGTGCAGATGTAGAGGTGTCCGCCCCACTCCTGGTTGTGGATACCAGCGTTGTTCCTGATGGTGGCCACGGATCGCACGTCGGTGCAGTACCTCTCGAGGAGACCGGCGTAGCCGGTGACGTCCACCGGGCCCGGCGCGACGGCGACGACGGCGGTGGCATGTGGGTTTCCCGGACCCCAGTACCACTCGTTGTTCTGCCCGCTCACCGCCGTCGGGAGCCCGGCGCTGCGGCCGAGTTCGTTGATGGCACCGGCCTCGCCGTAGTCGGCGGTGAAGATGAGCGCCCGCCTCCGCTCAGTGGCGGGGAGCGAGTGCCAGACGGCGCCCACCGTCCCGACGAACTCGGGCCAACCGACCGTCTCACCGAGGTCCGGATCGGCGCCGTAGGTCCAGCCGATGTCGTTGACGGGAAGGATCGGCAGGACCAGCGGCAGCGAGACGAGCGTGGTCAGCGCCGTGAGTGCGACGAGGCGCCGGAGCCGCTCCCTCCGCCGATCCAGCCAGTCCTCGGTGCACACCGCTCCGGCGGCCAGCAGATAGATGTAGGCCGCGGCGAGGTAGTAGACCTTGCCCCCTGTGGTCAGCCCGAACAGGACGAAGAGGAGCGCGTAGGCCCACACCAGTGCCTTCCAGAGCGGACGGTCCGACCGCCAGAGGAATCGCATGCCGGCGACCCACACCCACGCCAGCGCCAGGCTGACCTCGAACAGCTGGCCCAGGACCCAGGTGCCGATGTGGCCGATTCCGCCGTTCTCCTGGTTGAGGCGCCGCGTCATCTCGATCGTCGGCCAGTGGTGGGTCGCCTGCCACCACAGATCGGGGACGGTGAAGAGTGCGGCGATCAGGACCCCGGCAAGGAACCACCGGTCGGCGAGCTGACGGCGCCCCCCGCTCGCCACGATGCCGACCGCGAGGGCCACGGCGAACACGCCGATGCTGTGCTTGTTGGCCAGCCCGATCCCGAGGACGATGCCGGCCACGGGCCACAGATGCGGATTCCCGGTACGGCCGATCCGCACCACGAGGAACGAGAGGCCCGTCCAGGCCAGCAGGTCGAACGCAGTCGGCCCGAACAGGTGGTCGGCGCCGAGGAGGGCCGGCATCGTGGCCGTACCCAGCGCACCGAGGAACTGGGCGGTCCGCTTCCCGCCGAATTCGCGTGCCAGGAGCCCGGCCAGGACCACCGTGCCGGCACCGGCGAGCGCGGACCAGACGCGCAGGCCGGGCAGGGACACGCCGAAGGCCCACAGGGACACCCGGGCGATGAGTGGGCTGAGGACGGGCTGGTCGACGTAGCCGGGGGCCAGGTGTCGGGCGCAGTCGAGGAAGTAGAGCTCGTCACGGTGGAACCCGTATCGGCCGGAGAGGGCCATGAGCACGGCGAACAGGGTGGCGGCAACCAGGTGGACACGCCGGTCCAGCGGAGGGGGGTCGCTTTCCGGCCCGCCGGTGCGGCCGCCGACCACCGACGGCACGGGTCCGGCGTCGATGGCGGCGGACATCGGAGAGGACTAGTCCTCGGCGCCCGGCACGATGTCGGGTCGGGCGTCGTCGGGGATGAAGGCTGCTGCCAGGAGCACGTGCACGCTGCGTCGCACGGTCCCGTCGTCGACCTCGATCGGGTCGGGATGGTCCCGACGGTGCCACGCGAACCAGGCCACCGTCTCGATGATGAACTGGTTGGCGAGCGCCGCGTCCGGCAGGGGGCGGAGGTGACCGGATCGGGAACGGCGTTCCACGTACTCCTGCAACATGTCGACCTGGCCGCGCCGTGCCCTCTCGAAGTACAGCTCGCGGAGCTCCGGGAAATCGGCGGCGGACCGCTCCAACAGGGCCAGGAGCGCCCGGTTGTCCTCGACGGCGGAGTAGTACTCGTCCACGACGGCGTGGAACTCGCTGCGGATGTCGTCGCACCCGTCGGCGGCGAGCGCGGCCTTCACCACCGGAAACGACGTGTTGTTGGCGGTCCAGTCGGCGAGCGGCCTGAGCGCCTCGCCGGGTGGCGGGGTCGGCAGTGGAGTCGAGAGCTCGCCGAGGCGCTCCGGAGCCGCCGTGCCGAGGAGGGCGAGCTGGAACAACGCCTCCTTGCTCTCGACGAACCGGTACAGCAGGGCGTGGCTGAGGCCGAGTTCCGCGCCGACGTCGGTCATCAGCGTCCGGCGGTAGCCCTTCTCCGTGAACACCTTGCGGGCGGCCTCGGCGATATCGGCCAGCCGGTTCGGCGGAGTGCGCCTCGGCATGGCGGGAGTATATAACTGACCCAGTCAGTCAGTAACGATGGAGGAACGGGCGGCCCGGCACCCCCGGCGGATGGCCAGCATCAGCGCGCGGTGGCCACCACGCTGATCGTCGATCTGCGCCCGGTCGTCGTCGGTTCCACCCGGACGTCGGTGAAGCCGTGCTCGCGGCACCGATCGGCGAAGGCGGAGGCCTGTTCGTCGGACCACCCGTGTCCGGCATGACCCCGGGCCCCTTTCGCCGACCTCCGTTCGACGGCCACCAGGTGGCCGCCGGGGAGGAGCACCCGACGAACCTCTCCGAGCCCGGCGTCGAGGTCCGACCAGTGGTGCACGGTGGCGAGCGACCAGAGGACCGACGCGGAACCGTCGGGGAGGGGGATCGCTTCGGCGGCACCTTCGACGTACCGCACATTCCTCGATCGCCGCGTGAGGACTCTCGCGACCCGCAACATGACCGGCGCCGGATCGACCCCGGTGACCCGGGCGCCCAGTCGAGCGGCGTAGCGGACCGCGGCGCCCGGGCCGCACCCCACGTCCACGACCGTATCGCCGGACCTCATGCCGCTCAGTCGTACGGCGAGCCGGGCGTCGCCCTTGCGGCCGAAGACCATGGTGAGCGCCGCGATCGCCCCCCTCACCCCGGCAAAGCGCGGGTAGTCCGCATGGTGATTGGGCGGAGTGTGCAGCTCGTCCACACGTCCACCTTGACAGTTGAACCGGACTTCAAGTCAAGTGGTTCCGTGTCCGAGCCACTGCTCACCATCGGCGACGTCGCCAGTCGGGCGCGCGTCGCCACGTCGACGATCCGCTACTACGAACGAATCGGCCTGCTCACCGCCGACGCCCGCACCTCGGGGCAGCGCCGATACCGAGTCGGGACGCTCCGCAAGCTGGTGTTCATCGGCATGCTCCAGGACGCGGGCCTCGCACTGGGTGACATCGGCGGCATCCTCGACGCCGCGGACGCGGCCGAGTGGAAGGCCATCGTCAACCGGCGACTCGAGACGCTCGACACGGAGATCGCCACACTGATCCGAGCCCGTTCGTACCTGAGTGGTGCACTGCTCTGCCGCTTCGACCATCCGGCAACCGGCTGCTCGATCATGGGAGCCGAGATCGATCGTCGACTGGTGGGCGGCCGTGGTGCGGGATAGCGCAGTCCGTGACCCGTGACCCGTGACCCGTGACCCGTGACCCGTGACCCGGGACCCGTGACCCGGGACCTGGATCGACCGGTCGGACGGTTCGTCCGGGCCCCGGGCACGGATACAGGATCCCGACCCCACCGATCGACCGTTGGTGATAGGACCTGCACATGGCACTCCCGAGGTCCTGCCCGCGTTGGCGGGGGTTGCCGACCACCTCGTGTCCGCCGACG
Organism: Acidimicrobiales bacterium; assembly: GCA_049517675.1. GTDB lineage: Bacteria > Actinomycetota > Acidimicrobiia > Acidimicrobiales > RAAP-2 > Bog-756. The sequence goes on from JBEKRV010000026.1 coordinate 11,300, forward strand.
GGTGCCGGCGCGCCTCCCGGGCGTGGCGGTAGTGGCGTGGCACCCCGGATGAGCGGCCGGACGTCGACGGCGTGACGCGCCTCGCAGCTGTCACCGCCGTCGGTCGGGTGGTCGGATGAACCACGGACTCGACGTCGGGGCACTCGCCGTCGCGGCGGCGTGCGTCGTGATCTGGTCGGTGTGCTCCGGGCGCCTCGAGCGGCTCTACATCAGCGCCCCGATCGCCTTCGTCGCGATGGGGCTCGTGGCGACACACGGCCCACTCGCGCTCATCCACTTCAGCCCCCACTCCGAGATGGTCAAGTCGCTGGCAGAGGTGACCCTGGCCCTGGTCCTGTTCACCGACGCTTCCCGGGTCAACATCCACGAACTCCGCCGTGACGTGGGGCTGCCGGTGCGGCTGTTGGCGATCGGACTCCCCCTCACCATCGGTTTCGGAGCGGCTGCCGCCTTCGGGATCATCCCGGGCGTCTCGCTGTGGGTGGCGGCCAGCGTCGGAGCCATCGTGGCACCGACCGACGCGGCCCTCGGGGCGGCCATCATGGGGGACACCCGGATACCCAACCGGATCCGCCGGTTGCTCAACGTGGAGAGCGGCCTCAACGACGGGATCGCCACCCCGTTCGTCAACCTGTTCCTGGCCGGCGCCGTGAGCACCGAATTCGCCCACTCGACATCGGTGCTCGTCGCCGCGGGGGACCTGGTGATCGGCGCCGGGGTCGGCGCGGCGGTCGGACTCGCCGGCGGCTGGGTGCTGGCCCAGGCCAACATCCGGGGGTGGAGCGCGAAGGACTTCCGATCCATGGCCGCCCTGGGGCTCGCCCTGTTCGCCTACAGCGCGGCCATCGAGGTTCACGGCAACGGGTTCGTTGCCGCCTTCGTCGCCGGCATGTCCTTCGGATCCGTGGTGCACGGCGACCTCGAGCCGATGGTCGGGTTCGCCGAGGAATCCGGTGGGTTGCTGTCGCTCCTGGTATGGCTGATCTTCGGCGCGGGGATGGTCGTCCCCGGACTCGACCGCGCCACGTGGCAGGACTGGTTGTTCGCGATCCTCGCCCTCACCGTGGTACGGATGGTCCCGGTGGCGCTCGCCCTGCTGGGATCGGGCCTCGACCGGTACACCGTGGGATTCGTCGGATGGTTCGGTCCGCGGGGGCTGGCCTCGGTGGTCTTCGGCCTCATCGCCTTCGACAGTCTCGATCCGACCGATGCCGGTCGTGTCCTGTCGATGGTCACGGTGACCGTCGCACTGAGCGTGCTGGCCCACGGACTGTCCGCCTCGCCCTTGGCCGCCCGCTACGGGGCGTACAGCGCCACCCTGGCCGACCGCGAGCCCGAGCACCGGACGACACCGGCGATGCGCCCGCGGACGAGTCTGGGCGGCCACGTGATCCCAGAGGACGGTGGCGACGGGTGACGACCTCCACCTCCGTGGACCGTGAGCCCAGAGACGGGTCGGGACGCGCCGAGGGGGTCGACGGAGGCTCGTCTCCGGGAAGGTGGGTCCCCATCGGTCACTGCGGTGGTCCGCTCGTCAAGCGGACGGTCACGGCCTGGGTCAGTCCCGACGGATCGAGGTACGTGACCGACACCGAAGTGCCCGGTGACAGGCCGAGCAGCACGGTGGTGAGGGATTCGGGGGATGTCACGGCGTGGCCGGCGATCGCGACGATCGTGTCTCCCGGCGCGAGCCCGGCACCGGCGGCCGGACTGCCGGCAACGATCCCCACGATCCCCGCTCCGGTGGTCCCGTTGCCTGTGCCCTGGACCAGGACACCCAGGAACGGTGTCGGGCCGAGATGGATCGTGCTCGAGGAGTGTCCCGCTTCGACCTGGTCGGCGATGTCGACAGCCCGGTCGACGGGGATGGCGAACCCCTCACTCACAGGGGTCTGGAACTGGTAGCTCTCGGACCCGGCTGTCACCATCCCGATGACGCGACCGGCGGAGTCGACCAGCGGTCCACCGGAGTAGCCGGGGACGATCTGGGCGTTGGTGGCGAAGAGCCCGGTCAGCTCCTCGGACGTGCCGTTGGACTGGTCCTGCGCCGAGATGGACCGGTCGATGCCGGAGATCGACCCGGCAGCGTAGCTCGGGGTCCCACCCACACCCTCGGCGTTCCCGACGGCGACCACGCCATCGCCGGTGGACACCGTGGAGGAGTTGCCCAGGGTGACCCGGTCGAGTCCAGAGGCGCCCTTCAACTGCAGGACGGCGACGTCGAGGGAGCTGTCATAACCGACGACCGTGGCCCGATAGGTCCTTCCGTTGCCGACGTCCCGGGCACTGACCGTGCCGGCATCCTCGATCACGTGGTTGTTCGTGAGGATCTCGCCTCTCGAGGAGATCACCATGCCGGTACCGGCGGCTTCCTCCGCCTGGTACGGGAGGGTGGTGTCGATGTCGACCACCGCGGGGTCGGTCTCCTTGGCCAGGGTCGCCGCGTTCGACGGTGCGCCGGACGCCGACGAGTTCTGGGCCTGCGTACCCGGGCTCGTCGACACCGGCCCCGGAACGGTGGGCGAGGGCGACGGGCTCGTCGACCCTGACGACGTCTGCGCCTGCGTGGACGTCCAGACCAGATGTCCCACGGTGACCCCGACGACCACCGCGACCAGCGCGATGGCCACTGCAGCGAGGTAGGGGAAGCCCTGCGCCGCCGCGTCACGGCCAGGGGGGAGATGCCCGGCCCCGACGCCCTCGTCCGACGATTCAGGGCCCGTGGTCGCCGAGCCGGGGGTCGAGGCGTGTGTCGGGACATCGGGTGAATCGCTCATCGGGAGATCCTCGTGGTCACGGGCCGTCCGCGGGCAGAGACAGCTGCTCGCTCGCTATGGGACTCATGGTACGGAGACGGATCCCGGGGGGAAGAGGCGGAGGACCCTTCCTTCGGTGCCGAGGCCGGGGAGCGGACGTGGTCGACCGCCACCGACCACCGGCGAGCCGTCGATGCCGGTCGGCTCGACCCGTCCCACGTGAGTGCCGTCCCGGTCAGGTGTCGCGGGTCATCATCCGCCACGCACCGAGGGCGGTCCACACGACGACCCATCCGACGATCACACAGATCGCCACGGTGACGGACTCGGGAACCAGCCCGTTACCCCCACCGCCCTGCATCCCACCGAAGACGGACGGGAGCCCGGCCGGTTCGAGGTGGGAGGTGGCCACACCGATGAGGCCGCGCTGGAGATCGAGGATGTGGGGGATGTTCGGGTGCGACAGCAGCGGGGTCAGCACGATCTCGAGCACGATCAGCAGGATGACCGGGACCGTGCGCTGACCCATCAGCGAGGACAGGCCGAGGCCGACCAGGAACCCGATGGCCGCGTAGAGCTCGATCCACAGCCCCGACCGGATCATCAGCGAGATCGACGGCGAGAGGAACTGGCCCGAGTAGTCGGCGTAGTCCTGGTCGGCAATCAGACGTGCCACCTGTTGGACCTGGGCCGTGGTGGGTGTGGACAGGGCCTGGCCGCCCGGCGGCCCGACCTTCACTCTGCTGCCGCCGGGGCCGTTCCCGCACTGGACGGCGTTCATCACGTTGTTGATGGTGGCGAAGTCCGGGGTGTTCGGTCCGAGGTTGAGGTTGAAATTGCAGACGACCTCGTCGGCGTGGTCGGTGGCCCAGGCGTCGAGGGCGGCGTGGGAGAGCCCGGGAGGGACGGTGACCCCGTCGTAGTCGAGCTGGGTCGGGGCGGCGAACACGCACACCAGGCACACGATGGTGAAGCCGGCGGCCACCATGGGCACGATGACGGCCAGGCCGGCGGGGATGCGGGCCAGGTAGAGGGCGAGCCTCGAGCGGCCGGTCACCACCAGGTGGCGGAACATCCCCTCGGTGAGGTCGTCCGACCCCGCCGTGCAGCCGACCGTGGCGGCGACGATGAACCCGAAGATGAACAGCACCCCGGCCACCATGGTGGAGAAGATGTCGTAGCCGCCGGCCGGACCGTAGGAGTGGGGGGCGAAGGCGTGGGCCAGGAGCCGGATGGCGAGGAACACCACTGGGATGCCGATGTTGACGAAGAGGAGGGCGACCATGAGGCCCCGGCGCTTGCGCAGTTCCAGGAACCGGGTGGCGATCATGGCGCCGTTGGGCACCCAGGAACCCCGGTGGTCGCGGACCGGGTCCACGGCGGGCGGCGGGCCGGCGTGGCCGGCCTGGTCGGCGAGGGTGGCGGTGGTCATCGGGCGTCCCCCAGTCGGGTCGTGACCTCGAGGAACCAGGACTCGAGGGAGGCGTGAACCTCCTGCAGTCGGTAGACCGGGATGCCGCCCTCGACGAGGAGCCGATTGACCTCGGCCACCACCTCCCGGTCGGTGCCGGCCACGAGGCCGACCACCAGGCCGTCCGGGGTGACCTCGGTGCCGGCCCCCCACGGTGTGGCGGCCAGCAGTGCCCGGGCCCGCACGGGGTCGGCGCAGTCGATCTGGAGCTCGAAGGAGGAGCCGGCCAGCAGGTCGGCGATGGGGCCCTGGCGGATGACCTTGCCCCGGTCGACGATGGCCACCGCGTCACAGGTGCGCTCGACCTCGTCCAGCAGGTGGGAGGAGAGCACCACGGTGCGGCCCTCGGCCACGAGGGACTGGATCATCTCGCGCATCTCGAGCATGCCGGCCGGGTCCAGGCCGTTCATGGGCTCGTCCAGGATGAGGAGCTGGGGGTCGCCCAGCAGACAGGCGGCCACCCCCAGGCGCTGGCGCATCCCCATCGAGTACTTGGACACCTTGTCGTCGGCCCGGTGGGCGATCCCCACCCGTTCGAGGGAGGGCCCGATCCGGTCCCGGGCGGCCGACTCCCGGGCGGCGGCCAGGATCTGGAGGTTCTGCCACCCGGTCAGGTGCCCGTAGAACCGGGGCTCGTCGACGATCGCCCCCATCCGGGCGAGTGCCAGGTCGCGGTGGTGGGGGACGGGGTACCCGAGGAGGGACATCGTGCCGGCATCGGCGTGGGTGAGGCCGAGCAGGACCCGGATCAGCGTGGTCTTGCCCGCTCCGTTCGGTCCCAGATAGCCGAAGGCGCACCCCCGGGGCACGAGGAGCTCGACCCCGTCGACGGCCACATTTTCCTTGAAGCGTTTGGTCAGGCCGTGGGTCTCGACGGCCCACGGGTTCTCGGAGGCCTGCTCGGGTGAGATGTCCGTCACTGTGCTCGTCGTCATCGGAGGTCCGTTCTGGGAGGGGCATGGGTGCCGGCGTTGCCTGGGCGCACAACAGAGATCGCGTCGGCGGCACCGACCCGGAGGTGTGCAGCGACAGCACCGTCGCGGTACCGATCCGGGGGCGGGGTCGGGGAGTGGGCCACGGAGCGTCTGACGTGCTTCGTCCACATGGTCTGCTCCTCCTCCCATGCCATCGGGCTGCCACGTCGTCGGGAAGGTCTCACCGTCGCGGATCCGATCATGATGGGTCCGGGACCATCCGACCATCCGGTATCACCCTGACTCGACCCTGAGAGGCGGCCGGTTCCCACGTTCGAGGCGGTGGTCCGTCCGCAGGTGGTCGTCGGCAGTCGACCGGCGTCACCGGAGGGACATTCATGCGGAACACCAGCGTTCGCCTCCCGGTCATGGAATCGCCCCCTTGTGATCCTTCGAATATTAGTTATCATACTCAGTATGCATCTGCGTAGGAACATTCGGTGAGCGTCCGACACGCGCTGCTCGCCCTCCTCAGTGAAGGGCCCAAGTACGGTCTCCAGCTCCGTCAGGAGTTCGAGTCGAGCACCGGCGACATCTGGCCGCTCAACATCGGCCAGGTGTACACGACACTCCAGCGTCTCGAGCGAGACGGCCTCGTCACGTCCCTGGCGGCCGACCAGGACGAGCGTCAGAAGGGCTACCTGATCACCGGCGACGGCGAGCGGGAGCTGTCGACGTGGCTGCGTACGCCTCCGGATCTGACCTCCCCGCCCCGGGACGAACTGGTCATCAAGGTACTTTCCGCGTTGCGGGTCCCGAGCGTGGACGTGCACGACGTCATCCAGGTGCACCGCCGGTACGTGGTCGAACTGATGCAGCAGTGGACGCGGCTCAAGGAGGACGAAGCCGAGTTCGACCTGACCCTCGCGCTGGTGGTCGATGCCGAGATCTTCCGGCTGGACTCGGTCGTCCGCTGGCTCGATGCGGCAGGCGGCCGACTCAAGCGAGCCGAGACCGATCCCCCTGTGGCCGCTCCACCCATGGCGGCGAGGCTCCGACGGAGAATGGTGGTGAGGTGATGGGCTTTCTCGAACTCCGGGACGTCTCCAAGACCTACGGAGTGGGCCACACCGAGGTCCACGCGCTCCAGAACGTCTCGATGTCGGTCGATGCGGGTGAGCTCGTCGCCGTCATGGGCGCGAGCGGCTCCGGCAAGAGCACACTGCTCACGATCGCAGGCAGCCTCGAGGACCCCACGACCGGCGAGGTCGTCGTGGACGACGCCCCGCTGTCGACCATGACGCGCAACGACCGAGCTCGCTTGAGGAGACGCACGATCGGCTTCGTGTTCCAGGACTTCAACCTGTTGGCCGGACTCACGGCAGTGGAGAACGTGGCCTTGCCACTCGAACTCGACGGCATCTCGTCCAAGAAGGCCCGGTCGACCGCGATGGCGGTCCTCGAGGAGTTGGGACTGGCCGATCGCGCGTCGCACTTTCCCGACGAGCTTTCGGGTGGCGAGCGCCAACGGGTGTCCATCGCCCGCGCCGTCGTCGGTGAGCGCCACCTGCTCCTGGCCGACGAGCCGTCGGGAGCCCTCGACTCGGTCAACGGCGAATCGGTGATGCGCATGGTCCTCGCCGCCTGCCGCCGTGGCGTCGCCGCCGTGGTCGTCACCCATGACGCCCAACTCGCCTCGTGGGCCGACCGGGTGGTCTTCCTGCGGGACGGGCGGATCGTCGACCAGACCACGCCGCCGCCCAGTCCCGAGTCGCTGATAGCACGGAGTCCGAGCCCATGACCACCGCCGTCCTGGATCGCCCCCGGGCGGAGACGGGGGCCGGCAGGTCCAACGGCGGTTTCCCGGCCCGTCGGGCCATGATCCGGTGGGCGTGGAGGCTCTTCCGTCGCGAATGGCGTCAGCAACTGCTGATCCTGGCGCTCGTCGTCGTCGCCGTGGCGGCGACGGTGGTGGGCGCCACGGTGGCCACCACGACCCGGGCCCCGGCCGGCGCGGGCTTCGGCACCGCTTCGGCCCTGGCCGACTTCCCCGGAACCGATCCCCACCTGGCCGGGCAGATCGCCGCGCTCGGGCGCCGCTTCGGTCCGGTCGACGTGATCGAGAACGAGACCCTCCCCGTCCCGGGGTCGATCGACACCTATGACCTGCGTGCCCAGGACCCCCACGGTCCATTCGGGGGTCCCATGCTGTCAGTGGTCAGCGGGCGCTTCCCCAGTTCGCCGGGCGAGGTCGCGCTCACGAGTGGCGTCGCGTCCGTCTTCCATCTGACCGTCGGGGACCTCTGGCACCAGGGCGGGACAGCCCGGCGCGTGGTCGGCATCGTGGAGAACCCACAGAGCCTGCTGGACGAGTTCGCGCTGGTGGTGCCCGGTCAGGTGACGGCCCCCACCCAGGTGACCGTCCTCTTCGACGCCCACGGGGTGTCCGCCGGATCCATCGGCCCGAACGTCGAGACGCCGGCATCGGTGGCCCAGAGCAACCCGCTCAACCCCGAGACCATCGTCCTCGCCCTGACCACGATCGGGATGTTGCTCATCGCCCTGGTGTCGGTCGGCGGTTTCACCGTGCTGGCCCAACGCCGACTGCGATCGATCGGAATGGTCGAGTCGCTCGGGGCCACCGACAGGAACGTCCGGCTCGTGGTGCGGGCCAACGGCATCGTCGTCGGCGTTGCCGGTTCGCTCCTCGGCTTTGCGCTGGGGGTGCTCGTCTGGCTGGTCTACCGACCCCGTGCGGAGGCCGGAGCCCACCACCTGATCGGCGCCTTCGCGCTGCCCTGGCTGGTTGTCGTGGTGGCGATGGTCCTGGCCGTCGTGGCGACCTTTGCGGCCGCTTCGCGCCCGGCCCACTCGATCACGAAGGTTCCGGTCGTGGCCGCGCTGTCGGGCCGACCCGGGCCCCCGAAGCAGGTACACCGCTCGGCCGTGCCCGGTGCGATCCTCCTCGTGGCGGGCTTCCTCCTGCTCGGAATCGCCGGCAGCGACAAGGTGATGGGAGCGCTCGTCATCGGTCTCGTCGCCCTGATCGTGGCGATCATCCTCCTCGCCCCGCTGTGCCTCGCGCCTGTGGCAAAGGTGACCCGGCGGGCTCCTGTGTCGGTGCGCCTGGCCTTGAGCGATCTCGCCCGCTACCGGTCCCGATCGGGTTCGGCCCTCGCCGCCATCAGCCTCGGTGTCCTCATCGCCGTCATCATCTGTGTCGCAGCCAGTTCCCGCTACGTCGACGTCCTCGATTGGGCCGGGCCGAACCTGGACTCGAACCAGCTGGTCGTCTACACGCCCGATGGGAACCCGGGCGGCCAACAGGGACCCGGAGCTCCGACGACCGCGGGGATCCCGCAATCGTCGGTAGCCACGGTGCACGGCATCGCCAACGATCTGGGTGCCCGCGACCTGGTGGAACTGGACTCGACGAACGCCGGCCTCCAGCGCGCCGCCCCCGGGCGGAACTTCACCGGGCCCCTGTTCGTCGCGACCCCTCAGCTACTGCGGGCCTTCGGCATCAGTCCCGCCGCAGTCGATCCCTCGGCGGACATCCTCAGCATGCGTCCGGGGCTCGATTCCATCTCCGAGATGCAACTCACCTTCGGCAACCCCGGCGGCTCCAAACCCGTCACCCCCGGGCAGGGGGGACAGGGGCAGGGGGGGCAGGGACAGGGATCGCCCTCCGGCGCGAGCGGTTCCGCATGTGACCCCCGGAACGGTTGTCTCGCCGATCCGGTGATCCAGGAAGTCAGCGCGCTCCCGGCGGGCACCTCCGCGCCGAACACGGTGATCACCGAGCACGCCGTCCACCGGTACGACCTGCAGGTCTCGACCAACGGTTGGTTGATCGAGACGGCACAGCCACTCACGGACACCCAGATCAACGGGGCGCAGCAGACCGCCGCCGCCGCGGGCATGACGGTCGAGACGAAGAACGATCAGCCGACGTCCGCGGAGATCGTCAACTGGGCCACCGTCTTCGGCATCGTGCTCGCCCTGGGCATCCTCGCCATGAGTGTCGGCCTCATCCGCAGCGAGACGGCGGGCGACCTGCGCATCCTGGCTGCCACTGGGGCGAGCAGTTCGACTCGCCGCTCCATCACGGCGGCGACGGCCGGCGCCCTCGGGGTCCTCGGTGCTGTCGTCGGGACGGTGGGCGGCTACCTCGCCACCGCCGGCTTCCTGCGCGACAACGCCCAGGACGGGCTGGGCTCGCTCGCCAACGTCCCAGTGCGGAATCTCCTCGTCATCCTCGTCGGGATGCCGCTGGCGGCGGCGGTCGGCGGCTGGTTGCTCGCCGGGCGCGAACCCCGTGCGATCGCCCGCCAACCGATGGAGTGACACCGGGAAGCGGTACCCGGGGCGCCGTCGGGCACCCGTGATCGAACGTCCGAGCCGACGCGTCCGGCGGGGCGCTCGGACGTCCGGATCAGCCAGATGGTACGCGGCGAATCGTCGGAACGGCTGTGTAGTCTCTGCAAGGTGGCGGTAGACATCCGTGGTTCGTGCCGCTTCGTGGCCTCAGCCTGCGTGCTGCTCGCGATGGCACTCGGGGGCGCGGCGTGCGGCCGGGCCGATCCCGCAGGGTCCGTGGCCTCGACCACCTCGACGCAGCCGTCGAAGCCCACCTCCTCCGTGCCACTGTCGGCCCCTCGGACTTCCTTCGCCCAGGACGGGCAGTACTTCACCGATGTCACGGAGGCCGACCCGGCGCTGGCCACCTACGAGCAACAGCAGGGGAATGTGGCTCTGCGTGCGCTGTTGACCGACGGATCGGCCTTCTGCGCGTTGCTGCAACGCGGAGGGGGCATCGACGAAGCCCTGGTCGACGAGGCCGTCGGCGCGAGGAGCGAGGAGTCGCAGACCCATCTCCCCCTGTCGGTGACGACCTTCAATGCCATCGAGGCGGTGGCGCTCCTCACCCTCTGTCCGTCCGAACAGAAGCCGTTGCCGGCCACGGAGAGGTCCAGGATCCGCGCCCTCGGTGACACACTCGCCCAGCGATCGGGCTGAGTCGGCGGGAACGGCGCCGACGTGGGCGGCGGTGTTCGCGAAACGTTCGCATTTCTCGACTCCGGGGACAGATCGGGCGGGCGATGCACCGGTAATGACCGACCGTTCGGCATTCGTTTACTCAGAAATTACGCATGCGTATCACAACGTCATACACGTCGTAACTCGCCGGACTTACGTTCGTCTCAGGCGAAGTTCGAACATGATCGAGGAGTGATCTCCCATGCGACTCTCAGGCATCTTTCGGCGACGTGGTGTACGGACGGGGGCGATGGTCGGCGCTGCCGTGGCGGTCGGACTGACCTGCGTCGGCGTCTCGGGCGCGCTCGTGGGCACGCCGTCGGCGTCCTATGCCAGCTCGACGAACTGCCCGTCAGGCAGCAGCCTGCAGCAACCCCTCGGTGGCTCCGCCGCCAACGCGCAGTGTGTCATCACGTCGACGGGTACCCCGGTCGGTGCGATCAAGCACGTCTGGCTGATCATCCTGGAGAACAAGTCGTACGACGAGACCTTCACCGGCCTCAACCAGAACAGCTACCTGTGGCAGACCCTCCCCCAGCAGGGCGCCCTGTTGACCAACTACTACGGCACCGGCCACTTCAGCATGGACAACTACATCTCGCTGGTGTCCGGCCAGTCACCCTCGTACGCGACGCAGGACGACTGCTCCACTGCGGCGAACATGACGAACAACAACAGCGGGATCATCACGACCGGCACGGTCGGAACAGCCACCGACACGGACGACACCACCGACGGCTCGGGGACGAACACCGACGCGCCCGAGCCGACGGGCGCCGGCAACGGCAACTACGGCCAGTTGCTCGTGCACGGTGGGGTCGATGCCGCGCTCGGCAACAACGGCTGCGTATTCCCGACGGACGTGCCGACGCTCTTCAACCAGTACAACGCGGCAGGCGTCTCGTGGAAGGCGTACGCCCAGGACCTCGGAGGCGCCCAGCCCGTGGGGTCCACGACCTACGTGACGGGCTCCACCCCGGGGGTCACGGACACCGTTCCCGGTCGCGACGACGGGGCGTGCGGCTACCCCGGTACGTCGAGCAGCGATCCGGTCACCAACCCGACGAACCTGGTGGCCCCCACCGGGGACGTCTCGAGCTACACCGGCGCCCAGCCGGCCAACGCCAACGGGAACGGCGACCCGGCCGACCAGTTCGTGGCCAAGCACTTCCCGACGGGCTGGTTCACGTCGCTGACCGGTCAGTCCGCCGGCACGCAGAACGGCGTCACCTACGCCACCCAGCCTGCACTGAACGAGCCGACGACCCCGGAGTACGACGGTCCGGGCGCACCGACCACCGGGGCCGGGGACACCAACTGCGATGCCAATCACGTCGCAAACCTGGACGACCCCACCTACGGTCTGGCGCACGACCTGACCCTCCCGGCCAACGAGGTGCCGGCCTTCAACTGGATCACGCCCGACAACTGCAGCGACGCCCATGACGCCACCTGCCAGGGGAACAACCTGTCGGGCGCCTTCAACGCCAGCGGATCCCCGGACTACACCCCGGCGGGCCTCCCGGCCGACGACCCCGAGGCGACCAAGCCGCTCAACTACACGGGCGGACTGTATGCGGCCGACCTCTTCCTGCGGTACTACGTCCCGATGATCGAGCAGTCGGCAGCCTTCGCCGACGGGGGGCTCATCGACATCACGTTCGACGAGGCCAACCCGCCGTTCACCATCGGGAACAGCTTCAACAACGCGCCGGCGCCCGGTGACAGCACCACCGCCTCCGGTCCGGCCGACCAGCCGACGTACGGCTCGGCCGGAACCACGGCGCCGGGTGCCGACTCCCAGTACGGCGCCTACGGCGTCCTGGCCGACGCGGCGGGGGAGAACATCGACGGCCACAATGTCAACTCGGAGCCGACGGGGCCGAACGACCCGGAGGTGACCAACAGCTCGGGTCAGCAGCTGCAGCCCGGTCCGGGTGCGTCCGGCTTCATCGACCGTCCCACCGGCCTGACCGGGGAGAGTCCGTACCTGAGTGGATCACCGGGAACGACGAACGAGCCGGCCATGGTCGCTCCGGGATCGAGCATGGTGACCGATGCCAAGATCAATGCGGACGACACCGGCAGACTGGTCTCGGGCACCGACGGCTTCGGTAACACGATCCCGCCGGACACGTTCGTCGGAGCGGTCAGTGACACCGGTCCGGTGGCCCTGTCGGGCAATGCCAGCGCCACGTCGGCGTCGAACAACTACGCCAAGCCGTGGAGTGGCACGTTCCAGCTGCTCAACGACAGCGGCCAGCCGGTCTCCCTTCCGGCGGGCTACGACGGCAACGTGACCCTGGGGGCCGAGGGTGCGACGTCGACCGTCGGGAGCAGCAGCTGCCCGAACGGCAGCGAGGCGGCGACGACCAGTGGATGCGTGACGGCCGACCCGCTGTACGATCCGACCGACTTCACCCCTGGAGGTGGCGACACCGGGACCGTGCTGATCAGCCCCCTCATCAAGCCCGGCACCGTGTCGAACACGTACTACAACCACTACAGCACGCTGCGCACGCTGGAGGACCTGCTCCTGACCGGGCAGACCTGCACCGAGCCCTCCAACGCCGATACGCCGCTGGCTGCCGGCACGGCCTGCGGAGGCCTCGACGGCCAGGGCCACATCGGCTACGCGGCCCAGTCCGGCCTCGCATCCTTCGGTCCGGACGTGTTCACCGCCGCGAACTTCACACCGGTGGCGACGCCTCCCGGCTTCACCGCGGTAAAGGGCAGCGGCAGTGGCGCGGGCACCCTGTACTGCCCGGTGCACGTCAGACTCGGACATGGGGGTCTCGACGGCAAGCCCGGATCCGGCTACTTCGCCGGTGGCGGAGGAACCGGTGGAGCGCCCGGCTGTGGCAGCAACGGCGGCAAGGGTGGCAACGGTGGTAACGGTGCCACGGCGGCCGGCACCGGCGGCAACGGCGGCAACGGCGGTAACGGGGCCTGCCCGCCCGAGGAATGGATCGGGGGCGCCTGGCTGACGGCCACCGGCGGCCAGACGGCGCCGTACGACACTCCGCCGTGCAACGGGACCGGCGGCACCGGCGGCACGGGCGGCACCGGCGGCAACGGCGTCGGCTCGACCCCGGGCACCAACGGCGGAAACGGGGGTGACGGTCTTCCCGGCACTCCCGGCCAGCCCGGTACGAACGGTTCGTGATGTCCGAAAGCGGTCGATGCACGGTTCCACCGGTGTGATGAGGCGCAGTCGGGGCCGGGCTCTCGGGCCCGGCCCCAGGCGCTCGGCCGTCACCGTTCTGATCGCCCTCGCCCTCGCCGGGTGCGGTGGGGGACCCACCTACCCGGCGTTCCTCCCGAAGAAGACGCTCCAGCCCGACGTCGACACGGCCCTGGTCGGAACGGAGACGAGGCCGGCGCTCCAGATCGAAGGACTGCCCGTCGACGTACGCACCAAGGAATTCGATGTCCGGGTCGTCGTGAGCGGACCGATCGTCCCCGGCGAGGGCCTGCCCGACCAGCCAGCGGCAACCACCTGCACCTGGACCGTGACGATGGAGGACGCGACCGCGGACGTGCCCGTCTCCGTGGCCGACTTCCACTCCGTCGACCACCTCGGTTCCGTCTTCCTCATGGGACTCGTCCCCGGCGAGCGACCCCCACCGCCCGTCCTCCACCGCGGCCGGACGTTGACGTTCCAGCTCCGGGCCTACGAGCTGGTCGGTGAGGGCATGATGCAGTGGGCGCCCGACCACAGGCACGTCGTCGCCTACTGGGACTACACGGTGGAGAACGACTGACCTCCGGGATCAACCGGGATGCGGTGGGCCGTGGGACCCCGTCCGGAGTCCCGCCAGAGCCTCGAGCGCACTCGGGCGACGTCGGTCGATCCCACTAGGGTGGTCGACGTGGCCCGTGCCGTCGCGTCCTCCGTTCCGGCCCTCGGGGTCCTGTCCGTGGCCGGGTAGCAGGATGGAACTGGATCGGGCCGTCTGCATCGTCACCGGCGCGTCGTCGGGCATCGGATCGTCGACGGCCCGCCTGTTGAGCGGGCTCGGTGCGACGGTGGTGCTCGCCGCCCGGAGGACCGACCGCCTCGAGGCCCTGGCCGATGAGCTACCCCGCTCGATGGCCGTCACCACGGATCTCACGGCAGCCGGCGACATCGAGCGGCTGGTGGCGAAGGTCATCGACAGCTTCGGCCGGGTGGACGTCCTGGTGAACAACGCCGGGCAGGGCTTGCACGTGCCTCTCGAGCAGTTGGACCCATCCGACCTGCGGGCCGTGTTCGAGCTGAACGTCGTGGCGCCGTTGCGGGCGATGCAGGCGGTGCTCCCGCCGATGCGGAGCCAAGGGGGCGGGTCCATCGTGAATGTGAGCTCGGCCACCTCGCTGCGGGTGTTCCCGGGGCTGGGCGGCTATTCGGCGACCAAGGCCGCCCTCAACATGCTCTCCCAGGTGGCGCGGATCGAATTGGGCGGGGACGGTGTGTCGGTCTCGGTCGTCTACCCGTCGGTGACCGCCACCGAGTTCCACCAGCACCTCCGGGCCGGACACCTCGCTCCCGGCGCACGGACGATCCCGCCGGACCCGCCGGAGCTGGTGGGGCGGGCCATCGTCATGGCCGTCGAGACCGGCGAGGCACACGTCCTGGTGGCCGATCCCCCGATGGCCATCGTCCCGGGGGATGCCGAGGGCTGGGGCGCCCTCCTCGCCCGCCAGTCCGCTGGCGGTCGGGCGCCCGGTGGTGCATCCGGCGAGGATCCGTCCGACAGCGGTGGCGGACCCCGGACGTCCGGGAAGGCACGGCCCTCAGACCACTGAGCGTCGCGGTCAGCCGTTCGGGAACGGTTCGCAACGTGCGTCAGGCTCAGGGTCGAGGATTCGCTCGGTGTCGGTCGGGGCCACGAAGTAGCCGAATCGGTCCACCACGAATTCCTGCACTGCGTACAGAACCTGGCGGAGGTGATCATCCGGGTCGGCCCGAGCGGCACGAGCCCCGATGCACACACGCTCACGCGGCATCATCACGTTGCATGAGAGACGGGCCGACGCCGCTCGCACCGCGTAACGTGACGCCAGGTCGACGCGAAGGGGTGGGTCCGTAGTCCATGTGGGTACGAAGACGCCCTCGACCGCGAGCGACGGTCGCTGAGGGAGCCGGCACCGATCACGGCCCGATCCCCGTGGCCGTCGCGACGGCCGGAGCTCCGCCCCGGCGCTACATCTCCTGGACCGTGCTGGCCATGATGACGGTGGGGTCCGTCGGCTATCTCGGGTCCGCACCGGCCACGTCGGTCTTCGGTCTCGCCTCGGTGTTCCTGTACGTCCTCCCCGCGTTCGTGTTCCTGGTGCCCGTCTCGCTGGTGGCTGCGGAATTGGCGTCCGGCTGGCAGGGCGGCGTCTACAACTGGGTGAGCGAAGGCGTGTCTGCGCCGATGGGCCTCCTGGCCGTCTGGTGCGAGTTCGCCCAGACGATCTTCTACTATCCAGCCCTGCTCGCCTACGTCGCCGGGACACTCGCCTACGTCGTCGATCCGAGCCTGGCCGCCAACGGCGTCTACAACGCGGTCGTCATCATCGTCCTGTTCTGGGGCGGCGTGTTGATCTCCTCGCGGGGAGTCGGACTCGTGGCACGGCTCTCCTCGAGTGGGACGCTGATCGGGACACTCATCCCGGGGGCGATCCTCGTCGTGCTCGGGATCGCCTACCTGGTGCAGGGGAACCACTCGGCCGCACCGATGAACGTGCACCACCTCCTGCCGGCGTGGACGGGCGTGGCCAGCGTCGTGCTCGTGGTCAACAGCTTCTTCACCTATGCCGGCATCGAGGTGAACGCCGTGCACGTCGACGACCTCCGGAGCCCCGGCCGGGAGTTCCCACGGTCCATCTTCCTCGCCATGGCGCTGGTCCTCGCCATCTTCATCCTCCCCACCTTGGCGATCGCATGGGTGATCCCCGAGAAGAACATCAGCTTCACGGCGGGCGTCATGCAGACCTTCAACGCGCTGTTCGCACATTTCGGGATCAGATTCGCAGTGCCGCTGATCGCGGTCGCCCTTGCCATCGGAGCCCTGGCAGGAATGATGGCCTGGCTCGACGGTCCCTCCGAGGGACTGCTCAGGATCGGACGCGAACAGGGTTTCCTCCCTCCCTTCTTCCAGAAGGTGAACCGCAAGGGCATCGAGATACGCATCCTGACCGGGCAGGCGGTCGTGATCACCGTCATCGCCCTGCTCTACGCGTTCATCCCGGACGTCTCACGGGACTACTGGATCTTCGCCGTGATGGCGACGCAGGTCTATCTGATCATGTACGTGCTGATGTTCATCGCAGCGGTCCGGTTGCGGCGGAAGCAACCGGACCACGCCCGCGGGTACCGTGCACCGGCGATCGGGATCCTCTGTGCCGTCGGCGGGGTGTCGTCGGCGGTCGCCCTCCTCATCGGCTTCGTCGCCCCGTCGCAGTTCGGCCACTCGAACCCACTGCTGTACGCCCTCCTCGTCCTGGGGGGGATACTCGTGATCGGGGTCGCACCGCCACTCCTCATGGACCGGCTCCGCAAGCCGGAGTGGAAGGTCGCCGGAGATGCGCCGACCCCCGAGCTCTGACCTCCGGTCCACCCGGGCGACCGGCCCACGAACACCGGTCACCGCGGGCCGTGGCCGCCCCGCCGGATCGACCCGTGAGCCATGATGGCTCCGACCTACCGGATGGCCACCGTGCCGACGCACGGTCACCACAGTGTCGAGGAGACCACCGATGACCGATCACGAGTTCAGCGGGAAGAGCGCCTCCGAGGCGGCACCCACCGTGGCGCACCTCTCCTCGGA
Organism: Acidimicrobiales bacterium; assembly: GCA_049517675.1. GTDB lineage: Bacteria > Actinomycetota > Acidimicrobiia > Acidimicrobiales > RAAP-2 > Bog-756. The sequence continues at coordinate 28,278 of JBEKRV010000026.1, forward strand.
GGAGCGGGTCAAGATCGGGAAGGACGCCCGGGCTCTGGCCCCTCGCTCCTCGCAGGCCGAATTCGTGCCGATGCCCGACCGCCCGGATCCGGTCAGCCTGCTCGAACGCCAGGCCACCACCCGCGTGCCCGAGCTGGTCCCCATCCGTTACGGCCGGATGCTGGTCTCGCCGTTCACGTTCTTCCGGGGCGCGGCGCTGGTCATGGCCTCCGATCTCGCCACGACCCCCCGTTCGGGCCTCCAGGCCCAGGTCTGCGGGGATGCCCACCTGTCCAACTTCGGACTGTTCGCCTCGCCGGAGCGGACCCTGATGTTCGACGTCAACGATTTCGACGAGACCCTGCCCGGACCCTGGGAGTGGGATCTCAAGCGATTGGCCGCCAGTGTGGTGATCGCCGCCCGGGACCGCGAGTTCACCGAGAAGGAGGCACGTACGGCGGCCCTCGAGGTGGGGGCGAGCTACCGCCGCGAGATGGCCCGCCTGGCGGGACTCTCGACACTGGACGTCTGGTACTCCCAGATCGACGTCGCCGGTTTGCTCGCCGATCTCGAGGCGACGGCCAGCAAGACGGGATCCAAGGCGGACAAGCGCATGGTCTCCCGCACCGTCCAGACGATCACCAAGGCCCGCACCCGTGACAGCCTCCAGGCCCTGAGCAAGCTCACCACCGTCGTCGACGGCAACCTCCGCATCGTGAGCGACCCCCCGCTGATCGTGCCCACCGAGGAGCTCTTCCCCCAGGAGATGAGCGATTCACTCCGCGACTCGTTTCACCAGCTCGTGCGCAGCTATCGGCGCAGCCTCCAGTCCGACCGGCGCCACCTTCTGGAAGAGTTCCAGTTCGTGCAGATCGCACGCAAGGTGGTGGGAGTGGGAAGCGTGGGCACCCGGGCGTGGATCCTGCTGATGGTCGGCCGTGACAACGACGACCCGCTCTTCCTCCAGGCCAAGGAGGCCGAAGCGTCCGTGCTCGAGGAGTTCGTGGGCAAGAGCGGCTACGCCAACCACGGGGCGCGGGTGGTGGCCGGCCAGCACCTGATGCAGGCGGCCAGTGACATCTTCCTCGGCTACCAGCCGTTCGAAGGACCCGACGGGGTGAACCGGGATTTCTACGTCCGCCAGCTCCGGGACTGGAAGGGGGGTTTCGACGTCGAAGGGTCGATCCCGCCGGGGTTGACCAGGTACGTCGGCATCTGCGCCCTGGCCCTGGCCCGGGCCCACGCCCGTTCCGGCGACCGGGTCGCCATCGCCAGCTACCTGGGCACCGGCCCCGCGTTCGAGCGGGCCCTCGCCGACTTCGCCGAGACGTATGCCGATCAGAACGAGCGCGACTACGAGGCGCTCAAGCAGGCGGCGGCGACAGGGCGGATTGCCGTCGAGTCGGGCCTGTAGCGGCGGCGGAGTCGTCGGCTCGACCGCCGGGTGCCCCTGTACCAGCCGGGACGGGCCCGGTAGCCTGCCGTGCATGGAGCGACCGAACATCCTGCTGATCATGACGGATGAGGAGCGGTACCCGCCTCCCTACGAACCCGACTCGGTCCGGTCGTTCCGTAGGTCCGAGCTCACCGCACGGGAGTCGATCCGATCACGGGGCCTGGAATTCCACCGGCACTACGCCGGATCGACGGCGTGCACACCCAGCCGGGCCACACTCTTCACCGGCCAGTACCCGTCGCTCCACGGGGTGACGTCGACGGACGGAACGGCCAAGCAGAACACGGACCCCGGCATGCACTGGCTCGACCCGAACACGGTACCGACCCTGGGCGACTGGTTCCGGGCCGGCGGCTACCGGACCCATTACCGGGGTAAGTGGCACGTCTCCTTCGCCGACATCACGACCCCGGGCACCCATGAGGGGCTCAAGGCCTCCGACGACGACGGCAACCTGCTGCCGGCGGCCGTGGAGGCCTATCGGAAGGCCGACCGGCTGGATCCGTTCGGGTTCTCGGGATGGATCGGACGCGAGCCCCACGGCGCCGACAAGTCCGATTGCGGAACCGTGCGCGACGGGGTCTTCGCCGAGCAGGTCGTCGAGCTGTTCGGCGAGCTCGCCGCATCCCGGACCGAGGGCCCGTGGCTGACGGTCGCCTCCTTCGTCAACCCCCACGACATCGCCTTCTCGGGCTTCGGGTGGGAGCAGATGCTGCGATTCGGACCGCCGGACGACACGGTGCCCGACGTGCCCGAGGCGCCGTCCCAGGCGGACCCGTTCACCGGCCGCCCCGCGTGCCAGGAGGCGTTCAAGGCGGTCTGGCCCAGGATGATCTTCGAGACCGCCACCGATCTCGGCTACCGCAGGCTCTACTACTACCTCCTGAAGTTGGTGGACAAGGCCATCGGGCGCATCCTCGAGGCGCTCGAGGAGTCGGGGATGGCGGACGACACCATCGTCGTCTTCACCTCCGATCACGGTGACCTGCTCGGCGCTCACGGCGGCCTGATCCAGAAATGGTGCAACGCGTTCGACGAGGCCACCCGGGTCCCGTTGCTGATCGCCGGTCCGGGCATCGAACCCGGACGTGACGGCGTGGATGCGCCGACCAGCCACGTCGACCTCGTCCCGACGCTCCTCGGACTGGCCGGCATCGACCGGGAGCAGGCGACCGCCGGCGTCGCCGCCCATCACGACGAGGTCCAGCCCCTTCCGGGGCGGGACCTGAGTCGGCTGGTCCGGGGGCAGGTCGGTCCCGAGTCGCTCGTGTCACCGATCTACTTCATGACCGAGGACGACGTCACCCGGGGGGTGACCGAGGTCAACATCCTCACCGGCGCCCCGTTCGAACCGGTCGCGCCGCCGATCAACATCGAGTCGGTGCTGGCGACGCTCCCGACCGGTGACGGTGGCGCTTCTGAATTGTGGAAGCTGAACCACTACTACGAGCGGCTCGACGACTGGTACGCCGAGCAGGGGATCACTCCGAACCCGTTCCTCGGTCCGGCGGCCGAGTCCGACTGGGAACTGCACAACCTGACCGAAGACCCCGAAGAGCGCCACAACCGGGTCTTCGACGATCCGGCGGCTGCCTCCAGCATGAGGTCCGTTCTCGAATCGGAACGCGACGCGAAGCGCCGGATCCCGCAGCTGCGGAACGCCGGCACGTAGGGCCGCCCCCGGGCGGGTGGTCCTCAGTAGTAGATGGCCGGCTCGGGTGCCCCTCGTCGACCCCGGAGGACCTCGAAGTCGCACCCCTCGTTCGCCTGCAGGATGTTCTGGTCGTAGAGGGCACCCCAGCCGCGCTCGAATCGGAGCGGAGGCGCCGTCCACGCCCTGCGCCGTGCCGCCAGCTCATCGGGACCGACCATCAGCTCGAGCCGCCGGCCGGGTATGTCCAGTTCGATGATGTCCCCGTCACGCACCAGGGCGAGCGGTCCGCCGACGAATGACTCGGGTGCGATGTGGAGGACCGTCGTTCCGTGGCTCGTCCCGCTCATGCGGGCGTCGCTTATGCGGACCATGTCACGCACGCCGGATCGGATGAGTTTGAAGGGGAGCGGGATCATCCCCCATTCGGGCATGCCGGGACCACCCCGGGGACCGGCATTCTGCAGGACGAGAACGGAATCGGCGGTGACGTCGAGTCCGGGGTCGTTCAGCCGGCGGTCCAGGTCCTTCCGGTCCGTGAACACGACGGCCGGGCCCCGGTGCCGGCACAGCTCCGGACTCGCCGCACTGACCTTGATGACGGCCCCGTCCGGCGCCAGGTTGCCCCGGAGGACCGCCAGTGCCAGCGGTTGCACCGGATCGTCGGCCCTCCTGATCACTTCCGGCTTGGCCACGCGCGCTCCGTCGATGTTCTCGCCCAGCGAACGGCCGTTGGCCGTCAGGCACGAGGTATCGAGATGTGGTCGTAGCTGCTGCAACAGGGCCCTCAGGCCACCCGCTTCGAAGAAGTCCTCCATCAAGAAGTGTCCTGACGGCTCGACATCGGCCAGCACCGGGACGTCTCTGGCGATCTCGTCGAAGAGCGACAAGGGAACATCGATCCCGGCGCGCCCTGCGATCGCAGGAAGGTGGATGGTGGCGTTGGTCGATCCGCCGAGCGCCATCATGGCCACGACCGCGTTGCGGAACGACGCAGCGCTGAGGATGTCCGAGGGACGCAGTGCGTCGACGGCCATGGACACCGAACGACGCCCGGCATCCGCGGCCAAACGCCTCTGACGGGCGTCGCCGGCCGGAACCGAGGAGGCTCCTGGCATCGTCATTCCGAGCACTTCGGCGATGGCGGTCATCGTCGACGCCGTTCCCATGACGTTGCAGGTGCCTGGAGAACAGGCGTAGCCGTCCTCGATCTCGTACCAGTCGTCCATGGAGATGTCGCCGGCGACCAGCTCTTCCGAGTACTTCCACGCGGTGACGGCTGCACCGAGCCGTCTGCCCTTCCAGTTGCCGTGCATCATGAACCCGGCAGGCACGTAGATCGACGGTATGTCCGCGCTCACCGCGCCCATCAGGAGGGCCGGAGTCGTCTTGTCGCAGCCGCCCAGAAGCACCGCCGCATCCAGGGGGTGACTTCGCAGGACCTCCTCGGTCTCCATGGCCGCCAGGTTCCGATAGAGCATCGTGGTCGGCTTCATCAATGTCTCACCCAAGGACATCACCGGAATCTCCAGGGGGAATCCTCCGGCCGACCAGACGCCCCGCTTGACCGCGTCGGCCACGTCGCGGAGGTGGGCGTGGCAGGGATTGGCCTCCGACCAGGTGGTCACGATCCCGACCACGGGCTTCCCGTCGAAGTCCGCGAGGGAGAACCCGGACTGCATCGTTCGACCCCGGTGTTCGAAGGAAAAGGGCCCTTGGCCGTACCAGCGCCTGCTGTGCAACTCCAGAGGCACGGCCACAGGCGTGGCGGCGCCGATCCTGTCGTTGTCGTCGGGACCCATGTCGACCGCCAGTCTTCCTCCGAGAGGAGGATCATTCGGACGGTAGCCCACCTGGACCGACCGCAACGGACGTGTGTCCTCGATCCCTAGCCGGTGGAGCCCCGGAGGCGGTGCGATGGCGACCGGGCGAGGTCGGCCACCTCCTCGGTGCGATTGCGCACGAGGTCGTTGAGAGCTTCCCCGGGGCCGATGTGATCCCAGAGGGTGGCGGGGTAGTGGGTGACGTACATCGTGCGACGACCGCCCTCCCCGGTCGGTTCGGGCGAGGCGTGCATGACGTCCTGGATGTGTACGGTGACGTCGCCGGGAGCGGTGTCGATGCTGACGACCGGGACGTCGTCGAGGCGATCGTGCCAGCGGTACTTGAGCGTCTGGCCGTGGCTGCCGGGCACCACGTGCAGGTTGCCGGTGGCCGCGTTCGAACCGGTGAGCTGGATGCCCACGGTGACCGCGGGGCAGAAGAAGGCGTGGCCGCCGGTGCCGCAATCCTGGTGCCAGGGGATGTTGGACAACCCGTTGGTCGTGCCCGGCACCTTGACCAGTACGGCGGTCCCCTCCATCCGGTCCGGTGCGATCGCGAGCTCCGGGTCGAGGAGGGTCCCGAGACGCCGGACTCTCGGATCGCCCTCCAGCGCGGCGAGGAGAGGAGACCGGAGGGTGGTGTAGACGAGACGGCACAGGGCCGAGGAGCCATCTTCCCTGGTGACCCACCACGACCGGTCGTCGCCTGGCCGGGCGAGCGACGCCAGTCGGTCGATCTCGAGGTTGGCCGCTGCCATCTCCTCGGCGCTGAAGACGCCGGTGACGTGGAGGTAGCCCATGGTCCGCAGCTGCGACGCGAGCTCGGAGTCGTCGGTGTCGGCTGCGAATGCGGCAGCCGGGTCCCGACCCTCGAAGTCCGCCCGGGACGGATCGTAGGGCGGGATCCCGGCGTGCAGGTATCTGAGGACGGGTTCCCAGTCGGCCAACCGGTCGAATCCGCCCCTCTCGAACTGCAGTTCGTCACGGAGGAGGAGGCCGACGAAGGTGCTCGCCTGGGCGACGAGGTCGTCCCAGGCGCGGCGGCTCAGGCGGACCGCGGTCGCACCTGTGTCCGCGCCGACCTCGCAGCACACTGATGCCCCATCGGCCGTGTACGTGACCGTCTCGTCGCCCACGTGGAAGGTGAGCCCTCCGGAGGCGGCGACGTATGCGGCTTCCCTCTCCAGCACGTCCGGATCCACGGCGGCCGGGATCGGCGGCACGAGTGTCACCTGGCGAGCATAGGTCGCGCATCCGTACAGGCGGGAGGGGGATCTCCCTGACCGGTTCGGTCGCCGAGGTGCCGGACCGGGCCGACGCCGGACGGACTCCTCGCGATCGGGTCACCGCCGGACGGGACCTCTGCCGCGGGGTCGTGGGCGAGGCGTGGCCGGGACAGCAGATCCCTCTCACCGGCCCGGTCGGAGTCCACTCGGGTCGGGCGAAGATCATCGCCCCGCAACTGCTCGACTGGGCGCCACACGGACGGCCGGACCACCTATCGAGCCGCGGACGGCTCCCCGGATAATACCTGTTGCAAGGGAATCCTTTACAACATAGAGTTCGGCCATGCTGCGCACGGCGACCCCCCCAAAGGAGAGCCGGGCCGTCGTCGCCGGACGGGAGGCGCACGTCAATGTCGTGGTGCTCGCCAACCGGATCCTCGGTGAGATGGAGGCGATCTGTCAGACAGAGGACATCTCCCACCAGCAGTACATCGCCCTATGGAATCTCTGTCTCGCCGAGGACACCGGTCCAGGGTTGTCCGTCGGCTCGGTGGCCGACGGACTCCTGACGCGGGCGGCAGACGTGACGAGGCTCATCGATCGGTTGGAAGCGGCCGGACTCGTCGAGCGGATGCGAAATCCCGACGACAGGCGAGGCGTGCTGGTTCGAGCCACGGCGGATGCCCATCGGGTCTTCGGATCCGTCACGCCAGCCCTGCAGACATATCACAGCCGTCAATGGTCCGCGCTCACCCGCGAGGAGCTCGACGAGTTCCGCCGACTCCTCACGAAAGTCCTCTGGGGGTTGCCATGAAGCTTCCTGCCTATTCCGTCGATCTGTTCTCCGACGAAGTGCTCGCCGAGCCCTACGAGCACTACCGCACGATGCGCGACCTCGGCCCTGTCGTCTGGCTCGAGGCCCATGACGTGTATGCCGTGACCCGCTACGACGAGGTGCGAGCGGTGCTGTCGGACGCAGCGACGTTCTGCTCCGGTCTCGGCGTGGGCTTGAACGACGACTTCAACGCGGGCGGGCAAGGCAGCACCCTCATGAGCGACGGCGAGGAGCACCGGCACCTCCGTACGCTCGTCGGCAGGCCACTCCGGCCGAGCGCGCTCGCTCAGCTGCAGCCCGAGGCGAACCGTCGTGCCGAGGAATTGGCGCTCCACCTGGCCGAGCTCGGATCGTTCGATGCCGTGTCGGATCTGGCCGAGGTGCTGCCGACGACCTGGCTGCCGGATCTGCTGGGCTGGCCGGAGGACGGCCGGGTCAAGCTGCTCGACTGGGCCGGTGCGACGTTCGATTGCTTCGGTCCGCCGAACGACCGCATGATGGCGGCGGTACCTGGACTGATGGAGATGGCTACGTTCGCAGGGCGGGTTGCCATGAGTGAGGCGCCCGAAGGATCGATGGTGGCCGGCATCCAAGACGCGGTGGCGCGGGGCGAGCTCACCGCTCAGCAGTGCCCGATGGCGATCATCGACTACCTCGGACCGTCCCTGGACACCACCATCAGTGGTCTCGGAAGTGCCATTTGGCTGCTCGCGACCCACCCGGACCAGTGGCAGCGCCTTCGGGAAGACCCGGGGCGCGCCAGGAAGGCGTTCGACGAAGCCATCCGTCTCGAGAGTCCGGTGAGCTGGTTCACCCGGGTGACCACGCGTGACACGCTGGTCGGAGAGTTCCAGATTCCGGCCGGCGCCCGGGTGCTCGTCAGCTACGCGTCGGCAAATCGCGACGATCGTCGTTGGGATGATCCGGAGCGCTTCGATATCGACCGTCCGAACGCAGGACACGTGGCATTCGGGTTCGGCGACCACACGTGCGCGGGGATGGGGCTCGCGAAACTCGAGGCGAGTGCCGTCCTCGCAGCACTCGCCGGGCACGTCGAGCGCATCGAGCTCGCAGGGCCGCCGGTACGGAAGCTCAACAACGTGATCCGATCGTTTGGTTCGCTGCCCGTACGAGTGAGGTAGCCGCCCGAGGCCGTTGCTCGAGGGAGCGGGCTCTCCCGGTTCACAGCCGGCGGGCGGGAGAAGCTCCTGGCCAACGCTCTCACCGCTGAACAGCATCGCCGGTTCGTCGACGGTCCCGACGATCCCGAGGTGGCCGGCAAGCTTTCGGAACCGGTCGCTGGCCTGCCGGCTGACCTGCGGGACCGATTCGTGCGCAGCACTCCGCGCTGCCTGACGTGATCGAGGTGCTGGTGATGCGAGAGCATGCTCGGACGATGGCGGGGCCCCGGTACGGCCACCGAGGTCGAGGGCGCGGCAGGTCCGCCGTCATGGTCGAGGCTCTCGCAGCAGCACCTCGTAGGCGGACCATCGACGGCGGCGTCTGCCGCGCATGACGGGGCTCTCTCCGCAGTCCAGGTCCGTGGACCGGGCCAACTCGGCGACGGTTCCGAGGTCGAACGGGCGACCGCTCCGGTCAAGCGGCTCAACCACTCAGGGGAGATTGCACTACCCTCCCATTCGACAGACCCCGAGATGGCGCTCCGAGACGAGCCGTAGCTCGCAGGTCCACCATTTGATCCGACCAGTCGACCATGTGTCTGCGACTGGGTCAGCCGAAGGAGGAGACTGCGCGTGACCGACTTCATCCGGACCCCCGACGAGAACTTCGTCGATCTGGGCTCGTTCCCCTACGAGCCGAACTACCACGCATGGCAAGACCTGCGGGTCCACTACGTGGACGAGGGCCCCCGGACCGGGCCGGTCATGCTCCTACTCCACGGAATGCCGACCTGGTCCTATCTCTATCGGGACGTGATCCCCGGCCTGGTCGCCGCCGGCTATCGCTGCATCGCTCCTGATCATCTCGGCTTCGGCCGATCGGACAAGCCGACCGATCCTCACTGGTACACGATCGCCCGGCACACCGAAGTCCTGACCACGCTGATCACCGGGATCGATCTCACCGATGTCACACTGGTCTGCCAGGACTGGGGTGGCCCTATCGGGCTTGCACAGGCAGTGACGATGCCGGAGCGGTTCTCTCGGCTCGTGATCATGAACACCTGGCTCCACCACGAGGGATACCAGTACAGCGAGGGAATCCGCAGCTGGAACCGCAACTGGCACGAGGGGGGTCTCTTCGACCGGGAACGTCCGGACGTTGCCTTGCTCCTCGTCCTCTCTGCCGGACTGGCAAGTCGCGAGGTCATTCTTCCGGCGCTGATCCAGGGCACATCGCCAGGACTCACTGGGCAAGCGGCCGACGAGTACCGGGGATTCTCCGCTCCATTCGCCGGTCTTCCCGACGCCGCCTTCAATGGCCTGCGGAGGTTCCCACTGTCGATCCCCTTCGACAGCTACGACAGCGGGAACGGGGCGGCGCAGAATCACCACTACAACGAGTTGCTCTCATGGGACAGGCCCGCCCACTTCATCTGGGGGTGTGCGGATCAGATCTTCACGGAGGATTGGGGCAGGACGTGGGCGGAGCAACTCGGCGCGTCCTTCGACCCCATCGCCGAGGCCAATCATTTTCTCCAGGACACTCACGGTGCAGAAGTCGTCGAGAGGATTCTGGCGCGGATCGAGGCGTAGCAGTCGACCTGGAGGCGGGCACGCGGGCAGACCCCGTCGGGATGCTCGATCCGCCGTTCTCCGGCAAGCAGCTGTCAAGTGAGCAGGGGTATCCGTCCAGCGAACCGCAGATGCGAGGGATGTCGAGACTCCGGGCGTCGGATGGCGACTCAGTCCAGGCGTCCGATCGCACCGCTCCGGCCTCCTTCGCACAATTCAACGTCTCGATGGCGCCAGAACGCGCATCCGATCCGGCGCTGTTGCGTTGCTCCGGGTGCTGGCCGATGTGAGTACGCGGACAGCGGGCCCTCGCGGGCGACAACGCACCGACTGCCGGTGATCGACGACTTGCTGGTCGAGGTGGGGCGGCCCAATTGGTCAAGGCTCACCTTCGCCACGCCACGCTCCACCATCGAGTCGGACGCCGCCTCGACGATCCGCCAGCGCGTCTCATGACCCTTCGCCGTCGATCGACGGTCGTTGATGATGTCGGCTCCGGGCACACAGGGCTCCAGTAGTGGACTTGACAGTCCACTCTACTGATGTGAGTATGGACTGCATAGTCCACTTTGAGGAGACATCATGGATGCGCTTGCTGACCAGTTGAACGAGATCACCGCACAGATCCCGACCGAGATCGCAGGACGGATCAAGACGGGAGTGGACGAGGTCACCACCTCTGGTGTCGCTCCGGGTCTCGCCGTCGGGGACACGGCACCCGAGTTCGCGTTGAGCGACGCCGACGGCAATCAGGTCGCACTCGCCGACCTGCTCGCCAAGGGCCCGGTCGTGGTCACCTTCTACCGGGGAGAGTGGTGCCCCTACTGCAATCTGCAGCTCCGAGCGCTGCAGCAGGCATTGCCGGAGATTCAGGCTGTGGGGGCGACGCTCGCGGCGATCAGCCCTCAGGCGCCCGACCACGGCCTGGCGATGACCGAGAAGCAGGAGCTCACGTTCCCGGTACTGAGTGATCTCGACCAATCGGTCGCTGAGGCCTACAAGGTCCGATTCGACGTCACCGGTGAACTGGAGGACCTCCAGGTGAACGTGTTCCAGAACGACCCTGCCGAGCAGAACGCAGATGGGCGTCGCTCGCTGCCCGTTCCCTCCACGTTCGTCATCGACCGCGACGGCATCGTGCGCTTTGCCTCCGTCAACGCCGACTGGCGGGTGCGCGTGGAGCCGGCAGACGTGATCGCTGCACTCAGGGCGCTCTGACCCTCTCGTCGCACGGGGCGCATGGCAGCGATTGAGTCAAGCGTGCCCACAGCATGGCCAGATCGGGATGCGCTGCCTCAGCTCACGAGGTCGTGCACCACTGGTCGGGACCCAGCCGCACCCGCTGTCTGTCGGGACCATGCCGAGTATCCCCGACCTGCCATCCTGCCCTCCATATGGGGACAGCAGCATCGAAATCCAGTAATGAGACTCCACGGATTGCGGAGCACTCTGTCATACGCCGGGTTGGGCTTTACTGGTGCGATGGGCCGACCCCCGCTGACCGAGAAACGGGTCGAGCAGATTCTCGATGGAGTCGTGACGTGTATCCTCCGCTACGGGCTGGCCGGTACGACCCGCTCTCGGATCGCCAAAGAGGCGGGTATGCAGCCGAGTGCTGTGCACCACTTCGCCGGCACCAAGGACGAGGTCATCAAGGCGGCAGTCGAACGAGCCATAACCCAGGTAACCGCCCTCACTATCGAGTCGCTTGCCGAACTCCCCCCCACGGAGCGGATCACCACCCAGCTCGACGTGCTTTTCAGCGAGGCCCTTGCAGCGCCCGAGATCAACCAGCTTGTCGACGAGCTCGTTGCCGACAGTTATCACACCCCTTCCACCCGCGAAGTCCTGGCCGGCATGTACCGGACTTTCCAGGACCTTCTCGAGGAGGCCTTGGGCGACGCGTACCCCGACGCCGACAGGACGGACCGGGAAGTAGCCGCCCACCTGGTACTGGCCCTCGCTCACGCGTCGCCGACCTTCGCGTGGCTCGGGTTCGATTCGGACCACTACAAGAAGACCCGCCAGGGTGCTGCCGACGTGCTTTCCCGCCTCGAATAGCCGCTGGGGAGTAAATGGCTTGACCGAGCAAAGTACGTGTGTGAGGATGCTGTTCGTGAGTTCGAGTCCTTCCCGCGCCAGAAGCGTTCGCCTGTTGCTCGCCGATGAGCCAGGGCCGCGTACCCCGAGTCGGAGCAGATCCCGATGACGGATACAACGGAGAAGCGCCACGCCCTGGACCAGTTCGCCACCTACCTCAATCCGCAGAAGGTCCGGGTCATGCGGGCCGCCGGGCTCGACATCATCGAAGGGGAGCGGTCGGGTCCCTGGGTGTGGGACATCGACGGCACCCGCTACCTCGACTGCTTCACCTCGGCCGGCTCGTTCAACGTCGGCCGACGCCATCCGCGCATCGTGGCCGCCGCCCACGCCGCCGTCGACCACCTCGACAACGGCAACTTCCTGCTGTGCTCCGAGCAGAAGGCACAGCTGGCCGCCAAGCTGGCCGAGGTGACCCCGGGCGACCTGTCGTGCACGATGTTCGGCACCGGTGGGGGCGAAGCCATCGACTTCGCCGTCAAGCTGGCCCGGGGGGCCACCGGTCGCCCGACCGTGGTGTCGACCGTCAACGGCTATCACGGACACACCGGGTTCGCCCTGTCGGCCGCCGGCCGCGCCTCGTTCCGCCAGCCCTTCGAACCGCTCATGCCGGACTTCGTCCAGGTCCCCTTCGGCGACCTCGACGCACTCGTGGCCGTCCTCGACGAGCGGACCGCCGCAGTGCTGCTCGAGCCGATCCAGGGCGAGGGCGGGATCGTCGTGCCGCCCGACGGCTACCTGGCCGGTGCCCGGGCCGCCTGTGACTCGGCCGGCGCACTCCTCGTCCTCGACGAGATCCAGACCGGCCTCGGCCGGACCGGCCGGTGGTGGGCGTGCGACCACGACGACGTCGTCCCCGACATCATGACCACGGCCAAGTCGCTCGGGGGCTCGCTGGTGCCCATCTCGGCCACGGTGTTCACCGAGGACCTCCGGGAGTTCCTCATCCCGAACCCGTTCATCCACCTGTCGACCTTCGGCGGCTCCGACCTGGCGTGCATGGTGGCCCTCGAGGTCCTGGCCGTGATCGAGGAGACGGGACTGGTCGAGCACGCCGCGGCCATGGGCGAGCGGCTCCTCGCGGGCCTCGGCGCCCTTGCCGCCGCGCATCCCGACGTGATCACCGAGGTGCGGGGCCGCGGGCTCATGGCGGGCATCCAGTACGTCGAGGACTCGCTCGGGCCGCGCATGTCGTACCACCTCGCCCGCCACGGGGTCCTCGCCATCTACAGCGGCAACCAGCCCTCGGTCATGCGGCTCATGCCGACCCTGGTGATCGGCGAGGACGAGGTGGACCTGCTGCTGGCCGCGCTCGAGTCGGCCGTCGGCGACCTCCTGGCGGGCGGGGGACCTGAGGAGTCGGCACCGTCCCGGCCCCGACGGCGGCCGGTGCGGGACGCATCCGGGACGAGCGCGCCCGCGGGCGCCGCGGGCTGAGGAGGGTCGATGGCCGACTGGGACGACCTGGAGGAGGCCCTGGCCGACTACACGGTCAGCTGCAACGGGAACGAGCGGTTGCGGAGGATGCAGCGCGACTGGACCCGCATCCTGCACTTCGTGTGCTCCGACTCGGGCATCCTGTTCACGATGGAGGTGGACCGGGGGGAGATCCTGGCCACGCCGGCCGGGCACGTCGGCACTCCCGACATCGTGGTCACGACCCACTCCGAGACGTTCTGCGACATGTTCTGGGGCGATCTCAACCCGGTGCAGAAGTACCTGCGGGGCGAGATCACGGTGAAGGGGTCCCAGGAGGACGTGATGCGGCTCGACGCCATCAGCGCTGTCATCTGGCCCGACGCCTGATGGGGCGCGGCTGATGACCGAGGACGGGGGGAGCGCGACCCCGGCCGTGTCCACACTGCGCCGCTCGGTCACCACCGCCACCGCCACGGCCACGTCCGCGGGACTGGCCTTCGCGGCCATCGACTACCTGGGCGTGGTCTCGATCCTGGCCTACGCACCCGGGGCCACGGCGGCCTTCGCCATCCTCATCGGGGGGCTCCTGGTCGTACTGGTGGCCGGCATCTTCTCCGAGCTCAACGGGCTCTACCCGTCGGCGGCCGGCATCCGCCTGTATCTCGGCCGGGCCGTCGGCAGCCGGACAGCTATGTCGGTCACGTTCACCTACATGACCACCGTGGTGCTTGTCATCGCCGCCGACGCGTTCCTGATCGGCGCGGCCATCCGCCACGTCCTCCACGAGCCTGCCGCCCTCGCCTACCTGTGGATCGCCGTGCTGCTCGGCCTGGCGCTGACCGCCAACCTGCGCGGGATCCGGATGGCGGGCTGGGTCCAGACGGTCGTCACCTACACGGTGCTGGCCGGGACCTCGGTGCTGTCGGTCGTGGCCCTCTTCCACGTGGGCCACGCCTTCCACCAGCCGTTCGACCTCTTCGGCAGGGGCGCGTTCTCCGGCGTCCAGGCCATCGCCTTCGCCCTCTTCCTCTACGCCGCCTTCGAGTGGGTGACCACCACGGCCGAGGAGGCTCGGACGCCGAAGGTGATCACCCGGGCCCTGTTCATCGCCCCGCTCCTCATCTGGGGCGTCTCGACGCTGTTCGTGCTGGCCCTCGCCCACCTCGTCCCGTTCTCCGTCCTCCACCACAGCGCCTACCCGCAGCTGCTCATGGGCCGGGCCGCACTGGGCACGGTCGGCGAGTTGTGGATGCTGGCGCTCACCGTGCTGACCGCGCTCAATACCTTCAACGGCGGGTTCCTGGTGGCATCCCGCTTCATCTACGCGGCCGCCCGCGAGAACACGCTGCCCCGCCCCTTCGCCAAGCTCAACCTCAACGCCGTGCCGTGGATGGCCGTGTGCGTCCTAGCCGGCGTGTCGGCCGTGGTGGCCGCCCTGGTGTTCGCCACAGGACAGTGGCTCCTGTTGGTGGCCGTCGGGGCGGCCATCGAGTCCGCCATCTACGCGCTCGGATCCGTGTGCATCCTGATTCTGCGCCGTCGGGACACGAGGGAGCGCCCGTTCCGGTTGGTGACGGCACGGCCGCTGGCCACCTTTGGCGCCGTGCTGTTCACGATTCTGTTCCTGGCCACCGGCCTTTCGGACCCCGAGCACCCGAGCCGGCTGTCCGTAGTGCCACTCGCTGTGATCCTCGTCCTCGGGGCCCTGTCGATCGGCTATGTGCGGCTGGAGGTGCCCCGGCTGCAGGCCGCTGCCGCCGCCCGGGCCGCCGCCGGCCGGCCGAGGCGCCGGCCCCAGCGGACGGCGTTCGGGGACACCGGCACCGGCCCGGTGTGAATGCTGATCGAAAAGGGGAGCGCGCGCCGGTCGAAACGGGGAGCACTTCGGTCAGAAGCTACTTGGCGGTCTGAGCCTCGTCCACAGTTGTGGTGGGCTTCGTCCGGCGGGCCCGGGTCTTGGCGTCGGTGAGCCGGTAGCTCTCGCCCTTGGTCTCGATGATCCGGCACCGGTGGGTGAGCCGATCGAGCGTGGCACCGGTGAGCCGCTCGGACCCGAGGACTTCGGTCCAGGACTCGAAGGGCAGGTTGGTGGTCACGATGAGGCTGGTCCGCTCGTAGGCCGTGGAGATCACGTCGAAGAGCAGCTCGGCACCGACCTTGGAGGCGGGCACGTAGCCCAGTTCGTCGAGGACGAGCAGGTCCAACTTCGCCAGCTGGGTCTTGAGCCGAAGGAAGCTGCGCTCGTCCCTGGCCTCGATCAACGTGGTCACCAGTTCGGTGGCTCGGAAGAATCGGACTTTGTAGCCCTTGGCACACGCCGCAGCCGCCAGGGCGGTGGCCAGGTGGGACTTGCCGGTGCCGGGGTTCCCGACCAGCAGCACGTTCTCGCGTTTGTCGATGAACTCGCACCTGGCCAGCTCGGCGACCAGCATCTTGTTCACCAACGGGCGGGCGGTGAAGTCGAAGTTCTCGAGCGTCTTCATGGTCGGGAACCGGGCCGCCTTCAGACGACGGTCGGCTGCCTTCCGCTCTCGTTCGAGCAGTTCCAGCTCGGTCAGCTGCAGCAGGTAGGCCAGGTGGTCGACGTTGTCGGTCGCGGCCTGGTGGGCCACCTTTTCGCACTCGGCTCCGATGGTCGGCAGCCGGAGGGCCTTCAGGTGGTGGTGCAACAGCACCATGGACTTGGTTTCCAGTGACTTCATGCACTTGCTCCTATCTGGGTCAGGGTGCTGTAGGCACCGAGATCGGGTGGGTCGATGACGAAGGACCGGAGATGGGGATGGCCGTCCAGGCTGAACAGGCCGATGGGACGTTCCTCGCGGTGGAACAAAATGAGAGAAACGGCGTCGGCGCTCGTCGCCCCGATGGCCAGCGCCGCCTCGATGGCTCCGGTGAGCTGGCGGAGCGAGGCCCGCTCCATCAGGCGCAGCACCTTGATGTACTCCCGGGTGCCTGCCGACCCGAGGTCTGCCTCCAGGCGCCGACGCAAGTGTCCGAAGCACGCAGGCAGGTCCCAGTTCTCCAGGGGACGGGCGTGATCGAGCGCGCCGGGCTTGCGTTCCAGAAGGGCCAGGTAGTGGCGGGGGTCGAAGGAGATCTCCTCTTTCGACCAGCACCGGGGGTGCCGGGCCACCACTTCGGTGCCTGAGACGATGCGGACCTCCTCGACACCGCCGAGGACGGTCACCTCGTGATGGGCGTGGGCGGTCGGCACCGAGTAGTCGTTGCGGTCGAAGCGCACGAGCGACAGCGAGTTGGCACTGGCCTGGGCGACCCGACGTGGGTCGAAGGACTCGACGGGAAGTGCGAGCATGGCGGCCCGGTCGACCTCCAGGCGCTCGGTCTTCCCCTCCGGCTTGCCCCGCACCGATCGGGCCATGTCAGCCACACACGAGGCCTCCAGGTGGGCGTTGAGTGCGGCAAAGGAGTCGAAGCTCGGCACCGGGACCAGGAAGTTCCGCCGTCCGAAGCCCACCAGGCTCTCGACGTGGCCCTCTTCATTCCCCCGGGCCACCCGGCAGAAGTGGTGGGCGAAGAGGTAGTGGCTCTCCAGGCGCAGGAGCTCCCGGGTGAGCTCGCGTTCGCGTCCCATCACCTTGGTCACGGCGATCCTGGAGTTGTCATAGCTGGTGCGGGTGGGCACCCCGCCGAAGAACTCGAAAGCGGCCACGTGCCCGGCCTGGAAGGTCTCGGTGCACTCGCGTGGGTAGGCCGAGACGTGGAAGACGTCCGAGTACGGCAGTGTCATGACCGAGAGCGCGGCCTTCATCCGCTCACCGCCGATGATCACGGTGGCCTCGCCGAAGTCGAACTGGGCCTCGCCCGGCGGGTGGGAGAGCGGGACGAAGACCTCCCTCTGGCGCTTCCTGACCCTGGCCACCTGGGCCCGGACCTGGGATGAGCAGCCGACATACCCGTGTTCGTCACGCAGGCGCTCGAAGATCCGCTTGGCGGTGTGGCGCTGCTTGGCCGGGGCGTCCCGGTCTGCGAGCAGGATTTCGTCGATTACGCCCAGGAACTGACCCAGTTGTGGCTTCGGGCGAGGTGCCTTCTGGCGATAGCCGGGCGGTTCGGCGTTGGCCAGGATCTTCTCCAGAGTCCGGGCGCTGACCCGGTAGTCCCTCCTGATCGACCGCTTCGACGCGCCCTCGACGAACACCTTGCGCCGGATCTCCGTCCACATCTCCATGTCGGTGTGCACCCTTCTCCCGTCCACTCGCTCGACCCTCAGGCGAGAAGCCTGTGGATGGGGTCGAACGAGCACGGGGATGGTCAGGTGCTCCCCTTTTGGATCAGCGCGTTTTGAGTCTCAGGTGCTCCCCTTTTCGATCAGCGTTTACATTCGCAGTCGCAGGCGAAGTCGGCCTTCGTAACACCGCTTGCATTAGCCTATGCTTCAATCGCCATTCAGCACGGAGGTGGACGTGGCAATACCAGTCGGGGCCGACGCCAACCTGTCCGACGACGAGGCCGCACAGTTGGCAGCCATCCTCGGATGCGGCGTGAACGAGCTGCCTGGCATGCTTGAGACCTTCGCCTCAGCTGCGCTTGAGGAGTACATTCGGATGTTCTTAGGTCAGCGGGTCTTCACTCGGGGCAGCGATGTCCTCGAGTACCGGCTCCTGTTGCTCACCAAACACGCATTTGGGGGTAACCTTCCCGACGAACAACGAGTCAGCGCTCTATTCCAAAAGTCAACGACGGGAAGCCGAGCCTTGATTCGTGCCACCGTTGCCAAGTTCCAATACGAATTGATCAGCGAGGTTGCGCAGACAATCGCTCAGGTTCTAGGCGACGTAGAACCTGACACCCACGGCTGGAAGGTCGTCATCAATTCCGAGCCGTTGGTGGAGACGATGAATCGGCAGCTGGGAATCATCAACGGAATTCTTCCCACGATTGTGAGGCGAGCCGGAACCGCTGCTAGCTACCACCTAGAACCATCTGCATACCAAGCGTTGTGCGAGCATTTTGAGATCGCACCCAAGCAGCCTTGACGAACTACGGTGACCTGCTCTCATCGGAGAGTCTGCTATTTGCCATTGTCGGCGTCCTCCTCGGTATCTGGTATCCGGAGCTAACGGCGGCCAAGAATGTTGAGATTCCAGATCTTCTGACGGATGCCGAACCAGAGCGAGCGCAAGTTGGTGAAGCATTGAGAATCAAGGCATGGCCTCTAGCTCTTGCTGCTCTATCCGTGGCATTGGTATTCACTCCGAGCAGCGTCTTAGCGATTGATCACGCCATTCGCGCGTTCGGCAGGTATCAATGGAGTGGGTTTAAAAAGTATGATCCCGTACAGACCTCCATTGTTCTTGTAACAGTCTTGACGTATCTCTTGGCTATCTACTTGTTCTCATGGGTGTACAATCTGCGAAAGGTCAGCAAGACGCTCAATCCGTGACTAACCAAGGGCAGGCGATCATGACTGAGAGGATCAGCTAGTCCACGGCGCTGATCTCTCCGCTGGGACCGTCAATTGTGCAGACGTTCCAAATGTCGCCTGGTCCGAAACTGGGAGACTCGAAGTGGCGTGACCCACTGGGAGTGACAATGTCTATCGATGCTTGTCCCGGTTGGACCGAGCCCCCTGACGAGAACTGCTGGACGTTGACGCCGTAGCGACCGGGTAGCCACTGATGCACGACTACTGTTTCTGGACCGGGACCCATCCTCACGTCCGATTCGAGGGTGCAATAGGGTTCGTCAGATCGATCCCCGGGGTTCTGGTAACTAACGGTAACTTCACCGGCCGGGGTGGGCACCTTTACGTGGAGATCTAAGTCATCCGGCGGGGATGTCCAGGTCAGTGAGATCAGGCCCTGCCCGGCGAAGGGTTGCCGAGTTTCCGACCTTGGTGCATCGAGGTCAAATCGGGATCGGATGGCGATCCGGAATGCGTCGAGCGCATCCCGACGGTCTGGTCTGAGTTCAGAGATCACCCGAGCCCGACCGCGAAGATCGCCTGGGACCTTGTCGAGCACGCTCTGGGGACGAACTCGCCCGTAGTCAACGAGAAGAACAAGTGCTTTGGGAAGTCCGCGGACGTAGTCGGTGAGTGCATCGGCAAAGTTCTTGTTGTCGCTCTTTAGGTATTGCTTGCACTCGATTGCCATCGGTCGCGCATCCGGCGAGGTGATCGGATCGAATACCAGTGAAATGTCGGGTTGGATCGCAGACATTCGTGAAGCACCGACCGGGTCCGCCAACTCCGATCGGATCTCGGTCCATAGGTGGAGGCGGGGGGAGAAACTGTCGAATGTGGCCAGGTGGGTTCCACCAAACCGAAAGACAATTGAGTTCTCCGTGACATGTACCCGAGGGGCCTGATCCTTCAAGCTGTCTATGACGACGGTGCACACCCAGTTCGAAAACAGCTCATGTCGGTACTTCCACAATGGCAGGGCGAGGAACTCTTGCAGCCGCTCGGTGGTCGTCCTATTGCGGTCATCGGTGTTTCGGAACGGCTCGAGAGTGGAATCGAGTAAGCCAGTCACTCCCGCGATTACTTGCGGAACAAGATTCCGGACTCCCGCGACGGCAGTGGCGACAAACGTTGGGAGCCAGAAGTCGCTTTCGATCAACCACAGCTGTTGCGTCGTGAGCCCCCAATGCTCGCGTCCGTCGTTCGTCCCCACCTCCCGTAGAGACTCATGGGTGGAGGACACAGCTCGCACGGCGCTCAGGAAGGTTCCTGCCACCTGCCAGGCCTCTGCAATTAGCTCGGCCAATACCGGATCGCCCACCTCGGGCATCGGAGGTAGCAGGCTCGGCCACTCACCCTCTCGGCACGCAGCGATGAAGGCATCCACTTCTGCATCGCCTACCGGTCCTGAGTCGTAAGCATGATTCGTGGTTACCTCTGCGAAAGCTCCGGTCAGTCTCCACAGGTCGGTCGACGCCGTCTCGGCGCTGAACCAATGCGGCGCCATGAGCTCTTGTGCCATTGCGACGAGTGCACGGAAATGGCCCAGATCAAAGTTTAATGCGTCGTCGTCGGGACCGAAGTTGTACTCGACCCAAAAATTGTCTCCTCCTGCAGTTGCCCCAGCTAGTTCGTAGAGGCGCAGCAGATCCGACCACATCATGACGTATGGTGCTGCGACGGCAAAGAAGGCTCGAACGAAAGTCTCGACCGGTACAGCAGCCCGGACTAGTTCGGCCTCAAGATCGTCGTCTGGTTCGAGACCGAGCAGGTCCGCCAGGTCCGAACACAACGTCTTGTCATACGTATCCGGCTGCACGCTACGGTCAGTCGTGAGGAGCGCCCACAGGTCCGCACTTGTTGCGGCGCCGTCTGTAGTTGCCATGGAATGTCCTCCGCCTAGTCACTTCAGATTCGCTCCCCGATTGTAGGGAGTTGAGCGGACGCCCGTCGACGGTGGATGATCCTCAAGTGGAACCATGAGGATCAGAGTTGTCCGAATGTTGCCCGCACACCTTGTGGAGCTGGTCAGGACGAAGCGCAACACATGTTGACGACTAATGCCGGTATGGCCACCGTCATGGAGAGGAGCACGCCAAGTCAAAGTGCTTCGAGGTAATTCGAGCTTCAACGGATTCGCATACGTCGGAATCGTCCCATGCCAGCCCCAGGGTGCAGATGGCTGTCAGGCTCTACTCCGTCTGGATGTTTTCGATCGATATAGGTGCCCAACTGGGGCGAGATCCCAGAGCGGTTCGGCGAGTGCTGAAAAAGGCAGGGGTGAGGCTGAGGGGCTCTGACGGACGGGAACGGTGGGGAAGGCACCCTGTCCAGTGCGATCGTGCTTCAGGTCCGCACTTGTTCCTAGCCACAAGATGCCTCTTCATCCCAACAGAGTCATTGATCGCTAGCCCGCCCTCTTCACGGCTCCATTCGCAGACAGTCTGATGCCGTATTTCGGGGTGACTGAGCGGGCGATCCGGTCATGGTGACTCGTTGGACGCGACGTCGTCGACCATCGGGTCAT